>MWTC01000007.1 GCA_002066995.1 Sphingobacteriales bacterium UTBCD1
CCGGGGATAACAGGCTGATCCCCCCCAAGAGTTCACATCGACGGGGAGGTTTGGCACCTCGATGTCGGTTCGTCACATCCTGGGGCTGGAGAAGGTCCCAAGGGTTCGGCTGTTCGCCGATTAAAGTGGCACGTGAACTGGGTTCAGAACGTCGCAAGACAGTTCGGTCCCTATCTGTGGTGGGCGTGAGTAAATTGAGAGGACATGACCTTAGTACGAGAGGACCGGGTCGTACATACCTCTGGTGTATCAGTTGTGCCGCCAGGTGCAATGCTGAGTAGCTATGTATGGACAGGATAAACGCTGAAAGCATCTAAGCGTGAAACCTTCCTTAAGATGAGTTTACTTTTAAGGGCCGTCAGAGACTATGACGTTGATAGGCTACAGGTGTAAAAGTGGTAACACTAAAGCCGAGTAGTACTAATTGCCCGTATGCTTTAATTTTTTTCTTTAGATACTGTCTAACAATCCCAATATGATCTTATTTCAGTTGATTTGTTATTAGTTGAACATTTGGTCTGGTTTTGCCAATCAATCTGCATCAACTAACTAACCAGTTAACTCAATGCTTTATGGTGGTTTTACAGAGGGTGTTCACCTCTTCCCATACCGAACAGAGAAGTTAAGCCCCTCATGGCCGATGGTACTGTACCACAATACGGGAGAGTAGGTAGCTGCCATATTTATTATTAAGCCCTTCAGATTTTTCCGGAGGGCTTTTTTATGCCCGGTTGCCAGATAAGCTTCATCAGGATATCGTATTCTTTCCCAAGCCGATCCGCCGATAAGGCTATGTATCTCCTGGCTGATGGTAATGCATTGCCGGAATATTATTTTTTTATTCTACAATTCTGAATACCGGATACCGGTTACTCACCGGTTCGAAGTATGGTGAATTCTGGAAAACAAAATTCAGTTGCGCATTAGCGCTTTTTGCAAATGAAGAGTCGCTTGCTCTTCTCTCATCGAGCTTTGCCTTTAACTCAGGATTTTTTTTCAGATATTCAGCAGCAATATCTTCAAAAGAATAGCCGGCAAAACCTTCTTTCTGCCCGAGTATTGCATCAAAAAAATTCCAGGCAAAATAAGAATCTTCAGCCTGTGGTTCCAGTGTTTCAATAAGGAAACGGTTGGCATCCTGGTTCATCGGGATGTAATAGTCTCCTTTCCGGAAATTCATTTTCTGTTTACTTACGGCAATTTTTACATTGTTGTTCAGATGATGATTTTCATATTGTCTCGGTGACGATTTGTAATCATCAATGTGATAGACCAGAACTTCGATTGCAGTATCTTTTTGCAGGGGGATCATTTGTACTTTATTAAGTTTGAGAAGATCGATCACTTTCCACCATCCCTGCGGAATTACATAGGCTGTGGGCTTTTGCAGTGTGTTTGTAACTTTATAGTAGTTATAAAACGGAACCTGCTTTTCGAAAGGCTTATTTCGGTCATAATATAATCTTGGTAAACCGGAAACGTCGCTCAGTTTTTTCTCCGCTGCATAACCTTTGTAAGTAATTGTTGCAAACTGCGATTTATCCAGCGTCCAACTGACCGGAAATTCGGCCTGGGCCTTTTCTGCCTGAATGGTCTGTTGTTTCAAGGCTTTCATTTTTTCTCCATTCTTTTCTGTAAAGGCAATAAAACATTGCATGATAGCATAGGTAGCTTTTACCCGCTGATCATATGGTTTCAGCATATGTGATTCGGGAACAAATGCGAATGTGTGCCACAATGTGGCATAACCACTACTATACCTCGGGCTATCCCAATATTCTGACCAGCCTGTTTCCGGGGTGTCACCGAAAGCATTAACGTATGGAACAAGGTCATACCCTTTTTGTTTCATCAAAGCATATATTCCCGGTTCGAATTCTTTGTTCATGTATTCACCCATTGCACCTCCTAATTTGTTGTGCTGCGATACAAGCAATGTCATCACATGTTGATAATCGGCTCCATCGCTTACATGATTGTCTATAAAAACGATAGGGTCAAGCAAATGAAATATTTCTGCAAATGATCTTGCTTCTTTTGAGTCTGATTTGATAAAATCACGGTTCAGGTCAAGATTTTGCGAATTGCCACGAAATCCTTTTTCTTCCGGCCCATTCTGATCTATGCGGTAATAAGGGCTTCGGTTCAGGCATCCACCGATATTATAAACAGGGATTATGGCCAGTACAATATCATCAGGGATCTTGTATTTATTGATCACAATATCACGCACCATCAGCATGCTTGCATCAATACCATCCGGCTCGCCGGGATGAATTCCATTTATGATAAAGATGATCTTTCTGTTTTTTTTGTGAATGCTTTGAAAATTATAGTCACCATCATTGGAAACCATTACCAGATTCAACGGGAAGCCTGCATCACTCGGGCCCATGGTCAGCATTTTGACTTTGTTGGAAATCTGATCAAGTTTTTTCCACCAGTCAACGATTTCAAAATAAGCGGGGGATTGTTTGCCTCCGGATTGTTCAAACCTGGTTGTAATTTTCTGGCTATAAACCGAAATGGAAAGTAAAAGGATGATGAAGGGGAATAATTTTTTCATATTTGAATATTGAACTCTAAAAATAAGAAAGGCATTCCGTTTCAGAATGCCTTTCAAATAAATTATGATAAAAAATTATTTGCCTGCAACTTTTTTCTTAGTCAGCTTGCTTTTCATATTAGCCGCTTTGTTTTTGTGAATGATCCCCTTTTTTGCCAGCTTATCAATCATACTGATCACTTCGGGGAGCTTCTTTGCTGCATCTTCAGTGCCTGCTTTTTTCAGATCACGGATAGCATTACGAGTTGTTTTTCCGTAATATTTATTTCTTTCACGGCGTTTGGCAGCCTGCCTTACATCTTTTTGTGTAGCGCTATGATTAGCCATTTAAAATAAGTTTTTAAGGATGGCCCGTTTGACCGGGCGGATAAAAATAGTTTTAAATTTTCTCCCGTTTGACCGGGCGGGCAAAGGTAAGGCAGCAGGGCTAAACTCTGAAATTTAGATTTGAAAATTTATTATCGGAAAGAAGCTTTCTTTCCTGGAACAGGGGATTAAAAAGCGGTAAATGCAGGTATTCCGGCTATTTTCAGCAATTAGCATATTTTAAACGATATTTGCATCTGAAAAACCGGTCTTTTCCGTGTTGAAAATGTAATGAAAGATTTTACATATATCACTAATTCATCCCCGGCTTTTATTGAAAATATGTACCGGGATTTTGCTAAGGATCCCGCTGCAGTTGATCCGGAGTTTCGTAAGTTTTTCGAGGGCTTTGATTTTGCAGTCAGTTCTACTGCCACTAATGGCCATGCAGTAACAGAAATGTCAGCACCGGTTCAACTTGTTCTATCCGATGCTGCTCAGCTCACAAGAGAATTTGCAGTGTATAACCTGATATTGGGATACCGTAGAAAAGGCCATTTGATTGCAGATACAAACCCGATCCGGAAAAGGAAAGACAGAGGGGCTAACCTGGAATTGAAATATTTCGGATTAAGCGAAAGTGATCTGAATACAGAATTTGAATCAGGTAAGTTTCTTGGATTGGGAAGAACCACCCTTAAACAAATTCTTGATCATCTGACCAAGTGTTATGCAAGTCATGTAGGTGTCGAATATGATTCTTTATTCACCCAGGAACGGGTAGACTGGCTGGAGCATGAAGTGGAAACAACTCTTCATCAGCCATTTTCGCTGCCACAGCGCCGGCATATCCTGGAAAAATTAAACCAGGGGGTAATCTTTGAAAAATTCCTCCACACAAAGTTTGTAGGGCAAAAAAGGTTTTCACTGGAGGGAGGTGAGACAACTATTGCAGCATTGGATACGATCATCAATGTTGCTTCTGAAAATGATGTGCAGGAGGTTGTAATCGGGATAGCGCATCGCGGCAGGCTGAATGTATTGGCAAATATCATGGGTAAAACTTATGAACAAATATTTAGTGAATTTGAAGCAGTACTCAAGCCGGATCAAACTATGGGGAGCGGCGATGTAAAGTATCATATGGGTTACGGAAGCGAGTTGACAGCCCGAAACGGTAAAACGATCCACCTGAAACTTATGCCTAATCCGTCACACCTTGAGTCGGTGGATCCTGTTGTTATCGGATTTTCAAGAGCGAAAGCTGATGTGATGTACCACAGTGATTTTGATAAGATCCTCCCTATCCTGATACATGGCGATTCATCACTTGCGGGTCAGGGTATCGTTTACGAAGTACTTCAAATGAGTGGTTTGGATGGATATTACAGCGGCGGAACGATCCATTTTGTGATCAACAACCAAATTGGTTTTACCACTGATTTTGATGATGCCCGTTCATCGGATTATTGCACCTCTTTTGCTGCAACTATTCAGGCACCTGTATTGCACGTAAACGGTGATGACCCTGAAGCAGTAGTGCGTTGTGTAGAAATTGCAACCCGATACCGGCAGAAGTTCAATTCAGATATATTTGTGGATATGGTATGTTATCGCAGGCACGGACATAATGAAGGTGATGATCCTAAATTCACTCAGCCACGTTTATATGAGTTGATTGACAAACACCCGAATCCACGGGAAGTTTATGTAAAATATTTATTGGAAAACGGAGAACTGGATGCACAGGATCTTGCAAAGGAAATGGAAAAAAAATTCTGGAATGATCTTCAGGAGCGGCTCGATGATGTAAAACAAAATCCACTGCCTTATCATTATCAGCCTCCGGAAATCTGGTGGAAGAGTTTACGAAAAGCAACCTCACAGGATTTTGAGCAATCACCTGTAACGGCAATCAGTAATGAAAATTTCAAAACTGTATTTGATGCGATTATGAAATGGCCTGATGATTTCAAGCCATTGCGTAAGATTGAAAAGATATTGCACGATAAATTGCACCTGTTTGAAACAGAACATAAAGTAGATTGGGCAACAGCTGAATTGCTTGCGTATGGGAGTTTACTGTTGGAAGGAAAGGATGTCCGGATGAGTGGACAGGATGTAATGCGGGGAACTTTTTCCCATCGTCATGCTATTCTCCGGGATGAAAATACAGACCAGGCGTATAACCGATTGAGCAGTGTTCCCGGTGCAAAAGGGAAATTCAGAATTTATAATTCGTTGCTGAGCGAATACGGAGTGCTGGGATTTGAATACGGATATGCATTAGCTAATCCGAATGCGCTGGTGCTTTGGGAAGCCCAGTTTGGCGATTTTGCCAATGAAGCTCAGGTAATGATGGACCAGTATATTTCTGCCGGAGAACAGAAATGGAACAGGATGAATGGGGTTGTTCTGTTATTACCTCACGGATACGAAGGGCAAGGACCTGAACACAGCAGTGGCAGGATGGAGCGTTTTTTACAAATGTGTGCAGAATTGAACCTGGTGGTTACCAATATTACGACCGCATCAAATTTCTTTCATGGGCTGAGACGACAGGTGATCTGGCCTTTCCGTAAGCCACTCATCAATTTTTCTCCAAAAGCTAATCTCCGACACCCGGGGTCTTATTCTTTGATGGAAGAATTTACCCATGGTAAGTTCAACGAAGTGATCGATGATGGTTCTGTTGATGCTGCAAAAGTGAAAAAGCTTTTGTTCTGCAGCGGTAAAATTTATTTTGATCTGGAGCAACGCCGGCAAAAAGACAAGCGATCTGACATTGCGTTGATACGTGTAGAACAATTGTACCCATTGCCAGCAACACAATTAGAGCAACTGTACAGGAAATACAGTAAGGCAATGTGGTTTTGGGTGCAGGAAGAACCATTAAATATGGGTGCGGCTTCTTTTTTACAAATGAACCTGAAAAGTATTAATTATGGAGTGATCAGCCGGCAACCTTCTGCTTCCACTGCTACTGGTTATGCCAAGGTGCATGCACAGGAACAGGCAGAGATCATTGAAACAGCATTTACAATATAATCTTTTTCTGATTTGCCAAAAAGCAGAGAGGAGAACACAAAGAATTTAGTTCTATGATTGATATAAAAGTTCCAACAGTAGGAGAATCCATCAGCGAAGTAACTTTATTGCAATGGGTAAAAAAAGATGGCGATTATGTAGAGCGGGATGAAGTGATCGCAGAATTGGAAAGTGAAAAAGCAACTTTTGAAGTAAATGCAGAAGAAGCAGGTGTACTGAAGGCAAAAGTTAAAGAAGGCGATACACTTAAAGTAGGCGATGTGCTGGCATCTATAGATGAAACAGCCACTAAACCTGCATCTGTTACGCCGCCTCCTGTTGATAAAAAGGAAGAAAAGAAAAAGAAAGCAGAAAAGCCGGTTGTTGTTGAAGAAAAACCCCAGGCCCCAGCTTCAGAACCAACTGTGAAAGCTACTCCTGTAGCTTCTGCTATTATCATGGACAGGCATGTGGATGCTTCTTCCATTGCCCCGACAGGTGCTGGAGGAAAAATATTGAAAGATGATGTTCTTGCTGCTTTGGCGAATCCGGGAAAAGTTACGGGGGGTAAAGCTCTGTTTGGCCGTGAGGAACGTAAAGAGAAAATGAGCCAGTTGCGAAAAACCATTTCGCGGAGGCTGGTAGAGGCAAAAAACTCTACTGCCATGCTCACAACTTTTAATGACGCTGACATGAGCCGTATTATGGAGATCAGGAGCAAATACAAAGAGAAATTCAAAGAGGCACATGGAGTAGGGTTGGGATTCATGAGTTTTTTTGCAAAAGCCTGTTGTATCGCTTTGCAGGAATGGCCTACAGTGAATGCATACATTGACGGTGATCAGCTTATTTATCATGACTATTGTGATATTTCCATTGCGGTTTCAACTCCAAGAGGTTTGACTGTTCCTGTAATCCGGAATGCGGAAAGCCTGAGTATGGCAGATATAGAAAAGAAAGTTATCGAACTTGCAACCAAAGCAAGAGATAATAAATTAACTCTTGATGATCTGCAGGGAGGAACTTTCACCATTACCAACGGTGGTGTCTTCGGATCTCTGATGAGTACCCCGATCATCAATCTTCCTCAAAGCGCCATTCTTGGAATGCATAAGATTCAGGAACGCCCGGTTGTTATAAATGGGCAGGTCGTTGCCCGGCCTATGATGTACCTGGCATTAAGTTATGATCACAGGATCATTGATGGCAGGGAATCAGTGAGTTTTCTGGTAAGAGTAAAAGAGTTACTGGAAAATCCTGAACAATTATTGATCGGGAAAGATCCTGTAAAAACTTTGCTGGAATTGTAAGCCTCTACGGTGAGCCGCTTTCATTCATACCTGAATTCTGCTGCCAAGATCCTTTCCCTTTATAAGGGCAATGAACCATTTGCCTTATTCCTGAAAAAATACTTTGCACAGAATAAAAAATTCGGCGCTAAAGACCGGAAGCAGATCAATCAGCTGTGTTATGGTTATTTTCGGACAACTCCCCGATCACCAGAGAATGATAATATGATCCTTTCCGGGATTGAAGAAGAAATTTTACGGGGATTGTTTTTATGCTCCACTGAAAAAAATGATATACTTGATCAGCTAAGACCCGGTTGGAATGAAATAGTGAATTTAAGCCCTAAAGAAAAAGAAGCTGTTCTTAATCCCCGGTATTCTTTTTCTCAAATTTTTCCGTGGAAAGATGAATTGAGCAATGGAATTGATTATGAAAAATTCTGTGAATCTTTTTTGATTCAACCTGATCTGTTTCTGCGCATACGCCCCGGATTTGCGCAAGCTGTAACGAAAAAACTGGAGGATGCAGGGATCAGGTTTGAGATCATATCTGATTCATGTTTCGCATTAGCCAATACTACAAAGATCGTTTCTGTTATCGGGCTTGATAAAGAGGCGGTAGTTCAGGATTATAGTTCACAACAAACCGGGAGAATTATTCAGCTTGCAACTGGTAACGGGCGACCTGCTTCCTTCAGGGTTTGGGATTGCTGTGCAGGCAGCGGCGGCAAATCCATTATGTTGTACGATCTGAATCCAGGTATTCATCTCACTGTTTCAGATAAAAGGGAGAGTATTCTCATTAACCTGAGAAATAGATTTGATAAAGCGGGAATAAAAAATTATCAAAGCTTCATTGCTGACTTATCACGCCATTCAGAAATGGCCCGTAAAAATTTTGATCTCATCATTGCTGATGTGCCGTGTACCGGCAGCGGTACCTGGAGCCGTACCCCGGAACAGTTGTATTTTTTTGAACCGGGTGCGATCAATGAGTATGCAGTAGTTCAGAAAAAAATAGTTTTGTCTGTTGCCGGCAGCCTGAAACCGGGTGGTTATTTTGTTTATATTACCTGTTCTGTTTTTAAAAAAGAAAATGAGGAAGCTGCTGATTTTATAAAATTGAATACGGGTATGCAACTGGTGAGAATGGAATTGCTAAAAGGTTTTGAAATGAAAGCTGATTCCATGTTTATTGCAATCTTCAGGAAGGCCTTATAAATTCAGGAAGCTGGTTGTGCCTATTGCTTTTTTAGCGTTGTACACTTTGACGAAATACTTTCCTTTTGCAAGCCTGTTGACCGGGAGATCTATGATGGTTCTTCCCGGGGTTTTAGATTGATTCAATCTGATCACTAATCCTCCCTTCATATCATAAACGGCGATGGCCATATAAGGAACAGGATAGGTAGTTTCAACTACAAGTTTTGCCTGCCCGTTCGATGCCGGGTTTGGAATGACATAGAATTTGTCCGCAGTGACCAGGGTGCAGTCTGATGTAAATAAGGTGGATGCCGTATCAATATAAACTGCTTTGAAATTTACTGCACTGGTATCAATGATCTGACGGATACGGTATTGAATTGTTCCGTTTGACAGGTTTGTCAGGTCATCGTTATACTGATAAGAATGTTTTGTAAAGATGGCACCCGGTGGTGGAACAGTTTCTCCAATTTTATGAAAGGCTGTATCCAAAGCAGTTTTTCTTTCTATTTCATATTTCATTGTTCCTGCATCTTTGCTCATCCAGTTTACCGATGCTGTGCAATTATCGATCGAAACTGCAGAAGTTGCAAAGTCAGCAAGCAAGGAGGAAAATGCGGCTTTCATATCCGGAATGCCATATCCAATCCTGTTATCGGGAGAAGAAAAGATACTGCCGGCATGTTGTATGGCGCTGATGATTTTCATATTATTGAATTCAGGAAAACCCTGCCAGAGGCAGGTTCCCATGCCTGCCATATTGGGGCATGCAAAAGAAGTTCCGCTCCCCGAACCGACAGTATTTGATGGAGTTTCCAATACAGCACCTACTCCAACAGAAGCAACATCAGGCTTCACCCTGCCATCAGATGAAGGGCCGTAACTGGAAAAACTTCCAACAGCTCCGCTTGTATTTACTGCTCCTACTGAAAGAATGCTGTCTGCATCAGCAGGGGTACACAGATAATGCCACGCATTGTTTCCGTCATTTCCGTTGGCGGCAAAGACAAGGATGCCCTTTCTTGCAGCTATCGTTGCGGCTAATGCAGCCATTGTAGTCCTTCCATTCATGTCAGCATAAGTGTGGTTGAAAACCGGGTTGTCAAATTGTGTATAACCGAGTGAAGTGGAGATCACATCCGCACCTGCGCTGTCTGCTCTTTCTGCGGCGCAAGCCCAGTTATGTTCTTCTATCGGATACTCGGTAGCTGCATCTTCACTGCGGTATAAATAAAAACTTGCTTTGGGCGCCTTACCGATGAATTGCCCCGGTATATTGGCAGAGATGATCGATAGGCATTCCATGCCATGTGCATGATCATTTACATCTGAATTGCCGGCAACAAAATCCCATGTATCCAAAATCTGTCCATTAGCATTAATGCTGTCAAAGGCTTTCAGACTTGCATAGTTAGTGAAGCCCGCATCTATTATGGCGATCTGCATTCCCTGGCCTCTTAACCCTATGTCATGAAGAAATTGTGCTTTGTGCAGGTTGACTTCAGCAAATGAAGCAGCACCGTAATTGTAATAGTCATCTTCTGTTTGCGTAAACCGATTTTTTACAGGTGCACCCGTTGAGATATTTTCGTTATCAAACTTATCTTTAATGCCATCTTCTTTCTCTACCGGCCGGGCGGCAATCCCGCTTATACTTTTTACAAATGGCAATGCAGTGATGGTTGTGATTGCATTGACATCAGCAGTTCTTATTGTTACAGAATTCAGCCATTTGGAAATATTCAGTAATGTAACATTGGGAACATTTTTTATTTGTGTAATGTAAGAAGGTGAAACGGGAAGGTCGGTACTGTCAACGGGGATATGATAGCGGGCTCTCCTGTCAATGGAACGCTGGGAAAGAAATGCGGCAGGATTGGTTAAAGTATAAGTGTTGTTCCCTTTATCTTTAAACGTAATTACATACCGGGAAAACTGTGCGGTAGTTACCGCTAGTAACAAAAAAATAGGGAAGGGGAGTAAAAGCAATTTTTTCATCCGGATGTGGCTTTATGCAGTTCCGGTGATTCAAACCGGGAAGTGATTAAATTTTTCTTCTCTCTCTTTATCAGTTATGATCAACCATCCACATTTTAATTCCGAAACCGACCTGGTATCCACCTCCGCTGCCGGTGTATGGCTGGTATTCCCACATGGTGTAATCCCTGAAAATAAGCCCGATGTTTTTTGAATATCTTTCAACAGCTCTTGTGTAGGATGCATAAGCTGCCTGGTTTGTTATAGGAACATTGAATGATTCATTGGCTTCTTCCACGCTGCAAACACTGCTGTAGTTTTTCCCGCCGTAACTAAATGTTGAATCTTCCGTATCAAACTGGTAATCCCAATCCTGGATATCATCATCATTGCTGAAACTATATAAAGTGCTGTAAGGGCTGGGAGAAAGGTACTTGTTTCCCTTCCATTTGGTTTTTTCAGAAATGGGTAAATGTAATTTTATAAAACGCAGGTTATCCTCGATCACTTCTATGTCGCTTTTAAGGGGAGTGACAAAATAACTCCCGGTAGGTATCCAGGGGCCTGATGCTGTAGTATCATTAGTGTAACGAAATACCCGGTAGGAAGGCCTCCCCAGGTTATCCGTTATCTGTGCATCTATGATGTGTTTCACAAGATAACTGTGTGTTTCCCCGTTACGTCCAAAGTTGGTGAATACAAGTGAATCCACCCTGTATGTAATATATTTACCGGCTTGTAACGGCAGATAATCGCTTAAAGGTTCATTCTGAAAATTTTCAAGTGTTTGTTTGTTGCAGGAAAAAAATAAAACAGGCAACAGAACCAAAAGTAAAATCCGGTTCAGGAACTGCGATCTCATAAGTGGACTTTCCGCATTCATGGATACAAAAGTTATTGATATAATGTTTTCACGGATAATTTGTTATGCTAAACTACAAACTTAAAGCGAAGATTTATAGCTTTTCTCCTCGCTATTAAACGCCTGAGTTCTGATATTATTGCCTGAAAATGAACTGGTTTAGGCTCTTTGTGTAAGCTTATACCGTGCAGAATATTTTTTTTTTTTAGTTCTCCGGTGCCAGGCCATATTGTAATGAATAGAATGCTGAAGGCAGGGAATATCCGGTCCCGCTTTGAAATTTTTCACCCGGGCATTGCTGATGATTTGATTTTTGGTTTTGTCCATTTGTTGAATAAGTAAAAGATACTTACAATAAAAATGAATAATAAAGTGAAAAGGATCTCACGTTTGCCAAGGCTGGTGAGCACCCAGACAATGGATGCTACACCGATCAATGGGATGACCAGTCCCCCTGGTATTTTAAAAAATCCTTTTTCTTTGTCCGTATCCTTTAATTTCAACTTTATTGTGGCTAAGATCACAGCGAGGTAAACGATCAGGACACAGGCGCTGGATATGATAACAAGTTGTCTGAATCCTCCTGAAACAGAAAAAATAATGATCAAAGTCCCGTAAGTGAACACAGCAAGATAAGGTGTGGCGAATTTTGGATGTACTCTTCCTAAAAATTTAGGGAATAGTCCTTTATTGGCTCCGGCAAATAAAGACCGCGGTGTGCAAAGTATATCGAGTGTTACAGTTCCAAAACAGGAAATAGCTGCACAAGCCAGCAGGATTGTGGCTCCTGCCGGTCCGATGATCTTGTCAGCCACTGCGGCCAAAGGAGCGTCTTTGAACTGAGCCATCTGCGATCCCAGAATACCCTGGGCTATGGTTTGCAGAAGCAAATAAATGATCAAAACGAAAAGCCCTCCCATCAGAAGACTGAGCGGAACGGTGCGTTTGGAATTTTTTATCTCGCCGCTGGCGCCGAGTGAAGTTTCAAAACCGGCAAAAGCGAAAAACAAAACAAGAGCCGTATTACTGAATACAGCGGTTGAAGGCAAGTGATCCCAGTGAAGATTAGCAGTGTCAATATAACTGAAGCCGAGAATAATGATCCCGAAAAGCGGGATCAGTTTGATGATGGTGATCAGCTTCACGATACCCACTGATAGTTTTGCACCAAATACATTGATGGTGATCATCAGGCCGGTAAGAAATAAAAAGAGAAGACCACGATAAAATGCTTCATTGAATAAAGGGAACATGACCGCAAGAGAATCAGCTAAAATATTCATCAGGGCAGCGCTGCCTACTATGCCCCAGCCAAAGAAGTAGAGCCAGTTGACGAGGTATCCCGGAAAATCACCTAAACTATTTTCAACATAAGCATAAGAACCGCCGCTCGTTGTTGTCCTGCTGCCTATTTCCGCATAACAAAGCATAATGGAAAAGAGCATAATACCGCAAAAAATATAGGCATAAATACCAAAGGCACCTAAAGAAGTACCGACAATTCCGGGAAGGGCAAAAATACCTGCACCAATGACACCGTTGATTATTGAAAGTGTAAGGCCGGGTACGCCGATGACCCGTTTCAAACCTTCTTCAGTACTTTCTGTTGACAAGCAGGGTTGATTTATATAGTAAGATAATCAAGTAATGGAATTAATGAAATTTATTTATTAAGATCATGTTGATGAAAGTGAGATGACTTTTCTTCAGATAATGAACTATTGTTAAGTAGTTCCTTTCCGGGCGGGAAATAACCTGAATTTACCTTTAAAATATTTATCGTATCACGCTTGCTATCTGTTGTATGATCTCCAGCAGGGATGACGGATAGACACCAAACCATAAAAGAAGAAGGAACAGCAGGGTCAAAACTAATCCATGTGGGAAGATTTTTCCGATGACCGGTTCAGAAGATGCCTCATTCTCATTTTTCCCTGCAAACATCACAGCCACCACTCTCAGGTAATAAAATAACCCGATGCCGCTGGAGACCACCAATACTATCACCAGGAGCCATATCCCTACTTCCGTTCCCGCAGTAAGAAGATACAGTTTACCCAAAAATCCTGCTGTTAACGGTATTCCCGCCAACGATAACATCACTGTGGTAAAGATGGCTGCCAGCCAGGGTTTTTTCCAGAACAGGCCACGGTAATCATCAATATACAGGGCTTCTCCTTTTTTATTGGACATATAGATGACAGTGCCAAAGGCAGCGAGCATGCCGGTGAAATAAACGACCAGGTAAAATGTAGCGGCCTGCATTCCCCTGTCTGTTATGGCAAGAAAGGCTACCATCAGATATCCCAGGTGGCCGATAGAAGAATAAGCAAGCAACCGTTTAATGTTCTGTTGCCGCAGTGCCAGCCAGTTTCCGAACAGCATGGAAGCAACAGCGATTATAGTAAAGACGGTCCAGACGTTTTTGTTTTCCAATCCGCCCGTACTGTAAAATAATCTCAGCAGAAATGCAAATACGGCTCCTTTGGATACAGTGGCCACAAAGGCTGAAACCGGCGCTGATGCTCCTGCATAGATATCGGGTGTCCACAAATGAAACGGCACCAGTGCCATCTTGAATCCAATTCCCACTATCACCATGGCAAGCCCTGCTATAAAAACTCCCGAAAATTCTCCTGAAGAAGACAGTCCTGCTGCAATACCACTCAGGTCAAGATGACCGGTCTGCATATAGATAAGTGCAATTCCAAAAAGAAGGAAGGAAGAGGAAACGGCAGCCAGCACCAGGTATTTGATTCCCGATTCTATTCCGGCAGGTTCTTCTTTCAGATACCCGATAAGAGCATAAAGCGAAACACTCAGCACTTCCAGCGACAGGAAGAAAGAAACAAAATGATTGCTGATGACCATGGTGAGCGCACCCAATGAGGATAGGAGTAAGAGAATATAATATTCTTCATTTCTTTTTTCCCGTGCATTGAGATAATGGTATGACATCAATGTGATCACAAATCCGGCGCATGCGATCAGCACAGTAAAGAATTTACCAAAACCATCCACTACAAAAAGGGAAGAGACTCCGAACGAACCTCTTGGAATGTACAATACAGAGATTGCTGCTGCCGCAAAAGAAAGAAGAGTGAACAGGTTAGTGAATCTGTGGCATCTTTTCACGGCTATGGAAAGCATCACAATGATGGCAGCCAGTGCAATGATTAGCTGAGGTAATATTAAATTTAATCCTGTAAGACTGATCATTTTCCACCTCCTTTTTTATTAAGTGATAAAAAGAAAGTGGAAGTCTCCCGGGTCATGGTCATATTTTCATCTCCGTTCTTCAGTGTCATTTTATTTGTGGGTCCCGTGTCATTTACAAAAGTCGTATTATTTGAATTTTGCTCTAAGCTGTTCACGGTGGGTTGTGCTGTTTTGATGACCGGTTGCGGATAGATTCCTATCCATACAATGGCAACGATGAGGCATCCCATGGCCAATACTTCTCTTGGAGTAAGATCAGTAAGCTTCCATTCTTTTCTTCTTTCTCCGTGAAATATCTTTTGCAGTATCACCAGGGCGTAGATCATGGAAGCGATCAGCCCGAGAGCAGCCAAAACTGTCAGTGTAACATTGGATTTGAAAGCGCCGGTGAGTATCAGGAATTCTGCAACGAAATTACCGAGCCCGGGCAAGCCCAACGTGGCCAGCACAAAGATCATGGTGATGGCTCCCATCTTCGGAACTTGTTCCCAAAATCTTCCCATCTGATCCATATCCCTTGTTTGTATCCTTGCATGGATGACACCGGCAACGGTGAACAGTGCGGTAATGCTGATGCCATGTGCTATCATCTCAATGATGGTGCCCTGATAAGAGAGAGCCTGGAATGAAAATATCCCTACCATGATAAAACCCATGTGGCTCATGCTGGAAAAAGCGATCATCCGTTTCAGGTCGGTTTGAGCATAGGCAAGCTTGGCTCCATATAAAATGCTTACAACACCTAAAGTAATTGCTACCGGGGCAAATGTTTTTGATGCTTCAGGAAACAGGGGAACTACGAAGCGCAACATTCCGTAGGCAGCCGTCTTTGACATTAATGCAGCCAGAAGAATACTTCCTCCCGTAGGAGACTGAGTGTAGGCATCGGGCAGCCAGCTGTGAAATGGAACAATGCCCAGTTTTACCAGGAATGCGATCATAAAACCGCACATCAGCCATAACCCTGTTTTGGCAGAAAGCGAGGTTCCGATCAAAGCAAAATAATCAAATGTATATTGGCCGCTGTTTTTCCCATGAATGAAATACAAAGCGATGATGGCGATCAGCATCAGCAATCCGCTTAGCTGAGTGAATAAGAAAAATTTCATTCCTGCGTAACGCCTGTTCTCATGGCCCCAGATGGCCAGGATGAAATACATGGGCACCAGCATCACTTCCCAGAAGAAATAGAAAAGTATGAGATCCAGGGAAAGAAATACCCCGATGATGCCGGCGATCAGCCATAGTGCGTTGAAAAGATAGAAGCCTAAATTTTTGCTGATTTCATTCCACGATACGATCAGGGAAACGGCGCCGAGGAATAATGCAAGGGCGGTCATCAACAGGCTTAATCCATCCATGGCAAGATGAAAACTGATACCCAGTTGCGGCATCCATTCTACCCGGTAATCTATCAGCCATTGTTGTGAACCGAGATCGAATTTATCATAAACAGAGATCCAGAAGCCGATGATGATGACCAGGTCAGCAAGAACAGCTAACAGTGCAATGCCTTTTGCCAGCGAACTATTCTTCCCGGCGATGATCCAGGAGATCAGCCCGCCAAACATCAATATGAGTATGATATAGACCAACGTCATAAGAACAGAATAATAGTTAAAGCGATCACAGCACCCAATGCAACACCTAATACATAAGATCTTACATTGCCGTTTTGTGTAGCGCTTAATAATTTATTAAAATACAGGTTCAGGTTTGCCACTCCTCCGTAAATTCTGTCCACAAAATCACTTTTATCAATTTTAGAAAGCCATACAAATGGTTTCACAAAAAATGTATCGTAAAGCCAGTCAAATTTCCAACCGGAAAACAGGAAATCATTAAGTCGTTTTCCAAAACCTGTTTCTTTGAAACGGGCGACCATCTGAGGTCTTTTCATATAGAGTTGCCAGGCAAGGAACACTCCGAACAAGGCAAGGATTGCAGTGCTGATCTGCAGGGTCAGTTCTAATCCTTCTTTTTCAGGTATCAGTTGCACGGCAGGAAAAACTGTATTGATAAAATCGGAGAAAGGAGTGAAATGCCCGAAAGTATGAGGAAGTTCAATAAAGCCTGCTATCAATGAAAGTATGCCCAGGATGATCAATGGTATTTTGAAACTGATTCCCGGCTTGTAATGAATGTCGTGTTTTTGTTCGCCGAAGAAAGCGACGAATACCATCCGGAATGTGTAAACAGAGGTGATGAAGGCTCCCACGAAACCGGCGAGCCACAGCCATGTGCTTCCTTTAGTGGATGCCATGGCAAAAAACAAAATTTCATCTTTACTGTAAAAGCCTGCAGTGATCAGTGGTATGGCAGCCAAAGCTCCGGCGCCGAACAGGAATGTCCAGAACACCACCGGCATCTTTTTTCGCAGGCCTCCCATTTTAAAAATATCATGTTCATGATGCATCGCAATGATCACCACGCCTGCAGAAAGGAAGAGCAGTGATTTAAAGAATGCATGGATCATAAAATGAAATACGGCCGCTGACCATGCGCCTACGCCAAGTGCAAGAAACATATAACCGATCTGGCTGATGGTGGAATATGCCAGCACTCTTTTTATATCTCGTTGAACAATGGCGCTGAATCCTGCGATCAGCAGGGTAGCAGCGCCGACAATGGCAACCAGCGTTTGCACCGCAGGCGCCAGTTCATACAATACATGAG
The DNA here is from genome assembly GCA_002066995.1 of Sphingobacteriales bacterium UTBCD1. Taxonomy (GTDB): domain Bacteria; phylum Bacteroidota; class Bacteroidia; order Chitinophagales; family Chitinophagaceae; genus UTBCD1. Next base: position 17,126 of record MWTC01000007.1, read on the forward strand.
TTCTTGCAATCAGGTAAACCCCTGCTGTTACCATGGTTGCAGCATGGATCAATGCACTGACGGGTGAAGGGCCGGCCATGGCATCGGGGAGCCATGTTTGCAAAGGAAGCTGTGCCGACTTCCCGACAGCTCCACCTAATAAAAGAATGGTTACCCAGAATGCCTGTGAAGCACCGGGACTCCATGTTTGCGGAGCGGTGGTTAATATGGATGCAATGTCAAGAGTGTTGAAATTCTTTACCAGCATCAGCAATCCGATCATCATTGCCGTATCGCCAATGCGTGTTACGATAAATGCTTTGCGGGCTGCATAACAGTTGTACGGGTCTTTATACCAGAATCCGATCAGTAAAAAACTACACAAGCCAACGCCTTCCCATCCGAGGTAAAGCAGTAAAAGATTATTGGCAAGTACCAGCATCAGCATGGAAAACACGAACAGGTTCATGTAAGCAAAGAAGCGGACATGGCCTTCTTCCGTTTTCATGAACCCGATGGAATACCAGTGGATGAGAAAGCTTACAAAAGTGACAACGAAAGTGAAAACAAGGGATAAAGGATCCAGGTAAAATGCGATGGAAGGCTTGAACCCCGCAACATCAAACCACACCCAAAGCGTCTGCTCATAAAAATGTCCGGCAGGCGGTGAGGACAGGAATTGAATTCCGATGATCAGCGTAATCAATGCCGATATCCCCACGGAAAGTGTTGCAAAAACGCCCACACCCGTCCTGGAGAATTTTGATCCGGAAAGAGAAAGGATCAAAAAACTGAAAAAGGGCAGAGCCGGGATCAACCAAAGAAGTTGAAAAACATCCATGTTGTTTTATTTCTTGAACCGTTTATTTTTTATCTGTCAATTTCAATCCTTCAATAAATTCAGAACATTCGTGTCAACCGTTTTGTGATGGCGATGCATTTGCAGTATCAATGCAAGCCCCACGGAAACTTCTGCTGCCGCCATCGTCAGGATGAAGATGAACATCACCTGTCCATCGGCCTGCATCCAGTGAGCGCCGGCCACCACAAAAGCCAGGCCTGCCGCATTCAGCATTATTTCCAGCGACATCAGGATGAACAAAACATTTCTGCGTGTCAGCACACCGATCAATCCAAGCAGAAACAGAATGGCTGCAAGCATAAGGCCCATATTAGCAGGAACGTAGATCATAGTTTTTCTTCTTTTTGTAAATACCTGTGATATTCTTTTTGTTTTTCATGACCGATGTGATAAGCGCCAACTATACCTGCCATCAGCATCATGGCAGCAAGCTCCACACCCAGTGCATAAGTGCTGAACAAAGACATTCCTACATCTTTGGCATCAATGATCGCCTGTTCATGTGCGGACGGACTGAATGAATTTAACGTATAAATCAATTCTGCCAAAAGTATGGCGGCCAGAATTCCGGGACCGATCCATGTCCGGGGTTTGAGCCATTCCTTTTCTCTTTTTTCAGAAGCCTGCCCCAGGTTCAGCATCATGATGGCGAATATGATCAGTATCATGATGGCGCCTGCATACACGATCACTTCCAGGGCGGCAACGAAAGGAGCGCCCATTATAAAAAAGATTACCGACACTGCCAGCAAGGAAACGATCAGGTAAAGAAGTGCATGGACGGCATTCTTTCTTGTGATCACCATCGCCGTTGAAACAATGGCGACCAGGGCTGCTATGTAAAAAATTATCTGCATGTACTATTTACTATTCTCCCGGGCTGATAAACATTTTAATTTTGATTAGGGCACTAATTTTTTTCTGTCCACAGGTGCCGATTCGTTTTCTCCTTCTCCTTTTCCTTTCACTCCTACAGCCACGCCTGCCACCCTGTAAAAATTATAACCATGATATTTTCCCTGTCCGTCAATCAGCAAATCTTCTTTTTCATAAACCAGGTCCTGCCGTTTGTATTCTCCCATTTCAAAATCGGGTACCAGTTGTATCGAATAAGTAGGGCAGGCATCCTCGCACAGGCCGCAGAAAATGCAACGTGAAAAATTGATCCTGAAATATTCCGGCTTCCTTCTTCCGTTCTCATCTTCTGTTGCCTGAAGCGAAATACAATCGGTAGGGCAAACGGCAGCGCACAGATAACAGGCAACACACCTTTCATTATGATCCGGATCCCGGGTCAGCACGATCCTGCCGCGCCACCGGGGTGCGAGATAAGCTTTTTTCTCAGGGTATTCAATAGTCACTCTCTTTTTGAACATGTGTAAAAAGACCAACCACACTGTTCTGATACTGCTTAACATGATGAATTCTTTTTTTAATGATCCAACAATTGTTCCTTCCTTACCGGTTCATCCTTCCTTTTCATACTCATAAAATATTTTCTTCCCTTCATGATCCTTACTGGTTGTACAGCACTATGGCTCCCGTCACCAGGAGATTCAGCAGCGCCAATGGTAATAAAATTTTCCAACCCCAGGACATGAGCTGATCATATCTCGGTCGTGGCAATGAAGCACGAAGAAGAACAAATACAAGTATGAAAGCGAACATTTTTATCAAAAACCAAACGATAGGAGGGAGGAATGAAGGTCCGAGCCATCCTCCGAAGAACAACACTGTGGTCATTGCTGACACCAGTGTGATACCCAGGTATTCTCCCACAAAGAACATCCCGAATTTCATTCCGGAATATTCGGAGTGGAATCCGGCGATCAACTCACTTTCCGCTTCCGGAATATCAAAAGGCAAGCGGTGTGTTTCTGCCAGTCCCGCAATAAAGAAGATGACAAAACCGATGAACTGCGGCACTACATTCCACATTCCTTTTTGTGCCATCACAATATCAGTCATATTGAAAGAGCCGGCCAGGATGACCACGCCCATCAGCGATAATCCCATGAACACTTCGTAAGAGATCATCTGGGCGGCGCCACGCAAACCGCCGATCAAAGAATATTTATTATTGGAAGCCCATCCTGCCAGCACAATGGTGTAAGCTCCTAATGAAGACATGGCAAGGAAAAACAAAATGCCCACATTAAGATTCGCCACCACAATTCCCGGTGCAAATGGCACGATGGCAAAACTCAACAGCGTAGTGATCATGATGATGGTGGGAGCAACGATAAAAACTTTTCTGTCCACAAAACCCGGTATCCAGTCTTCTTTGAAAAATATTTTTACCATATCCGCCATCACCTGGAAGATGCCGAAAGGCCCGACACGGTTAGGGCCATAACGTTCCTGCCATACTGCGAGCATTCTTCTTTCAACATAGATCAGCCCTGCAGCAATGGTGACCATTCCTAACAGAACGCATACAATGATCAGAATATGGATCCACGTCTCGCTCATGGTATCAACTGTTTATTTTTGTCCGGAACGGATATCCGATACCGGAAGTTTCATTTAGTCCTTTCGGCAAACCCGCAATCCCATCGGGCAGGCTGTTGTCTATCTTCAATGAAAGTTCCCATTTTTTATCCTGATAATAAAACTCAACTTTTCCTCCTTCCGCATTCAGACCTTTTCTCCTGGCTTCGTTCTCATTCAGTGCAATATATGCCTGAGGTATTCTTTCTTTCACTGCATGGCTCAGTGCAGTCAGTTCTTCCGATCCGTAAATGTGATATAAAGGAAGCACCAGTAACTCATCGTTTGACGGATGGAAGGAAGAAGGTATGTCATTGAAATATTTTGCCTGCCGGTTTTCATCCGGTTCAAATAATCTTTTTCCCGGGTTGCCATCGTGCAAAGGCCCGCCCACTTCTATCTGGTATTTATTGATGGCCTGAACTGAGTTCCATGCCGGTGACCAGTAAAAAGCAGTGTCCGGTGAAGGCTGTATTCCGTGGTATCCTTCCATGGTGAAGGACATGGGTGAATCATTGTCAACCGGAGGTTTGGGTTCACTTACATTGATGTTTGCAATCATGGAAGTCCTGCCGCTGAATCTATGCGGTGAACGCGGAATTTTTTGTGTGCCGATCCTGAAGTCTGCCGTTGGCGCTGTTTCTTTTATTTTTTGCAATTCAGGATTCTTTTGGATCAGTTCATCAACAATGGCATCAAAGTCTTTTGCTTCTGCTGTTTGCAGATCCTGCCTTAAAATGTCCAGCCATTTCCAACTGCTCCTCACTTCATTTCTCGGGATATGCACCTGGTAAAATCTTTGTGCACGACCTTCATTATTTACAATAGTGCCGGTTGACTCTGCAAAAGTTCCGGCGGGAAATAGATAGTCGCAGGAGTTTGTGGTTTCATTCTCCAGGTTTTCAAATGCAACAACCTGGTTGCACCTTTTTAAAATAGCTTCTGAATCTTTCTTACCTATTCTTTGATACAAGTCGTTTTCCAGGATAAGGAGAACATCAGCTCTTTCTTTCTCAACTCTTGCAATGGCATCATCAACAAAATTTTCAGAGAGAAGGGTCATCCCGACTGAATTGGCTTCAGGAACTGTATAGATCAGTCCTACATCTTTTCCCTGTTCTTTCAAGGCGTAGGCAACATTGGCCGCCGCTTCGATCACATTTTTGCTGAAGAGACTTGTGCCCGAAACGATGAGCGGTTTCTTGGCAGCAAGCAATGCTTCTGCAATGGAAGAAGAAAGAGATGCACTCTCCCTGTCAGCATCCGGAACAGATGGCAGGTTGTTATTAATTTTTTGTGCGACAGCATGTCCTAATCTTGCAATATTATCCGGATGGCCGTAGAAGGACCCGGAAGAGATCTCATCCAGTTTGGTATGATGAACCGTGGCAATAAAGAAAGGTCCTGTTCTTTCCTGAACGATCTCTCGGATGGCGACATCATTCCACAAAGGAATCCTTATTGCAAATGCTTCTTCATTCGGTTTGTTCTTTGCTGCCTGCCTCAGGGAAAGCGCCAGCATAGGTGCGGTGTTGGTGACATCTTCTCCAACGATAAATACGGCATCATAACCTTTTGCTTCTGCCAGCGAGGGCGTTTTGACTTTCCCTTTCTTTAAAATATCAATGACTTGTTTTATTAGATTTCCTTCAGTGTTGGATATTCCTCCGTAAAAATTATTTTCCCCAACTAATTCTTTCAAGAGGAAATTTGATTCGAGCGATGCTCTTGGCGAGCCGATGCCGATCACTTTTTTACCTTCTCCCATCAATGCTTTCACTTCTTCAAATGCATTTCCGTTTTCTATCGGCTGATAAGTGCCGCTTACTCTTTTAAGCGCTTTTATTATTCTCTTCTTGCTGTTGGTGTATTCATAACCGAATCTTCCACGATCACAAAGGAAGTAGCCGTTCACATCGCCGTTATATCTTGTGAGTATGCGGCGTATCGTTCCGTAACGCTGCGAAGCAAGGATATTACAACCCAGGCTGCATCCGTGGCATACTGAGGGAGCGCTGGTGAGATCCCATTTGCGTGTGTAATGTTGTTTTAATGTTTTATCGGTGAAAACTCCTGTCGGGCATACTTCCACCAGGTTACCGCTGAATTCATTTTCCAGAACGCCATCTTCACTGCGGCCGAAATAAATATCATCATGTGCTGCAAATACATCCAGGTCTTTTCCTCCGGCATAATCTTTATAGAAACGCACACAACGATAACACTGGATACAGCGGTTCATTTCATGATTGAGAAATGGGCCGAGGTATTGATTGGTGTGCGTTCTTTTCTTGAAACGATACCTGCGGTAGTTGTGACCCGACATCAATGTCATATCCTGCAAATGACATTCACCACCTTCATCACATACCGGGCAGTCATGCGGGTGGTTCAGCATCAGCGATTCAATATTCCCGGCACGGAAATCATGAGCTGCTTTGGCTTCGATAGAAATGCGGGTTCCATTGGAGGCAGGCAACATGCATGCCATGGTGATCCTTCCTCTCTTGTCGTTTTCATCTTTATAATTGATCACGCCACACTGACGGCAGGCGCCTATGGAATGCAGGGCGGGATGCCAGCAGAAATAAGTAAGATCGAATCCGAGGGAAAGGCATACTTCAAGCATGTTCTTCCCATCCGGCACTTCATATTCTATGTCATCTATAAAAACTTTGGCCATGATCTTTATTTATATATTGAAAGCATTTTGAAATGCCTGTTTATTTTTTACCGGTACGTACACCTGTGTTCTTTGATATGTTTTTCAAAATCTTCCCTGTAATATTTCAAAGCGCTTTGCAACGGCTCCATCGCCCCGGGTGCCAGCGCACAAAATGTATTCCCGGGAGCCATGTAATGCGTTTGATAAGTTAAATGATCTATATCTTCCATCTTTCCTTCTCCTTCTTCGAGCGCCAATAAAATTTTTGCAGTCCAGGGCAATCCTTCCCTGCAGGGAGTACAGAATCCACAGGACTCCTGTGCAAAAAATTTTTCAAGCGCCAGACACATTCCGACAGGGCAGGTCTTGTCATCCATCACGATGACTGTTCCCGTTCCCAAACGGCTTCCTGCTTTAGGCACTTCTTCAAAATCCATAGCCACATCCAGGTGATCTTCTGTCAGAAAATCGGTGGAAGCGCCTCCGGGCAATGCTCCTCTGAATTTATAGCCATCCTGCATTCCGCCTGCATGCACTTCAAGGATCTCACGCAATGAAGTTCCCAAAGGGAGTTCCCATATTCCCGGCGTTTTCACTCTTCCGCTTGCTCCGTATAATTTGGTGCCGCCGCCTCCGGGTGATTTACTGATCTGCTTATACCAATCAACTCCGTTTGCAATGATGTGAGGAATGTTGCAAAGTGTCTCCACATTGTTTACGATCGTCGGTTTTCCAAACAATCCGCTCACCTGCGGGAAAGGAGGTTTGTTCCTGGGGTTGGCACGCTTGCCTTCCAATGCATTCAACAAAGCGGTCTCTTCACCGCACATATACCTTCCTACGCTGGTATGCAAGTGCATTTCCAGGTCATAACCGCTGCCTAAAATATTTTTTCCGAGATAGCCGGCATTGTATGCTTCCCGGAGTGCATGTTCCACTCTTTCGGCAGCCACATGATAGGCCCATCTCAGAAAGACGTAACCGATGGTGGCCTGAATAGCATAGGAACTGATGATCATTCCTTCTATCAGTTGATGCGGATTGCCTTCTACCAATAACCTGTCTTTAAAAGTGCCGGGTTCCATTTCATCACCATTGGCAACAAGATATTTGGGAGTGACCGTGTTAGCTCCACGGGGAACAAAACTCCATTTCATTCCTGTAGGGAAGCCTGCGCCGCCACGCCCTCTCAGGCTGGAGTTCTTTACCATCTCCATGATCTCATCAGGGGTTGACTTCAATGCTTTCTTCAGAGCGCTGTAGCCACCCACTTTTTCATACTCTTCCAATGTAAGTACGCTGCCGTCTTTTTTTATATGTTGCGTTAATGGTCTCTCCATGATCTTTTATCTTCTGCTCATTTGCTGATGAAACATTTTTTTATTTATAGTTTTCCAATATTCCGTCTATCTTTTCTACTGTAAGATCCCTGTACAGGTCTTCATCAATGATCATCGTTGGTGCATGATCACAGGCGCCCAGGCAGGGAATGGGTAATAATGTGAACCGGTCATCGGGTGTTGTTTGCCCGTAGTCAATCGCCAGTTTCTTTTTTAAATAACCTGATATGGCTTCGTATCCCATGATCCAGCAGCTCACGCTGTTGCAAACATGAATTGTATGCCTGCCCACCGGCCTGCGGAATATCATGTTGTAAAAAGTGGCGATGCTGTCCAGTTCGTGCGGTGTCATTTCCAGGAATTTTGCCAGCTCTTTCAATCGTTCATCCGATACCCAGCGATGATATTTCTGCACCACTTTCAATGCTTCAATGCAGGTTGCACTTTTCTTCGGCACATGATGAAACATCTCCTCAATTTCCCTGTATGCTTCTTCCGATATGATCTTTTCTTCTGCCATAATTTTTCTCAATCAATTTTATGATCCAAATTTTAACGGTCCACGTCCGATAACACGTAGTCCACGCTTCCCAATATTGCCAGTAAATCGGCAATGGTATATCCTTTACTTATCTCCGGCACAAACTGCATGTGCGGAAATGACGGAGTCCTGATCCGGGTCCTGTATGAACCGGTGCTTCCGTCACTGGTCAGGTAATAACCGTTATGACCTTTGGTGGCTTCCACTCCAACAAATGCTTCGCCGGCAGGAATGACCGGCCCCCATGTAACATTCAAAAAGTGATTGATCAACGTTTCGATATGTATCATGGTGTATTTCTTGATTGGTGGAGTGGTAGCAGGATGATCCGATTTATAAGGGCCTTCAGGCATGTTGTCCAGGCATTGTTTGATGATGCGGAGGCTTTGCCTCATCTCTTCCACACGAACCACAGCCCTGTCATAACAATCACCGTTTTGTGCAGTGGGAATGTCAAATTCAAATTGCTCATAACCGGAATAAGGTTGTTTCTTCCGGAAATCCCATTCAAAACCTGTGGCCCTCAATCCGGCGCCTGTCACTCCCCATTCGATGGCTTCTTCTGTTGTGTACACTCCGATTCCTACAGTTCGGGCTTTGAAAATATTATTGCGCATCACCATCTTGTCGTACTCTTTCAATCTCTTCGGGAAATAGTCGAGAAAATCCTTTACCATTTTTTCCCAACCATTAGGAAGATCCTGTGCCACTCCGCCGATCCTGAACCAGTTGGGGTGCATCCTGTCGCCGGTAATGGCTTCTACAATTCCGAAAAGTTTCTCACGGTCATAGAAGGTGAGGAATACGGGAGTCATCATTCCCAGGTCCTGTGCAAATGTTCCGTACCAGACCAGATGACTGGATATGCGGAACAATTCACTCAGCATGATGCGGATCACTTTTGCCCTGTCAGGAATTTGAATACCTGCCAGTTTTTCCACGCACATTACATAGGGAAAATTATTCATCACACCGCCTAAATATTCCACACGGTCGGTATAGGGAATATAAGTGTGCCATGACTGTCGTTCACCCATTTTTTCCGCACCGCGGTGATGGAATCCGATATCGGGAACAACATTGACAATGGATTCACCATCCAACTGTAACACCAACCTCAATACACCGTGAGTGCCCGGGTGCTGAGGCCCGAGATTCAGGAACATGAATTCCTCATCGTTGTTTGATTTTGAGAGTCCCCATTCTTCAGGTTTGAATTTCAGCATATCCTGTTCTTCATCCTGTTTGTCTTCGGGCAATTGAAATGGCCCCATCTCTGTGGCTCTTGCCGGATGGCATTTCTGCAGTGGATGCCCTTTCCATGTTCCGGGCATAAGGATCCTTCTCAGGTGAGGATGGCCTTCAAAGTTTACGCCGAACATATCATACACTTCTCTTTCGTACCAGTTTGCCGCAGGCCAGATCTTGGTGATGGAAGTGACGGAAGGTTTATCTGAAGAAAGAGGAACTTTTATCCTTATGAAATTATTCCGGTCGAATGATAATAAAAGATATACTATGGTGAATTTGCTGTCTTGATGAACCTTGTGCACTTTTGCCTGCTCATCAATGGCCGTCAGGTCATACAGCATTTTGTAGGGCCTGCTGATCTCGTTCTTCAGATACTTCAGCACTTCAGCAATATGAGCAGCATCCACCCACACAGTCGGGAATTCATCCTTTGTAGGCTGCGCCATCAGTATCGCTTCACCGAACTTGTTTTTTAATTCAGAAATTATATCGTTGTCAGTCGTTGTCATTGATCTCTTGGGTTGGTATTACACTTATTTCAGTTTCTTCACTGCATCGGATACTAAAAGATCTACACTTCATCAGGAGGCCTGATCTCTGTCATCTTCATTCTTTCTGCACGTTTCAGATCTCTTTGGGCCGGCATATCAGGCCTTACAATACCCTGAGGGCCTATCACCCAGTTCAGAGGCCTTTTTTCTTTTCCTACTTTATCTCTTAATAAAACAATTCCTTCGAGGAAAGCATCGGGGCGGGGAGGGCATCCCGGCACATATACATCCACCGGCATAAATTTATCCACGCCCTGCACCACGCTATATATATCATACATACCACCGGAAGAGGCACAGGCGCCCATGGCGATGATCCATCTCGGCGCCATCATTTGTTCATACAGCCGTTTGATGATAGGCGCCATTTTTATAAAAACAGTTCCTGCCACTATCATCATGTCTGCTTCGCGGGGAGTGCCGCGGATCACTTCTGCACCAAAACGTGCCACATCATATTTACTCGTGATGCTGGTGGCCATTTCCACATAACAGCAGGAAAGGCCAAAATTGAAAGGCCAGATCGAATTCTTTCTTCCCCAGGCCACCATGCTTTCCATCGTAGTGAGCACTACGGATTGCTGTACCGTTTCTTCAAATGAACTATTGCCTTTTATTACGGTCGTAGGGTCATTTGCCTTGGTGGTCCACCATTTCATTTCTTACACTTTAATTTTTTAATAAACTGAACTTTTATTCCGCTATTGACCCGCTTGCTTTCACATCGGCCTTAGGATTTTTTTTCTGACGGCTCTCCCTGTTCCTTTGATGATAAGCTTTTAAAATTTTCTTACCCGAAGGGCCAAAGTCGAGAGCGCCGATCCTCCATTCATAAATCAATACAGCAATCAATATGGCAATAAAGAACAATACGATAAAATATCCTGCCCACCCGATCGCTTTCACGGCAATGGCCCAGGAAACTACAAACACAGCCTCCAGGTCGAAGATGACAAAAAACATGGCGATCAGATAAAAGTGGATGGGGAAAAGAACACGGGCAGTGCCGGTGGCTTCAATACCGGATTCAAAAACCTCATCGGTGGCTTTCTCCTTGTGCCTTTCGCCCAGGAAGTGGGAGGCTATCAGCATGAATGCAGCTAACAGTACAACAGCGATTCCATAAACTACAAATGGCCATAAAGTAGTATAAGTCGAATTCATTTATGCCGGGTTTTGGGCCATTGAAAGAAATGATTTTTAAGTATTAAAAACCTTTCTTCAAGGGACATAGTTTTTCAAATATTCCGCTCTGCTTTCAAGCATAAATTCCAAAAACCCGTTGTTGCGGCAACCGGTCTGTTTTAATAAGCTACCAAAAACTCAAATAAAAAATACCATTCGGGCTCTCAACATCAGAATTAAAAAATTGACCGGTTTATACTTTTACGTTACACAAATTTACCGACTGGCTTTTGGAGTAATTGAAGACAATTTACAGCTAATTTCTAATTAAAAAATAAAATTCTGATTTTGACCTGTGCAAAAAAAAATTTCAGAAATAGGAAAGATGTATTAAATATTTTTTGGTAATGAAAAATAATTCATTGAGAAAAAATGCTGAAAATATGCAGGTACGGATATGGCTTAGGCAATCCGGTTTTATTAAAAAAAAAAAATTTCCCTGCCCTGATCAATAAACAATTATTTTTTTCCGACCTTAATTTTTGCTAAAAAAGCCGGCCGGAATTTTTTTCATGTCATTTCTGGTTTGGGATCTTTTAGGTTGTCTATTTCCTGTAATTCAACTGCACCCGTACTTTGAGTTTTTACCGGCAGGCGCTGTGATCCTGCATTTATGAGCGGGGTGGGAGTGAGAAAGTATATTGTGTTGCTGTTTTTGCCCGGCGCATTTCAATGACCGGTTTATTCAATGCTGATGAGTTTATGTAAAAAGGCAAGCCGCACCAGGTCAGCAGTATTTTTTGCCTCAAGTTTGGATAACAGGCTTTTCCGGTACGTATCCACTGTATTAATACTGATATTGAGTTGTGCAGCCATTGCTGCATTGGTGTACCCGTCTTTGATCAGGTTGAGGATTTCTTTTTCCCTTCTGCCCAAAACAATTTTCCCCGTTGTTTGCTGTTCGGCAGAGTGTAAAATCTTTGCCACTTCAAAAGGCAGGTATATCTTGCCAATGGAAGCAAGATGAATGGCTTCCGATAATTCTTTTTGCGTTGCATTTTTTAATACATAGCCTGAGGCTCCGTTGTCCATCATCTCTTTTATATAGCTGGCCTGGTTAAAAGTACTGATGCCCAGGATGAATAATGAAGGATATTTATTTTTCAGTTCATTACAGAGGTCAATGCCATTACCATCCGGAAGGCTTATGTCAAGCAGCAATACATCCGGCAACTGATTTTTTAAAAATGCTTTGCAGGATTCAGCATTCGAGGCATAGCCGATCAGCTCAATATCTTTTTCCCTGGTCAAGAGTGAGCGGATACCTTCCACGACCATGTAGTGATCGTCAGTGATAAAAACTTTTATCATTTATACAATATTAAATTCAAGGTTCACGGAGGTTCCCTTTTCAGGAGAGGAATGGATATCTATAGTGCCTTTCAGCAATTCCACCCTGGAACGGATATTTTTCCATCCCATACCTTCCTGCCCTTCGCTGAGCTTTGTGTCAAATCCTTTGCCATTGTCTTCCACGTTTACCACCAATTTATCATTTTCTCCAAACAATTGCACTAACACCTCTGTTGCCCGTGCATGTTTGATTACATTGTTTACTAATTCCTGCACTATGCGATAGACAGCAATGGCTGATGATCTTTCCATTTCTTTTTTGGCCATACCCATTGACTGGTAAACAATATTTACTATCCCTGACTTGTTGATCTCGGAAATATAATCTCTCATTGCGGCATCCAGTCCGTAACGGACCAGTACTTCGGGCATCATGTTATGGGCTACACGCCGCATTTCTTTGATCGAACTGTCCAGCATGTCTATACTTCTTTCAAAAGCCTGGCGGTTTTCCCCGGCCATAATGAGATTTCCTTTCATATCCTGTAGTGAATATTTTACGCCTGACAGCATGCCGCTCAGCCCGTCGTGCAGGTCTTTTGCCAGCCTTGCCCTTTCCTGTTCCTCACCTTTCAGAACTGCCTCGGTAGCATTTAGTTTTTGTTCGGTCTCCAGTTCACTGATGCGCTGCCGGTGCAATTTTTGTTTTTGATGATAAGTCCGGTATGTAAGCAGTGATATGATGACAAGAGCGAGCGCCACACCGCCGAGCAGGTAATTGAGTCTTTTACGGTCTTTAATCTGTACCTGTTGCAGTTTTATAGTAGCCTCTTTTTTCTCATTCTCATATTGTTTCTCAAGGGAGATAGCTAATTTCTTATTTTTATCATTTACTATAGAGTCGGAAACTTTTTTGAAATCTTTGTAGTACTTGAGGCTCTTCTTTGTATCACCCCAGTCCTCATATAAATTAGATAAATATTCAAGCGCCGTATTTTTCTGAGCCAGTTCACCTGTTTTATAGATTTCTTCATAAGCCTGTAACAACAGTTTTTCTGCTTCCATGAATTTTTTTTCTTTCCTGAGTACATTTCCCATCTGTACCAGGGCATGGTACTCGCCATATTTCTGCATTTTTTCTTTACCTAAATCATAAGCCATTTTGAAATACTGGTAAGAAGAATCATATTTCTCCGACATGAAAAAAACTTCTCCGTTAATCAGGTAATATGAGATCAACATGTTGGGTTGATAATTTTCATCTTTATTAAAAAACAGCCTGGAACTATCCAGGTATTTTCTTGCTTCCTGATGATTGTTTTGCTCGGCTAAAGAATATCCGATGTACATATAGGCCAGAAAAAAATCTTTATTGGTACTGGTTTCCTTTGCAATTGCCAGAACTTTCCTTGCATACTCTTCCTGTTTATGATAATCCAGCATTTCTTTGTATAAGACGGAGGTATTGATATACCCGACCAATAGTTCCGGTAATCTGTTCAGCTTTTCATTCATCTCGTTAGCCTTTAACTGATATTCGATACTCTTTTCATAGTCATTCAGCATTTTGTAAATACCGGACATTTGTCCGTACACCTGCACTCTTTTAAACGCTGTGTTGGGATGGCTGCTGTTTTCCAGGAAAATGAGGGCTGTATCAACTGATGCGCTTGCTTCCTGATATTTTCCCTGCGCATAAAACAAATAGGATTGGTTGAAATAGATATTTGCGGCTTGGTAGTCCAGTTTTTTATTTTTTGTAAAGGCAATTGCGTTTTGATAAGCCTGTGCTGATTTTTCCGTATCAATTGTTTCATAATAATATGCCAGCCTCATTAAACTCAATGCCCTGGTAGTATCAGGAAGATCCGACTTTAGCTGGTTACTGAGGCTGTCAATTTCTTTTTGCTGTGCAAATGAGTCAGTCAATAATAAAAAAGACAGGCACAGGATTTTCCATCGCCCTGATAACATACAGTTTTGTTTGAGATTACAAATTACTGTAAAGTTCTGAGGAGGATATCCCCTTTTTACGTGAATATTTATTTTTTATTTCACTCTTTCAGGTGGAAAATAGTCAATTGCCGGGAAGCCATATTTGAGAAAGATTGCGGTCAGAAGAGCAGGTACATTACCCTGTTAAAATAATTATCGGGCAATTAAAAATTAATACAATGAAAACAATATTATGCTGCTTGGTAAGCATCCTCCTGGGTATATCGGCAACCCGGGCCCAGATACTTAAAAAAATAAAAGACAAAGTAAACAAGGCAGTGGATAAGACCATTGATAAGACTATTGACAAGCCGGCAGAGAAGCCGGCAGAGAAACCCACTGCGGAACCGACTAAAGAAAAGGAAGAAGAACCCAAAACAAACGAGACGGCGGAAGTAAAGAAAGTTGATGCGGGAACGTCATCATACAAAGTTTACAGCAAGTTTGATTTTATACCCGGGAAAACGATTTTATACTTCGATAATTTTGAAAAGGATAATATCGGTGAAACACCCGAAGGATGGATGACAACCAACGTTGCGGAGGTAGTAAAAATTGAAGGCCTGGAGGGCAACTGGATTACCCTGAATGCCAAAGGAGGCGCACGCAATATCATCCGCAACAAAAAGCAAAGCTGGGGAGATAATTACTCTGTAGAGTTTGACATTTTTATGGATCCGGAAGAAAAGAGGTCGGGGAATGACCTCTATATTATCCTGGCCAATTCAATGGGTAAATTGGTGACGGATGAAACTCTTTTAGGGAATAATTTGTTTAATGAAGATGCAATAATGATTGCAGCTGGGATTGAAAGGACCGGTGAAGTATTTCGGTTGACTACCGGAAAGGGAATGGGAAGCAACAGCGCCGGTGGAAAAAAGTTTTCTGATGAGCAGGGTTTAAAGCTGCTCATAACAATGCCGGTTCATATCAGTATATGTGTTCAGGGAAAACGCCTTCGCTTTTGGTGGAATAACAAAAAAATGCTGGATGTAAACAGTGCTATAAGCCCTGAGGCAATACCCAACCTTCTTGCCTTTACCGCCCATTATAATACCAACACAAAATTCTACCTGGGCAACATCCGTATTGCAAAAGATATCCCCGACACCCGGCTTGCTT
This sequence comes from Sphingobacteriales bacterium UTBCD1, assembly GCA_002066995.1. Lineage (GTDB taxonomy): Bacteria > Bacteroidota > Bacteroidia > Chitinophagales > Chitinophagaceae > UTBCD1. The sequence continues at coordinate 32,400 of MWTC01000007.1, forward strand.
TTGAGCAGGGAAAAATTATCAGTAATCTTCTTTTCTTCAGCGGCACGGCAAAACTGAAACCCGAAAGTATGGGTGCATTATATGATGTCAGCAAAGTAATCAAAGATGCCACCAACACGGTAAAAATAATTGGGCATACAGATTCCGATGGTGACGACGCACTGAATATGAAGCTATCGAATCAGCGGGCCGAAACAGTAAAAGATATCCTGGTAAAAGAATACGGAATTGATGAATCTAAACTTACTACCGAAGGCCGGGGCGAAACACAACCTATTGCTGATAACAAATCTGCTGAGGGTAAAGCACAAAACCGAAGAGTGGAATTTATTTTTAAACCGGAAGCAGATACATATATAAAACCTGCAACTACTCCTTCAGGCGCCAATGCCAAAGCTTCTGAAAAGACAGCGAAACCGGTTGCATCAACACAACCAGAGACTTCTGGTTTAAATAATGCACCGGGAACTTTGTCGCTTCAATCAAAATTGCTGAACATTATCCTCCCGTTTACCCAAATTATGAAAGGAGAAAACAATACCTATGTTTTACTGGCAAGTAAAGAAGAAGGAAATAACAGTGAGAATTATTTACAGATAACATTTAAGCCAATAGCAGGTAAACTGGCTCCGGGAACTTATAATTTTAATGAATTAAATAAAAAGAATCCTTCTTATGGTATTAAAGAGTTGCCGGAAATTACCGGAACCAAATCTGTGCTGTATTATGGCGCCGGTAAAAAACCTTATATCTCTTCATTCGTACCCTTCTTTTCTACGGAACATGAATCAAAGTATTACGCATCTTCTTTTGCACATAATCCCCCTCCGCCATTACCCGAATGCAAATTGGTAATTGAATCTGTTAAAGAAGGCAAAGCCAGCGGCTATTTTGTAATGGGAATCAAAACAGAAGGAAATAGTCCCGTAAAAATAGGGGACGCTATGACCAGAACATTTACCGGTAAATATGGGGGCCAGATGAAAGGGATGTTTAAGGATATACCGGTGTATTAATTAATGGTTTTAAAATCTTTGATGTCTCGGCTATGTAAGGCATACTGTCCCGCATCATTATTATATCGCTATAAACGATGATATGGCTTTTCGAAATTATAAGTTTTGAAAAGCGGGCATGATTTTAATGAGACTGACGGTCTATCTTCTTATCGGCTGGGGTGTGGAATACAGAGTATTATTGGTGCCGCCTAACAGATGAATTTTTTTATCACCGCCGTTCACCGCATCGCAACTTGCAATGGAATAAGTAGTACCTATGCCCAGCGTGTGGAAGTAAACTCTTTTATCATCAGGAGTCCAGTAGGGTACGCCATCGGAAAGCCCATCATCCAGTAAAACTTTTCTATCGGACCCATCGGTGCGGATACGGATGATATCGCTATTCCAGGGTGTCAGCAGAAAAGTACTTACGGAGAAAGCGATGTATTGTCCGCTGTTGCTCCAGCAGGGATCAAAACAATACAGGTTGTCATCGGTAAGCCTGGTTTCATTCTTCAGTTCATGAGTGCTTTCGTTATAATCCGCTTTAAAGATCTCAAAGTCATCATTAGTGCCATTGAGTTTATCATCCGGCAGGGAAACGTAAACGATCTGTTTTCCATCGGGTGACCATGCAGGATCGGCATATACCTTATTCCTGGTCGAGATAATATATGGGTCGTTGCCATTGATATCCGTTACCACCATTCTCCATTGAAAGTTCATATAACCTCTTTGTGGATCTGTGCAGAAGGCCGCCATCAGTATCTTTTTCCCATCCGGGCTGAACTTGGCCACACCCTGTTTTTGCCATCCGTACTTGCCTTTCGGAATAATAAGTTTAGGATCACTCCCATCAATGTTGAATACCATCAGTTCGGCATTATCATAATCATTTCCGGGATTGTCAGTTTGTGCCGGCCCCTTTTTTGGGGTGCGGTAACACAGGAATTTTTTATTATCATAAGAAACCCGGGGCCACCAGTAATTATTGGTTAAATCGTTGGTCATGTTCTTTTCGGCCTGGCCATCATAACTGAATATCTGTATTACTGCCTGCTGGGCATCGCTTTTATCATAAAACAAAGTGACTTTATCATTGACAGGCGCTACCGGGTCACGCTTACAGGAAAAAAGCGTAAGGGTTACCAGGGCCAAAAGAGCAAATCTTTTCATCGGGGTATGTTTTTAAAATGTTTTTGTTGATAACAGCAAATTCATAAAGCTGCTTCTGGTAAAGTAAAAATCAGGCCAATATGCTTTCAATGATTTCGGCTGTAACTTTACTTTAGACCGGGGAAAGAGGGAAAAGGATGCTTTATTCTTAAATATTGATGGAGGAGTAAATAATAAAATAAGCCTGTTGCAAAGCTGCCGGTCAACAACTTTGCGTTCCGCAGGGTAATTGGGAAGCATCCGGACTGAAACTACTGGCGATTCAGTCCTTTTCGAAAATTTCTGCTTTTGGCTAATTCCACATCCTGATTGTACTGACAACAATCAAGGTGAATTATTTATTAAAGCAAAAAAGCCGTACTAACTTTATTGCCGATACGACTTCTTTTCTGAACGATGACAAGTTGTGTTCACCTGTCATTTTCCACGGACCTCTTACTTATTAACTGACGAGAAAACGAAGATCCTTTCTAAGGGTATGAATATTTTATTTGGTGAATTTCTGAGGGAAAGCTGCAATGATCCCGTCACTCAAAGCATCTGCCAGCATCATCATGTGTTTTTCAGCTTCTCCGTAGGAATTGATACCGCTTGCAAAATCATCATGCTGAATTGCGGTGGCATAAACCAATGTCTGGTCAATATGTGTTTTCAACATGTCACGGACAAAATCACGGGGCCAGTACTTGTTGGCATTGGCAAGAAAATCACCAATTTCCTGTGCGTTTTTATATGAGGCGGCAACAGCTTCTTTCAGGTTTTCCTGCTCACCTCTTTTGGCTGCAGTCATCACTTTCACCACTGAGAAAATATGATCTTTCAGAAGTTTGGTCAAGGCATTACCGGCTTCTTCACCGTAGAAAGGTTTGATCGCATTGCCTATGTCTTCCTGGTTTTGCAAAAGACGTGCTGCCGTGGCATCATAATTACGTGTGGTAGTGAAAAAAGAAGTAACGGCTGCATAGGTCCATTCCATGTGCTGTGACCAGAGGAACCTCATAGCTGTACGGAGCTGTAATGTGCTTTCATTGTAAGTGGCTTTTGCCTTTGCTACGGCTGCATTGTTTTCAACGGCAGGCATGTTATGGTTTTGTGCATTTGCCGTGAACAGCAGCAAGCCTGAAAAAGCTAAAAGAGTGATAGCTTTCTTTGAAAAATTTCTGAGCGTTTTCATTTTATTATGTTTTTTTAAGTTTGAAAAATTGTGTTATGATTGATTAGGGTAGGTGAGTGCACCAAAGGTTACAAGGCCTTAAAATTTTCTTTGGAATTCTTTTCTTATGAGTAATTATTTTCTGAAAACCAAAGTGTTCTTTGAGAAAGATTTAAAAAAGGAATATCCGTGTTGGTAAAGCGCAACCGTTTGATAAGCCTGGATGATTTACCGGATTTAGAAAAGATAAAGATTATGGTTTATTGAGCAGTCGCCGGATTATGATCAGCAATGATCAATAAATAAAGTGTTTGCTGCCGGGCTCAACTATGTGGTACTCCTGTACTGAATTTTTATTATATCGCTTGAAGTGATCAAACAACTTTTCGAAACTGCAAGTTTCGAAAAGCCTGAGTCCACCTTTTAAGAACCATACAAGTCCTTTTTTGCCTTAGAAATACGGCGATGAAGGTCACCATAAGTTTTAGCCCAGTCCTTCTTGCCGGCAAAATATCCGAAGATGCACAATCCCACAAAAAAACATATCCAGATTAGAAGCAGGAGTTCTTTATTTATGGCGTATTTAATAAGCCTGTCAATGAACACCATTCCACCTCCAATACCTAATATTACCAGTATTGGAATAATTTTTAGAAGCTGGCCGACAGGAAGGTACATCAATCGTCGATCTGCTGTCTCAAGGAACTTAACGGGAGGGAGCAAATAAAATTTGTCTGGAAGTGGTTTTGAAGAGTTCCAAAAATAAAGAGCACCCAGTATAAATCCTGATCCTATTAAAGTCATCCCAAGTGCAGATGTACCAGACCTGCCTGTCGTAATTGAAAAATATATGACTGAAAGCGCTATAAGAACCACACACCAAATAATAGATTTCCTTCTGCTTTTCTTCTGTTCAGTTTTAAATAATTCTATTATAGAATTTAATGAATCATCTTTTGATTTTTCCTTATCAAAAACCGGAGTTGACATTTTTCCGACAACGTTTTTGAAATCATCGAGTTCCATATTTATCCTCCCATGCTTTTTTTATCAATAATTTGATTCTGTGAATCCTTGTTCTTGCATTTGCCTCGGACAAACCAGTGATCTCGGAAATCTCTTTATAGCTTATCTCCTCAAGATAAAGAGCTACAAGCGTCCTGTCAGCATGAGGAAGTCCGGTAGTGAATTCCTTGAAGAAATTCAGTTTTTCCTCATCCAAACCAGAATCCGGCTCGTGTTCGCAAATGGAATCGAAATATTCAAGTTGAGAAAAGTTGGTAAAAAGGTTATTTTTTTTCTTTGCTTTTGATATAAAAGTCAGGCATACATTAATAGTAATGCTTGTTACCCAGGTTTTCAACTGCGAATCACCTCTGAAATTCTTTATATTGAGCCAAATTTTAATAAGTACTTCCTGAAAGGCATCCCTGGCATCATCGCCAGGGCCAAAGTAATAGCAGCAGATTGAGTAAATCCTTTTCTGATTTTCTTCAAGTGCTTGTCTGAATTTTATGTGCTGTTCCATCGGGCTTCCTTCTTCTCTGTTTAATTAGACTGACTTTTTCAATTTTGTTACATTTATAAATTAGCTGCACATATTTACTATCGTTTCGGGACTTGGCAATGACAGCATTACGAAGCACTAAACTATCGGCAAGCATCCCGATAGCTATCGGGATAAAATAGAATCACCACACTTCAAGTAACCACTGTCCGCCCGCTATCGTTAAGCCCATGTGCATGTTGTGCCACTCACACCCTGTTTATAAAGATATTTACCAGCTAAAAACCCGGGCCGGTAAAACGCAACTGTTTCATAAGCCTGGATGATTTACCGGATTTAGAAAAGATGAAGATTATGGCTCATTAAGCAGTCGTGGGATTATGATCAGCAATGATCAATAAATAAAGTGTTTGCTGCCGGGCTCTGTTATGCGAAGCTCCTGTACTGAATTTTTATTATATCGCTTGAAGTGATAAAATAACTCTTCGGAATTTGTTGTTTTGCAGAGTCAGGCAAAACTATATGTCTTCTGTCCTGAGAAACCGGATTTTATCCTCCTTTCACGGTTTCTCTTACTCCTTCCTCCGGCCCGGTGATCCTGAAATCAGGAAAACGTTTTTTGAATTTTTCGCAGTTGAAATAGTAGTTGCTGTCATAATGGATCATCACATCTCCTAATTCTCTGAATAAGGGAACAAAGTTTCCTATAAAGCGTACCATTTTCCCCAGAACAGCTTTGAATTTTGCAGGGCGCTTCAGTTCCTTTGCAAAAAGTTCAACCCATTGCTTGCCGGTCAGCTTTTCAGATTCTGTAGGCAGGTGCCATACCTGGCCGTATGCATCTGCAGTATTGCCCAGCAGGGCAGTGGCTTTGGCTGCATCCGGTGTATAGGTCAGGCTGTGCCAGGCGGAAGGATTGCCCAGCCAAATGGGAGTCTTGCCGTCTTTCAGTTTTTTATAAACGGTTTCCATGATCACGCTTGAGCCGACTCCGGGTCCGTAAAAATCAGATGAGCGAACCAACATGGCATTCAGATTGCCTGCTTTCATTTCCTGCAACAGGTTTTCAGCAATGGCTGCCCTGATCTTTCCCTTTTTACTTGCCGGATTAACGGGAGTCTCTTCGGTGAGATTCTCTATGTAAACCGGATCGTACATATAAGGGTTGTCAAAAAAGACCAGTTTAGTATTATGTTTCTTACAGGCATCAATTATGTTTTGCATGATCACCGGCCATTTCTCTTTCCACTCTTTTAGTTTGTAGGCAAGCCCTGCAACAAGATAAGCAATGTGTGATCCTTCCACAGCTTTTTCAACCCGCTCTTTATCCGTAAGATCACCGGGAAATAGTTCATCTGTTTCATTGATCTTTTGGGGATTGCGGCTCATCAGCCGGATGTGAGGATCATAAGGAATAAGTTCTTTTGCAAGCGGCTTGCCGATGTTGCCGCCGGCTCCTAAGATGGTTTGCATATGGTTGTTTTGCCAATGAATTTAAACAGAATAAATGGCATAGAAATAAATAGTTAATCACATTCCGGATTTCTGCCATTATTTAGGGAAAAGACTTCAGCTATGCGGAACATCCTGTCCTGTATCATTATTTTATCTCTTAAAGCGATGAAATAGGTTTGACAGAAATGGAATTGCAGTTACATGACGGCGAGTCCCTGCGGAGACTTGTCTGGAAAAAAGTAAACAGTGCATTGCTGCAGGT
>MWTC01000041.1 GCA_002066995.1 Sphingobacteriales bacterium UTBCD1
GACCCAGCGAGGAAAACAGGAAAGGAGGGATCTACCTGGGAGTAACTTTGATTTTATAGAATTTGAAATAGCGTATGGTGAATTTATTTCGCTGCCTTTTATGGGAAAACCGATATACAGTACAAATAAAACATACACGGTTTTCAACTTTGCGGACCATCCTGCCTCACATCAGTATTATATCGCTTTAAGCGATGTGGCAGGCCTACGAAACTGGAAGTTTCGAAGAGTGGGATTTTCAAATAGAGAGATTTGTTCCGCCTGAAATAAATTCAGTTATTGCCGGGCAATACTATTTTAATTGGGCAATTTTTTCATTCACCTTGTCAATGAAGTTGTGGTATTTTAAAGGAACATTGCTTTTCATCTGGTCCAGCAACCAGAATTTTCTGACTCCCAGAAATTTATACTCGATATAAAGCCCGCCCCAGTCTCCTGCATCCGGTTGACCGATGACAGCTCCTTTTTCGTCAAGCAGATCCCGTGGAAAATAATTGATCAGATCATTGGTAATGGTAAACTCTTGCTGCGATAGCTGAACAAATTTTCCGGAATAGAAATCATTACTGCCCGGATATTGATCCCTGTTATCTTCAAAGAGTTTGTCCTGTTCCAGTTTAAAAATTTCAATACATCTTTCTCCGGTACATTCTCCGTAAAAGTGTCCGAAAATGAGATAATCCGGCTTTAATAATTCACTATTGCTACCTTTTTTACAAGACGTCAGCAGGAAAATCGTCCAGCAGGTAATGATCAGTATTTTACGGAACATCTTCATTTTTTTTTGATTCAATCATCATTCATTCAGGTCTGCACCAAAGACCGCCAACGCTGAACCATTGACGATGGGGTAGTATTCAAAGCGCCACCTCCCTGTGACGCTGATGAGTAAATTTACAAGAAATTGCTGAAACTTCTGCTGACTGGAGTGGTTCTTCGGCTAAACTAAAGCTGAACAATGGAAAAGTACCTGCCGGTGCCTTTTGATATCGCCAGCTCAACTATGCGAGGCATCCCGCCTGCATCAATCTTGCATAGCCTTAAGCGATGAAAAAATTTCTCGAATCCATAAGTTTCGAAGAGTGGGAGAGCGGTGAAACAGGATTTCGAAACTGAAAGACCTTATAAGCTGGCAGTAACCTAAGGACGATAGGCACAACATTTTTTAATCAGTCTTCTTTCTTCCGCTTGTCACAGTGAAAGGCCTTTTACAAAATAATACATACGTTCTGATAAGTTTAACATTCCGGTTTAAAAAATATTCTTCACTTTTATTATGGCAGGAGAATGACCGGGCATTCAGAAACCATAGAAAACGTTTACAGATATTTTCCTGCTGCCAAAACCATTATATGAAATCATTCCTGCTGGCATTAAGCCTTACACTTGCGTCAATAGCCGCATTTGCCCAAAACGAAAACAAACCTCCTGAAAGATTAAAAGTGTTCATTGACTGCTCCGGCACCTGGTGCAATATGGATTTTATCCGGTCAGAAATCACTTTGGTTGATTTCTCCCTGGATCATGTAGCAGCAGATGTGCATGTCCTGATCACAAGCCAGATGACAGGCGGCGGCGGAGAAAAATATCAGCTCATCTTTTTTGGCCAGAACTTTTTTGCGGGAATGAAAGACACCCTGCATTTTGTTTCTGATGCCAATGCCACCGAATATGAAACCAGGGATTTTTTAGTGGGCTATATAAAACTCGGGCTTGCCCCGTATATAGCCAAAACCCCATCTGCCAAAAATGTGATCATCAACATGAAAAAAGCAGAAAGCCAAAAGACCGGGGTGGATAATACGGTGCAAAAAGATCCATGGAACTACTGGGTCTTCAGGATAGGCACCAACGGAAATATGAATGCTGATGCTAATTATAATAACCTTAGCTATAATGGCAATCTTTCTGCCAACCGGGTGACCGATAAGATAAAAATAAGTTTTTCAGCGAATGCAGGAAAAAACAGGTCGGCTTTTAAGTATGATGATGGCAGCGGATCAACAGAAAAATATACGGTCAATAATCACAATATTAGTTTCTCACACAGCCTGGTCAGGAGTATTAACAGTCACTGGAGCTGGGCTTATGATGCCAATTATTACCAGACTACGTTTTCGAATTATAAAAACCAGGTATCTGGTGATGCGGGAATTGAGTATGATTTTTATCCCTACAGCGAAGTCAACAACAAATTATTTACGATCAGTTACAAGTTAGGCGTTTTCTATAACCGGTATTATGATACTACGATCTATGATAAGTTGAGGGAAACACTTCCTTATCAAAGGGCAGAAGCCAATCTGACTTTTAATCAAAAGTGGGGTACTGCATCTTTCGGGTTCAGCTATCAGAATTTTCTGAACAACTGGAATTTTTTCAACCTGGGAATAAACGGATTTTTTGATGTCAGGATAACCGGGGGATTGTCATTTCACATTGCTGCATTCGGTGGCCTGACAAGAGACCAGGTATTCCTGCCTAAAGCAGGCGCCACGGAGCAGGAAGTGCTGACACGAAGAAGGCAGCTTGCTTCTGGGTACAATTATTACACCAGCTTCGGTATCAGTTATCGCTTTGGTTCCAAACTCAACAATTTTGTAAACCCGAGATTTGAAAGCGGCTCCGGTTCTGTCATGTATTTTTAGATAAGGATTACATTGGACAAAGAGCAAAGGGAATGACAGGAGGAGCTTATGTTCTGTATTATAAGCTATGCGGGACTTCCTGCCCCGCATCAGTATTATATCGCTTTAAGCGCTGAAAGAAATCTTTGAAATTATTGGAAACGGTAAGCAGGAGTGTTGTTAGTGAGGCAGGGGATAGGGCAGTAGTTGACAAAAAAGCTTACACTTTCTCGAAGTGTACTTCCGGAAGAATGATTTTCACTTCCTGTTGAGAGTCCTCTCCCTTCCAATACACTATGAAATTCACAACGACTCTTTTTAATGCAAAACCCTTTAGCTTCATGGACTCGATATCTTTGGCAAATTGCTTAGAGAATTTCAAAACAGATTGTCCCTTTGAATTCAGGCACACATCTCCATCCGGTTTCAATTCATAACCACTTTGAAGTTGCGATATATAATATTGTTTACCGATGAAGTAGTCCAGCCAAACGTCTTTGTGAGTCAGATGCATTACCAATTCGGTTGGCGGTGAATAAATATTTCTGTCATGAACTCGTTCCAGGTTTTCAGTTGTAATCTCATCAAGGAAATTTGAATTCAGGTGTATGGTCAAATTCTGTTTGGCTCTTGTCATGGCGACATATAACTGCCGTTTGGTTTCATCAGTTGCAGTGCTGAAGTTTTCAAGCATCAGGAAAACATTATCAAATTCTTTTCCCTTGGCTTTATGGATGGTAGAAACGAAAATGGTTTCTCCGTTCTTATTAATGAAATCTTCCAGCCTGGATTCACGGATGAATACTTCAAAATCAGATTTGTATTTCTTTTTGGGGTTGACCGCTTCAAAATCTTTAATAATGTTATTGCATACATCCAGCACGCTGCTGTTCCGGAACTTATCCACCAACTCCAGTTTGGCTTTTGCCCAAACCTTATCACTGATTATGAAAACATCATCTGCCAGGTACAACCGGCTGAGAAAAAATCTTACTTCTGAAAGATTATATAGACTGAAGCTGTCATTTGTCTGTATCAACCTGGCTTTCAAATTATGTTTCAATAGCAAGCCGGTTATTTGCAAAGCTTCTTCATTCTTCTTTGTGAGAACGCAGGTAGTTCCTGTAAGCCCGGTACTGAGTATGTCACGCACCAGCGGGTTAATAAGATGACTGCTTTGATAACGGACCAGTTTCAATTTTCCATTGTCTTGTTGTTTTGCAATGATCGGAGTGTTTTTCAGCCGGTGCAGTATCTTTTTTACAAATTGATTTGTAAATGATACAAGGTTGGCTTTGCTCCTGTAATTCTCGATCAACTCATATTTTACTGCTTTGTTCACTTTGATGAACTGTTCAAGATATTTTGAACTTGCTCCCCTGAACTCATAAACATTCTGGTCATCATCTCCGACTGCGATCACCCTCATATCCTCATTTTGCTCCATCAACGTATATATCAGGTTGAATTCATCTTCATCCATGTCTTGTGCTTCGTCGATCACAATAACGGTTTTAGTGATACGGCTTGTTTCCACTTCCTTGTTTTTAATTCTTTCGACCGCCTTTTTCAAGATCACATCTGATTTTTCCAGGGTGCCGACCTTTCCCAACAGATCAAAGCAATAGGAATGAAAAGTCTTTATTTCCACGAAGTTGGCTGCATTGCCAATCAGCTGAAGAAGTCGCTTTTTAAATTCTGTTGTTGCCGCCCTTGAAAAAGTCAACATGAGTAATTGTTCATGTTTTACATCTTCCATCAATAGCAAGGAAGCGAGCTTGTGAACCAGCACTCTGGTCTTTCCGCTGCCGGGGCCGGCAGCCACAACTATGTATTTCGCTTCGCGGTCATTTATGATTTTCAATTGTGCCGGTGAAAGTTCTCCGAATAATTGCCTGAACTTGGAAGGTGTCAGGTTGCGTTTAATTTCGTTCTGCCTGTTCCCTTTGAAATATTTATTAATGAATGAACTGTAGTTCAAGCGGAAATAGTCATCCACAAATTGCAAAGCGTCTTTGTAATCGCTGATCATCTTTTTTGCATATTCGCCCACGATATGGACTTGCTGGATCTTATTTTCGTAGAACTGATTCAGTTTTTGATAATCTTCGATCTTGTAACGTTTTTTGGTGTCTTTTTCAAGACGCTCTATGGTCAGGCGGTTGTACACAACCAGGAAACCACCTTCAATACTTATAGCCTCAATTCTTGAAAGATAAAAAAGAACGTCTTCTATGTCGTCAAAAGAAACATTCGTTTTAAAGAGTTTGGGATACCTCTCAAATTCAACTTTCAGTTCCTGAACAGAGAATTCGACCAGCACTTCCTCCTTTTCCGGTTCATCTTCTGAAGTGCCTGAGTTGATTTTTCCGTAGAGATAATCCACAATGAATTTTGCCAGTTCATGCCGCTTTTCCAGCTTTTCCTTCAACTGCACTTTCGGGTAAAGAGAAAGCACTGCGATCAGGTTCTTTGAGTATTCAAGATTATGCCGCTTGATCCAATTCTTGATAGTCCAGAAATTGATAAGGGTCTTTAATTTGTTGACGCTTACATTTTCACATCCTTTTTGTTCTGCTTCTTCATTCAATTCCTTAATATGAAATGTCTTTTCCTGTTCTTCAAAAACCTGAAGCAGGAAGTTCTCGATCTTGCAGTAAGATTCAACGATATTAAGCGAGCGGTTTTTATTATCGCTTTTCTTGATGAAAGCGGTCAGGTCTTTTGCATCTGCCAAAATCTTCTCTTCCCGAAGAAGATTGATGATGTTGATCACTTCTTCACGGACGATCCCCAAATGATCGCTGAGATAATCTACCCGCGACTCAGCAGCTTCATCTGTTGATTGTTTTCTGCTTTTACTGGAGAAGAGCTTCTTGATGATACGGATCCCTTTGATCTTCTGATTTTCTTCAAATTTTTCAGACTTATTGATCTTATCAATGGCTTCCTGGGCATTCCTGGAGAGTATGCTGTTTGCAAAAATCCTTGGCATGTTTTGCCTGCGTTTCAGATACCCGGCGTCTTCCAGGGCTGCGATAGCCGTTGTAACCCTAGTTTCGATCTCGACAACATTGTCATCCCATCCCGCTTTTCTTGCAATCTCTAAAGCGGAGTTTGAAACTGTTAAACGGAATTTTGAAATATCTTTTATGGCCCTCCACACTTGCTGGATCTCTTTGATGGAAAGCTTGGTTTGATTCAACAGGATAAAATGCTTGCTGAGATCCTCTTCGTTGAACAAAACATAACAATCAGCGCTTATATTCTCGTCTCTACCTGCCCTTCCCGCTTCCTGGACATAGTTTTCAAGAGAATCAGATATTTCATAATGGACCACCATGCCAACATCTTTTTTGTCAACACCCATGCCGAAGGCAGAAGTGGCAACCATGATCGAAACATCGCCGGTCATGAAGGCATTTTGATTTTCCGTTTTTTCGGTCATATCCATTTTACCGTGATAGGGTCTTGCATTGAAACCATCTTCGGTTAGTCTCTTTGCAAGTGAATAGGCTTTCCGTGTCCTTGAAACATAAACGATAGTGGGGCAATTCTTTTCTTCGATCAAATCCCTGAGTGCCTGGTATTTTTCTTCTTCATCTTTTTTTTCAAATACTTTATAATGGAGGTTGGTTCTTGATGCATTGGAAGTGAAAAGTTCAAGTTCAACAGACAACTTTTCCCGGAAATAATCCCTGATATCTTCGATCACTTTTTGCTTGGCTGTTGCAGTAAAACAGGAAACGGGGATTCCATCTTCAAGGTTTTTCTTTTCCCGGATCGCTTTGATGAAATCACCGATATACAGGTAATCAACCCTGAAATCCTGTCCCCATGAAGAAAAGCAATGTGCTTCGTCAATAACAAACCGGACAACCTTTCTATCCAAAAGCAATCGTTCGATTGTTCGTGAACGCAATGATTCCGGCGAGATGTAAAGAATGGAAGCAGAACCATTCTCAACCCGCTCAAATGATTTAGCCCTTTCAATCGGATCAAGCAAGCCGTTGATGGTAACGGCTTCGGTGATGCCGTTTTTTTCCAGATTGTCAACCTGGTCTTTCATCAGCGACTGTAATGGAGAAATTACAACGGTCAGGCCGTTGCAGCTCTCACCGCTCATTAAAGCGGGTACCTGGAAAGTGATTGACTTACCGCCACCGGTCGGGAACAAAGCAAGAATTGATTTGTTGTGCACGGCAGTCTTCACTGCCCTTTCCTGCAGCGGCTCGCCTCCATATGTGCGGAATGAATCATAGCCAAAAAATCTTTTCAGGCCTTGGTGAATGTCAAATACATTGTCGCAATAGGCACATCCGCTTACACAGGGTTTGTTCCGCAACCGAAACATGATCTGCTCAACTTTGGGATAGTTTTTCAACACCCAGGGTGGTGTTACCGAACGGATCTTACTGTGGGTGATAAAGGAATGAATAAGCGATAAACAATAAGCAAGTTCAATAGGGTGTTCTGATATTATTTTTGAGAGGACGGCATGTTCACAGATTTCGTTCTGAAATTTTCTGCGGATCAAACTTTCCGCATCTGTTTCCGGACTTGCATATCCGATAAAACGAAAAAAAGTAGAGAACTCTTTTTTATCTTTCAACAGCAGATAAAAGATCTGTTTGAGATCTTCATCAGTCTGCTTGAAGGCAGCTATTTCGTCGTAGAACAGGTCTTTTGCCTTGATCGAATCGTTCAAGGGATTATTCGTATCCTCCGTTTGAAGCTTATCGTCTTTGAGTAAGGCATGATAAGGCTTTGTCGGGAATAAAAGAGGGGAGAGAAATAAAGTATCAATGATGTTTTCGGGGTTAATTCCTGCATCAGTCAAAGCATTGCCGATATACTTTATGTCGTGATTGAGAATATTATGGCCGCAAACGTATTGTGATCCGTTTAAAAATGAAATGAACTCAGCTACCGAATTTCTATGAAATGAACTTCCGTCACTCCTGACACTGCCAATGTCAAGAATTTTCCGGCTCAATGGCTCAATCTCTGTATCAACAAATGCAACTGTATGCATTTTCAGGTAAGCATCTATTATTTTTCAAGTGAGTGAAACACAAAGTAATAAAACATGCGGAAATCTCATAATGAAGTGACTGGTCAATTAAGCATTCCATGAAGTTGGCTTTCTGTGTCTTAAAATATTTACGTTGCCTGAGAAACAGTACCGCTTTTGGCATGGTTGATTGATTATTTCCGGGTTATTTTTTGATTAATGATCAACTCCTGAATCATGGCAGATTTGACAGGCTGCTATGATTTTATAAGCTATGCGGGACTTCCTGCCCCGCATCAGTATTATATCGCTTTGAGCGATGAAGCGATGTTGACGGATTTGAAATTGCAGTTACCTGACGATGAGTCCTTGCGGAAGCTCGATTGGGAACATAAAGTGTTTCGTTTGAAATGAATCAAGGCGAAGGAAGTTTATTATCTCATTATTTTTTTCTTAGTTTCAAAAACTGAACCACCAGTATGCTCAGGCCGATACCGCAAATGATCCCGTTTCCGAAATAATGACCTTTATTGTCTATTTTAAAAGTGAAATTATAAAAGGAAACTGCCATTAGCACGACACCTAATCCGATAAACAGTAAATTCTTTTTCATTATTTATTATTGTTTAAATTTTGTAGATCAATTTTGATTGTCTGTAGCCCCAAAAATAATCCATACATCCCAAACTATACGGGACATCCTGTCCCTCATCAGTATTCTATCGCTTTAAGCGATGGGATGGTGTTGACAGAAATGGAATTGTAGTTACATAACGACGAGTATCTGCGGATACTCAGCTATTCCGGCGGATATCTTTGGGTAAGGCTTTGCGGGAACTTATATTTGTAAATCATTATGAGACCCACCGAAGATACTTACCGGCATAAAGGGCTGCGAAAAAAACTGGCTGACGGCATTAGATCCAAAGGGATCACTGATGAAAAAGTACTGGAAGCCATTGGCAAAATTCCCCGTCATTTTTTTCTTGACTCCGCATTTGATGAAGCGGCTTATGAAGACAGGGCTTTCCCTATTGGTGAAGGACAAACTATTTCACAACCCTACACGGTGGCATATCAAAGTCAATTGCTTGAAGTGAAAAATTTTGAAAAAGTACTGGAGATCGGCACGGGCAGTGCTTACCAGGCATGTGTGCTGGCAGAAATGGGAGCACAGGTGTTTACGATCGAAAGGCAGAAGAAATTATTTGAGAGCAACAAGACATTTCTTTTTTTGAAAAAATATCCTTCAATCAAATTATTTTATGGCGATGGATATGAAGGCCTTCCCAAATTTGCTCCCTTTGATAAAATCATCATTACTGCTGCCGCACCGGAGATTCCCAAAAAGCTGATCGAACAATTGAAACCCGGAGGCATGATGGTATTGCCGTTAGGCAGCGGAGATATTCAGCGCATGATCCGTATTACAAAACTCGAAACCGGGTCATTAAAAGAAGAAGTGTTTGACCAGTTTTCTTTCGTACCAATGATCGAAGGAAAAAAGTAGGAGGGAGGATTTTCCCGGAAAGACTGCGATTGACCGCTACACGTACTGCTCCAGCAACTGTATTCTCTTCTCCATTGGTGGATGGGTATCGAATAAGCCGGCAAAGAAACTTTTTTTCTTTGCCTGCGGATTGTCAATAAAAAGCTGGGCCACGTCTTCGCTATGCACCGCTTCGATCAGCGGGTCACTGTCAATTTTCCGTAATGCACTGGCAAGGGCATAAGGTTTTTTGGTCATCTCCGCCGAACCGGCATCTGCCATGTATTCCCGTTTGCGTGAAATACCGAAGCGAAGAAAGAGCGAAATGAAATAACAGACTGCCGTCACGGCAATGGCAATGAGTATGAGATAGCCACCGTCTTTTTTCCTGTTGCTTCCCCCGCTGAACTGTAAACTTCTTAAAGCCAGTTGCGCAAGAAATGCAAAGATGCCGACGAAGATGATGGAAATGATAAGTAATCTGGTATCCCTGTTTCTTATATGCGTTAATTCATGGCCGATAACGCCTTCCAGTTCGTCATCATTCAGTTTGTTGATGATGCCCCTTGATAAAGTAATGGAATAAGATTTCTGATCAATGCCGCTGGCAAAGGCATTCAGGGAGTCGTCATCTATGATATAGATCTTAGGAGTCGGCATGCCCAGTTGAATGCATAAATTTTCTACAAGATTATACACCCGCATATTATCTTTTCGCTGCAGCGGATAAGAAGATGTAGCGAGGCGGATAAAAAAAGAATGGCCGGAATAAGCGATCAAAAACCAGATCATCACTGCTATCAGCACAAATGGCAGGCCTTTGAAAAAAACCGTTGTAACGCCGGACAATGGTGCGGTAATGTATTCCCCTGCATTGTAATCTCCGGCTGCATTATGGTTCTGGCTGCCTACGGTAAACAGTACCAGTACAAAATAAAGTGACAGCAACAATACCGGGAAGGCGATCAGCAATAAGAGAGAGTAAATGTTATTTCGACTTATCTGTGACTGTATGCCGACGTATTGCATAGCTAAACCTCATATTTCAGGCCCTTGACTTAAAATTGAATTTTTGGCGGTTCTTCCATTTGTTTACGGTCATCTGCGCCAAGGTCAAACATCACTTCACGCTGGAACCCGAAATTCTTTGCGATCATGTTGCCGGGGAATGATTCCACCGCATTATTATATTCCGTAGTTGCGCCATTAAAGAACCGGCGGGCTGCCGCCAGTTTGTTTTCGATATCGCTCAGTTCATTCTGCAGTTGTAAAAAATTCTGGTTGGCTTTTAAGTCGGGATAGGCTTCCACTGCAACTTTTAATCCCTGCAATGCAGTACCTAATTGTGTTTCTGCAGCTATTTTATCATTGATAGATTGTGCATTCATTGCAGCAGTGCGGGCTTCGGTGATCCTGGTGAGTAATTCCCTTTCATGGGTGGCATAACCCTTTACAGTATCTACCAGTTGAGGAACAAGATCATGCCGCTGGCGGAGTTGTACATCTATATCTGCAAACGCATTTTGCCGGCGGTTGCGGAGACGTACTAAACCATTGTACAAACTCACTACCCACATGGCTATAAGAAAAATGACTGCCACGACTACGATTACTGCTATCATAATGATTGATTATTTGAAGATGAAATTAAGGAATTTAAGGATGTAAGCTGTAAAAAAATTTAGCCCGGTAATGATCCCTCATCGGATCGGGGAAAGAAAGCTAATCTTCCGGTATCATGAAAAGAAAAAAGTGATACACAAAATCATGACAGATCATGTATCACCCTTTCTGAAACCGGCGAAATATTCTTTTCTTAAATGTTTTGATTGATGACCTGCTCCAGGTGATGGGCAGGAACCACGCCGGATTGCCTCCATAAAATCTCCCCGTTTTTGAAGAGGATGAGCGTAGGCACTCCCTGAATATGGTAAACACTGGATACCAGCGGGCTTTCATCCACATCCACTTTGATGATCGTGGCCTTATCCCCGATCTTTGTCTTCAGTTCTTCAAGAATCGGTTTCATCATCTTGCAAGGCCCGCACCATTCGGCGGAAAAATCTACCAACACCGGTTTTTCGGACCGGATGAGTTCTGAAAAGGTTTTTTGTTTTGCTTGTGTTTCCATGATCAGGCTCCTTTGATTTCTTCGTACCCGGTCTTAACCGGATCCGTTTCTTTGGTTATAGAAATATGTTTTGAAGTCTTTGCATCATCATAATTCTGTACATAACAGGCGCCCGAAGCGCATGCCAGTCCAAACAATCCCATGATGGCAAACCAGCCTCCCAGAAATACGCCAACCCATTGATTGATCATGATGGATTGTATCATTACTGAAATGCCGAGAAGGAGATAGATCACCCTGATCCAGCTCCAGCCGCTTGTCAGTCTTTGTTTTAAAGTTCTCATATCAGCGGATTTTATTCTGAAGGCGCATCCAGCCGCCGCCGTTGTACACTTCAGTAAAGCCATGTGATTTTAAAATACTTTTTGCCGATGCGCTGCGCATGCCCGATGCACAACAGGTGATGACGGGTTTATTTTTCTTTAGTTTGTTCACCTGGCTTGTAAGATTATTTAACGGCATATTCACTGCGCCTTTGATATGCCCGTTCTGGAATTCGGCTTTTGTCCTTACATCTATTATCTGGGCGCCATCCTGAACCAAAGCTTTTAAATCAATCTTCGGCCCTGCCCCGAAAAGTTTTTTGATCAATTGTATCATTCTTGTTTTTTTATTTAGTTAAAATTTATTTTCAGCCAGCTTCCTCCGTTATTGCATTCGATACCCAGTCTTTTGAGGTATGCCATTGCCTGGCCACTGCGGTTGCCGCTGGCACAGCAAAGGATCAGCGGCTGTTCCATCTTTTTGATCTCCGCAAGACGATGCGGAATTTCATGCAGGGGAATATTGATGCTGCCTTCAACATGTCCGCCGGAAAACTCTTCTTTTGTTCTTACATCAATTATGGTATTTTGTTGTTTCATTCTTCTGTTACTTTATTTTTATTTGAAGTTTTATTTTCCTTTTTGAATAAATTGAAAAACAGGCCGCCCATCAATGCCCCGTACAAAGTGCTGTTGAGCGGGCGGGAAGTGATAGGGCAGGTGCCCGACACACACCCGATGAAATAATAATACAGGTATCCGCCGATGGCGCCTGCTGCAATACCGATCACCCAGAGTTTGTGTTTGATCAAAAAATTCATTACTAAAAAGTTTTTATGGCTTCACCAAGATCATAGACTTTTATTTTCCCTCCCAATTTTGAATGTACGATGCTGCTTCCTGCCGCACTGCGGAAGCCGGCAGCACAATGCACCACGACCGGCTTGTCATTGGGAATTTCTCCAACACGTTCTCTCAATTCATATAAAGGTATATTGATCGAATTCTGAAAGACTTTTAGTTCTTCCACTTCATACGGGTTGCGTATGTCGAGTATGGTGAAAGCCCTGCTGTTTTTTTTCAATTCTGCAGAATCGAAATATTCCATTTTTACTTCACCGATATTTCCGGCAATTGCCCAAACGATCTGCTGCTCGTAACCTATTTTGGCAACACGGGCAATGAAACGGTCCAGTTCAGCTTCATTAATTGCGACCAGGTAAAATGGTTCGCCGGGGCTGATGATGCTGCCCAGCCAGGTTTCAAATGAATTATCCTTTACAAGATTGATCGCATTCTTCAGATGGCCATTCCTGAAATTCTCCTGAGGCCTGGTGTCAATGATCGTGATGGCAGGGTCAATTTCTTGCACATTTATTGCCGCTATCCTCCTGATCTTTGAAATACTTTCTTCAAGATCATCCGCTCCTTTTTTATTCAGCCCGACTTCAAAGGGAAAATATTTTGGAATAAAAGGCTGGCCTTCCGGTAATTTTTTTACAAACTCTTCTTCGCTCATTTGCTGAAGGCTCCAGTTGGAGATTTTTTCTGCTCCGATCGTGCTGTGATTGGCTTCACTCAGCCCTTTGCCGCACAAACTTCCTGCACCATGCGCCGGGTAAACTTCAACATGGCCGGGCAGTTTCGCCAGTTTTTCGTGAAGAGAATGATACATCTGCCTTGCCAGTTCAGTTTTAGCGGCAGTAATGTTCCCCGCTTTTTCTCTCAGGTCCGGCCGTCCGCAATCGCCAATGAATAATGTATCGCCGGTGAACAATGCTTTTTCTTTCCCTTTTTCATCCAGGGCGATGATGCAGATACTATCGGGCGAATGTCCCGGGGTGTTTAATGCTTTTAGCGTTACGTGTCCCAGGATAATTGCATCGCCTTCATCAAAAGTTTGATGCGGGTATTCTGCACCCAGTAATTTACTCACATATATTGTAGCATCTGTCTTGCGTGCAATTTCAAGATGACTGCTTACAAAATCTGCATGTGGATGAGTCTCTATCACAGTTGTGATCCGTGCATCATGTCTTTCGGCAAAGTCATAATACGGCTGCGGATCCCGTGCAGGATCTATCAATGCTATTTCCTGGTTACTCAGGATTGCATAAGAATAATGTGATAGGTTCTTATCTTCAAATTGCTTTATCTGCATGATCTTTTTGCTTGTTACAGTGCCGTGAAAAGCGAATGCAAAGGTAAAAAGTATTGCACAGGGCTATCGTTACTTTTGTTACACTTCTTTTTTATTTTTTGGTGACTTCGTGGAGATGCCTAACATAGCCCAAATAGGGCAAAAGTTCACCAATGCGGTGAGCAGGAGAACAGCCCCGGTTGCTAAAAGAATGATTCCGGGGGTGCCTGAAATTACTTTTGTGAAATAGAGTACCACAATAGTGATTGCCAGCGCTATCCTGATCATTTTATCTGCAGAGCCGATATTTGGTTTCATGATATTTAAATTTACCGTGATCAATATGTACCGTGCAAAATTCAACACATCATGGCACCCGCTCTGCTACTAATGTTACAAAACGGTTATCTTGTTTCTCCCGAGTTTTACCATGCCTTCGTCTTCCATTTGCTTCAACAGGCGGGATACAACGACACGGGCTGTACCCAGCTCGTTGGCTAATTGTTCATGGGTAACATATAATGTTCTGGCGCCGGTAATTTCTGCCTTCTTTTTGATAAAATTCAGTAACCGCTCATCCATTTTTTTGAACGCTACCGCATTGACAACGTCCAGCAGTTCTTCAAATCTTTTGTGGTATAACCTGAAAATGTAATCCAGCCATTCGGGGTATTGTTTGATCAGTTCACTGACCTTATCCACGGGAATAAAAAGTATTTCTGTTTCTTCTTCTGCCACTGCCTTCACTTTGCTGGTATCATGGTGCAATCCGCCGAGGAAAGACATGATGCAGCTTTCTCCCGACCGGATATAATAGAGCAAAATTTCCCTGCCTTCATCATCCGTTCTGATCACTTTCACACTGCCACTGAGGACTATGGGGATGGATCGTATGTAGGCATTCTCATTCAATATCGCTTCACCTTCTGAAAATGTTTTCATCTGGCCATATTCCAGAAGCTTTTCTTTGATACCCGTAGAAGCATTAAAGTCAGTTAACTTGTCTGTAGATTTCATCCTGCAAATTTACTGATGCAAATTTTAGCGGGGATACGCCTGAGCAGGGCAGGGTATTCCCTGCTATTTTTCAGGAATTGCCGGTTTTAAGGAAATTTCGAATAAAGAAAATGTTTTGTATTTACCATAAAAAAGTTAAGGGCTCCTGGAAAGGAGCCCCGAAACCATTAAACCTTATCCTATGAAAATTCACACCTAAGTTAAGCGAATTCTTCAGAACTAAAAAAAGAATTGTTTTTTTGTTTTTGTAACTTACGACGCTATAACTGACAAATTATGAGAATTGTTCCATTTGTTGTTTCTACCGTAGTCACTGCCGGTCTTGTTTTTGCCCTCAATAATAAATGGGGATCTGTACCTCCTCTCGGAAAATTTTTAAGCCCCCAGCAGGGTTTCTGGCAAAATGCAGAAGCTACCGATTATGATTTTTCAGGGGATATCAGATTACCCGGACTGAAAGGGAAAGTGGAAATATATTTTGATGGGCGGCTGGTGCCGCACATTTTCGCAGATAATGATGAAGATCTTTATTTCGCCCAGGGTTATATCCATGCCAAATTCAGGTTGTGGCAAATGGAGTTTCAGACTTTTGCAGCAGCGGGCAGGATAAGTGAACATCTGGGCAACGACCCGAGGTTTATCAATTATGATCGTGAAACAAGGCGGTTGGGGATGGGCTATGCAGCAGAAAAGGCGCTGAAAGAAATAGAATCCGATCCCGTAAGTAAAAACGGTTGCGATGCCTACACTTCAGGTGTCAATGCCTTCATCAACTCGCTCACGTATGCAACAATGCCCCTCGAATATAAACTCCTGGACTATAAACCCGAAGAGTGGAGCAATTTGAAGATATCTTTATTCCTGAAACAGATGAGCCGGACACTTGCCGGTTATGAGACTGACCTGGCAAACACAAATATGAAAACGGTTTTCAGTTTTGATGAATTCATGCAATTAGACAAACAGGTTTTTGATTCTTTAATTCCAATCGTGCCCAAAGGAACTAAATTCGATCCTCCCGGCATAGTTCCTGTAAAGCCGGCGTCGGCAGATTCATTGTATTTTCAAAATAAAAATATTATTGGAGATCTCACGGAAATCGGGAAACCTGATCCCGGCGATGGCAGCAATAACTGGGCTGTATCCGGGAAAAAAACAAAGAGCGGCGCTCCCATATTTTGTAATGATCCGCACCTGGAACTGACATTTCCTTCTATCTGGTATGAAATGCAATTAAATTCTCCTACGGTAAATGCATACGGAGCTACTTTTCCCGGATCACCCAACGTGATCATCGGGTTTAATGACAGCATAGCTTTTGGTTTTACCAATGCAGAAAGGGATGTAAAAGATTATTATGAAATCAAATTCAAAGATGACAGTAAGAAGGAATACTGGTTCAATGGGAGTTGGGTGAAAACGGATTGGCGTGTAGAACAAATAAAAGTACGGGGATCAAAGACGATACAGGACACAGTTGCCTATACGGTTTTTGGGCCGGTGATGTATGATAAAAGCTTTTCTAATGAGATTACTCAAGGAAAAGCGATTGCTTGCCGCTGGACGGCGCATGATCCATCCAATGAAGGGTTGATGTGGTTCTACCTGGATCGTGCAAAAAATTATGATGATTATTACAAAGCCATTCAGGTATTTCAATGCCCCGGTCAGAATATGCTCTTTGCTTCCAAAGGCGGTGAAATTGCAATCTGGCAACAAGCAAAATTCCCGGCACGTTGGTATGGGCAGGGTTTATTTGTCATGCCGGGTGAAGACAGCAGCTATATGTGGCAGGGATATATTCCTCAAAAAGAAAATCCTCATGTCATCAATCCCGAAAGCGGATTCATTGAAAGCGCCAATCAAAGACCTGTGGATTCCTCTTATCCTTATTTTATTCCGGGAAACTATATTACCATGAGAGGTATCACTATTGCAAAAAGATTATCCGGCATGGAACAGATCACACCGGAAGATATGATGAAACTGCAATTTGATTACTTCAACACTTTTGCACAGGAAGCAAGACCATTGATGCTGAAGTATATCAGAGAAAATGACCTCAATGCAGATGGTAAAAGGTACCTGGATATGGTAAAAAGCTGGGATCTTGAAGCCGGCCCCAATTCCACCGGGCAGACTGTTTTTAAAATCTGGTGGGATAGCCTGATGGTAGTGGTGTACCGGGACGAACTGGAACAGGTAAAATATATGAGGGTAATGCCTGAATCACAAACATTGCTGGAAGCATTACTGAAAGATCCTGATTATAAGTATGTAGATAATATCAACACGCCTCAAAAGGAAACATTGTATGATGATATGACGGACGCTTTAAATAAAGTGGCAGCGGAACTGCAGAAAGAAGAAAAAGAAGGGAAACTGATATGGACCAAGCACCAGGATCCTACCATTTTTCATTTATTGAAAACGATTACCGCATTTGCCAGGCAGCATATACCCGTTGGTGGAGATGGAAATATCATCAATGCGACTACGCATACGCATGGGCCAAGCTGGAGAATGATTGTTCAGCTTTCTTCAAAAACCGAAGCCTATGGAGTTTTTCCAGGTGGCGAGAGTGGAAACCCGGGCAGCAAATTCTATGACAATTTTGTTGATAAATGGGCCAAAGGTGAATATTACAGCTTATGGATGATGCAGCGATCTGAGTCCAATGATAAAAGAGTGCAATGGGTACTGAACATGAGTAAAAAATGATCAGGAATGCACAGGTATCACGGAGGGAAGAAATTTCTGAAATAAAATAAATCATAAAATAATTCTGAAAAATGAAATCAATAGTGGCTATCATCTTAACCGGCTTGCTCGCTTTTTTGGGAGGTATGTATATGCAATGGTGGAGTCTTGCCATTGCTGCTTTTCTTATTGCCTTATTGGTTCCGCAAAAAAGCGGGAAAGCTTTTCTTTCCGGCTTTCTCGGCGTTTTTCTCTTATGGAGCATTCTTGCCTGGTGGATTGATATAAGAAATGAAGGCATACTGGCAAAAAAGATTGCTGCAGTTTTACCATTAGGCGGTAATGAATATCTGTTAATCCTGGTAACAGCATTCCTCGGAGGTTTGGTGGCAGGATTTGCAGCACTTAGCGGATCATTCCTACGTTCCTCAAAAAGTTGATACAGGCAAAAGATTGGACTGAGAGCAACTCTCAGCTATTTTTTTTACCCTCTTTTTTCCAGGCCATATACCCGATCACGGCCATCAAAATGGTAAACACGGTACGGAATATCATTGCCTTGACAGTTTTAGCTTCATGGATTCCTCCATTGTTTATATAAACCTTCATGCTGATGAATGCAATGATCAAAGCAAGTGAGGCAATGACAAGCAGGGCAAAACTTAATTTCGCATACTTCCGGTTTGTATAAGATGCAATCAGGTAAATGAATGCGCATGCCATATTGGTATAAACAATGAACGGAACATAGTTACCTTCTTTTTCCCTGATGCCAAATAGGTCAAAAACAACGGAAGTGGTCATAAATAAAGAAACAGCTCCGATGAGCGCCAGCAAAATGGTTTGTATGATCTTCAGGTATTTCATTGCAACATGTTGGTTTGGTTGAAGCTTGTCAGCAATGTAACATATTCCGGGCAAACCAGTTTCCGGAAAAAGCAAATTCCGCCTGTATTGGTTGGCGGTCATATAAAATGTTTCACAGTAATTGATCTACCTTTACATTGAAATTTGGTTCAGCATGCAACTGGCCAATCATTATAAGATTATCCCGAAGGTTCGGGATTCAAATTTCAACATCATGCCGTTATTACACAACCGTATCTCCAACGAGGAACTGAAACAGCGTCTCCTCGAAGAGAAAGAACCCCGCACTACTGTTTCCTTTTACCATTATTTCAAAGTGGATGACCCGGAAAAATTCAGGGATCAACTCTACCGGTCATTGAATGTTCTTAAAGTTTTCGGACGTATTTACGTAGCTAAAGAAGGCATCAATGCACAGGCCAGTGTGCCTGCATCAAACTTTGATGCTTTCAAAAAATATATGTATTCCATTGAACCCCTCAATGAAGTACGATTGAACATTGCAGTGGAAGACGACGGCAAATCATTCTGGGTGCTGCGCATCAAAGTGCGTGATAAAATAGTGGCAGACGGAATAACCGATCCCGGTTTTGACATGTATAAAAAAGGAAAGTATGTCACTGCTGCAGAATTAAACGAAATGACAAAGGACCCCGATACGGTGATCATTGACATGCGGAACCATTATGAATATGAAGTGGGCCATTTCAGAAATGCAATGGAGATACCTTCGGATACATTCAGGCAGCAATTGCCCATGGCTGTTGAAATGATGAAAGATAAAAAGAATTCTAATATCATCATGTATTGCACCGGCGGCATCCGCTGTGAAAAGGCAAGCGCCTGGATGTTATATAATGGCTTTAAAAACGTATTTCACCTGGAAGGCGGCATCATTAATTATGTGAACCAGGCCAGGGAACAGGGATGGGAAAGTAATTTCATAGGCAAGAATTTTGTTTTTGATGAAAGGATGGGAGAGCGTATCACCGGAGATATTATCGCTCTGTGCCATCAATGCGGCAAACCGGCAGATACTCATGTGAACTGCGCCAATAACGGTTGCCATTTATTGTTCATTCAATGTGATGAATGCAGGGAAAAATTTGAAGGATGCTGCAGCTTGGAATGCAGGGATATTATTCATTTACCGGTTGAAGAACAAGAAAGGATACGGAAGGGAGCAGGTAAAGAAAAAAATATTTTTAATAAATCTAAAGCAAGATTAGAACACCTGAAAGAGGGTACCCACAAATAGTAAAAAGATTCAATTGATGTGTTCGCTCTATTTATCCGTATTTTAGCTGATTGAATTGCTTGTGAAAAAAACTTTCTCCGCCATACTGCTTGTTGCTTTATTCCTGAACGGGTCGGGGTATTATATTTTTTATAACCTGAGAAAGCAGGAATTAAAAAAAGCAATGAAAGAGTATTTGATGGCAATGCCCGGCCCCGAGAATGTAACTGAATTCCGTTTCCCTGAAACGGATAAACAATCACTGGCAAAAATTGAATGGGAAAACAGTCATGAGTTTTGGTATGAAGGGGAATTGTACGACCTGATCGAAAAAAGAACAGAAAACGACCAGGTGGTCATCCGTTGTGTCAATGATGAAAAAGAAACCGGCCTGATGAAACTGGTGCAGAAAATTAGTGATGAAAACCAGGGAAATGCATCTTCAAAAAACAGTTCTGCAATTCTTTTAAAACTGATACAGGCTTCTTTCATTCCTTCCAGAGAGATCCGCACACAATTCAATGCTCAGCTACAGCAATCATACTTTTATTTTCATACTTACCTGTTACCGGCGCACAGGGAAGTCTTAACTCCTCCTCCCAAACCGGCCTGTTAGAAATATTCAGGGACTGATGCAGTTTTGTACTGCACAGAATTTTTTTTATTTATCAAACAAGCAATTCGTTTATGAAACGTATTATTTTATTTGTGTGCATAACACAAACAATTTTTACAGGATTATTTGCCCAGCAATTGATCAGGGGAAAAGTGATGGATGCCTCAAGGGAAGTTCCTCTTTCCGGGGCTACGGTATCGCTTGCCGGGAAAAATGTGGCATTAACTGACGATCATGGCCGGTTTGCCATAGAATGTAAGCAGGGTGCAAGGCTTACTGTATCATTTGTAGGCTATGAAACTTTTTCACATGTTATCAGAAATTGCAATGAAGAACTTGAGATTGATCTCGTTGCCACTGCACAAACTTTGGATAATGTAGAAATAACAGCTACTTCCAACCAAAACAAATCCATGCTGTTTCAGCCGTCTTCGATCACAAAACTTTCTGCTCCTGAGCTAAAACGCAGCCTTGGGCTTTTTATGGATGATGCCATCAATGGCAATGTTCCGGGCGTGACTATGCAACGGAGGGCAGTTTCTTCGGGCCAGCAATTCAATATACGGGGTTATGGTAATGGAAGCGGGGGCACAGGCCGGATGAGCAGTAATTTTGACGGGCAGGGTTATAAAGTGTATCTGAACGGGATACCTGTTACGGATGCAGAAGGGATCACAATGATGGATGATATTGATTTCGGATCAATAGGCGATGTGGAAATAACCAAGGGCCCTGCAGGAACACTGTATGGTTTAGCAGTAGCCGGCGTAGTTAATTTGCAAACAGTAAGCCCCGAAAAAGGAAAGACGTCCATCAGCCAGGATGTACTCATTGGCAGTTACGGATTGCAGCGATATACCACAAGATTCCAGATGGGCGGAGACCGGTCTTCTTTGTTAGTGAATTACGGGCATCAGAAAATGGATGGCTATACTATTCATAATGCTTCGAAAAAAGATTTCGTGAATATTTACGGTACCTTCAGCCCGAATGATAAAGAATCACTTTCGGTATATTTTGGTTACAGCAAAAGTTATGATGAACGGAATGGTGAACTGACCATTGCCCAGTATAACTCCAACGATTTTTCCGGTAACATCAATTATATTAAACAAAACGGCCACTCGGCGATCACCAGTTTCAGGACAGGGATCACTCATGTATATAATTTTTCAAAGAGTGTTTCAAATACGACAACTATTTTTGGTACCGGCGCCAGCAGTAATGCCAGCTCTGCAGCCGGGTGGACAGATAAGGCTCCGGTCAATTATGGCCTTCGTTCTGTTGTCAATACAAACTTTGCAGTTGCTGAAGGATATAACCTCAGCGGAATTACCGGGGTAGAAGTTCAGAGACAGGCGGCACAGACCATTGGCTACAGAATGTCTGATCCGCAAGGACTTTCTCATACCTGGTCTATTGGCGATCCGTATTATATTATCAGCAGCCAGACTTCAAACAAATTCAGCATTACCGGCACAAAATCATTGTTCACTGAATGGACACTGGCCATGCCATCAGATATTTCACTGACAGCAGGACTGGGATACAGCAGCATGAATATTGATCTGCAGGACAGGAATTCGTTTTCGGCTACAGTTCCTTCCGAATTCAGTACCGGGTACAACAATATGCTGTCACCGCATATAGCGGTCAATAAAGTATTTCAGAAAAATTATTCGGTCTATTTCACCTACAGCAAAGGATACAAAGCGCCGACGAGTTCTTACTTTTATATTCCTTATGTTACAGGTGTTGCTTCCGGTACCGGAATAATTAATAAAGATTTAAAGCCGGAGATCGGGAATCAGTTTGAGTTTGGTACAAAAGGAAAATTGTGGAACAACAGGCTGAATTACCAGGTTGCTTTTTTTGATGCGGTGTTTTCAGATAAAATGTCCAATATCAATGTGCTTGATAACAGCGGTACTACCACATTGTATTCTTACGTAGTGAATGCAGGAAAACAGGATGATAAAGGGATAGAAGCACTACTCAAAATTACAGCCTATCAGTCGTCATCCGGTTTTATTGAATCAGTCCGTCCGTTTGCCAACTTAACTTTTTCCCGTTTTAAATACAGGGATTATTCATTTCACTATAAAGGAAAAGTGCAGGCAGACTCAGTGGTGCATTATGATGGGAAAGCGGTGGCCGGCGTGCCCAAATTCACCGGCAATTTAGGCGTGGATGTCATGGCACATTGCGGATTGTATGGCAACATGACCTATTTCTATAAAGACGGCTTCCCGATCACCTCTGATGGATTGAATAATACATCAAGTTATAGCCTGGTGAATGTAAAACTCGGTTACAGGAAAAGTATATCAGGGCATTTCGATCTTAATTTGTTTTTTGGCGCCAATAATATTACCGGAACAAAATATCCGATCATGGTATTTGTAAACCAGATTCCGGATGCTTATCTGGCCGGGCCGGCAAAAGCCAATTATTTTGGCGGGGTGAATGTGAAATATAATTTTTAATAAATGAAAGGCTGATTCAGGAATAAGAGAAAGAAAAACAGGGAGTTTTTAAATTATCATAGTTCTGAAACAGCCTTTTCTTTCAAAAACTGGAATATGAAAAAATTAATGATCTTATTATTGCCGGGGGTACTGTTTTTTTCCTGTGATCGCTTCGGAAAAAAACAAAATGAATCTGCCGGTAAATTGAGGATCGTATGCGTGTCCAAGCAACTGAACGAGATTATTTATGCAGTAGGCGGCGACACTGCACTGGTGGGAATTGATATCTCAAGTACATATCCCCCGGAGACAAAGAAGAAGACGACTGTCGGGTATCATCGTGCATTAAGCGGTGAAGGAATTATTTCGCTGAACCCAACAGTGGTATGGCATGATGGAAACATCGCCCCGGCACAAGTGATCGAACAAATAAAGAAAGTAGGCATTCCCATGCGTGAATTCAGCGGTGGATCAACTATTGATTCCACAAAGCTGCTGATCATGCAGGTCGCCAGGGAATTTCATAATGAAAAAAAAGGGCAGGAACTCTGTGACAAGCTGGATGCAGATATGGCAAAGTTAGATTCTGCAAGAAGATCCTATAAAGACAAACCACGTGTGCTGATCATTCATTTTGGACAGGCTGCAAATAAATATTTTGTAATGAGCAACAAAGGAATCCCCAACCAGATGCTCGAATGGGCCGGGACTATCAATGCTACTGATACGTCTCAAAAATGGAGAGATCTGAGTCCTGAAGTAATCGCAATGGCACAACCGGATGTAATACTGGCAACAGATTTCGGATTTGACCTGCAGGGCAGCCTGGAGAAATTTAAACAACTGCCCGGGATAAGCTTATCACCAGCTGCAAAAAACAACCGGATTTACCGAATAGAAGAACATGACCTGGTTTATCTTGGGCCACGCACCGGGGAAAATGTCCTGGAGATCATGCACCTGGTTCATAAGAAATAATTTTTTTGTCTGATGAGTAAATTAAGTTTCAGGTTTTATTACTTCAGTTTAGCCATCCTGCTATTTATTTCACTGATCATTTCAGCAAGGGTGGGAGCAGTAAATATTTCTTATGAAGACATTTTAAATTTTTTTGGTCATAAACTGGGTTTTATTCATGACAATAACCCCGATTCGATCCGGCAAGCTTTATTTTTTAAGATCCGGCTGCCCAGGGTTATTCTTTGTGCATTCGTTGGCGCAGCATTATCCGTTTCAGGCGCCCTGATGCAGGCATTGTTCCGCAATCCTATTGTAGAACCCGGTTTAGTCGGTACATCTTCCGGTGCTGCCTTAGGTGCCGCATTTGTTTTTGTCATGGGAAATAGGCTGGCAGGACCCTTTGCAAACACAATCGGGCCGTTCCTGCTTCCACTCTTTGCTTTTTTAGGCGGCCTGGCAGCAACACTTATTGTGTATCGTTTATCAAGTGTGTTTGGTAAAACCAATGTCAATACTATGCTGCTTGCCGGAATTGCCGTGAATGCGTTGGCAAGTGGCGGAACAGGTTTTTTTTCTTACATCGCAAGAGATCCGCAGGCAAGGAGTATTACTTTCTGGAATTTAGGAACACTTTCGGGTGCGGATTGGCCTGCAGTAGAACTGGTAGGTGTTTCCACAACACTCGGCATCCTGATTTGCCTGCGTTACAGCAAATCATTAAATGCATTGCTGCTTGGCGAAACAGAAGCAAGCTATCTCGGGGTACATGCTGAAAAATTAAAAATGAAAGTAATCCTCATAAATACATTCATTGTAGCGATGGCCACTTCCATTGTCGGAGTCATTGGTTTTATCGGGTTGATCGTGCCTCATCTTTTACGGATGATGAAAAGTTCAGACAACAGGTTTCTTATCATTGCATCCGCATTGCTGGGGGCCATTTTACTGAACCTCGCTGATATGGTTTCCCGTATCCTGGTTGCGCCTTCTGAATTCCCAATCGGCATCATAACCGCATTTGTAGGTGCGCCGGTGTTTCTCTTTATCCTGATCAACAATAGCAGGAAGCAGCAACAGGGAGGTTTTTATGCTTAGGGCAGAAAAAATATTTTTTAAAGTGGGTGAAAAAACTTTATTGCAGGAAACCTCCGTTGCATTCGAAGAGAACCGTTTTCATGTAATCATGGGACCTAACGGCGCAGGGAAATCTACAATATTAAAAATACTGGCAGGCAGCCAGCGCCCTTCAGGAGGCAAAATCTTTTTTCATGAAAAAGAAATCCGCCTGTTCTCACAAAATGAACTAGCCCGCCTGCGAGCTGTTCTTTCACAACACTATAATATTACGTTTCCCATCGCTACAAGTGATATGGTCATGATGGGACGTTATCCATATTTTAAAACGGTTCCTTCAAAATCGGATAAAGAAATTTGCCAGATGGCTGCCGGAGTCATGCAGGCAACTGATTTGCTCGGCAGGGATTATAACACTTTATCCGGCGGGGAAATGCAAAAGATACAGATGAGCCGCATCCTGGCGCAGATATGGGATACGCAGGAAACTGAAAATAAAATTCTTTTCCTGGATGAACCGGTCTCTCATCTTGACCTGAAGTATCAGCACCAGTTATTACAGGTGGCAAAAGAAATGTGTAAAAAAAACATTACAGTCATTGCAATTCTTCATGATATCAATCTTTCAATTACTTATGCAGACCGTATTCTTTTTATGAAACAAGGCAGGATCATATATGAACTCAAGGATCATTATCAGATCACTTCTGCAATCATAAAAGATGTATTTGATATGGACTCAGCCATCATTAACCCGGGAAACGGGAAAAAACCGGTGGTAGTGTTCTGAAATCTATTTCAGCTTCTCCAGGCTCCTGATGACCCGTTGATAGGTTTCGTCTTCACTAATATGCTGAGGAACGAATTTTTCACCGATCACTTTTTCATACAATTCGATATACCGTTGTGAAATGGTGTTTACCCATTCATCACTCATCTCCGGAACGTTTTGCCCTGCCTTACCCATAAAGTTATTTGCGATCAGCCACTCCCTAACAAATTCTTTGCTGAGCTGTTTCTGCCTTTCGCCTTTCATTTGCCTTTCTTCAAAACCTTCGGCATAAAAATAGCGGGATGAGTCCGGGGTATGAATTTCATCCATCAGGTAAATTTCATCACCAATCTTCCCGAATTCATATTTGGTATCCACAAGGATTAGCCCTCTTTTTGCAGCAATTTCTTTTCCCCTTGCAAATAATTTCAATGTGTACTTTTCAAGTATCTTCCATTCGTCTTCATTTGCTAAGCCCTTTAACAGAATATCTTCCCTGCTGATATCTTCATCATGTCCCTGTGCTGCTTTAGTAGAAGGTGTGATTATGGGAGCAGGGAAGAAATCATTCTCTTTCATTCCTTCCGGCATTTTCATTCCGCAGAGTTCTCTTTTACCTGCTGAATAAGTCCTCCAAGCATGGCCTGTCAGGTTTCCTCTTACTACCATTTCAATTTTGAAAGGGATGCATTTTTTACCAACAGAGACGTTGGGGGCAGGAACGTCAGCCAGCCAGTTAGGACAAATATCTTTGGTAGCATGCAGCATATAAGCAGCGATCTGGTTCAACACCTGTCCTTTGAAAGGTACCGGCCGAGGAAGTATGACATCAAATGCAGATATCCGGTCCGAAGCAATCATGACCAACCAGTGTTCCCCGATCGTGTACACATCACGAACCTTGCCGCTATAGAATGCTGTCTGGCGCGGGAAGTTAAAATGGCTCATTGCCCGAAAATAGTAAATTGACCAGCAAATAGACGGAATAAAATATTATAAGTTTTCTTTGTATTTAAATTAAATTTTTATTTTAAACCATGAAATGTTATTTTTCCAATGAATTTCAAAACTTAAACTTGCCATTATGAGAAAATGCAGCCATTTTTCGATCACCTTACTATTGGCGCTCACCCTAACGCAATTGGTTTATTCCCAGGAAATCAGAATAACCGGTACGGTCAGAAACAGTTCATCCAATGAAGTTATTTCTTCAGTTTCTGTAGTTGTGAAAGGGGGAACGACAGGAACCTACACTTCTGAACAAGGCACCTTTGAGCTCAGAGTTAGCAAACTGCCTGTTACACTGGAGTTTTCGTCTATCGGATTTGCAACACTGGATATCACTGTGACTAATGCAAGTGAGCCGGTTAATGTTAAATTAGAACAGGTTTCCACTCTGGGACAGGATGTAGTTGTATCAGCCTCACGGTTACCGGAAAGAATCCTGGAATCACCTGTCTCTATTGAGCGGGTAAGCAGTGCAACTATTCGTACAGCACCTGCTGCAAATTACTATGATGTACTTTCCAACCTGAAAGGAGTGGAGCTCATTGCTTCTTCACTCACTTTTAAAACGCCGACTACAAGAGGTTTTGCCGGAAGCGGAAACACAAGGTTTAACCAGATAGTTGACGGTATGGACAACCAGGCTCCCGGCCTGAACTTCTCTGTGGGAAGTGTGATAGGCCTTACTGAACTGGATGTGGATAATATGGAATTACTGCCCGGTGCATCTTCTGCACTTTATGGCCCGGGGGGCATGAATGGAACATTGCTTATAACCAGTAAGGACCCTTTCAAATACCAGGGACTTTCTCTTCAGATCAAACAGGGTATCATGCATGCTGATGGCCGAGAAAGGAATTTATCTCCTTATTATAACTGGTCACTGCGCTGGGCACAAAAAGTGTCTGATAAATTTGCATTTAAAATCAATTCTGAACTGATACAGGCTAAAGACTGGTTAGCTGATGACTATCGTGATTATAAAAGGCTTGGCACCAGCGGTACCATTGTGCCGGGTACCAGATCAACTGATCCTAATTATGATGGTGTGAATGTTTATGGTGATGAAACATCAATTGACCTGCGTACTCAGGTACTGAATAAAATTGCACAGCAGGTTCCTTTCTGGCAAAGTTACATAAACAGTTTACCTGCAAATATTCCCGTATCAAGAACAGGATATACGGAAAAAGAAGTTGTCAATCCGAATACTTTAAACTTCAAACTTTCCGGCGCCCTTCAATATAAAATCACCGATAAACTGGAAGCGATACTTGAAGGGTATTGGGGTACCGGCAATACTGTTTATACAGGCAGCCAGCGTTATTCATTAAAGAATATGAAGATGGGACAGTATAAACTTGAACTCAGGGCAAAAAACTGGTTTCTCCGAGGATATACAACACAGGAAAATGCAGGCGAATCACATAATCTTACAATCACTACCCAGTTATTTAATGAAGCATGGAAACCCAGCGCAACCTGGTACCAGCAATATGCTTTTGCCTATATAAATGCGAAAATGGGTGGCTTTGCCGATATTGATGCACATAACATTGCCCGTGCAACTGCTGACCAGGGAAGACCCAAAGCAGGTTCTGCTCAGTTTCAGCAGATCTTTGATCAGGTTAGAATGAAACCTATTCCGCAGGGAGGCCTGTTTTTAGATAAAAGCGACCTGTACATGGTGGAAGGCCAGTATAATCTTTCCAGCGCCATTAAGTTTGCAGAACTGCTGATAGGAGGAAACTGGAAGCAATATGTTCTGAACAGTGAAGGAACATTGTTTGCCGATCTGCCCGGCCACCCGATCAAAATAAATGAGATGGGCGCTTACGCACAATTGAGCAGGGAAATAGTAAAAAATGTACTTAAATTATCTGCCTCCGGACGTTATGATAAAAATGAAAATTTCCAGGGTCGTTTTACGCCACGGATAACTGCTCTCATATCTCCGGCCAAGGATCACAATTTCAGGCTTTCTTATCAGACAGCATACCGTTTTCCCAGCACACAGCAACAATGGATTGATCTGAATGTAGGTACGGGAAGACTGCTGGGAGCCAATATTGCACTTTGGGAAAAATATGGCTTGTTAAGTAATCCGGGTTATGACCCGCTAACGGTACCTCCGCAAGGAACTAACCCCACTAAAATAACTTATAAAGAAGTAAAGCCTGAATCGGTAAGTTCTTTTGAAGTGGGTTACAAATCACTCATTAAAAACAAAGTGCTGATCGATATTTATGGTTATTGGGGTGCTTATGAGAATTTCCTTTCACGCCGCGATGTAATTCAATTCCCGGGTGGAGTGCCCGGCCCTAATTATACCGGCTATTCAATTGTGGTAAACTCACCGGCCAAAGTAAAAACATACGGTTGGGGCGCCAGCATTGAATGGTTGCTGCCGAAAAATTTCAATGTAAAAGCAAATATCAACTCAGATAATATCAAAGATGTGCCTACAGGTTTTCATGCTTATTTTGATGTGCCTGCATACAAAACCGGGTTGTCATTGTCCAATACAGGATTTGGACATCAAAAACTCTTAGGCTTTGATCTGACCTGGCGCTGGCAGGATGGGTTTTTCTACGAAAATGATTTTGCACAAGGCGACTTGCAGGCTTACAATGTCGTAGATGCTGCCCTGACTTATAAAAGACCTAAGATCCGTTCGATAATAAAACTTGGAGCAACAAACCTGCTGAACCAATATTATCGCACTGCAATCGGCAATCCGAGTATTGGCGGTTTGTATTACATCAGTTTTGCCTATAACGTGTTATAATGATATTATCTTTTAAAAATTAAAAACATGAAACTTAAACTATATAACAGAATGATCAAATCTATTTTGGCGGCTGTTTTATTTATAAGTATGCTGTCATCGTGCAATAAAGAATTACCCGTGGCTCAACCCATATTATTTCCACCGCCATCGGGTTCTTCTATATCAGATATCCTATCTGATCCCAATTACAGCATTTTGAAAGCGGCAGTAACCAGGGCAAATCTTACAAGCCTGCTTTCCGATCAAACAAAAGTTTTTACATTCTTTGCACCGGACAATGCCGCTATGCAATTATCCGGTATCCCCAGTGCAGCTGCGATAAACCTTATCAGGCCGGGCCAGTTAGACACACTGCTCCGGTATAATTTGATCGGCGGTCAGAAATATACATCTGCAAATATTTCTTCTGCATTTCCCAATATGTATCTGCAGAGTAGTTTTATTTTATCGCCTCCATCTGCATCATTGCCTCCGGGATTACGCATGCCTATATTCCCTGCTAAAAACGGGGTGGGTATGTTTGTGAATAATATTCCCGTTACCCAGGCAGATATACCGGCTGCCAATGGAGTGATTCATAAAGTGGCTGCAGTGGTAATGCCTCCTTCACAGTTTTTGTGGGACAGGATCAACGCAGATCCCAACTTAACCTACTTAAAAGCTGCAATCCAGAGAGCTGATGAAGCTGCCAACGGCGCTCTTCAGGCCGCATTGAAGAATCCTGCTGCTAATCTTACAGTCTTTGCTCCTACAAATACCGCATTCCAGCAACTTCTTACTGCACAGATCACCCTTGCATTGATCGGGCAAGGCATGGATCCGGGCACAGCAGCGGCAACTGCTACTGCTTTGGCATCTTCACCTGCAGTTTTTCAAAACCCAGCAGTGGCATCTGTCCTTACAGCACAAACGGTGCAGGGCATTGTTGTCTATCATATTTTGGGTCAACGTGCTTTCTCAGTTAATTTTCCTTTGACAGCAACATCTTATCCGACATTGCTGAACTCGGCAATACCGG
Organism: Sphingobacteriales bacterium UTBCD1; assembly: GCA_002066995.1. Lineage (GTDB taxonomy): Bacteria > Bacteroidota > Bacteroidia > Chitinophagales > Chitinophagaceae > UTBCD1. The sequence goes on from MWTC01000041.1 coordinate 30,190, forward strand.
CACATCCCGGCGTAGCGCTTCAGGCTACATTCGGAACTTTAGGAGTAACAGCAGCAACAGTAAAAGGCCTGGGAAATGCAACGGCTTCTAATGTTATGATCAACCCGACACCGGCACCCGGCGGAACAAGCGACCAGCATTATATAAATGGAACAATGCATATTATTGACCAGGTACTTTTGCCTCAATAAGCTTTAACTAACATAAGGTGAAACCAAATGAAGCTGCCTGAAAAAGGCAGCTTTTTTTTGCACTTCATGCTAGTTTAAATAATTCAATGTTCAGGAGACCATAGTTAAAAAGCGCAGCAGCATTTATAAGTTTATTTTTTTATAACCTCATCCTTCTGCATAGCAAGATGGTGACCGCATCTGTTTTACTGCAGGTTTTACAGTCATTCAATTTTTTTTCCTGCGCTTCATACCCTGCCTGTTTCTTTTTGGGACAATCCATTTGCAAACACGTCACAATTTTAAAAACAAACAGAAGAAAAGGGAGATAAATGTATAACTCAACTTACCGGAGCGTTGTTGATGAAGCACCAATCATTTTACCGTTATGATAAATTTTCACTGCATAAGTTCCGGTTAGAAATGATTCAGGCCGGAAAATGGCAGTGATCGTTTTTCTTTTCTTCCTGGTATAAGTAAACTGTATTTTACGGCTGTAATGCCTCCATCCGTCATTCTCGACCGGAAATATATTCATTGCCCTAAGGCCAGTTCCGATTACCCGGTGATCAGGTCCGGTAAGGATTATATAGATACTATTTATTGAACCTGGAAGATCGGAATTTTGCAAATCAAATGACAGTACTAATTTTTCGGCCTCTTTTGCATCAGCTGTTACGCCCGGTTTATTTGAAATCATAGTAACTGCAGAAAAGTTGATACCTGATACTGTAAAATACAGGGGAACTTTTAGTGTTGCTGATTTTATTTTTTTTATGGCTTTTACCGGCATGTCTTCAGACACATAGCCGTAATCCTCATCATTGGGGCTCTGGCGCAGGGAAACTTTTTTTGCAGGCACAGAGTCTTTAAGAATAAAAATGGTGTCAGGCTTCACTGAATTATTGATCTTTTGCAAGGAATCTTTCAGAGCCTGCATTACGGTTCTCCTGATTTCGTTGGAGTCGGTATTCCATGCCTTCGTTGATGATTCAGGTGTTCTGCTTTCATCCGTGATAAAAAATATCCAGGTAGCAATCAGCATCACTGAAAGTAAAATGATTAATATGACTTTGAAATCTTTCATCGAACCGAATCATAAGCGTTTCTGAAGATGAAGGATTTGCAATTTATGAAGACTTAACCGGAAATAACCATCGTATTAACACGATACTATTACATTTCCCGGAATAAAAGAAATCAATTGTGAACCGGTATAATACTGCCCGGGAAAAGAAAAAAGGCTGCCCTTTTAAGACAGCCTCTTAGTGAATATTTTTTAAGCATCTCTATCCGAATAATCCGCCTTTTCTAAGGCTCCTTGTTCCTTCACCGATCTTAAAACCATTCTGATAAATTTCTATCTTATAATCACCTGTCTGGAATTTGCTTTGTTTGATGGGGAACTCAACCAGCTTTTGAGTACCCTGCTCGTACTGGATAGGCACCTTTACTGTATAAGGTTTATCGCCATCATTGCGGGTATTCAAAGTGCCGGAGCCCATAGAAGGATCACCGATAACTTTGCCGTCAGGGGCCGTAACCATGATATACATGTCTGCGGGTCCGGATTTAGCAATCCTGTTTTCAACATCAAATGAAACTACCAGTTTATCAACTTTCTTAGCTTTTGTTGTAGTTTTCTCTTTACCGTTTTTCTTATCATCTATCGGAGTTATTTTGATGTTAGATGCAACAAATGTGGAACCTACATCTACTGTTTTCTCCAGGTCCTGTTTTTGAGCAGTTGTGGTTTGCAGGTTCTGCTGCAGGTCAGTTTTTTCCTGAGTCAGGGATGTATTGGCTGCAGTTAGCTGCTGATTTTCGGTAGTAAGTCTTGCAACATCTGCTTCAAGGCCGGAGATTTTGTCATTCAATTGAGCGATCAGGCTTTTTGCCTGGGCTAATTCAGCTTCCGTAGCATTCTTCTTAGTCAGGATACTGCGGATCTGAGCTTTCAGGTTGGCGATGTCTTTTTGACGATCGGTCAACTTGCCCTGCAAATTGTTGTTGGAACTGGTAATGGAATCCAGCCTCATTTCTGCATCATCATACATATTTTTCAGCGAATCACGCTGTGTCATATACGATGTGCTCTGAGCCTGGAACGTCTGGATCTGTTCTGACGACTTATTTTTGTCGTACAAAAGATAACCCCATGTGCCCAGTAAGCCGGCTGCAAGCAAACCGATTACGATGTTTTTGCTGCCATTCTTTTTGGGTGGCTGATTAGGTACCTGGGGAGTAGCCGATGGATAATTTGTGTTTGTCATACAAGAGGATTTTTAGATTTTGGTTTTTATTTTTAATAAAACCGGAATTGGATGGTTATAAACTTCCGCAAGGTAGTTTATGTTTTCCGGTTGAAAAGGACACTTCATGTTAAAATATCCGTTTGGGGCGTGTATTTTCGAAAATCGTGCCAGAATTTTCTTCTGCATAAAAAGAGGGCCTCAATTTTATTTACATACTGTGATTAACAAACCATTTATCTTAGCAATATATGTCAGCAGAAAAGATCATAAATGAATGGAAGAAAAATATCTTCAAACCCGTATATTGGCTTGAAGGTGAGGAAGAATATTATATTGATCAAATCATGAACTATGCCGAACATAATCTTCTCAGTGAGAATGAGGCAGGCTTTAACCTGACCGTTTTTTACGGCAAAGATTCCAACTGGGCTGATGTGATCAATGCCTGCCGCAGATACCCGATGTTTGCTGAAAAGCAGGTAGTTCTTTTGAAAGAAGCTCAGCAAATGAGGGAAGTGGATAAGCTGGAGTCCTATGTGGAGAAGCCACTCGGCTCAACAGTTTTTGTGGTTTCTTATAAAGACAAGAAAGTGGATGGCCGGACCCGGTTTGCCAAACTGCTTAAGGAAAAAGGAGAGTTGCTGACCACAAAGAAAATGTATGAGAACAAACTTCCCGAATGGACAAAAGACCTCATTGAATCAAAAGGATTGACGATCTCTCAAAAAGCATTGATGCTTCTGGTAGATCATATCGGGAATGACCTGAGCAGGATAGACAATGAGATTGAAAAGATCAGGATAAACCTGGGATCAAAAAAAAATATCACCGAAACCGATATAGAAGAAAACATCGGTGTCAGCAAGGATTTTAATGTTTTTGAATTACAGGCAGCCATTGCCCATAAAGATCTGGCAAAGGCTATCCGCATCGTTCAGTATTTTGAAGGAAACCCCAAAGCCGGGCCAATCCAGATGGTGCTTCCGTCCCTGTATAGTTTTTTCAGCCGGGTGTTTATGATTTATGGTATTAAAACAAGAGATGAAAAAACTATTGCTGCCACGCTGGGGCTGGGCAATACGTTCTTTGTGAAAGATTATCTCAAAGCCCTGAATCTTTTTACCTACCCGCAGGTAGAGACTATCTTATTATTATTGCATCACTATAACCTGAGAAGTGTAGGAGTGAATGATGCCGGAACTGAAGATGCCTCATTGTTAAAAGAAATGATCGTGAAAATGATTTCCTGATCTTCAGAGTACTTTATCTGTTTCGATCTTGTCCTGGTGCATCTGCACTATTAATTCTTCAATACTGTCAAACTTGACTTCTTCCCTCAAATATTTTTTTACATAAACCTTTAAGGTCTCACCATAAATATCTTTATCAAAGTCAAAAATATTAACTTCAATCACTTTTTTCTTTCCGTCAACCGTGGGCCGAAATCCTATACTCATCATTCCTTTCAGCCTTTCCCTGTAACCCTGTGGCTGCGCATATACCGCATAAATGCCATTACGGGGAATGATCTTCTCTTCGTCCGGAATCCTGAGATTAGCAGTGGGAAAACCAAATGTTCTGCCCAGCTTATCTCCATGCACCACGATCCCGGAAAAAAAGAATTCATAGCCCAATAATTTATCGGCTATTTCAATTTTTCCTTCCAGCAGCGCTTCACGGATCTTTGTTGAACTGACCGATATTTCTTCCAGTATCTGTTTGGGAATTTCTTTCATTACATAACCATATTCCGATGCTCTCTTCTCCAGCAGCATATAATCACCTTTTCTTTCTTTTCCAAAACGATGGTCATATCCTATGATAATGGTATGCGGGTGAAATTTTTCGATCAGAAAATCCTTTATATAATCTTCTGCAGGCTGGTTTGCAAATGCATCGGTAAAAGGCACCACCACCACATGATCAACGCCCAATTGCTCCAGCAGATGAAGCTTTTCATCTAAAGTGTTGATCAGCCTGACCCCAAGGATTGTGGAGGCCACTACTTTTCGCGGATGAGGATGAAAGGTGATGATCACGGTTTCTCCGTTTATTGCTTTTGCCTCCTCTTTGAGGCTGCTGATGATTTGGCGATGGCCCATATGCACTCCATCAAACGTTCCGATAGTGATGACGGCATTTCGGAATACAGGTAAATTCTCAATATCTCTGTGTACTTTCATAAAAGGAGTGCAAAGCTAATTGATAATTGCCAATGTTTATTACTGAAAGACGATGGAAGGTTTGACAGCGAATGTTATTTTTGCTGCTCAAATATTTGTATGAGCCTTTATTCCCAACGAGGAGTGTCTGCACAGAAAGAAGAAGTTCATGAAGCCACTAAAAGCCTGGATAAAGGGCTTTATCCAAAAGCCTTTTGTAAGATTTATCCTGATATACTTGGAGGTGACAAAGATTGGGTGAATGTGATGCATGCTGACGGCGCAGGCACTAAAAGCATTCTTGCATATTTATACTGGAAAGAAACCGGAGATATTTCCGTGTGGAAAGGAATAGCGCAGGATGCCATTGTGATGAACCTCGATGATCTTCTTTGCACGGGGATCTATGACAACATTCTCTTTTCTTCAACAATTGACAGGAACAAACGCATCATACCCGGTGAAGTGCTGGAAGCCATCATTACCGGCAGCCGTGAATTTTTTGAATCAATGAGATCATTTGGAGTAAACATCAGTTATATGGGTGGAGAAACGGCAGATGTGGGTGATGTGGTGCGTACCATTGCCGTGAATGGAACTATGACCGCAAGATGGCCAAAGAGAAAGCTGATCACCAATGAACGCATCAAAGCCGGCGATGTGATCGTGGGGCTGGCAGGTTTTGGCCGGTCAAAATATGAAACGGATTATAACAGCGGAATAGGCAGCAACGGGTTGACCAGCGCCAGGCATGATGTGCTGCATAAAACCTATGGAGCAAGATTTCATGAATCATACGATACTTCATTGGATGAGCATGTAGTGTATATCGGGCCCCACAGGGTAACGGATGTAGTTGAAGAAAATGGAACGAAGTATGAAGTGGGAAAATTGCTTTTAAGCCCCACCCGTACTTTTGCACCGGTGATAAAAATTTTATTGGAAGAATATTTTGATTCCATCCATGGCATGATCCATTGCAGCGGAGGAGGGCAAACAAAATGTCTGAAATATGTTCCCGGTAATGTGCGCATCATAAAAGATAATTTATTCGAGCCTCCGCTCATTTTTAAACTGATCCGTGAATCAAGCGGAGCAGACGGCCGCGAAATGTACCAGGTGTTTAATATGGGCACAAGAATGGAGATCTACACCGACGAAAAAAATGTCGGCGAGATCATCGGCATTGCCGGCGGTTTCAATGTTGACGCAAAAGTTATTGGCAGGGTGGAGGAGAGCAGTAAAAATGAATTAGTGATCAAAACCGGTGGCACTACAATCACCTGGTGATCCTTATAAATATTTTAATATTATTTCTTCCAGTTTTTTATCGGTTTCATCTCCATAGCCTTCCTGGATGAAAACAATTTTCCCGTTTCTATCAATTAAAAACAGAGTGGGATATCCTGACACCCGGTAATTCTTTGCTGTTTCACCTCCTTCTAACAGCACGGTGTAAGTCACCCCCCGTTTTTTGAGAAACGAGGAGATATCATCTTCTTCTTTGTCATAAGGATCAATTCCAATGATCTTAAGGCCTTTGTTTTTGTATTTTTCATGGAGAGACTGCAACCCGGGCAGAGCAAGCATACATGGATAGCAGGATTTATAAAAGAAATCTATTAGAACCAACTTACCTTTTAAATTTTGCAAACTTACTTTTTCCCCGGTCAATGAACCCAGTTCCCATGGAGGTGCAATAGTGTCTAATGGCAGCGGATCAGGCTTTTGATAAGGTGAGTAATCTTTCATTTTGTAATAAGAAGGTATGGATCCCAGGGTAAAAATGTTTTCTGGTATTGAACTATTTATATCATATTTATTCAGGACGAATTTCTCGTATTGATACATTGTGTCTTTATTCATCACAAAGTCATAGGCCTGGGAATATTGGACAGGTATCAGGTCTTTCTTAGTGATCCAGAAATGAAGTTCATTTCTTAACAATTGTATTGGATCATTAGCGTCATTTTCCAGAGTTTTGTTTTCCTGTATGCGATAGCATAAAGTATTGTTTATGTATTCTTCGCCTATAAATTTGAAATTATGTTTGTTGTCAAGATAGTCTGAATCATGCGGTAGTGGTGAGCTTTTCAGGCTCGTTAGAGGAGAATAGAAAGTATAGTTGTGACTAAATGATTTGATATCATCCGCCCACATCGTCTTCGACATAATTATTGCAGTACTGTCCCTGGCATTGGTTGTTATGAAGTCATTGCCCGAATAAAGCACTTCGCCGGTAAGCTCATTTTTAATGTATTTTTTGTAGTGAAAAACTGACGAATACAGTGAGTCGTCTTTTGATTTTCGAAAATAACAATCAAAGGAATTTTTCATTGTGTCTTTTCCGGTCATGAATTTTATATAATAGTCCATTTCATAATGCCCGCTTTGTACAGCCTGGCATTTTTCATAGGATCTCTTTAAAATGTCAGTTGCGCTCTGAGCGAATAAAGCGCATGAAACTATTGGCAGAATAGACGCAAGAAAAACTTTATATCTCATGATCAACTTTAAATGTAGTAATATATGTGTATAAAAAACCAGTTATTTGAATCAATTAAAAAAGGGTGATTTTACTCCTTGATCAGCTTATACGATTTCCCTATCTTTTTATTTGCACCGATCACATAAACAAAATAGATCCCGTTTGTCAGAGGAGAAATATCAACACTGAAACTATTATCGCCTTTCAAAAAATTGACCGGTGATGAAATTTTCAGCAGGCCTTTTGAATCATAAACCCTGATCTCGCCGTTTCCTTCCGAAGCCGAGTTATGATTTACGGTGATGCTGTTCCTGGCAGGATCGGGGTAAAGAACAGGAAGCCTGTCCATATCATCCTTTGATAATTTTCCGGGATCTGGTAACCCGTTACCGTTGCCCTCATCTTCATCCTGGACAACAAATGTGACCGGTTGCTTTACATAAGCAGCCACTTTTCTACCTTCCTGAATTGCGGGTGTCCAATTAGGTCCTTTCTTCAGCATCTCAATTACCTTGTTTTCCATTCCAAATCCGAAATGAGTCAATGCTTTTATGTCTTGTAGTGTGCCGTCTCTTTCGACTATGAATTGCGCCATGACAGTGTAAGACCCGGCCGGCGCCCCGCTGTCTGCAGGATTATAACTGCTTAATGAACGGGTAAGAAACTTTCTCCACGCTTCATCTCCTCCGGGGAACCTTGCTACTATTTCGGGTTTTACAAAGATTTTTTTATCATCCGAAATACTTTTTGTAAAATCCTGGCTTTTTACTTCTGTAAGTGTTTTCCCAACCGGCACTGTTCCATCAACCACAAAAGTGACCGGCTGTTTTCTATATGCAGTTACCTTCCTCCCGTTTTGTATAGCCGGGATCCAGTGTGGACCTTTCTTAATGATACGAACAGCGGCCTCTTCCATTCCATACCCAAAATGAGTCAATGGCCTTACATCCCTGATGCTTCCGTCCTCATCAACTATGAATTGAATAAATACCGTGTAAGTTCCTTTCGGAGCTCCGTTCTTTGCAGGGTCGAATCCAGTTAAATTTCTTTCAAGATATTTTCTCCAGGCCATATCTCCTCCCGGAAAGCTTGCTTCTATTTCAGGTTTTTCAAAGACTTTGTTATCCGGACCGATCGTATCAACCAAAGTGACTTCAATTACTTTGGGTTCCTGGATTTTTGCATCTTCAAAAACAATCACTCCTTTTTTGGCGCCAGCGCCGAATTTTTGAATAGCTTCCGGATCGTCTTTAGGATAAAAAACTATCGTCTTTGCAATCACTGTTTTATTGGAAATATTCTTCGAAGCAATTTCTTTTCCGTTAAAAAAGAATAGTGCATCTTTCAAATCAGCATTTTGTGAATCTGATTTAAAGATTATTGTATCTGACAAAATTGAAAATGAATTATTCTGTTTTCCACCTATAATGATGGCTCCTTTACTGTTCATCTCCTGCTTTAGTGTTATTGCTGTAATAGCGGGTATGGTGTCGGTCATCTCAATTGTTCTCTCTTCCCGGCCCTCGTTTTCCTTTTGCAGAAAATATTGATCTATGGATTGTAAAACAGCTTCTGCGATCTTCTCCTGGTTTCCCGGCTGTGTAATGAAGTTCAGATCATTATTGTCGGTCATGTATCCCAATTCAACCATGGCAGAAGGGCATCGGGTGTTTTCCAAAACCCATATCTTATTTTTTGACCGGGTCTGAATGGACATGGTTGTTGTATGCACTTGATAGAGATAATTCAGCAGGATAGATCCCAGTATCCTGTTCTCGCTGTAATATGTCTTATTGAAATAAGGAACATACACTTCGATCCCTGATTTTTTGTCTGATATTCCGGTAGAGGGCGCCTGTGCATTCACATGAAATGAAATAAAAAGATCTGCGTTGTTTTCATTGCTTAATGCAGTTCTGTTTTGCAGGGGGATTGTTGCATCTCCATCTCGGGTAAGAAGTATGTTAAGATTATCATCGGTGTTGAGCGATTTTACTTTTTGAGCTATTTCCAATACAATGTTTTTTTCTAAGGTACCATCACTTCCCGTTGTTCCCGGTTCGGAACCGCCATGCCCGGCATCAATGACCACCGTGTAGGTTTTGCCGGGAGGCAAGTGAGACCGGGAGTTCTCTTTCTCTTTATACTTAAAAGCTACCAATGCCAGCACTATGGCGGCAACAGGAAGCACCAATACCTTCCGCAGGTATTGCTGTCCGGGTTTTGTGGATGTGGTTAACATGGCTATACGTCTTTTTATTTGATTATGAAAAAAAGGATTGACCAGGCTGTTGTGTGTATTGAGCGCCTGCATCAGCAATAGTTCCGCATATTCCCAATGGCCGTTCTCATTCACGGCATACTGATCCGCCAGGAATTCATGGATGGCTTTCAGTTCCTTTTTCATCAGGAAGAAAAAAGGATTGATCCAGAAAACAACGGATGCCAGTTCCATGAACAGGATATCCCAACTGTGCTTTTGCTCAATATGAAACAGTTCATGGCGGAATATCTGTTCTCCTTTTTCAGATCTAAGTTCTATTTTCCTGTTCCAGAAAAGCCAGTTGAAAAAAGAAAAGGGAGTGCCGGGTTCATCCGTGTTCACAAATTTTATTTTCTCTACCTTTTCTACCGGGTTATGCCGGATGATCAGCCTGATCTTCCTCAATGAAAGAATGATTTTGAGAAGCACAACGGAAGCGATCAGAATATAGATGGCATATAAAATATTTTGCCAGGTAAACAGATTTTCGGGTTGGGCTTTGATAATTATATTACCGGCGCTTTGCGTATCAACGGTAATGTTCGAAAGTGAGTATAGAATAATCGAAGAATGGGCCTGATCATGAGTGAAATAGACAGGAATGTTCAAAAAGGGAATGAAGATGCTGACCAGGGTCGCCATGAGAATATAGGCCCTGTTATACCGGTGAAATTTCTTGTTTCTTAAAAAAAGATGATAATAAGAATACAAGATACCGGAAGCGATGATAACCTGTACCAGGTAATAGATCAGTGCTTTCATCTTTTTTGATTTTGTTGTTTTTTGATCTGCTGAAGCAGTGTTTCCAGTTCTTCTACGGAAATATTATTTTCCTTTACTAAAAACGAAACCACGTTGCTGAAAGAACCTTCGAAATAATTCTTTGCAATCTGTTTGATGCTCCTCTTGGAATACTCATCTTTGGAAACAACCGGATAATATTGATGATGACGGCCTAAAATATTCACCCCGATAAATTCTTTATCGATCAGGATCCGCAACAGCGTAGCCACTGTATTTTGATGCGGTTTTGGCGCTGGCATTGCTTCCACGATCTCTCTTAAGAATGCTTTTTCTAATTTCCATACAGCCTGCATGATCTGTTCTTCTGCTTTTGTCAATGTTTTCATTTCTGCTTTTTATAAATCAAAGCTATAACTAATTTTTTAGTTTAACAACTAAATATTTAGTTAATGAAAAAAATTGAGCTTTTCTAAACAGAGTTTCCTTTATTTTGCAGCAAATGCCACAGAATGCAGGAAGCAATTATTGAATTAAAGCACACGAACATATACCAGGGAGGCAACCTGATCTTACAGGATGTAAATCTCACTGTTAATAAAAGTGAGTTTGTCTATTTGGTAGGTAAGACCGGCACCGGCAAATCAAGCTTGCTGAAAACACTTTATGGCGAATTGCCTTTGCGTGAAGGTGAGGGTACGGTTGCAGGATTTAATTTGAAAACAATTGATTGGAAAAAACTCCCTTACCTGCGCCGTAATCTTGGGGTGGTATTCCAGGATTTTCAGCTTCTGACAGACCGGAATGTAAATAACAACCTGAAATTTGTACTGAGAGCAACCGGGTGGACAGATGAAAAAATGATGGACAACAAGATTGAAGACGTACTGGATAAAGTCGGGTTGAAAGCGAAAGGGTTTAAAATGCCTTATGAGCTAAGTGGCGGCGAACAGCAGAGGGTGGACATTGCAAGGGCTTTATTGAATTCGCCAAAAGCCTTACTGGCAGATGAACCAACCGGCAACCTAGACCCGGAGACCTCTGATGAGATCATGCATTTGCTTTTTGACATTTCGAAAGATTCCGGCACTGCGGTGATCATGGCTACTCATGATTATATTGTTGTACAGAAATTTCCCGCACGGATGATCAGGACGGAAAAAGGCAGGGTAATAGATAATGCTACCATAAGTATTGAATAAGCCTCATAGTATTTTTCTCCACATCATAAGTATCGCCAAGCAGGCGTTTCCTCAATGTGATCTCTTCGGCAGTAAAAGGCTGATGATAGAGTTGCAGGATGATTGATGCAAATGCATTTGCATTCGCCCCGATATGGCAGGCCGGATCCAGGCCTGTACCGGCAATCATTGGTTCATTCACGATGCAATGCCTGCCCTCAAATAATGCATGGAGCAGTTTCAGGCGGATGCCGGTTGTTTTCATATTAAAACAGGGAAGTATGTTAATATGTGCCTTACGGATAAGATCATTCATTTCTGTGGCCGAAGGATTCGCTACCAGGCAGGTATGTTGAAAAAGATGAGCCTGCTTTTCCAGGCTTTGGGAAGGATTTTTGCCGGCAATAACCAATGGAGTTTTTATTCTGGTAAAAACTTTTTGCAATAACCATTTGGCAGCTTCTTCATTTTCAGGAACGGAAAGATTGCCATGATACAGGCAAAAATTGCCGGCGCCTTCTTCGCTATTTACCTGCTGCCAGTCAGGAAATGTGGGAATGAACCCGACATTTGGTAAACGGTAAAGAGCTTCCAGAACCTGAACGTCTTCTTTGGATACGCAGGCATACATGCACTCTTTGGGCAAATGATGATTGTATTTTTTCAACAGCCTGCTTTCATTTCTGAAATAAAGTTTTTTGAGTATCTTCTTTTCCGACCTGGCCAGTTCCCTGTAGTAGGTGCTTTCTTCATTGTGCATTCTTACCACCACTTTCCTTTTCGAAATATCAAGGAACGGGAGTATCCCTGTGCAATGAACCCCTTCCAGAAGGATGGGGTGTTCATCTTTTTTCAGATCATTGATCAGTTCATCATTGATCCGCGAAGCAACGATATAAGGCAGTTTTAAAGAGAAGCCCTGAATACCGGTTTTTCTTTTATAAATATGTATCGTTTCACAAAACTGGTTCAGTTCGTTGGGAGTCCCTCTTTCGTTGTAACTGAAATAGTGAAGATGGATCAGAACACCGAGTTTTTTGAACATCATGATCCGGTTCATCATGTCAATGGCACCGCCATAATCCGGTGGCCAGGGTACATCAAGGCAAACAATATGAAGCTGTTTTTCGGGCACTTTAAATTATGGTTGACAGAAGGTGAAATTCTCCATTTCCTACAGATAACATTTTTGACCGGAAAAGGTTTTGATTCATTTTTAAAACCCGGTTTACCAGGGGAAATATAAAATTACACTACTTCAAATATTTCATATAAAGATAATTCACTTGCTTTCCATAAGCTGATAAAAAATCATTGGAACTCTCCTTAGTATTGAAAAGCTTTTTTATGGAGAGCTGAAAGTAATAATATTGAGCATTTTCGACTAAAAAAATTAAACTTTAAATTGGGGTTCAATTTTCAGCTTGCCCCAAAAGTATAGTGAGAATGTCCTTGTTTAATTAGTGAAAAATCTCTTTTTGCTAATGTAAATGAATACATTAATTGAAAAATATGAGGGCGATACTTTGCAAAAAAAACGCTGAGCAATGGTAGTTAAGCAGCCTGATTTTTTAATCTTTTTCCCTAAAAACTAATAAAAATCTTAACTATAGGATTATATCTTAATTATTATGCTTAATATCCATTACAGATTGAGCAATTATTTATTTATTGCATTCTGTTTGCGGGGGGGGGGGATGCTATTTAAATATCTTCTTGCTGTTTCCAGGGTATAACCAAGTGCCTTTAATATTTCATCCAATCTCTCCTTCCTGAGATGATTACAATTTTCTAATTCTGAATAGCGCTGTTTAGTGATTTCCAATTTTTGGGCTACTTCCGATTGTTTCATCTGACGGGAAGCCCGGAGAAGACGAATTTCATGAGGAGTAAACATATGTAAGGTAATTAAGGTTACTCAAATATATTGAACCGAAAACTATAATCGAAAAAAAACATTTAATTAAAAACTACCAGTTAGTGGTATTGACTTAATCAAGGGGGCAAAATTTGGCAGATAGACCCGGATAGTGAAAATTTGAACAATAAACCACTACTATATCGCTATGGATTTATCAGCCATTTCCTATAAATACTTGCAATATTGTGGCATCAAGGTATCCCGTACTTTTTTAAACCGGCGTATAAAATCGCATCCTGATTACCCGGCCCTTGTTTCATTTACAGATACACTGGAAGAGTTAGGACTGGAATATGAAGCTGTTCAGGCGGCTGAAGGAGATGTTGAGCAATTAGGATTTCCATTCATGGCCGGTACTCCAAAAGCTGTAAATCGGTTTGAAATTATATCATCTCCTGCCTATTATCAGGATAATAAAGAAAAATTTCTCAACCGCTGGGATGGAGTGGCTGTTAAAGTAAAACCCGGTCAAAAAATACATTCAAAGGCCCATGAGGAATTTTCAAAGAAAGAAAAAAGAGCCACCGCTCATTTGAAGATAGCCTCGGGTATTGGCCTCATTGTTTATCTGCTGGTTGCTTTATCACATTTTAATATTCCCCTGTTCCTTTTTTCTTTTTTAAGTATAGCGGGTATTGTTATTTGCACCCTGATAGCATTGCATAGTTTAGGGCACTCTAACGTTATAACAGAACAATTGTGCAGTACGTCAAAATCACAAAGTTGTAATCTCGTTTTAAATTCAAAAATGGCAAAGATCACCGGGGAGATTGGCTTGGGCGATGCAGGTCTCATTTATTTTTCAGGCTTGCTTTTATTATCTCTTTTTGGGATAATTGCTAAAACCTCACCCGGCCAACTTTCTTTATTACTCATTCCATCTTTATTGGCAGTTTGCCTTAGCATTTTTTCAGTTTGGTATCAATGGAAGGTTGTAAAAGCATGGTGCAAAATGTGCCTGATGGTATCCGGAATTATCTGGCTCCAGCTTGCTGTTGTTTCTGTCGCCCTGTTGACTGAACAAAAAAATTTTAATATCCCTGCTGAAACTATTCTTCAATTTGCTTTAGCTTTTTCCATAGCCTCTCTTTGGTGGTTTATTAAACCTCTTTTGGCGAAAAGAAGAGAGTTGGAATCAAAAACCATCGAAGCGCTGAAATGGAAAAGAAACCCCGATGTATTCTTGTCACTCCTGCACGAGCAAGAGAAGGCCGATACTGTATTAAAAGATAATCCTTTGTTTTTAGGCAGCGCTAATGCGCCTTTGCAATTTACCGTTGTTTCTAACCCTTTTTGCAGGCCCTGTGCCCTGGCCCACCGACATTTGGATGCATTGCTGGATAAATACCCGGAGTTTGTGAGCCTTTCAGTTATTCTTTCCATAAAAGATGCAACGGATATGGAAGATCGCAGGGTAGTGGCCGCCGGCCATATTTTACAAGCCATTGAAAAAGGAAAAAAGAAAAGGCAGGTTTTGCATGACTGGTTTGAAACAATGAGTGTTGAAAAATTTTTAGAGATATATCCTTCATCGGAAAATAATGGGTACAGTCCTGAACAAATTTTAAAAGAAAACAGCCAATGGATGGCCCGATACCCTGTACCGCATACACCATTTATTTACCTGAACGGATATGCCATTCCCAAACAATATAAAACAGAAGATATAGAATCCATGATCGTTGATCTTAGTGACAAAATCAACCCATCATCAAATCGGATTTTAAAAGGATTGTATGAAAAAAAAATCGCTGATCTTAGTTGGCAATAAGCCACCTGAGAAAAAATCGCTTGCAAAAAAAATAGACGCCTTTGACTTTGTGGTGAGGGTCAACCGGATGAATTACCTGGGCCCGGCCGGCAATAAAATTGACGGCGCCTTTTATGAAGCCAACTGGCAAATGGGGCATATCTACAAAGGAGGCGAGCATAAGAAAGAGATAAAGCGGGTGAAGAAAATATTTATGCGGAGGCACTGGCATAATAGCTTTGATAACTGGCAGGAATATTTAACGCCGGAGCAATATAGAGAAATTGAGATCATTAACGAAAGCTATGCCAATGAGGGAACAATGGTGGAGAATACCACCAGCGCTGTAAAAGTGCTGGCGCACCTGATAAATACCGATTGGAAAGAGCAATATGATCTGTGGATCACCTGCCTTGATATTGAGCATCGGGCCTGGTTGCTGGAAAATGACCCGATATGGGATTTTCACAAAGGAGCAGGAGAGGCTGAACAGGAATACCTAATGGAGCAACTGAAACGTAAAAATATTCACCGGCTGAATGACGATTGATATACCTATATTGATCCCTGTAAAAGAGCGCAGCCTGCGTTGTGCAAGGAAAAACTATGCCCTGCTGCCATATACAGCGCAGTATCTTCATGCGGAGGGGGTGATGCAGCAGGCCACCGTAATAACGGACTCTGAAAGTTTAATTCAGCTTGCAACAGATTTAGGCATGAGTACTCATTTTGAAATACGAAAGCCGGAGCAGGATGAATTAACTTCCTGTTATAATTATGCAACTGAAAAAAGTATTCCTTTGTTTTTCCTGTGCCCGGCTACACAACCACTCAGAAGCAGCGGCCTGTTGCAGATGATGTATGAATTATTAGAAAAGAATAATCAGTATTATGATTTTATTACCACCATATCTTCCGTACAGGACAGGAGTTTATTTTTTGTAAAGGAACATAAAGAGGGATGGAAGTTTGCAACTGAAAGAAAACACAGGAAGGGAAGCGAATGTACTGCAGAATATATGATTGATGGGGCTTTGTATTTAATACGCACATCGTTTATGGAAAAAGTAATAAACGTCAATGATGCCAATGAAACTTTCTGGAAAGGAAATTTTACCTGTGTAAAAAATAAAGCACCATTTATGGATATAGACACACAAGAGGATATGAGGCAGTTTGAATTTTTAAAAAAATATTTTGGAAAAATGCCTGCTGCATTGGCAGTATAAAATATAAATCGCCCAGCATGGGGTCAAACTTTTTATTTGCAAACAAAACCTTACCGTATGAGGTTGACCATGCGGCCTGCCCACCGGAGGTGGGGGTAAAAGAGCCAGATACCTAAACTCTGGCCGATTAATAATTTTAAATTTTTAAACAATGAAAAAATTATCAAGAAATGAGTTAAAGAACATTAAAGGCGGAGATGGAAGTGGCGGAAATGTTACCTGTTACTGGAGTTGGGCCCCTGGTTATCAAAAAGGGTCATCCTCATCAACATCATGCTCAGGTTCGGCAGACTGGTGTCAGCAACAGGCAGACAATTTCTGTTGGGCACACGATGAATGCACAGATGTAGATTGTCGTTAATTATTTTAAGGGGAGAAAACCTCCCCTCTTTTTCTAAATAACACGTAAAATGATATGAAAAGGATAATATTACTAATTTTTTCTTTTATCAATTGTAACATTTCAATGGCTTCAAAGCCGCTTTTTGTGATTTTACATTATGAAATGACAAGTTTTTTTAAGGATTCATTTTTTCTCCAAATAACACAACCTATCAACACAAAGGGATTTAATGAACTGTTATATAGCCATAAGATTCTTTCATTTACTAAAACTGGTAAAACATGTACTTCAATCACGCAGTATGATATTGAAGACACATCCTGCGCCTTGTTTATGCTTGGCTTTGGGCATGAAATGATTATAATGCCCGGAGACACAATGGAAATAACCATCAATCCAAAACCATCTGAAAAGATAAATGATATTTACCCCAGCCCATGGATGAATGAGTTTTGGTATTCCGGGAAAAACAGGTTTATACATTCCCTGTTTGATTCAATTGCATATATATGTGGTGAATTAAAATGGAGCGGCACCAGGTTTTCAGATGCCGGTTCTAACCTTGACAGTTTTTATCGTATAGTCACAAGTGATTATAATAAACGGCTTGATTATCTAAAAAATTACACATATAGACATCACATACCGGATATTGTGTATCAATTGGCAGAAGCAGAAATATCTGCAGCTTATTTTAATAACCTTGTTAACCCTATCGGAACAAACGTCAGTAAAAGCCTTTTGCCTATTTACTATGATGAAACATTGAAGAGTGTAAATTTTAATGATGAAAAAAAATTCTTTAAAACTCTTTTATTTCAGCCCGCAGCATACAATTCCGCATTTTTTCATTTCCTTACAGATAAACTTGAACAAATTATAACAGACAAAGGATTGGTTGATATTTACAATTATATCAAACACAATTACACAGATAATATCAGGGATGATTTATTAACAGATCATCTTAATTATTTTATTGGTTCGCCTTACGATTTTCCATCTTACGATTCGCTTGTAACAGATTTTAAAACTATTTGCAAAAATGAAAAATACACTTATTTTATAGATGATTTGGTGACTAAAAAGAAAAAAGAGATAATAAGAAAAATTTCTTTGGAAGATGCAATGTCATCAACAATAGTTGATACTGCGGGCCACAAATTTTTATTGAAATCAATTTTTAAAGGAAAGCCGGTCGTTATTGATTGCTGGGCCAGTTGGTGCATCCCCTGTCTTAAAGAAATGCCATCCTCAAAAATATTAGAAAAGAAGTACAATTCTAAAGTTGATTTTGTGTACCTGTCATTTGATAGAAACCGATTAAAATGGAAGGAAAAAATAAATAGTTTAGACCTTGGAAGGAATAGCTTGCTTTTACAAGGCAATTTTACTGCTGATTTCTCCAGGTGGTTACTAATTACAAGTATTCCACGTTATGTAGTGTTTGACAAGAATGGAAATTTAATTACTGGTAATGCCTTACACCCCAGTAATCCTAATTTCAGTGAAACTCTTGATAACTTAGTAAAAGAAAAATAAAGCCTGTAATTATTTGAATGAAACCAAATTTTTTTTTAAAAGGAATTTTACCTGTATAAAAAATGAAGCACCTTTTATGGATATAGACACACAAGAGAGGATATGAAGCATTTTGAATTTTTAAAAAAATATTTTGGAAAAATGCTTTCTGCATTGGCGGTGTAAAATATAAAACGCCCCGTGCGTGCAAACTTTTTATTTGCAAATAAAACCTTACCGTATGAGGTAAACCATGCGGCCTACCCACAGGAGGTGGGGGTAAAAGAGCCCGGTACCAGAAGCCAGGCCGATTATTCAACTTAAATATTTTAATTATGAAAAAATTATCAAGAGCTGAATTAAAAAACATTAAAGGAGGTTTTATGGATGATAGTGGAGAATCAGCTAATTGTAGAACTGGGTCTTGTTCGGTTTATGATTCCAGCAACGGACAAACATATAACGGAACATGCGCTACATATCTTCATCCAGGTCCTCATCCTGGCTCCAGTCCAAGTTCACACTGTATTTGCTGGACATCATTAGGCCATTATGAATCGACGAACAATTATACTGCTTGTACAGCTTAGATATTCATTAATGAATTGCAGCATACCAAAAGGTATGCTGCTTTAAAATAAAGTGCCATGAAAATATATTGTAAATGCATTTTATTAGCTTTGCTGTTAAGCTGTAATCAAAAACAAAATAAAATTAAAATACTTGGTTACATTAATAATATTCCTGCTTCCAAAGTTTATCTTACTGATGCTTATGTATGGGAAAAGGTTTTAGACTCTGCGGAGTATGTTAATGGCGAATTTTGTTTTGAATTAGATATTAATCGTTTTAATGAACCTTTTTGTGCAAGTATATTTGTACCTGACAGTAACAGGAAGCACAATACTTTCCTCTTTTTCATTAATTATATTACGTCTTCTTTTAAAGATACCTTTGCGAATTCGGGATTATTCCTGACCAGAGGTGTTAATATTTTGAAAGGAGATTATTCAGAAAAATTACATAGAGTTTCTGTGGAACCCACCAAAGAGGCCTCTCTCTACTTCGATCCCAAAACATCGCATTTCGGTTCCATCGTTTTTAAAGATAGAATGAAGCAAATAAACTTTCTTGAAAAAACAATTCGTCAACATCCATATTCTTATTTCCTGCTTCAGCAGCTTTATCAAAATAAGGCCCTATATACTAAGCCGGAAATAGAAAAATTAGTTTCGTTATTTGATACTTCCATTGCAAAGTCACCAACTGCGAATTTACTTAAATTTTATGTCACCAATATAATCCCTGATAGCGCTTCAATACCAAATATGTTCTTGACAAAGCCTGACAATACTAAAGGTAGTTTATTTGAAAAGAAAGGAAAAATAACCATGTTGGTTTTCTGGGCTAGCTGGTGCAGTCCTTGTCGAAAAGAAATACCCGAGTTAAAGAAAATAAGTACTTTGTTTGCATCAAGGGGTTTAATTATTAAGAGTATTTCTATTGATGAAGATTTATACAAATGGCATAAGGCATTGAAAGAGGAGAATATGTCATGGGAACAATTCCTTATTCCAGACTCGGAGGTAAATAAAGTAAAAGCTCAATTTAGAATTTCATCTGTTCCTATAATATTATTCCTTGATAAGGAAAATATTGTATTTAATAGAATTGTTGGATATGATACAACAAATTTAGAAAAATATAAACGAATAATAAACGATCAATTAATAAAAGATGTGAATTGACATGATGTCTTTAATAATAAATTATAAAGACAATGTTATGGCAAATAGCCAGGAAATATTTGAATCCTGTAAAAGCCAAACCGCTTGATAAAGAAGTTCTAACTGCCGAATTTGATGATTTGTAGGGAAATTAGTGTCTGTTTAAGGATATGATTAAGGCGAATAAAAAATGTAACTTATTGACTTTTGAGGCAGTTAGTGTACGCCGTGAATAGAGGAATTCCCGTATCTTAAATCATTCATAAAATAGTATACATATAAAACGAAATTATTTAAATAAGTATTAGTGAAGATTCCTTAAAGGGGTAAAAAGCAAATAGAAAGTATAATTTAAGTATAGTCATATAGAAATATTTTAAGGAAAAGCGTCAACTGATAAAATATCTTGAGTTAAATTCCATTCTCAGATAAAGCATACTTAAGAATTCTGAAATGTTATTGGAAAACAATTTCTACAGACCTACACATCCACAATTTAATATTCTGCTGTCAAATATTTTGGATGGAAAAAAATAATTTAATTGAAAAAAATAATATTTTATAAACAGCCTAACTCCCGTGACTGCGGCCCCACTTGCTTGCGCATGCTGGCAAAGAAGTGTGGTAAAGATAAAAGGTTAGGAAAAAGGCGACAATTAGTTTTACCTGTGTAAAAAATGAAGCACCTTTTATGGATATAGACACACAAGAGAGGATATGAAGCAGTTTGAATTTTTAAAAGAATATTTTGGAAAAATGCCTGCTGCATTGGCAGTATAAAATATAAATCGCTCAGCATGGGGTCAAACTTTTTATTTGCAAATAAAATCTTACCGTATGAGGTAAACCATGCGGCCTACCCACCGGAGGTGGGGGTAAAAGAGCCCGGTACCAGAAGCCAGGCCGATTGTAAACCATCCTGCTTATTGGCAGGATAAAAACTTTAAAAATGAAAAAACTGACAAGAGAACAGTTGAAAATGATTAAAGGAGGGCTTGCTCCCGGGCAAAGCTGGAGTTGTACTTTCAAATACACAGATGGTACAACCTACACGGTAGAACTTCCCAAAGATCCAGGCAATCCTTTAAGTGGACCCGCAGCTCAATGTCTTGTTGACGCTGTTTGCTGGCAAGATGATACGTGCAAAACGGTTGACTGCGCTGGTTCTGGAGCATGTCCTTATTGAATCTGATTTTTATTTACTACAAGTAGTGGGCCGTAACTATGGCCTGCTACTTTCCAAAATCAAGATAAATTAATTATGAAACGCTTCTTACTTTTATTTTTATTGATAGCATCAGGAAAATCTTTTTGCCAGACAGCTTTTTTATATGGATCAGCATATAGATTAAAAGGTAAAAAAATAAAAGTAAATATATTCCCGGCACTAAGAGATCCGGTTATTCAAACTTACATCCCTGTAAAAGAATTTGCTGTTAATCCGGCAAATCACTTCTCCGGTGCATTTTATATTAGCCAACCCGGGATTTTTTCTGTGAGCTATGGTGAAAGTGGAAAGCAATTAATCATATACCCCGGTGACTCAATTAACCTGGTGATAAAGCACCTTGAAAAAGAAAAAGAGATAATAACAGACCAGTTTATAACCAAACAGGTTGCCGAATCAATGAAAATCGTTTCAAAAAATATTTCAAGAATTACATTTTTCGACTCATTGGAGTTATACACAGGGCATTTGGAAATAGCCCCTTTTATCAGTTCAAATGACCCGAATGCCTCCCATGATCTTTTTATAAAAAGACTGGATTTCTTAAAAGTTTATTTTGAAAAATACAAACTTGATAGTGCTTTTTATACACTTGCATATAATGAAATCAAAGGTTTTTATTTAAGCAACCTGGTTTGGCAAGGAGTTTTTTCAGGGAAGTTTTGCGACTCTTCTAATTATTACTCAGACCTTTTTCATGATGATTTTGAATGGCATAAAGTTAGCCATTCAAGGAGTTACGCCGGAGCTATATATTCATTTACTAATATTTACTTAAGAAAAAACGGATTGAGACAAAGAAGCTTCGATGAAGCATTTGAAAACATCAATCAATTTATTCCTGATCAAGAAACAAGAAATTATTTTCTTACTGACTTTGTAGCGAATACTATTGATAAGCAATTCATAAATGAAGAGAACATTTTAATTAAATATAAAGCAGCCTGTACAAATCAGGATTATATAAAAAGAATAGCAATTGCTTATAAAGAGTTTAGCAAGCGTTATTCTAAAATGGTCATTCCAGTAAAGCTGCTTAATTCAACCCGATTTCTGACATTGGAAAATAAAAGTCAATTATTAAAAACTTTGTTGGCTTCAAAAAAACCGGTTTTATTAGATTTTTGGGCTTCATGGTGTGGGCCATGCCTGATGGCAATGCCTGCATCACATAAGATTGAAGAAGAATACAGAGACAAAGTGAAATTTGTCTATGTGTCCATTGATAAAAAAGCAAGTAACTGGAAAAACACAATGAGGAAAGAAAATTTAACTGGAAATCAGTTACTATTAGTAAATGGGTTCCAAACTGAATTTGGAAAACTATTAAAATTGAAAAGCGTTCCAAGATACATATTAATCTGCAATAACAAGATAGAAATTATAAATGGGCCTTCCCCATTAAACAGAGATTCATTTGAAGAAATGCTTAACAGGTACATAGAAAACTAGGATAATATTAATCATCATCGCTATTCTTAAAAAACAATTTCAAATAAATACATTTTTACCAGTTAATTGAAAAAAATCAAATTTTATCACCAACTCAATGCCCTTGATTGTGGTCCCACATGCTTGCGCATGATGGCAAAATATTATGGTAAAAACATTAGCCTTGAAAAACTGAAAAACTCGGCAGGCTTTAGCAAAGAGGGCGTTTCGCTTTTAGGTATAGCAGAATCGGCAGAAAGCATCGGTTTTAAAACTAATGGTGTACAGCTAAGTTTTAATCAACTTATAACAGAAGCAAATTTGCCAGCAATTTTGCATTGGCGGCAAAATCATTTTGTTATTATCACTAAGCATGCCAATAAAAGAAAAATAACCATTGCAGATCCCGGAAAAGGATTAATTACTTATTCCAAAGAAGAGTTTTGTAAACAATGGCTGAGCAGCAAAAATGAAATCGGCGAGCAAACCGGTGTTGCTTTATTATTAGAGCCAACCGCAGCTTTTCACCGGCAGGAAGATGATGCAAAACAAAGTACGGGAATAGGCTGGGGGAGTTTGTTGCATTACATAAAACCGTACAAGCGTTATTTTTCCCAGGTAATGCTGGCTTTATTGTTGGGTAGCCTGATACAATTGGTATTCCCTTTCCTTACCCAAAGCATTGTGGACACGGGCATCAATACTCAGAATCTTTCTTATATCACTATTATATTGATCGCCCAACTGATGTTATTCTTCGGAAGAACAATGATTGAGTTTATCAGAAGCCGGCTGCTGCTGCATATCAGCACCAGGATAAATATTTCCATCTTGTCTGATTTCTGGATAAAGTTAATGCGCCTGCCCATTGCTTATTTCGACACGAAACAAACCGGTGACACCCTGCAGCGTATTGGCGATCACAGGCGAATCGAAAGTTTTTTAACCGGCACGGCTTTGTCCACCATTTTTTCAGTGGTTAACCTGTTTGTGTTTTCATTTGTGTTGCTGGGGTACAGTTCCACCGTCTTTTTTGTATTCGCAATAGGCAGCATACTTTATTTTTTCTGGATACGTTTTTTTCTCATTTATCGCCGTAAGCTGGATTTTCAACGCTTTGAAATAGCATCCAGGGAAAACAGTATTACCATGCAACTTATCCAGGGTATGCAGGAAGTAAAACTGCATAACGCTGAACAAATACGCCGTTGGGAATGGGAGAATGTGCAAACAAGATTATTTAAACTTTCTTTCAAAAGCCTTTCCATTACTCAATATCAGCAGGCGGGGGCATTTTTTATCAATGAGGGTAAAAATATCTTTATTACTTTTTTGGTCGCTCAATTAGTAATTGGGGGACAGCTTACCCTGGGCGCTATGCTGGCTATTCAATACATAATAGGACAGCTAAACAGTCCGGTGGAACAACTGATTGGATTTATGCAAAGCCTGCAGGATGCAAAAATTTCAATGGAACGTCTCAATGAAATTCACCAATTGGAAGAGGAAGAACCCACAGGAAAACAATTTAATTACTCATTGCCTGAAAATAAAAGTATAGTTATTAATCGCCTTAACTATACTTATCCCGGCGCAGGCAACGAACCGGTTTTAAAAAATATTACCCTGCAAATACCGGAGGGAAAAACAACAGCAATTGTGGGCATAAGCGGCAGCGGCAAAACAACTCTTTTAAAACTGCTTCTCCGCTTTTATGAAGATTATAAAGGTGAAATAACAATTGGACGGTGTTCATTTAAAACATTAGGTCCCCGTTTTTGGCGAAGCCAGTGCGGCGCCGTGATGCAGGATGGATTTATTTTCAGCGACAGCATTGCTAAAAATATCGCTGTGAGCGATGAGTTGCCTGATTATCAAAAATTACTTCATGCCTCTAAAGTAGCCAATATCCTTTCTTTTATTGAAAGCCTCCCATTGGGTTTTAACACAAAGATTGGAGCGGAAGGGAACGGAATCAGCGCCGGGCAAAAACAACGGTTGTTGATAGCAAGGGCAGTGTATAAAAACCCTCATTATATTTTCTTTGATGAAGCCACCAATTCACTTGATGCTAATAATGAAAAAGAAATACTTGAGAACCTGCAGGAGTTTTTTAAAGATAAAACAGTGGTGGTTGTAGCCCATCGACTTAGCACCGTCATGAATGCAGGAAAAATAGTTGTCTTGCACGAAGGAGAAATTGCAGAAGAGGGGACACATGAAGAATTGAGCATTAAAAGAGGACGGTATTATGAACTGGTAAAAAATCAACTGGAACTGGGAAATTAAAATATGCCAATCGAAATAAGCGATAATGGTGAAATCACCGGGTTAAAGGATTTTGAAAATGGCAATAGTCCTCTACTGCGCAGTGCGGAAGTAACAGAACTGATCAGCAGCAAACCTTCCTTTCTTGTAAGATGGGGCGTAAGCATTTTATTTGCCATTGCCCTTGTATTGTTAACCGCCACATGGTTTATCCGGTACCCGGATATAGTTACGGCTCCTGCGTTGCTGAATTCTATTAATTCGCCAAAAGAAGTTCTGGTAAAAACTCCGGGCAAACTGACTAAGCTTTTTGTAAAAGAAGGGCAATGGGTAAAAAGAAATGAATTGATAGGTTTTATGGAAAGCACCGCCAGCCATGAAGAAATTATACGGCTCGACGCTATGCTCGACAGTATCGCCCAAAAAATGAGAAATAACCAGGCAGATGAAGTTGTACAATATCTTTCGGTTAAATTTGATCAATTGGGCGAATTGCAGGCATCCCATCAAACTTTCTCCCAGTCGCTTTTGCAGTTCAGTAGTTATTTACAAAATGGTTTTTACCTGAGAAAGAAAAAAATGCTGGCTGCCGATATGCTATACCTGCAGCAGCTTCATACGGAACTTGAGCAACAGAAAGTATTATTGAACCAGGACATGTCACTTACGGATTCTACATTCCAGGCGCAGGAATCATTGAAAAATGACAAAGTAATTTCTTCCATGGACTACAGGAATGAAAAAAGCAAACTCATTGCCCGGCAGCTAACTTTACCACAGATCAATTCCTCAATTATCAACAACGAAAGCCAACAGCATGAAAAGCAAAAAGAAATAGCGGAATTAGAAAACCAAATCCAACAACAGAAAAATATCTTTCTTCAATCGTTGAATACAATGAGAAGCAATGTAGAAGATTGGAAGAAAAAGTATTTGTTGAGAGCTCCTGTTGACGGGAAAATAGCTTTCGCCGGTTTTTTGCAGGAAAACCAGGAACTAAAAAGCGGTCAGCTGATATGTTATTGTAATCCTGGCAACTCAAATTTCTATGCAGAAGCGTTAATTCCGCAGACAAATTTTGGGAAAGTGAAAATAGGGCAGCAGGTACTTTTAAAATTTCAGGCTTACCCTTACCAAGAATTTGGATCGGTAAAAGGAGAAATAGAATTTATTAATACAATCTCCACCGATAGCGGCTTCATAGCAAAAATTTCGATGCCTGAAGGATTGGTAACAAATTACAGAAAAAATATTCAATACAGAATGGGTCTTAAAGCGCAGGCCGAGATCATTACCGCCGATCTGCGGTTGGCAGAAAGGTTTTTAAACACTTTAAGAAAAAATATTCGCAAATAATTTGACAAGTAAATACTTTACGTCAAATAGTTAATACTTATTTTTAAAAAAACTAAAGCAGGTTTTTTAAAACTGGATTACCAGAGCTTATATTAGATTGCACTACTTCAAATATCTCTTTTAAAGCAATTTGCTCTTTCTGCCAGCACAAATCCCAGGCTGCTTTGGAGGTGTTTTCTCTCCATTTTTTATATTGATCCTGGTCGTTTTCTATCATGAGTATTGTTTTGGCAATGGCTTCCGGCGTCACTTCACTGATAATGGCGCCCACCTGGTAATGATCCACGATCTTTTTTACTTCTTTGATCTCAGAAGCGATCACCGGCAAACCGGCATGGATATAATCAAATAGCTTATTGGGTAGGCTCAAGCGGTAATTTGGATTGGTCGGCTTGTCCAGCGAAAAACCGAGATATGCCCCACGGGTATATTTTTTTAGTTCTTCCGGCGGCAGTTTTTCAATGAACCTGACCTTATTTTCGATCCCGTATTCCGGTGGTAATTTTTTCAGATCTTTCCAGGCTTCACCGCCGCCGATCAGCACCAGCAAAAATTTTTCCGGTAGAAATTTCATGCTGCCAATTAATTCTTCTGCGCCGCGATCCATATTGATACCCGAACCCTGTAATAACAGGACTTTTTTCTCTTCAGGAAAAATCTTTTCTGAAGTTTCCGGCGCCTGCTCCGTCAACACAGGTGTGTTTCTGACCACTTTCAAATGAATGCCGTAGTCTTTCTCATATTGATCAGCCACAGACTGACTTACTGTGTATGCATGTTTCAATTTGGGTAAAATGAATTTCTCAACTGTTTTCCATATCCTTTTTTTAAAAGGCTTCTTCTGAAGCTCCGGCATTCCCGTAAAATATTCATGGGTGTCATAGACCAGCTTTTTTCCACGCAACCTTGAAATTATAAAGTTGGGTACCAGCGTATCCAGGTCATTGGAGAGGAACAGGTCAGCTTTTTTAAAGAGAATTTTAAAAAAAAGTTTCAGATCGAACTCGGCATATTTCAATACCCCTTTATCGAAATGAGACCGTATCCGCTTAACTGTATAATCTCTGTTTTCAACCGGGAGGCTTTTCTTTAGCTTTCTGCCGATAAGTGAAACTTCAAATCCATTCTCATGCAGGAAAGAACAAACCCGGTGCACCCGCTGATCGGTCACCAGGTCACTGATCACTGAAACTACAACTCTCTTTTTTTTCAAGACAAGTTCTTTATTTTTCCGATCGTTTGTTCAAAAATGTTTTTCCATTCTTTCCAGAAAAAGCGTTCATTCACTGTATGGTTATGCCAGATGCAAAGAAAGTATCCTTCGTGTTTCTTTACCCGGTCAATAGATTCTTTCATAGCATTCCATGCCTGCCCGGGCGAATAACCAAGGTCTTCTCCGAAATTGCCTTCCATGAAAGTTATGGGATAAATTTTCAATGAGGTCTCTTCGTTTTTCAACAGGTCAAACCAGTTGAACGGAGTGCAGGTGCCTGCACGGAAGCCGGGATGAGTGGCGTAGCCCATGCTGTAATCTTCTGTAATGCCATTGCTCAAAAGATTCCGGTAGGTCTCAGGCATTTTGATCTTCAGATAATGTTGCCTGCTTTTTGTAACTGTCTTTCCAAGAAGTTCAGTGAGCGAGTTGATCTCGCTTTTGAATTTTTCCGGTTCTTCATTAGAAAAATAGGAAGGATGGATGCCTACGGAAGCATGCTCTTTTAATTCATCCACCAATCTTTTCATAGCCCGGTTCCGGGGATCCAGGTTTTTGTCAAATTCTGAATACTTTCCAAGATTGATGAAATAAATGAACTGCAGTCCCGATTCCTGTTGGATCTTTCGAAGAAATTCATAGGTATCATAAGGGTCTTTTCTGCCGAAGAGGATCGTTGCAGTCTGTGCTGCTAAAAATTTAAAATTGAGCGATAACAGGTTTTTAAAAAAGGATAGAAGATTCCTCTTAACCCCTCTGTACTGAAAGGCATAAGCCTGGTCTATGTCAATGGACATGACAGAAGAAAATTTTTTGCTGCTAAGCGGTACTGAAGGGAAGATATCCAATATCTGTTTTTTCAACGCATCCGCCCATACATTAACTAAGGGGATTTCTAAAATCTCATTCCGGTAACTGACCGAAGCATTTGCTTCAAAGCTATTGTATTTGCCCGGGGCATAGGGTAGATATTCTTCATACCTGCTGACAAGATAAAATGCTGCCGCAAAAATATCGTGTACCCATTGGCCTGCCAACGTTCCCGGTAAACGAAATTCAATCTCCTTCTCCTTTTTTTCAACCCTGGGAGTGACAGTGACCAGTGAGTCTTCAAACAGAAGTGCAGAAGGCCTGATATGAATTTCTTTTTTTTCAAAAGGATGATTACTGTAGTTTACGGAAGGCCCTTTGAATGCCTGGTATTCACTTTTGTCGCAGGTCATTTTAAATTCAAAGCAGCCTATCTCTGAAATCAGGAAGCGGGAAATATATTCAATCCGTGAGGTGATATTGTCACAATAAAAAAGCAACATAACTGAATTCCGTGAAACCAAAATAAACAGAATAATCTGTTTAAACAAAAGCCCCGTATTGGGATACAGGGCTTTTACAAATCAATCTGAAGTTTTATTAGTTACCACCCATCTGCATATTCATATTGTCCATACCGTTATTATCCTGGTTTTTCAGATTCTTGCGTTTGAATAAAGAGGCATCGAATTTTCCAAATCTCCAGTTGAAGTTCAGGCGGAAAATCTGTGCATCCCGGCGGCGATACGAATCCTGTATAAAATAGCTGGATTCCGAATGAATGTCCTGGGTGCGGGTCCTGAAAATATCATTAACGTTAAGCGAAAGGGAAGCTTTCTTTTCTTTAAGAAAATCAAATTTGATTGCCGCATCCACGCCATAAGTAGCTCTCACATATCCCTGGGACGCTGTGGGTGCTCCGAAAAATCCGCCTCCGAATCCGCCACGGCCGCCACTGCCACTGCCACCTGGAGGCAGAATCGTTTTGGATTGATAGTCCCCGGAAATTTGCAGGGTGAAATTTTTGGGAAGTTTGAATGAATTGTTCAGCTTTCCAAACCAGCTTGCAAACTGAGCTTGCTTTGGTTGATTCGGGTCATCAATATTGATTTTTGATGTATAAAGGTTCAGGTTCGATGTAAGATCCCACCACCTGGTGATCTTGTTTTTACCGATCAACTCCAGGCCGGTTACATAACTGGAATTTGCATTGATGTATGAGTTCACTAAAATTTCCTTGTGCGTGACAACATCAGTTTCGGTGACCTGGAACCGGGTGATCAGGTCGTTGGTATTCTTGAAATAGAGTGAAGCAAGAAAATTATCCCTGTTCTTAAAAGTTTTTTCATAAGACAACTCAACAGAATTGGTAAATTCCGGTTTGAGGTTGGGATTACCGCGGCTGATATTCAGCGAATCGGAATAATCAGTGTAAGGATTCAATTGCCAGGGATTCGGCCTGTTGATCCTCCTTGTATAGTTCAGTTGAATTGTCTGATCGTTTTTCAGTTTTTGATTGACAAAAAAGCTCGGGAAAAGGCTTAGCGGGAAATTGATGTTAAAATTCTGGTTTTTATCAGGGAGATGCCCTTCATAATTGGAGCTTTCAGCCCTTAAGCCAATCTGGTACCCGAAGTTTTTTACCTGGTTAGAAAATGTGGTATAGGCAGCATACACGTTTTGCTTGCTTACATAGTTGGTGGATAAAAGCGGGTTATAAACCGGGTTATTGTTTGCATCAAAAAAGTAGAACTCATTTTTATTATCAGAGCTTTGTATGGATGCCCTGACGCCGGCTTCCAGTTTGGATTTATCGGATAATGGATTTGTATAATCAGATTGGATCACAAGATTACTGCTTTTGCCGGACATATTTTGTCTCTGGCTGAAAGTACCGGTCATTTGTTTTTGCGGATAAGTATAATAATCCGTGGTGATCATGTTGTTGTTTTCATTTCTGCTTGCGTTGTAATTAAGATCTGCTGTTAA
The DNA here is from genome assembly GCA_002066995.1 of Sphingobacteriales bacterium UTBCD1. GTDB lineage: Bacteria > Bacteroidota > Bacteroidia > Chitinophagales > Chitinophagaceae > UTBCD1. Next base: position 60,236 of record MWTC01000041.1, read on the forward strand.
TTCATGACCTGCCCTGGGAAAATTATGTTTGTAACTGAATTGACCTCCTTTAAACCTGAAATTGCCGGAAGTATTGGAGATACGGTCGTTGAATGAGGAAGTGATGACAGGCGAGTATAATGAATCAATTAAAATTTCACTGAGTGTATAAGGCTTGAAACTTCCGCCGCCGATATTGCCTGCAATGGAAAGTGTATTCCTGTTATCTGCCAGGAAGTCAAGACCACTACGGAAAAATTTGAAAGCTCCATTCGAAGTACTCCGGTCAGTCTGATGCAATTGGGTATTGGGGCTGCCGATCATAGTCAGCCGGTCTGTGGTTCCTGTGCTTATGGACTTCCTGGGAAAATAATTCGCACTTGCTGTAAAGTTGATCTTTCCCTGCCGGAGGTTAATGTCTCCGCCGCCGCCAACCTTGCCGCGTGAATCTGCATTCATTCTCACACTTCCGTTATATCCCACTTTCCTGTTTTTCTTTAAAATGATATTGAGTATCCCGGAAGTACCGCCGGAAGCATCATATTTTGCCGAAGGGTTTGTTATTATTTCTACACTCTCAATAGCATCCGCAGGAATCTGATCCAGTGTGAGCGTGGTGGGCCGGCCGTCAACCAGTATTTGCGGCGCATTATTCCTGAGTGTGACGTTGCCGTCAATGTCCACATTCAGTGAAGGAACATTACGCATTACATCCACAGCTGTTCCGCCGGCAGAACTGATATCTTTATCCACGTTGAAAATTTTCTTATCAATGGCCAGCTGCAGGCTTGATTTTGAGCTGGTGACTGTAACATTTCCAAGCACTTTTTCATCCACATCGAGTTTAATATTTCCAAGATCTTTTGAAAAGGCTGCCAGAGCGGAGCTCATATCCGGCATTCCGCTGCTGTTTGCATTATTGGACTGCCCGTTGTTCGCCATTTTAAATTCGAATGCAACAGGTTTGGTGATCTCTTTGAACCCGATAGCGGTAATATGCAGTTTGTATTTGCCAAACAAGGGAATATTATCGAAATTAAAATCTCCATTAGCTTTTGAAAGCATGCCGGCTATCACTTCATCCTTATTCTTTTTGGTGGCAGTGTCAAATTTGTTCTGCACCAATTCAACTGATGCAAAGGCAACAGGCTTGTTTGACTGAGCATCTACCAGCTTCCCGTAAAAACTTCCATTCATCTGTTGTGCTGCACCATTGCGGTTGCCGCCGAAGTTACCGGGCATCTGGGCATTCAAAAAAAGTGTTCCCCCAACACAGAAAACCAAATTGATTAATCGTTTTATCATCATTTTTTATTTTGATTGGCAAAGGTACTTGAACGTGATTGTGAAGGAATTGATATTGTATAAATGGTTTAAAATATTGTTGAAGGGCAACAATGTTTTTTTATGTTAATGAATGCAAAGAGTGCATACGAACGGCATTTGCATTCTTATTATTGCAAAAAAATTTCGTTTTACAATTTTCGTTTCCTTCCGTTATAAAAAATCCCGAAACGTATAGATTATGTTACTGATCGTATAAGCTTCGGGGAGTTTGGGTGGCTGATGGGTTTCGAACCCACGACCCTCAGAACCACAATCTGATGCTCTAACCAACTGAGCTACAGCCACCATTTCAACGGACTGCAAAAGTATGCAAAACAGAATCAGTTTGAAAATTTACATCATACTACTTTATTATAAAATTATTAACAGCTGTTCGTATTTAAAGTTTATTATGCACCGTTCATCAAAAACGCCTGTTAAATGGTTCTGAAGATAAGAAAAGCAATGTTTTTACGTTATTTTTGGAGCATGTCAAAAGCATTAAAATACCTGTTAAATATGAAGAGACTCCCGATCGTGATTGTAATGATTGTTGCCGGATTATTCCTTGCATTCCAGACCCTTGGAAAAACCAATAATAATCCTCCTTCCAAATATGATGAAATACTCCGGCTGGTAGGCCAGAAGTTAACGGAAGACCATTATGACCCGCAAAAAATTGATGACGCATTTTCAAAAAAAGTTTTTAAGAAATACCTGGACGGCCTCGATGCTGATAAATCCTTTTTTCTGCAAAGCGATTATAATCTGCTGAAAGAAAAATATGAGAACCGTATTGATGACGAGATCAAAGGTGCCCCGGTGGAATTTTTCCTGGCAGCAGGTAAAATTTTTGACACAAGGATGGAGGAGAATGAAAAATTCTGTGATGAAATTTTATCAAAACCCTTTGATTTCAATATTGACGAAAGCGTAAACCTTGACGGCGAAAAGCTCAGCTATGCCAATACGGAAGCTGAAAGAAAAGAAAGATGGAGAAAGAAACTGAAATACATGACGCTTCAGCGATATTCTGACCTGCTGGATATGCGTGAAAAAAATAAAGGCACAGTAGGATTTGAAGTGAAAACAGATTCACAACTGGAGCAGGAAGCCCGTGATAAAGTGAAAAAAGTGATTGGAAGGATCTTTAGCCATTATCATAACAAGTTTGGAGATGATGATAAATTCAACTTGTTCGTCAATGCAATTACGACTACGATGGATCCGCACACGGAATTTTTTCCGCCTGTGGACAAACGCTATTTTGATGAAGAAATGAGCGGCAGGTTTTTTGGCATCGGTGCTTCACTAACTTCCAATGACGACGGAAATATCAAAATCAACAGCATTATCACCGGCAGCCCTGCCTGGAAATCAGGTGAACTGCAGGTGGGAGATATCGTGATGAAAGTAGGACAGGGTAAAGATGAACCTACTGACCTGACCGGATATGACATCACTGATGCCGTAAAGTTAATCCGGGGAAAAAAAGGTACCGAGGTGCGTCTGACTGTAAAAAAACAAGATGGCACCATCAAGACAGTTTCAATAATCCGGGATGAAATCGTCCAGGATTTTACATTTGCCAGAAGTGCAATAGTAAAAAGCGGTGATGAAAAAATCGGTTATATTTTTCTTCCTGAATTTTATGCTGACTTTGAACATCCGAACGGCAACCGTTGCTCTGTGGATGTTGCCAAAGAAGTAGTGAAACTGAAAGAACAGAATGTGGATGGCATTGTAATTGATCTTCGCAATAACGGCGGAGGATCATTGTATGATGTGGTGCAGATGGCCGGCCTTTTTGTAGATGACGGGCCGATTGTTCAGGTAAAAGACCGCTACAACAGGGCAAGTGTACTCAGGGATAAAGATAAAGGCGTATTATATTCCGGGCCACTGGCTGTCATGGTAAATGAACTCAGTGCTTCGGCCTCTGAAATATTTGCTGCTGCTATACAGGATTACAACCGCGGTGTAATTATCGGCAGCACATCAACCTATGGCAAAGGAACCGTTCAAAGAAATATAGGATTAAATGATGACGGTATTTTTTCATTATCCGGACCGGACCTGGGCACCATTAAGCTTACTATTCAAAAATTTTATCGTATCAACGGGGGATCCACCCAATTAAGGGGAGTCAGGTCAGACATTGTGCTGCCCGACAATCTTGAATACCTGAAAGTAAGAGAAAAAGATGATCCTGATGCTTTGAAATGGGATGAAATAGCAAAGGCAAATTATACGGTATGGAACCCGGGTTACGAATTAAAAACAATTGAACAACTGAGCAACAAACGGCTTGAAAACGATCCGCAGTTTAAACTGATACAGGAAAAATCAGAATGGCTTGCAAAAGAAAATAATAAAACTTATTCATTGCAGTTAAGCAGGTATCGTAAAGAACAGCAACGGATTACTGACACTGTTAAACAGATGGATTCACTGTTGAAACTCAAAGATTCTCTGAATGTATCTGCTCTTCCCGGTGAAGCTACCCGCTGGGCCAACGATAAAGACAAGCAACAGCAATTTGATCAATGGCTAAAAGGTCTGCGTACGGACATTTATCTTGACCAGGCTGTAAAAGTTATGGATGATATGATCGGACAGCAGAACCTTGCTAAAACAAAACAGGGAGAAGGAACCAAAAAGTCCTTTTAATTATATCAAATGCATTTTCTCAGGGCCGGCTCAACTGCCGGCTCTTATTTTTTAAGATATCTTTCTTTTACAATATTTTGATGATGGAGGGCATGCCCGATCAGGATATAACCCATTCCCAACACATAATTGGAATGATTGCTGGCAATCCCTGAATTTTCCAATTGTTCTGCATCAAAAGAACCAAACATGTATTCGGCAGATTTGCGTACCGCCCTGAATTCTTCTATAAGATCGTTCCAGATTCTTGATGCTGCTTTGGAATTTGCAGCAAAAAGATCTTCATCAAATTTTGGCAGGGGGGTGCTGTCTTTCCTGGCAAAAGTAAGCGCCCTGTATATAAAAACACGTTCTGCATCAATGATGTGCTGCAAAACTTCTTTGGTCGTCCATTTTCCTTCGGCATAACGATAATCATATTTTGATGAAGGAATGTTTTCAAAAAAATGAATGATAGAATGGCTTTCTTTCCGGAATGCTTCCATCAGGTCATTTTCAGTAACCAGGTTGATGTAATTGTGATAAAATTCATGAACTCTTGATAGATCAGGCTTTGCCATTATTGGTTGGTTTTAATTTGCACCGAAAGGTAAATCGTTTTAATAAAAAAAACCTCTGCGCCGGCAGAGGTTTTTTACGAATGACGGAAGTATTTTTTCAGAATGCTTTTTTCCCGGCAGGTTTTAAGTTTCTTTCACCTTTTAAGGTTGAGGCCAGTTTAACTGCTTCATAGGCATTTACAATGCCGCCGGTAACGCTAAGTTCATTAAGGGAGACTTCTTCACCTGTACCGGGGTCTTTTACTTTGCCGGTTGGCTTGTATGTTGATTTATCGATCACCATTTTCACCTGCTGGGCACTGAGGTCAGGAAAATATTCAAGAATCAAAGCTGCAACTCCGGCTACTACAGGTGAAGCCATGCTGGTTCCTTGCAGATTTTGATAATTATTTCCTGTCGGTACAGTAGAATATATTTTTTTACCCGGTGCAAAAACATCAACCTCCTTTTTTCCATAGTTGGAAAATTCCGCCACGAGTCCATCACCTAATGACTCACCGCTTGCACCAACTGTGATCCAGTTGTCAGCTTGTTTCCCGCCACTTAGAAAAACCGGTGTCGGGAAATTCCATGTAGTGTCCACATCTTTTGCATCATTACCAGCCGCATGAACCAATAACACTCCCTTACTTTCTGCATACTTCACTGCGTCATCTACCCATTTCTTTTCAGGAGAAAAACTTTTTCCAAAACTCATGTTTATTACCTGTGCCCCGTTATCTACTGCATAGCGAATGGCCAGGGCAATATCTTTGTCATGCTCGTCGCCATCAGGCACTGCTCTTACCATCATAATTTTTACGTTATCGGCAATACCATTTATTCCGATGCCATTGGTACGGTCGGCGCCGATTATTCCGGTAACATGAGTACCGTGTAATGCAGACTTGGGACTTACCATCACATTGTTGTTTCCATAATACCTGTCATTAATATCCGAATAATTGTCTTTTACAATTTCACCCCTGAAATCTTTTGGAGGATTTTCAAGCGCCTCTGATTTTTTCACTTCGCTGCTTACATAATCAGAAAATTCCTGGATGAAATCCTGGTTATTTGTTTCCATGGCATCATTTCCCTGGAACAAAGGAAGTAAAACCATTTTTGCCCTTTTTACTTCAGGATCATTTGAGTTAAGTGTATCCAGGTCCTTGCCTGTATATTTATCTTTTCCCAATGCTTTTGAGATGATGCTGTCGCTTTTCCTGGCGGCCCTGTATGCATTTTTCAGAAAAATCAATTCCAGGCCGTTTGTTACATTATCACCCTGAAGGCTTGCTTCTGCTTTCTTCCACATGATGTACTGGTATTTATCATCATTGGAAAGCTTAGAAGTGTCCACAGTTTTTCCGCCCCATTTATCTTTAAATTCATGATACACTCTTGCCCCTTCGTAAGAATCTTCTTCTACATTCCTGCCATCTTTGTTTCCCAGGAAATTCCATCCATACACGTCATCTACATAGCCATTGTGGTCGTCATCAATGCCATTGCCGGGAATTTCGCCGGGGTTACGCCATAAAACCGATTTCAGATCTTCGTGTGTCGTATCCACACCTGAATCAATTACAGCTACAACTACTGTTTTACTTTTTATTTTTTTGGATTTGAGGAAATCATAAGCTTTATCAATGCTGATCCCCGGGTAACCATTGCTGGCTTCATCCAACAGGTACCAACCATTAGGTACTTTTTCTTTAACAGATGTTTGGGCATGGGATACGAAAAAGGAAGCGGCCGATAAAATTATCAGCCAAAAAAATTTCCTGGAAAAATCTTTCATGATTAATTATTTGTTTACAAATTTTCGAAAGCTGTAAAAATACTCATTACCGTCCACACTTTTTAGAACGATATTAATTATAACTCACCTATGACGGGTGTATTTTACAGGCGGTTGTTTTTCCGGATATACCGGTAAGCTTTTAAGGTTTTGTTAATAGGGATTCTGTCAGATGTCAAATTTTATTCCCTGGGCCAGTGGTAGCTGCTCGCTGTAGTTGATTGTATTGGTTTGCCTTCTCATGTATGATTTCCAGGCATCACTGCCGCTCTCTCGGCCAGCGCCGGTTTCTTTTTCACCTCCAAACGCACCGCCGATCTCGGCGCCCGATGTACCGATATTGATATTTGCGATTCCGCAATCACTGCCGGCAACGGATAAAAATCTTTCTGCCTCTCTCAGATTCAGTGTCATGATCGCCGAGGAAAGCCCCTGGGGCACGCCATTGTGAATAGCAATAGCCTCATCAAGTGTTTTATATTTCAATAAATAAAGAATAGGAGCGAAGGTCTCCTGCTGCACGATTTTAGAGTCGGGCTTAACTTCTGCTATGCAGGGTTTTACATAACAGCCGCTTTCATAACCTTTACCTTTCAATACGCCACCTTCTACAATAAATTTTCCTCCTTCTTTTTTACATTCTTCAATAGCTGCGGTGTATTTATTTACAGCATCAGTATCGATCAGTGGCCCCACCAGGTTCTTTTCATCCAAAGGATTTCCTATTGTAAGCTTTTTGTAGGCAGCAACCAGCCTTTCTTTCACTGCCCCGTAAACATCTTCATGAACAATAAGTCTCCTTGTGGTTGTGCAGCGCTGACCTGCCGTTCCAACCGCCCCGAAAAGTGCACCACGAATGGCGATATCCAGATCGGCATCTTTAGATATAATGATCGCATTATTGCCTCCTAATTCCAGAAGCGATCTTCCTAATCTTGCCGCTACTGCTGTGCCCACTTCTTTTCCCATCCTCACAGATCCTGTAGCAGATATTAAAGCAATCCCCGGGTCTTTTGTCATCCATTCTCCGACAGTTTTATCACCGCTGATGATACAACTCACACCTTCCGGTACTTTATTTTTTTCAAACACTTCGGCAATGATATGCTGGCAGGCCAAAGCGCATAAAGAAGTTTTTTCCGAAGGCTTCCAGACACAAACATCTCCGCAAACCCATGCGATCATGGTATTCCAGCTCCAGACGGATACAGGAAAATTAAAAGCAGTAATAAGGCCCACAACTCCCAATGGATGCCATTGCTCATACATGCGATGCCCCGGTCTTTCACTATGCATTGTCAGCCCATAAAGTTGCCTGGACAGTCCAACGGCAAAATCGCTGATATCGATCATTTCCTGCACTTCTCCATAACCTTCCTGCAAACTTTTTCCCATTTCATAAGAAACCAGTCTTCCCAGTATTTCTTTTTTCTTACGCAATGCTTCTCCTACCTGCCTTACTATTTCTCCACGATGGGGCGCCGGCACCAATCGCCATTCGTTAAAAGCTTTTGCAGCAGTCTCCATTACTTTATCATAACCTGATTTATCCGTAGAAATAAATGAGGCGATCTCTTTGCCGTCAACCGGAGAAAAAGATATATTGGTTCCGCCCTTTGATTTTATCCATTTGCTGCCGGTGCTTGTACCTGAGTTTTGCGGTTGAATTTGTAATTCTTTCAGAAAATCCATTGGTATAATTCTTTTTGCAAAGTTAAGCATCGGAATACATTCTTGCCATCATTATATTTTTTAAGTGCAGTTCAATTTTTACTGTAAGTCAAAAATGCTGAAGGAATGAAAGTGATAGTAAATTATTGATAAAGAATTTTATTTAAAAAAAAGTCGCTTCCCGGTTGTTTTCTTCCGTTTCAAAAATGAATGAGAGTCCTATACTGAAATCCAATTCTGCTATGAACTCAGTACATTGCCACTCTTCAGTTCAAAAACGCATGCTGGGTAATACCTCAGCCGGCGCCTGGAAAATTCAGTTGGATGAAATAACAAATGTGTACTTTGTCCAAAAGCTTTCAGGTGCTGACATTTTCTGGCGATTACCCTGTGAGATATTACCATTACCCCCTTCGCGGCGAAAGCCACCACCTCCACCTCTGCGCCCGCCGGAACTTCCATAAGAAGAATTTCCAAACTCAGAACCTGCACCGGGGGTCATTTCCATTCCATTAATTTTCCAGCCCACTGAAATTTTCTTTTGATTCAGCGCTGCCAGATCATCATCCAACATCTTTAATGGAATTAAATATTCAATATGCATGACATCCGAAGAATCCCATGTAAATGCTACCTGGGCTGAATTTGCCTTCCTTAGACCCTGCCGGACCGGTTCTTCATCGGAAAAACCAAAAAGTCTCATATAGATCAGGTTCAAAGCCATTTCACTCCGGATGGTCTTCATATTCTGCTTTGATGCTGAATGCTTTTCCATATCGGTGCCTGCAGAAGAATTGTCTTCATCGGAATTGATTTCTGAATTCCCTGTTGCAGATCCGTCAGCATCCCTTTTCACAGGGAATTCAATACCACGGTGTTCTTTTTTCTTTCCTTTCAGGTCTATGTACAGGTTCATCCCCAGGCGCATCATTTTCATTTGTGTTCTGAAATCGGGAATCGTCACTGCCAAAAACAGGTCGTCTGCATCATTGTCAATTGCGTAACTGATACCGGTTTCTTTGTCTGTTTCAAATTTATTCTGTGGCCACTCTGAGACGGAACCGTCGAGAATATGCCTGATAATAACACTATCTTCTGGAATCTTTATATGCGATGAAGCATTATTTGAAAAGCTGTTCAAAGACAATACGCTGCAGAAGACTACAGAGAGAATAATATGAAATTTCATGATAATACACAATTAATACTTTTGTTTGACGCATTATCATGACCCTTGCTTTCTCAGTATTGTTCGTTTTTATTGGGAAAATCTTTTGATTTTACGTCTTTAATGTATTGTTGAATAGCCCCGGTTATCTGCCCGTTCAGGTTCAGGTACTGTCTCAAGAACCGTGGCCTGAACTCTGTATTAATTCCCAGCATGTCATGCATGACAAGCACCTGGCCATTACAGTCACTCCCGGCACCGATCCCGATTGTAGGAATCTTTAATTCTTCCGTTACATCTTTTGCTAAAGTTGCCGGTATTTTTTCCAGGACAACTGCAAAGCACCCGGCTCTTTCGATCAGTCTTGCATCTACCATCAGCTTGTTTGCTTCAGCTTCTTCTTTTGCCCTGACTGCATAGGTGCCAAACTTATAAATGGATTGTGGTGTTAAGCCAAGGTGCCCCATTACCGGTATGCCTGCAGATACAATTCTTTTAATGGATTCCACTACTTCATCACCGCCTTCAAGCTTTATGGCATGTGCTCCTGTCTCTTTCATGACCCGTATTGCGGATGCCAGGGCAATTTCAGAGTTGGACTGATAAGAACCGAAAGGAAGATCTACCACTACCAAGCATCTGTCAATGCCGCGAATTACTGATTGTGCATGATAGATCATGTGCTCCAGTGTGATCGGCAAAGTGGTTTCATGGCCTGCCATTACATTAGAAGCGGAATCACCGACCAAGATGACATCAATCCCTGCATGATCAAAGATCTTTCCAAATGAATAGTCGTACGCAGTGATCATCGAAATTTTTTCTCCAGACGCTTTCATATTTTGCAGCGTATGCGTGGTTACTTTTTTTACTTCTTTACTTGTAGCCATAATTAAAATATGTTTAAGAGATCATCTGTAAAGGCAAATATTTAATTATTTAAAACAAAAAGTCTTTGAAAAAATCAGGCTTGTGTTTTTTTCATGTTCAGCTCTTCATACAGGGAATGGATCAACCCGTCTGCCAGCCCGATCTTCGGCACATAGATCTCACCTGCATCCGTCCAGCGCATAACATTAATGTAGATAAGGAGCGCCGGCACTATTACATCCGCCCGGTCTTCACGAAACTGATACAGCGCAATCCTTTCCTGCACAGTGAGGCTGTTGAACTCCTTATAGTAATCACGTAATAAATCCAGGGTTAAAGGCTTTCCTTCTTTTCTTTTTGACATGGAAAATATCTTGTTGATATTTCCTCCCGTTCCAATGACCGTTACCTGATGGTATCCTTTTGTTTTCTTACGCAGAAAATCTCTCATTTGTTCCCACATATTATCAGAAACCTGGTTTTTCAGCAGGCGTATCGTACCAATATTGAATGATTCTTTAAATATAAGTTTTCCATCGCTGAAAAAAGTCAGTTCTGTGCTCCCGCCGCCCACATCCGTATAAAGGTAAGATTCATTACTGTTCATGTTTTCGGCAATATGGTTTTGATAAATGAAAGATGCTTCATCCGGTCCGCTGATGATCCGGATAGAAATACCGGTGCTTTCTTTTATTTTTTTTAAGATCACATCTGAATTTACCGCATCTCTCATAGCGGAAGTTGCACAGGCTTTCAGATGTGCTACTTCATATACATCCAGCAGGAGGCGGTATGCTTTGATCGTTTTGATGAGTTTCTCTGCTTTGGCTGAAGATATTTCCCCTTTATCAAAAACATCAAACCCGAGCCTCAGTGGCACACGCACTAAAATAACTTTAATGAATTCGGTAATTCCCCGGGGCCCTGGAATTACATCAGAAATCAACAATCGTGCTGCATTACTTCCAATATCAATCGCTGCGAGTCTCACTTGTTATCAATGATTTTTTGTAGAGATAATTATATGTTTCCACCTGTGACCGTACCTTCTTTTTTGAAGAACTTACATATTCGTTGTTCAATTCATTATCCAGCCACCGGGCTTTTACATTGTCGTGCATTTGAATATCCAAAATATCGATCAATTCATTTTTTATTGTCTCTTCAAATACGGGACAGGTCACTTCAACCCTGTGATCAAGATTTCTGACCATCCAGTCTGCAGAAGATATAAATACTTTTTCACGGCCTTTGTTTTTAAACACCCAGACCCGGGCATGTTCGAGGTATTCATCAACAATGCTGATGGCAAAAACAGGCCGTACAAATTTTTGATTTTGTGTCATCATGCAGCATATCCCGCGGATGATCAGTTTAATTTCAACACCTGCTTTAGCTGCTTCATATAATTTCAGGATGAGTGCATCATCTGAGAGGGAATTCATTTTTAATATGATCCCTGCTCTGTTCTTTTTCTTACGGGCATGTTTTATCTCTGCATCAATCAGCCGGAGCAACTCTTTCCGTGCATACCACGGGCTCGGAATCAATGTGGAACATTCCCTCAGTAAGAAACCATTTTTAGGAGTGCTGATAAAACCAAAAATGCGGTTTGCATCCGCCATAATTTTCTGATTGGATGTAAGAAGAAAATGATCTGCATATACTTTTGCGGTTTTTTCATTCAGGTTACCGGTTCCTACAAAACCATACAATATATTCTGTTCTTTCAGCTTTTTCCGGATGACGCAGATCTTTGCATGCACCTTCATATTCTGTATGCCGATCAGTACCCTGACGCCCTCTTCTTCCAGGCGTTCCTTCCAGTCAAGATTGGCCTCTTCATCAAAACGTGCAGTCAGTTCCAGCATCACGGTAACCAGTTTCCCGTTGCGGACGGCATTGATCAATGCATTGATAATTTTTGATTGTTGCGCCAGGCGGTAACAGGTGATCTTAATGGATACCACATCAGGGTCAAAAGCTGCTTCCCGGAGCAGGTCAATTACAGGATTGAACGAATGATAGGGAACGCTCAGCAGTACATCTCTTGCTGTTATCACATCTGTAATCCTGCGTCCGGCAAGTAAAGGATGATCAAAAGGTTTTTTCCGGTGCTTTTTCTCTTTAAACATTTCTTCAGGAAAATCCATGAAATGACGGAAATTATGAATTCTTCCACCCGGTATCAGGTTATCCTTTTTGGTCAGGTTCAGTTTTTGGATCAGGAATTCCAGCATTCCGGGATCCATCTCCCTGTCGTAAACGAAACGCACCGGCTTGCCTTTTTTCCTGTTCTTAATTCCTTTTTCGATCTTTTGTATCAGCGACGTTGATATATCATTATCGAAATCTATTTCGGCATCTCTTGTAACTTTAAAAATATGCGCTTTGTATTGATCATACCCGAAATAAGAAAAAATATCCGGCAGGCTGAAGCGGATCACATCTTCCAGCAGCATGATATGTTGCTGACCGGGAGGAGAGGGTAGCCGCAAAAAACGGCTCAGGTACCTGTCCGGCACTTCAATCAATGCATATTTCCTTTTCAACGCATTTTCGTTCTTCCACATAACCACTGCGAGATAGATCGATTTGTCCCTCAGGTTAGGCAGCGCCGGTATGTTTTCGATCATCAGGGGAATAATGTTCGGGCTTACTTCCTCATCATAATATTTGCGGACAAATCCCTGTTGCTCCGTGTTAAGATCTTTTTCTGTATCAAGAAAAATATTCTGCTGGTTCAACTCAATTAAAAGTTCTTCCCAAATCCGGCTGAACTCGGCCTGCTGGTTCAATACGATCATTTGTATTTCATCAATGATCTTTTGCGGTCCCTGCTCATGAGGCATGGCTGTTTTTTCCCTGAGCTGCACCATTCTCTTCAGGGTTGCTACACGAACTCTGAAAAATTCATCGAGGTTATTGGAAAAAATTCCAAGGAAACGTATCCTTTCCCTCAATGGAACAGTGGGATCGGCTGCTTCCTGCAACACACGGGCATTAAATGAAAGCCAGCTGATATCCCGGCTGATGAATTTTTGCTTAAGTTCTTTTGACATCTGTACTGTTATCCGTAAAATATAAAATTACTGAAGAGAAAGGAACTAAACAGATTGCATTCCCGTTAAAAATTCTATTGCCCGGTCTTACTAATAATCGAAGTAGTGGAAAAACCTTCCATGATCCTGTTAATGACTACACGGCCGCCTGCTTCAATCACTTCTTTTGAACCGGCTATTTCATCCACACGGTAATCACCTCCTTTTACCAAAACATCAGGCATGATGGATTTTATAAGTTTTAACGGCGTGTCTTCCTCAAACAGGATCACAGCATCCACGATCAGCAGCGACGCCACAATCAGCGCCCTGGAGTACTGATCATTAACCGGCCTGTTTGCACCTTTAAGTCTTTTCACCGAAACATCAGAATTTAATCCGACAACCAGGTGATCCGCTTCTTTTGCCGCCTGCGACAGTGAAAAAATATGTCCCCGGTGCAACAGATCGAAAACTCCGTTTGTGAAAGCGATTTTCTGATCAAAAAATTTCCACTGTGCTACTTTACGCTGCAACTCAGGAAGGAGAAAAATCTTTTGTTCTGTATAGTCAGTTTTTTCCAAGAGATCTGTTTTTGTTGTAATAAGGCATGGCTACAAAGCTAAAAAATCCTCCTACAAGCAGTATTGATGTTTGTGCCAGCCATAATAGCCATCCGAATGCTAAGGCAATTCCTTTTTGCAAGCCATAAAGTTGCATGGTCTTTTCAATAATGATCGGGTAAGCCCCGATGCCCCCCGGAGTGGCAATCACACCAATGCTCCCTGCAGAGAGAATGGTGAATGCTTCTTTAATCCCGTATTGCAGTGTTTCCTGCAAGGCCAAAAATCCAATATACCCGCATCCGAGATAGCAAGCCCACATCACAACTGTATAAAAAAGGAAATGCAGTCTTTTTTTTAAGTGCCGGATTGTGCTGATTCCTTCCCAAACACTCCTGATAATCTTTTTAACCATAGCAGCAAGATCATTGAAGCTTTTCTTTTTAATCAGCATCCAGGCTACGGCAATAACTATAACGATTGCCACAAAGATCAGAACAATTAAAAGAAAGGAATTTTTATTGGATTCTGTACCGGCAGATGGATGAAAAAATGTATCGATGATTTGCTGGTAGATACCCGGCTGAATGGCAAGGGTGACACCAAATATCAATAACAGGCATAAAGAATCTATGATTCTTTCCAGGATAACCGTGCCGATCAATTTATCAACCGGTGCTTTTTCATACCGGGCCAATGCCGTGCATTTGACCACTTCGCCCAAGCGGGGGAATGCCAGGTTGGTAAGATAGCCGATCATCACTGCAAAAAAAGCATTAATACTCCTTACAGGATAACCAAGCGGTTCTATCAATAATTTCCATCGTAAAGCTCTTACATAATGACTCAGCAACAGGACAACAAATACCGGCACTATCAGGTAATAACGGGCATGTTTAAGTGATTGCCTGATCTGAAGAATATCGGTTCGATTCAGATCCCGGATGGACCACCACACCAGGAAAATACCCAGGCCAAAGAAAAATAGATATTGCAGTATGGTAAGGATCTTTTTTTTCATCAGTATTTAAAAATAATCCGATGTTTCTGAATTGCAAAGAATATTAAAATTCATTATTGAATCATCATATTATCTATCAGCCTTACTTTGCCCATGAAAGCTGCAATGAGCGCAACAATCTTCCTTTTTTCGTCCCAGGTATCCACCGGCTCCAGGGAAATTGCGTCAGCTATTTCCACATAATCAATATGAAATTTTTTGTTGGTAAGGATTTCACTGGTTTCAGCTTTCAGGTCCCGGATAGTTTTCTGGCTGATATGGTTTTTGATATACATCAGTGAATCATATATGGCAATGGCATTCTCCCTTTCCTTTTGATCCAACCGCATATTCCTGCTGCTCATAGCAAGCCCGCCCGGTTCACGCAGTGTGGGACAAATCTTCAGTTTAATTCTTTTTTCCGCTCCCATTAATTCTATCAATTTTTGTAGTACCATGCATTGCTGGTAATCTTTCTGGCCAAGGTATAAATTATCGGGTGAAACTATTTTCAGGAGACGGCTTACTACCATGCAAACACCCTGGAAATGGCCTGGCCGGAATTTTCCTTCAAGGATTGTCTCAAGATGTCCAATATTGTATGTTTCTGTTTTATAGGTTTCGTCGGGATAAATTTCTTCTGCCGGGGGAAGAAATAAAATGCCGCAACCGGAACGTTCTAATGCATCAATGTCTTTTTCGGTTGTTACAGGATATTTTTTAAAATCATCCGGGTCGTTAAACTGAGCAGGATTTACGAAGATGCTGCAAATAGTTATGTCATTTTCAGATATGGATCTTTCAATTAGGGATAGATGACCGGCATGCAATGCGCCCATTGTGGGAACAAAGCCTGCCTGAAGCTCATTTTTATGTTGTTCTTCTATATAACGATGCAATTCCGAAGCTCTTTTAAATAATATCATTTTAGAGGGTCTTTAATGGTAAAATCATAGCAGATCGCTCATTTCACTGCAAAATAACTAACTTTGCAAGCTTTCACAGGATGGATGTAAATTAAACGGAGAGCCAATGGCAGCAAAAAAGAGAATCTTATTTATCGCAAATGAAATGTCTCCCTACCTGGAGCTGACTGAGTTTTCAGAGATTGTAAATAAGCTGGCCATCAAATCAAATGAGAATGGTTTTGAAGTGCGCTGTATCATGCCGCGTTTTGGGAATATCAACGAAAGGCGCCATCGTTTACATGAAGTGGTCCGCTTGTCCGGGATCAATGTCACTGTGGACAATGAAGATATGCCTTTGCAGATCAAAGTGGCTTCGCTTCCCAATGCCCGTCTTCAGGTTTATTTCTTAGACAATGAAGACCTTTTTAGAAGAAAATTCCTTTTTCATGATGAAAATGAGAAATGGTTTGACGACAACGGTCTTCGCACAGTCTTTTTTTGCAAGGGAGCTTTGGAAACCGTTAAAAAATTCGGATGGCCCCCGGATATTATACATTGCAGCGGGTGGATGACGGGTTTGATTCCGGCTTATTTGAAAACAGTTTATAAAAGAGAACCCGTTTTTTCTCACAGCAAGGTTGTGTTTACGATCGGCCAGAATACTTTCAAAGAAAAATTAGGAAGCGGTTTTTTGAAAAAAGCATTGATCCATCCTTCTCTGAAAGAGAAAGATCTCGAAGTGTTTAAAGAATCGAATAACACCGCTATGTTCCGTGGAGGGGCCACTTATGCAGATGCTATCACATTCGGTTCAGATAAGATCGAAAAGAAATTAACAGACGAGTTCACGAAAGTGAGAGGCAAAAAAACACTGCTCTATAATCCGGGATCAGATTTAACAGACTATTTGCAACTGTATCACGATCTTGCGGCGAACAATTAAGTGCTATCCGTTTGATCCTGTAACTATAACAAAAATCTTGTGTTTTCCAGAACTAATTTCTCACTACTCATTACAATCGTTTTCCTTACGGCTTTTTTAGCTTTCGGTTGTCAAAAAATCAATGAAGCCACAACTTTAGGCGGTGGGCTTATACCGGCGGTGGATAATGTCAACACTTTTGACACCACCATTTCTGTAGAAACTTACAACGGACTTTTTACCGACCTTGACGATTCTACAGCAATAGGTGCCGGAGCAGAGCATTTTGCCGGCTACATCAGCAACGATCCGCTTTTTGGAAAGACAAGTGCAACTATGTACCTGCAGCTAAAACCGAGTTTTCCGTTTCAATTTAATTTCAAAAAAACCGATAGCCTGTTAAGCCTTGATTCGGTAGTGCTGGTGCTTGGCTATGCCAGGACATACGGTGACAGCTTGTCTCCAATGAACCTGAGTGTAAAAGAAATGTCGCAGGCCAATTTTTTTAAATACGACTCTAATTACCTGGTACGCTCGGCAAATTTTCTTCTTGGCTCAACGATAGGGGCAGTAAATGGTATCATTCCAGCAAGACTGGACGATTCTGTAAAAGTGTTCAGGGATACTACGGCAGGTCAACTCAGGATACCACTGTCCAACTCATTCGGAATGCAATTATTGAGCCTCGATACATCTGATTTAAAAAATGATTCTACTTTCCAGGCAAAATTTACTGGACTTGCAATAATACCTGATCCATCATCGGGCAATGCATTATTAGGGTTTGACCTGCAAAGCGCAAATACCAAACTTGCTTTTTATTACCATTATAAAAATGGAGCCATTGCCGATACTGCTGTTGTCACCTATTTCACTTTCGGTGTTACCTGTGCTCATGCAAACAGAATAGACCGGGATTATACCGGCTCTGAATTACAATCTTACCAGGGAGGCACTTCTCCGCAGGACCTGGCGTTTATTGAAAACGCCCCCGGCTCTTTTGCTACTATAAAAATTCCCGGATTAGCATTATTTCCCACTCGTATAATTAACAGGGCTGAGCTGATTGCTGAGCAGGTGTATGATCCATCTCCTTCATCGGACAGGATTTTTAACGTGCCCAAACTTTTATTCCTTGATGCATTTGACACTGCAAAAAATGCTTTTCGTACTATCCCGTATGATTTTATTGTGGATCCCACACAGGGCCCCAATTATATAAACTTCGGAATGGTTGGTAAAACCACCGTAGATGCTAACGGTAACCCGATCACGGTATGGAAGTTTGACATTACAAGATATGTGCAAAATTATCTGACAAAAAAAGAACCTCTTTATAATCTCAGGATCTCGGCCCCGTTCATAACTAAAGATCTGTATCGTCTCAATGGAGTAAGTGATATCAGCCAGAGAATAACTGTAAACAGCCTCATAGCAGCCGGCCGTGTGCGGCTGGGTGGTGGCAATCACCCCACACAAAGAATGAGGCTCCATATTATCTATACAAATCCGTAAGTAACATTCTGAACAATTCCTGTTAATAACTTGTCCTCACTGGGAACTTTAGGCTTTGTTCATTCATAGCAGGCTTCTTATATTTGCAAACTAAAAAAATTTAATGCCTTACTTATTTACTTCTGAATCCGTAAGCGAAGGCCACCCGGATAAAGTGGCTGACCAGATATCTGATGCACTGATAGATAATTTTCTTGCTTTTGATCCCGATTCTAAAGTGGCATGTGAAACACTGGTTACTACCGGTCAGGTAGTTTTGGCTGGTGAAGTAAAGTCGAGAGCTTATCTCGACGTGCAGGAAATCGCCCGCCGTGTAATCCGTAAGATTGGATACACAAAGAGCGAATATATGTTTGAAGCAAGTTCCTGTGGTGTTCTTTCTGCCATACATGAGCAATCTTCAGACATACACCAGGGAGTTCATCGTAAAAGAAAAGAACAACAGGGTGCCGGCGACCAGGGAATGATGTTCGGATACGCTACCAATGAAACCGATGATTACATGCCCCTGGCTCTTGATCTTGCACATAAATTACTCATAGAACTGGCTGCAATCCGCAGAGAAAAAAAATCCAGGATGCCTTACCTGCGCCCAGATGCAAAAAGCCAGGTGACATTAGAATACGATGATCATAACCGTCCTTCCCGTATTGATGCGATCGTCATTTCAACCCAGCATGATGATTTTGATACAGAAAAAAGGATGCAGGAAAAAATCAAATCAGATGTGATACATATCCTGGTACCGAGGGTAAAAAAGAAATACAGGAAATATGCCAAATTGTTCAATGATAATATCAAATATCATGTGAATCCGACCGGGAAATTTGTGATTGGAGGTCCACATGGCGACACGGGCCTGACAGGGAGAAAGATCATTGTTGACACTTATGGCGGAAAAGGGGCACATGGCGGAGGCGCTTTCAGCGGAAAAGATCCGAGCAAGGTTGACCGGAGCGCTGCTTATGCTACAAGGCATATCGCCAAAAACTTAGTAGCGGCAGGAGTTTGTGATGAAGTATTGGTACAGGTATCTTATGCCATCGGGGTTGCCCAGCCTACAAGCATTAATGTAAATACTTATGGTACTTCAAAAGTGAAACACAGTGATTCTGAGATTGCAAAGAAAGTTTCAAAGATCTTCGATATGCGTCCTTATTTTATTGAAAAAAGGCTGAAACTCCGTAACCCGATATACAGCGAAACAGCTGCTTACGGGCACATGGGTCGCAAGCCCCAGGTCGTTGAAAAAGTTTTTTGTACTCCTGAAGGAAAAGTGATCAAAAGAAGAGTGGAACTATTTACCTGGGAAAAACTGGATCATGTAGCTGCCGTTAAAAAAACTTTTGGACTTAAATAATTACCGCTGCTATTCCGTGAGCTGGTTTGTCAGTACATCCGGCAAATGCAAATCTTCACTATATTTTTTTTGAATATAGCGTGATGTTTCAGTGATATTTCCCGGGTGCCATCCGGGAGGCATAAAGAAATATTTTATTTTATTTGCCAGGCTGTTCACATTTTTCACATCTTTCCACAGGCTCCTGAATTCATGAACCTGAGCCTCCCAAAATCCGATCTCGCTCTTAATAAGTGTTGTTCCATATACGGGGGATTCCGTTGGCTGGGCGTATGTGCTGAATATTCTGTCCCACCAGGGAATGACTTCGCCATAGTTCTTGTCCAGGTAACATGGATTACATGCATGATGTATCTGGTGCATGCCGGGAGTCACCAAAATGTATTCCAGAAAAGGGATACGGGAAACAATTTTCTCACTGAAGTGAATGAAAGTGCCCCAGATTTTATTTAAAGAATAAAGAATGAAATAGACAATTGGATGAACACCTGCAAGGGGAATAAGGATATACAAAATGTCTAAAGAGACAATATCGAAGATTGAAGTTCGCAAGCCGGTGGTTGCATCCATCTTAGTGGCTGAGTGGTGCACTTCATGAAGACACCAGAGCAGCCTTACCTTATGATAGAGGAAGTGCGTACCAAACTGGATAAACGTGTACATAAAAAAACCCAGCAGAACCATATAACCATTTAATTCAAGATCCCATATCCTGTGTTCATATATAAAAGGATAAAGACCGGCAAAGAAAAGGGTTTTTAAAAAGGCCTGAATAACGATTGAAATAACCCCTGTTGCAATATTCACCCAGGTTTCTTTTGAATAAGTCCTTTTGAATACAATAAGATGAACAGCCATTTCAATGGAGATCATGACGACCACATAATAGGGCATCCATTGCTTCAGAAAAGCAAAGAAATTCTGATAGGAGGAAGGGGTTATCATATATTGAAAATACAATTTTCAATACAAATCCACTACAATTAAAGGAAAGGCAGATTCCAGCTGCTGATCCTCAATTGTTTTAATTCTTCTTTTTCAGAACTGATATTCTTTGTTTCTTTGGAAAGTGAAAAACTTCAGACAAAAACAACGCCCCAGAAAAAATACCTTGATTCCCGGCTGCCAAAGAGTGAAGGAAGCATTCAGTTCAGGTGTCATTCTTGACAGGATATATCTTGACACCAGGGCTTCCGGCAGGGAAATAGATGAAATAAAAAAATTAGCTGCTGCAAAACAGGTGCCTGTTAATTATGTACCTGTTGCCAAACTTGAAAGCTTTAATGTTTCAGATCATGAAGGAGTGATTGCACAAATTTCAAAAGTGAAATATCATGACTTGCAGCAGATCATTTCATTTGTAGTAGAAAAAGGAGAAGCACCTCTTTTCCTGATTCTGGATGGCATAACTGATATAAGGAATATCGGGGGCATGGCAAGAACGGCCTATTGCTGCGGTGTACACGCTATTATCATTCCGGGCAAAGGGGTGGGTGCATTGAATGAAGATGCCATTCTCACTTCTGCCGGTGCGTTAGAGAAAATTCCGGTATGCCGTGTTCATAGCCTTGTAAAAGCAGCGGATGAACTGCACCTGAACGGAATAAAAATTTTTGCCAGTGAAATGACAGCAGAAAAAAATGTTTTTGATTGTCGTTTCAAAGATCCCTGTGCCATCATAATGGGAAGCGAAGAGAAAGGCATCCATCCTGTTTTGCTGAAAGCAGCCGATGAAAAATTCAAAATCCCCATGAGCGGGGATTTTGAAAGCCTGAATGTATCTGTGGCAACCGGGATCATTCTTTTTGAGGCAATGAAACAAAGGATGCTTCAGTAATATATCTTATTTCATTTACAGAGCCGCCTTAACTTTATTTGTTCCCTGGTTGGGTAATCTTATAATTGGCTTTCGCTTTTTCCTTGTCAACGATAGCTTTCACATCAGCCAGAAGTTTTTTGGCGTCATATATGATTCCGTCTTTGATAGTGTATTTAACCCCACCGATACGGACCACGTTGTTATTTTTATCCAATGCAATAGCCCCGGTGCCATACAATACCTGGAAATTTTTTAAAGGGTTTTCTTCCACTATTACAAAATCTGCCAGCTTACCTACTTCAACCGAACCGATCTCCTTGTCCATTCCCAAAGCTTCGGCGCCATTTAATGTAGCTGCCTTGATGACTTCCAAAGGGTGAAAACCGGCTTCTCTCAATAGTTCCAATTCTTCCACATAAGCAAAACCATAAGGCTGATAAATAAAGCCTGCATCGGTTCCTACAGTTACTCTTCCTCCGCGGTTTTTATATTCATTGATAAAGGTCATCCAAAGCTTATAGTTCGCCTTCCATTCCACTTCCTGTTCTGTGCCCCAGTTGAACCAGTATGACCCATGGCTTCCCCGTTTGGGAGTAAAAAAATCCCAAAGCGCTGGCAACACATAATCTTCCTGCCATTCGGCACGGCGGGCCCGCATCAGGTCCCTGCTTGCAGAATAGATTACAAAAGTGGGGCTGATGGTAAAATCAAGAGAAAGTAATTCGTTCATTACTTTGTTCCAATGATCAGAATAAGGGGGTGCTGCCTGTTTCCAAAGCTGACCGGCTTCGCCAAAGCGATCGAATTCATTGCTATAATTGTAATCAAGGGAATAATTTTGAACTGTGCGGTCATTGAAAAGTGCTTCAGGCAGGCCATACCAGTGTTCCATTGAGGTCAGTCCTGCACGGGCACTGTTTAAGACATTCCATCTCCCGACATCAGTTTGTGCATGATGCATTTTGGAACGTAATCCCAATCTTTTATTTTCCTTTAAAGCTGCTTCCATAATATCGGGAGCAGCACCGAAGAATTTTATACCATCAGCGCCGTTCTTTGCATTTTGACGAACCCATTCCACAGCTTGTTCGGGAGTAGAAATTGGCTCTTTGCTTCCCTGGCCAAACGTTGCATACGCTTTGATACGAGGAGCTGTGATTTCATTTTTTGCACTTTTTTCTTTCTCTTCTAATACCCATTGTAACCCGTTCATACTTCCCGGATCAACAATTGTTGTAACCCCATGAGCCATCCATAATTTGAAAACGTATTCAGCATTGGGTGCCTGTTGCCCGCCGATGTGGGCATGTGTATCAACAAAGCCGGGCAGCAGGAACATTCCTTCGGCATTAAGCTTTTTTCCACCAGGCTTTAACTTTGGCCTTCTCGAATCATTTATTGGCGATCCCGGAGTTCCTACGTTTACGATATTCGTGATCTTGTTTCCTTCCACTACAATGTCAACCGGGCCAACCGGAGGGGAAAGCGTTCCGTTGATCAGAGTAACACCTCTTATAATAAGTTGCGGCCATGGACCTTCCCCTTCATGACGGGGAGGGGCTTTGGTGACCTGTGAAAAAGTATTGGTAAAAGAGAAAAGAAAGAGTAAGAAGCAGCATAAGCAGAATTTCTTTTTCATAAAATTCCTTTTAATTAAAAAATAAGCAGTCATAAAATTATACTCCGGCAATTGTAACGAAACTAACAATAAAATCTGCCAATACAGGCAAACCAGGTCAAAATTTTTGTTTGCGATGAAAAAGGAATATGATGGCAGCCATTGTGAATGGCAATTTTTTAAATTTAAAATTTAATATAAAATCTTAAGCTTCCATGACACTCCCTTTCTGAATTGCTGAAATTTCTATCCTTAAATTTGTATCTAAATGGAACAACTAAAGATCAAACTCATCGAATGCCCCCGTGATGCCATGCAGGGCTGGAAGGATTTTATCCCCACCGGAATAAAGATCAGTTATATCAATTCATTATTGAAAGTTGGGTTTGATACCATTGATTTTGGAAGTTTTGTTTCTCCGAAAGTGATCCCGCAAATGGCCGATACAAAAAAAGTGGTAAAAGGGCTGAAAATAAATGGCTCAAACTCCGGGTTGCTGGCAATAGTTGCTAATGTCCGCGGCGCACAGGAAGCAAGTGCATTTGATGAGATCACGTATCTCGGTTTCCCTTTCTCCGTGTCCGAAACTTTTCAGCAGCGGAACACCAATTCATCTATAGAAGGTTCATTAAAGAGAGTAGAGGAGATCATAGAGATATGCCTTCAAAAAAAGAAGCAGCCGGTCATTTATATTTCTATGGGCTTTGGTAATCCTTATGGCGATAAGTATTCCGAAGAAATAGTCTTCAAATGGGTGAACAAACTTGTTTCTATGGGAATAACAATTATTTCTTTGTCGGATACCGTCGGAATAGCTACGCCGGAGCAGGTATTTTCAATGACTAAATATATCATTGATGCTCTTCCTTCAACTGAAGTAGGAGTGCATCTTCATTCCCATGCAGAAAACTGGAGAAAAAAACTGGAAGCTGCCGTGAAGGCCGGATGTAAAAGATTTGATGGCGCTTTAAAAGGGATAGGCGGCTGCCCGATGGCAGAGGATGAACTGGTAGGCAATATGAATATGGAACGGATGATCAGCTATTTTGAAGAAAATAATTACACCACCGGCATCAATAAAGAAGCTCTGGCAGAAAGCCTTAAAATGGCCGGGGAGGTATTTAATGAATGATATGAACATATTTTAAAGAAACACCGGCAGTTTTTTCCGGCCGATACTTTTTTCTTTTTGAATGATAAGATAAATTTTAAAATTTTTTAACCCCGGATCATGCAATTCCAGATACCGATACAGATCAATTCCCCGGAACGGCAAATAAACTATAACGATAAAATTCTCCTGGCGGGATCCTGTTTTACGGAACACATCGGCAATGCCTTACAGGGCTTGAAATTTTCTGTAATGCAAAATCCCAATGGCATTTTATTTGATCCGTACAGTGTTTGCAGAAGTTTAAAATCATACATCCATAATAAAAAGTATAATGAACATGATCTGTTCCGCCTCGATGATGTCTGGCATAGCTGGCAGTACCATTCGCGGTTTTCGGATATTGACTGGTCAGCATGTTTGAACAACATCAATAATTCACTGGAGAAAGCGCATCACTTTTTAAAGAAAGCAGATTGGATCATTATTACACTTGGCTCTGCATTTTGTTATCGCCTTACAAAACTTGACGGGTCAGCAGACATACCAGCAATGGAAGAGCCAGGTGAGCCTGTTGCCAATTGTCACCGGGCGCCGGCACAATGGTTCCGGAAGGATCTTATTGCTATCTCAGATATTATATCAGTCCTGGATGATTGCATTAACCGCATGCTGGCATTCAACCAGGGGCTGCAATTTATATTAACGGTCAGCCCCGTCCGCCATATCCGGGATGGAGTAATTGAAAATAACCGCAGCAAAGCGAGATTGATCGAAGCTGTGCATCAAATAGTCAATAAATACAAACAGGCTTTTTATTTCCCTGCGTATGAACTTGTGATTGATGTGTTGCGGGACTACAGGTTTTACGATGTGGATCTTGTTCATCCTAACTATATGGCCACGGAGTATGTATTGGAAAAATTTACTGATTCTTTTATTGCCAAAGAAAGCAGGGAACTGATGGATGAAATAAAGAAGATCGTGATTGCAGGAAGGCACAGGCCTTTTCAGCCGGGCACCCATGCACATCATTCCTTCCTTGAAACTCATCTGGAAAAAACCAAAGCCCTGGCGAAGCAGTATCCCTTTTTAGATTTCACCAGGGAATTAAATTATTTCTCTCAGGCTTCAAAAAACCGGTAAACAGTTGTTTCATTGTATTTTTCTCCCGGCCGTAGTATCGTATTGGGGAATTGCGGTATATTAACCGCATTGGGATGTTTGTGAGTTTCAAAACAAAAGCCGGAGTATGGTCCATAAGACGACCCGTTTTTCCCATGCATGTGCGGGATCCCTTTACCGGAATAGAAATGCAGCACCGGTTCGGTGGTAAAAACCTGTAAGCAGGTATGGGATTGCTCGCAATATGCTTCTGCAGCTAATTTCAATTTACTTTCCTTTTTATCCAGAACGAAACTTTTATCGTAACCATCTTTCATACCCGACTGGTCGCCCACTTTGCGCCGCTTGCGGAAATCAAATTCTGTATTTTCAACTTTTAAAAAAATGCCGGTTGGTATCAGGCGGTCATTTTGTTCTAAAATCTCCGAAGCTTCTATTTTAACCAGGTAATCGAAATCATTTCCCTTGCCATTGTTTAAATTAAAATAACTGTGATGGGTCAGGTTGATAATCGTGGGACGATCTGTTGTTGCTTCGTATTGATACAGGAGTTCCTCTTCGCTGAGCCTGAATTTTAAATTAACATCAAGGTTTCCGGGAAACCCTTCTTCGCCATCAGGGCTTTTATAATTCAATAACAACTCATTTTTTGATGCATTAAAAGAAAGCACCTTCCAGACTTTTTTACCGAAACCGCTTATTCCTCCGTGTAACTGGTCCTCACCCATATTTTTGGAAAGCTCTGTTTTTTTGTCATCAATCATGCAGGAAGCATTCCTGATCCGGTTGGCATAACGGCCTACTGCGCAACCCATGTGAATGTATTGCTGCATGTATTTTTCTGATAAATAGTCTTCCACTTTGTCAAAACCGAGCACGATATCATTCATCGTACCATCGGATTTCTTCAACTTCAATGACATTATAGTAGCACCGTAATTGGAAATAAGAACTTCATGACCTTTTACATTGCCTAATACAAACAAATAAATAACTTCACCGGATGAATGGGTAAAGCAATATCGCTGACCTGAATTCATTGATCTAAAAGTATTGCAATTTGACGATGATTGAATTATTATTTAAAGAATTCCGCAAACGTTTCCGGAATGATGCCCCGCAACTTTTTTTCTGCCCGGGACGTGTAAATCTTATTGGAGAACACATAGACTACAATGGCGGGCAGGTGATGCCCTGCGCCATCTCAAAAGGAACTTACCTTGCTATTGCAAAAAATACGGATAAGAAAATCCGGTTTTCAAGTTTTGATTTTCCTGATAAAGCGGAACTGCAAATTCAAACTTCATATTCCAAAACAGGAAAGCAATGGTTTAATTATCCGCTTGGCGTTTTGGATTATCTTATCAGAAACGGGAATGAACTATCAGGGTTGGATATGTTGTTCGCCGGTGACCTCCCGGTAGGAGCAGGGCTCTCTTCTTCTGCATCTATTGAAGTGCTTACCATATATGCGCTGGATGAACTTTTCGGTTACAACCGCTCAAAGACAGAAATGGCGCTGGCAGCAAAAAAAGTGGAAAATGATTTTATCGGAGTGAGTTGCGGAATAATGGATCAGTTTGCTGTGGCGATGGGGCAAAAGAATAAAGCGATCCTGCTGAACTGCGACACACTGAAATATGAATATATTCCGTTTGAGACGAAGGGTTATTCATTAGTGATCATCAATACCAACAAACAAAGGGCATTGTCCGAATCCAAATACAATGAGCGCTTTGCAGAATGCGGAGCGGTATTAAAATCTTTAAAAAAAGAATTACAGATCGAAAAACTCTGTGATATCGATCCCGGTGCATTTGAAAAATACAAACATTTAACAGGGAGTGAGGTCCTCGTAAAAAGAGCCAGGCATGTGATTACGGAAAATGAGAGAGTGGCAAAAGCTTCTTCGGCGCTCAAATCAGGTAATATATCCATGTTTGGATCTTTAATGTTTGACTCACATCAATCGCTCAAAGAATGGTATGAAGTAAGCGGTATCGAATTAGATACGATCGTGGAATTTGCCAGGAGTTACAATGAATGTATTGGTGCAAGAATGACGGGTGCCGGCTTTGGCGGTTGTGCCATAGCATTGGTGCAAAAAGAATATGTGAATGATTTTGAGGAAAAGCTGATTTCGTTTTATAAAAGCAGGATAGGTTATGAAGCTTCTGTTTTTATTTCCGGTGCAGAAGATGGCGTCAGGTCACTCAAGGTTTAAAGCCGTATTCACTCTCCAGGAATTCTTCTAATCTTTTCAGCAGAGTAAGCTGATTCAAAGCCCGGTCAAAGTTCTGGCCTTTGTACTCAACTTTGTAATAGATACCGCCATACATGAAATCGGTAAGGAACCGCATCGCCTGCATATATATCATCAATATGCCTGAATAATGAATGTATTTCTTTTCGGAGGCTGTAAAATATTTCCACATGACGGACATATAACCACTGATAATTGCTTCATAATAACTTTTCCTGATCCTGATCTTTTCAAAATACTGGTAATTCTCATCATAATTACATGCCATTGACCGGATCATATCTCCGGGGTCTGAAAAGAAATAACCGGGCATGACCGTATCGAAATCAACCGGGCAGATGATCCTTCCGGTAGTTTTATTAAAAAGAACATTTGAAATTTTAGCATCATGATGCATGACCCGCAGCAGAAAATCATCAGAACCGGTGATCATTTCATAAAATTGACTGTAGCGTTCTCTTTCTCTCAGCTCCCGGAGCAATGACTTGGCTTTTTCAATCCGTTCAGGTAAGCCTTTTTTTTCTGCCTGCTCCATTTGTTCATATCGGAAGGAGACATTATGAAAATCAGGTATAATTATTTTTAACTGATCCACGTCAAACTTACTGAATGCAGAGGTAAACTTTGCAAAAGCTTTGGCAGTAGCCTTTGCCTGTTGAGGTTTTTGTGCTATGCTATGGGTCACGGAGTCTTTGATAAATTCAAATGACCGCCAATAATTTCCACTGCTGTCCATAAATAATGAAACCATTTTATCGCAGTAACGGGGAGCGGGAAGTTTTAATCCCTTGATTTCTGTTTCAGCATATTTCCAGATAGTGATATAATTTTCCTGCACATCTTGTGGCCGGGGAAAAACATTTTTATTGATCTGCTGCAATAAAAAGAAATGACCGGAAGAACAGGATACTTTATAGGTGTGATTGATCAGGCCATTTCCTAATGGAAGAACGCTGATCTTTCCGGGAGTAAGTTTGCACATCCCGGCATGGTAATTTGCAAATGCAAAAGCAGCTTCCTGGTAATCCGCAGCCGTCATAAATTTTTGGAAAGATATAGGATTTAAGAGTTATTCCTTATATAAAAATTTTTTCAAGCAACATTCCTAATGCATCCTGTCACCGCGAAGACGAAGCTGTTGCATGATCTCTGCTTCTTTGGTCAGCCATTGCTGCCACCTGTGACGGACTTTTTCCTTTTCAATATACGTTTCAGCCAATTCAATAAAAAGTGTGTAATGCCCGGCTTCACTTTCCATGAACCGCCTGTAAAAATCTTTGAGATATTTATCCTCCAGCCCTTCACTCAATCGTTTGAACCTCTCACAGCTGCGGGCTTCAATCAGGGCACACATGAGCAACTTATCCAGCAACCTTTCCTCTTCACTTCCGCCCCTGGTTTCAAATTTCATCAGTTCATTTACATATTCATCACGTCGCTGCCTGCCAAGTTTCAGTTCCCTTTTTTGTAACTCAGCCAGCACAGCCCTGAAATGCCCCCATTCCTCAGTAACAATTGGGGAAAGTTCCTGTACGAGTTTTTCTTTGTCACTGTAGCGCTGGATCAGGGAAATGCAGGAAGTAGCCGCTTTCTGTTCGCAATAAGCGTGGTCAGTAAGGATATCTTCTAAAGATTTTTGAGCCAGGTTCACCCACCGTGGATCTGTAGGAAGTTTCAGGCCCAGGATGGTTTTGGTATGTTGAGAAAACTCCATATTCTGCAAAAGTAGCAGGTTGAATTTTATTTCGATTTTATCCATTAAAAACCGGCAGGATATGGAAAATGCGGTCGAAAAATTTAAAACTTCAATGTTTTTGCTGTCAGCGGTTTCTGTCTTAACTTTGCAGCCGCAAATAAAGGATGACTAATCGGATGAAAAATTAAAAAAAAACAAGATGCCTTTAACAAAAGAACAAAACAAAAACATTTTTACAGAATTCGGAGGACAGGCTTCAAACACCGGATCCATTGAAGGTCAAATTGCACAACTGACACAACGTATCAGCCAGATCAGCAATCACCTTCAGCAAAACAAAAAAGATTTCTCCACTCACCGCGGACTGATGCAACTGGTTGGTAAACGTAAACGCTTACTGAACTATTTACAAAAGCAAAATCTCACAGGTTACCGCCAATTGATCGAGAAACTGGGAATAAGAAAATAAGCTGCTCTCCGGCTAAACCATCTTTGATGGTTATCTTTCAGTTTCCCGCTCCCATAATTTTCAGACCTGTTTTGCTTTTCCAATATTATTGATTTGCAATTAACGGGTGAAAGAGGTTGCGGAAATAAAAAGATAGAACCTGCACTGCAAAAGTATAGTGTAATCAAGCCGGCACCTCTTTTTCTGTTTCTGTATTTATTAATCAAACAACACATTTAAACAACATGTTACAACAACCGATTCGAAAAACATTTGATATAGGCGATGGCCGCGAGGTGACGATCGAAACAGGAAGGCTGGCCCGCCAGGCCGATGGAGCCGTTACGGTTTCCATAGGCAATTGCATGATACTTGCTACAGTGGTGGCAAGTAAAGAAGCCAAAGAAAGACAATCATTTTTCCCATTGACAGTTGATTACCAGGAAAAATTTGCATCCGCAGGCCGGATACCCGGTTCATTTTTTAAAAGAGAAGCCAGGCTGAATGATTACGAGGTACTGACTTCAAGACTGATTGACAGGGCACTCCGCCCTTTATTTCCTGACGATTATTTATGTGATGTACAGGTACTGGTGACACTGATCTCAAGTGATCCTGAGATTTTGCCCGATGCAATGGCCTGCCTTGCTGCTTCAGCCGCATTGGCTGTATCGGATGTACCGATCAAAGAAATTATTTCGGAAGTCAGGGTGGGCAGGGTGGATGGTCAGTTCAAAATAAATCCAACCCGTGCAGAAATGGAGAAATCAGATGTTGATTTCATTGTAGCCGCCACGGACAAAAACCTGATGATGGTGGAAGGCGGAGCGCAGGAGTGCAGTGAAGCGGATCTTTGCAAAGTGCTGGAGATAGCACATGATGCTATCCGCATACAGGTAAAAGCGCAGGAAGAACTAAGAACCCTGGCCGGGGTGAAAGGAAAAAGAGATTATGTAAAACCCAAACAGGATGAAGCGTTACTTAAAAAGGTAGAAGTGTTTGCCAAAGAAAAAGTATATGAGATTGCAAAAGGAAAATTGGGAAAAACAGAAAGATCTGAAAAGTTCAAAGCGATCAAAGAAGAATTACAAGAGTATCTAAAGAAAGAGTTCAATATAGCAGAAGGTGAAGACCTGCCGGACGAAACAAAGAAAATGGCAGGCAGGTACTATGACGACCTTCAATATGAAGTGGTCCGGGATATGATCCTGGATGAAAAAGTGCGCTTGGATGGCCGTGGACTGGAAGACATCAGGCAGTTGGATATGGAAGTGGATGTGCTTCCTTCACCACATGGTGCAGCCTTGTTTACCAGAGGTGAGACCCAATCTCTTACGACAGTCACTTTAGGAACTCCATTAGATGAATTATTAGTTGAAAGTGCAGCAAAATCCGACTATACAAGATTCATTCTTCATTATAATTTTCCTCCTTTCTCTACCGGCGAGGTGAAAATGATGAGAGCTCCGGGAAGAAGAGAGGTCGGCCATGGAAACCTGGCAATGCGTTCTTTAAAACAAATGATGCCTTCAGGCGATTTTGCTTACACCGTTCGTGTAGTGAGTGATATCCTTGAATCTAACGGTTCTTCATCTATGGCTACAGTTTGTGCCGGTTCTCTTGCTTTAATGGATGCAGGAGTACCGATCCCCAAACACGTATCCGGGGTTGCAATGGGATTGATCACTAAGGGAGATAAGTATGCTATCCTGACTGATATTCTCGGTGACGAGGATCATCTTGGCGATATGGATTTTAAAGTGACCGGAACCAGAGACGGGATTTGTGGAGTGCAGATGGATATCAAAGTGGATGGATTGAAGATGGAAGTGATGGCTCAGGCATTGGAGCAGGCCCGCCGCGGCAGGTTGCACATCCTTGACGCTATGTACAGGTGCATACCTGAAGCGAGATCTGAAGTGAAACCTCATGCACCGAGAATGGTGAAGATGTTTATTGATCGTGAATTTATTGGTGCAGTGATCGGGCCCGGCGGAAAAGTTATTCAGGAAATTCAGCGTGAGACCGGTACAACAATCAACATAGAGGAGATCAATAACATGGGTGAGGTCAGCATTTTCGGAACCAATAAAGAAGGAGTGGAGAAGGCACATAACTGGGTGAAAGGAATCGTAGCTGTGCCTACCGTTGGGGATATATATGAAGCAACGGTAAAATCTATCATGCCTTTTGGAGCTTTTGTCGAATTCTTACCCGGTAAGCAGGGATTGGTTCACATCTCAGAAGTAAGCTGGAAAAGATTGGAAACATTAGATGGTGTATTAGCAGAAGGATACAAGATAAAAGTAAAACTGATTGGCACAGATCCCAAATCCGGTAAATTCAAACTGAGCCGTAAAATTTTATTACCGAAACCGGAACGGCAGGATAACCCTCCTGCGAAGCAATGATTTCTTTCCGGTAAAGATGGAATTGTTCATTAGAATCCGGGAGGGCAATCGTTTGACCTGGTAATAATAATGGTGATGCTGCTTCGTTTTATTTAATGTACTTTTGCAACTCATCTTCAACCAAAGGACTATGAACGAACTGTTATTAATAGTTCTTGCATATCTGATCGGTAGCATTCCAACAGCAGTGTGGGTGAGCAAATATTTCTTTGGTATTGATATCCGTGAATACGGCAGCGGTAACTCCGGGGCTACCAACACCTACAGGGTTTTCGGGTTTAAATGGGGTACCATGGTCATGATTATTGACATGCTCAAAGGCATAGCAGCAGTTAAGCTAGCTTATTTACTCCCTAATTATGTTGACAATGAAACACAGCTTATCAATCTCCAGATCGGGCTTGGATTGGCCGCAGTCATAGGACATATTTTCCCGATATGGGCCGAATTCAGAGGCGGAAAGGGTGTGGCTACACTATTTGGATTAGTACTTGGAATTTCTCCATGGACTGCTTTAAGTTGTGTTGGCATCTTTTTACTTGTGCTGTATCTCACAAGGTTTGTTTCACTGAGCTCAATCTTAGCCAGTATTGCTTTTCCTGTATTTATTCTTGTAATTTTTAACGAAAGGGAGCACCTGTACCGAATCTTTGCCATTGCCGTTGCACTGATGGTATTGCTGACGCATCAAAAAAATATCGGGCGACTTTTCAGGGGGAGCGAAAGTAAAGTCCCCATCTTAAAATACAGAGACCGTCGCCGGCAGAGAAAAAAAGTACTGAACAATCACCGGGAGGATTAGACTAACCAATTTTTTAAGAATGTTTTTATGAAACAATTATTTGTTTTACAAAATTCCTTTATCATGAAAAGAACAATTGTTTTATTTCTTACAGTCTCAATTTTATTTCAATTTTTTTCCTGTACCCGTAATGCCATAACAGGCCGTCAGCAATTCAAATTGCTACCTGATTCTGAAATGCAATCCATGGCGTTGCAGCAATACAATGAATTTTTAACTGCTAATAAAGTTGTGCCTGCATCCAATAAAGATGCGGAAATGGTTAAGAGAGTGGGGCAGCGCATTACCAAAGCGGTGGAAAATTATTATTCATCAAAAGGGCTTTCTAAAGAACTGGAAGGATATAAATGGGAGTACAACCTGGTGGACAGTAAGGAAGCAAATGCATGGTGTATGCCGGGTGGAAAGATCGTTGTGTACACCGGCTTGCTGCCCATCACTCAAAATGAAGCAGCGTTAGCAGTGGTAATGGGTCATGAAGTATCCCATGCCATTTTCAATCATGGCAATGAAAGAATGAGTCAGCAATTAGGCGCTGCAGCTGTCCAGGAAGGTTTAAACGCAGCGCTTGCAAACAAACCGTCTGAAACGAGAAATATTTTCCTGGCATCATTTGGAGTGAGTGCTCAACTCGGATTCCTTTTACCGTTCTCAAGAAAACACGAATCAGAAGCAGATCATTACGGATTGTTTTGGGCTGCCATGGCAGGATATGATCCGAGAGAAGCAATTCCATTGTGGCAACGGATGGAAAAAGCAGCTAACGGACAGTCGCCTCCGGAATTTTTGAGTACGCATCCCTCCGAAGGCCGCAGGATCGAAGATCTGCAAAAATATATGCCGCATGCAATGGAATATTATCATAAAGCTATTGGTAAATGAACAGGACATAAAAATTTGATTGCATTCAAGTAATTTTTTTTAGTAAACAACCGGTTTTTCTGAAAAAGTGTTCCTAATGCCATCAATTTGTATTATCTTTGCACTCCCTACTTTGAGAACTTCGCATACGACCTTAGTGGCCAGTTGCACGAAACACTTAAAATAGTTTCTACTTATGTCACAAACGTTGTTTGAAAAACTGCAATACGCAGATGAAAAGAATCTTCTGATACAGGGTCTTCCTTCTTCCATCGAGAAACAGTTTCACAAACTTTCCTTTGCGAAAAATGTGACACCCCTTTTGCGGAGCAGGAAAATCGATTTTGCACTCGTATTCGCTGTAAATGTGAACCAGCTTAATGGTATTCTTAACGAGGTAATGCCTGCATTAAAAGAAGACTCCAAGTTCTGGGTCGCTTATCCAAAAGTTGCTTCCAAAATCGTTACCGATCTTAACCGGGAAAGAAGCTGGAACAGGCTTACCAATGCCGGGTATGAAAGCATTCACCAGGTTGAATTAGATCATGTATGGACTGCAATGAGATTTGAAAAAGCAGAAGAACAGAACATGAGGGAAGTAGAAGTGGCAGCTACCCGTAAAAGAGTTGCAGCATCAATGGCTGATTAATTTCCTGACGAGTAAAATTATTTAGGTTTGCCGGATAACAGCAGACCTTTTTTTATGCCTTATATTAATGTAGAGATTAAAGCACGGTGTCCTCATGCATCGTTTATAAGAAATTATTTGCTGCAACATCATGCTGATTTTAAAGGGACCGACCAACAAACCGACACTTACTTTAATGTAAAATCCGGGCGGTTAAAACTAAGGGAAGGAATTATAGAAAACAATTTAATCTATTATCATCGTAAAGATCAGGCGGGGCCAAAAGAATCTGATTTTTCTATAGCAAAAGTAACCGATCCGTTTGCACTAAAAGAAATACTGGAACAACTGCTGGGTATTAGAATAATTGTTCAGAAGAAAAGAGAGATCTATTATATCGGTAATGTGAAATTTCATATTGATGAAGTTCCGGAACTTGGCAGTTTTGTGGAGATAGAAGCAGGGAACATGCTCAATGATCTGACGAAACAACAACTGCAGGAACAATGTAATTTTTACCTGAATGAATTCAGAATCCGGCAAATTGACCTGGTTGCAGAATCGTACTGCGACCTGATACTAAAAAAGCCTGATCTCAACGGATAATGACAGTACCTGTTCTGCGGGTGAGTTCTTTTTCTAACTGTTTTAAATGAAGATGCGTCCTTTGCAGTATTTCAAATTCCTCATTGGTATGTGATTTTTCAAGGTCTGCCTGGTTTTCAATGAGCATTCGTTTGATCTTTCGCAGTTTCAGATAATTCAGGGCTGATTCAATTTCATCCCCGGTTTTGTCTTCTTCTGCTTTCAGATACCCGATCAGGGAACTGTCTCTTTCTTTGGTGACCGTTTTGATGAAATCTTCATAATCGTTTTCAAAAAGCCTTTCCTGGTACCCGGTTGCCTGGCTGAATTCCCTGCGCCAGCGATCGCTTTGCTCGTAAGGAAAATTCAAAAGAGAAACAGCAAGGCTGCTCAGGGTTGTATCGGGATGGTAAATGAAATAATTCTTATTGGCGCCGGAACTATCCTTTTGCATCAACTCTTTGTATGAATTGATCAGCTTCAGGATGTCTGCATTATCAAAAAAACTTTCATCCACCAGTTCAGAAAAAATATATTCTGCAATGAGCTGCTGATCGTTCCATTTTTTTACCCCATGCTCCAATAATACTCTTGCAATCTCTCTTTCCTGCAATTCATCCCTGAAAAGCAGCCCAAAGGTGGAATCATCATAGTCGGTGATGGCTGCTTTTTGTGCATTTTCATCATGGATCTTTGCTTCCCCGAAGGGTAATTTCTTTTCGATTGCAGAAATCCGGTTGCGGATGAATTTGTTTACCAGGGCATGTAATCCGCTTTCTTCAATCTTCAAAATCTCCGAACAATGTTTGATATAGTCCTGCTGCTTTGTAAAATCTTCTGCTTTGTTGATCTTTGAAATAGTTTCAGCAATCTGGTTTACCACTTCAGCTTTCTTGTTCGAATCTTTACCGGCATCTTTCAGAGCCACTTCCAGCTGAAAGAGAATAAAATCTTTCTTATTTTTCTGAATAAATTCCTTGAATGCTGCAACTCCGGATTTATTCACATAACTGTCGGGGTCTTCCTTATCCGGGATCAGCACAAGTTGAACATTCAATCCTTCTTCCAGGGCCATGTCTAATCCGCGAAGGGCTGCTTTCACTCCGGCCGGATCACCGTCGTAAACAATAACAAGATTCTTTGAATATTTTTTTATCAGCCTGAGCTGGTCCTGCGTGAGCGATGTGCCACCGGAGGCAACTACATTCTCAATACCTGCCTGGTGCAATGAGATCACATCGGTATAACCTTCCACCAGCAGGCACTCATCTGCTTTATCAATTGCCTGCCGGGCAAAATAGGATCCATAGAGTATCTTGCTTTTGACATATATCTCATTTTCCGGTGTGTTGATATACTTGGGGGCCTTGTCATTGCTTTTTAAAATCCGTGCGCCGAAACCCAGCACTTTTCCGCTGTGATTATGTACCGGGAAGATAATCCTGCCCCTGTAATTGTCAACCGGCTGCTCATTTCTAAATACAACCAGGCCGGCTTTTAATAACAGATCCGGGTTAAACTGTTTGGCAAGAGCTTCTTTGGTTAATGCGTCTTTTTGCTCCGGTGAATAACCTAATTGAAATTTTTTAATAATATCTTCACGGAATCCTCGTTCTTTCAAATAGCTCAGACCGATATCTGTACCTTCTTCAGTATCAAACAGCATTTTGGAAAAAAATTGCTGCGCAAATCCATTGATAATATAAAGGCTCTCGGCAATGTGCAGTTGCAGCCGTTCCTCATCAGATGTATAGGTTTCTTCTACTTCAACTCCGTATTTGTTGGCCAGCCACCTCAGCGACTCCACATAACTGTATTTCTCATGCTCCATCAGGAAACTGATCGTATTGCCGCTTCGCCCGCACCCAAAACACTTATAGATCTCTTTGGAAGGAGATACGGTGAATGAAGGTGTTTTTTCATTATGAAAAGGACAAAGGCCAAGAAAATTAGTTCCTCTCTTCTTCAGTTTGACAAATCCGCCAATTATATCAACGATGTCAATCCGGCTGAGTATCTGCTGTATTGTATTCTGGCTGATCATGGGGCAGGCAAGTTATTGAATTTAGGAATAGAGGTGAAAGGTAAAAACGGAAATTCTGTTTTGTGCCCGGAAAATATGTGTTAATAGTGATCAATCGATTGAAAAGAATAATATTTCAGGCCTCTTAATGTTTCTGGGACAATCTGGTCTTTTTAGCGGAATCAAATTTTAAAATAAAACTGTCTGTGAAATTAAGTTATGCCGGTTTTAATGTTCAAAAAAATTGTTCTGAAATTAAAAAAAGAGTTTTAAATTTAGTGTATTGCTTCCGCCCCCCTGTAAACCGGTAAACAATTTTCTTCACCATTTAAATTTTAAGATCATGGTTCAGGCAGACATCCCGCAGCTCTCCGGAGAGTGCAACACCTGGAGGGAAACTCTTCGTCAGTACAGAGACGAATTCACCAAAGACAAATCTCACCTCCAGCATGTAGCAAGCCAGCCACTCTCCAAAGACCAGCTACAACAGGTAGAACATCTCCACAATCAGTTTCACATTCAACTTATCAACATTCACGATCTGAAACAAGCGATCAAAGCTCATGACCGAAATCTAAGTCTTGAAGTAGCGGTCCATGAAGGTTCGCTAAGTAAAGACACATTGACAAATCATGAAAGTTTGCTGGAACAGTATCAATCATTGGGAAAAACCCTGCAGGAACTCAGGGAAGAGTTCAGCGGATTCCTGGACAAGGCGCAGTAGTGCAGGTATTTTGATCTGAATAAGGCAACCGCATAACCAGATTAAGGAAAATTATCAACTCTTGTCTTTTCTACCCATTAGATTCAGAAGACAACCGACTTTAATTTCTAAAAAATAATACTATGCCTGAATTTGATACCTCACATGTAAAAAATATTGTCTTACTGGGCCACGCAGGCTCGGGTAAGACCACTTTAGCGGAATGCATGCTATATGAAGCCGGAATAATTACCCGCCGCGGCAGCATAGCCGAACGAAACACTACAGGAGATTACCACGAACTGGAACAGGAACGTGGTAATTCTATTTTTAGCAAGCTCCTTCATACCAAATGGAGGGGTTATAAGATCAATATCATTGACACTCCGGGTTATGACGATTTTGTCGGGGAAGTGATCTCGGCGCTCCGGGTTGCTGATACCGGGGTTATGCTGCTGAATTCAGTACTGGGAGTGGAGGTAGGTACCGATATCATCTGGGACTATACTGAAAAGTTTAAAACCCCGATGATTTTTGCCGTTAACAAACTGGACGATGATAATGCAGATTTTGATAAAACAGTAAGGGAAGCTAAAGCACATTTTGGCAACAATGTAGTAGTTGTGCAATATCCCCGTCATGCCGGTTCTGGTTTTCATGAAATCATTGATGTGCTGCGCATGACAATGTATAAATTCAAAGATGAAGGTGGCAAGCCGGAAAAACTGCCGATACCGGACGAAGAAAAAGCAAAGGCTGATGAACTACACAAAGAATTAATAGAATCCATTGCCAGTAATGATGAAGGGCTGATGGAAAAGTATTTTGAAAAAGGAGAACTGGATGAAGATGAAATGAAAGACGGATTAAAAAAAGCAATGATCAATCACGAGATCTTTCCTTTGTTTTGCCTTTCGGCTATCAGGAATATGGGAAGCGGCCGCATAATGGGATTTATTGACAATGTTTGCCCCAGCGCCAATGAAATGCCGCCGCAGGTTACCAAAGAAGGGGAGCGTCTTCCCTGCGATGCAAGCGGGCCTCCCTGCATTTTTATTTACAAAACGATTACCGAACCACATATTGGTGAGCTTTCATTTTTCAAAGTCTATTCCGGAACTGTCAAAAACGGTATGGAACTGGAAAATGAATCAACCGGTGTCACAGAAAAACTTAACCAGCTTTTTCTTGTAGAAGGAAACAAAAGAACCAGTGTCAATGAACTGGTGGCAGGCGATATCGGTGCGACATTGAAATTAAAAAATACACATGTAAACAACACCTTGCATATAAGAGGCAAGAACTATGAATTTAAATCCATCGAATTTCCATCTCCTAATATGACAGTCGCCATTGAGACTTTGAAGAAAGGCGAAGAAGAAAAATTATCCCAGGCATTACACCAGTTGCGGGAAGAAGATCCAACTCTGCTGGTGGAAATATCCCAGGAACTAAAGCAGACACTCATCCATTGCCAGGGCGATATGCACCTTGCCGTTGCTAAATGGAAGATTGAGCATAATCACAAACTGGAAGTGAAGTTTGTAAAACCGAGAATTCCATACAGGGAAACAATCAGGAAAATTGCAGATTCAAGTTATCGTCATAAAAAACAATCCGGCGGAGCAGGGCAGTTTGCAGAAGTATATATGAAAATTGAACCCTGGTATGAAGGAATGCCGGATCCAAAAGACCTGACCGTCAGGGGGAGGGATACTTATGACCTGGCATGGGGGGGTAAGCTTGTTTTTTATAACTGCATAGTGGGCGGGGCAATTGACGCCCGGTTTCTTCCTTCAATTTTGAAAGGAGTAATGGAGAAAATGCAAAATGGCCCTCTAACCGGATCTTATGCCCGTGATATCCGTGTTTGTGTGTATGATGGAAAGATGCACCCGGTGGACAGCAATGATATTTCTTTTAAAATTGCCGGGCTGCAGGCTTTTCGCCAGGCATTTCAGCAGGCCGATCCTCAAATACTGGAACCTATATACCGGGTAGAGGTCTTATGCCCTGATGATCTTACCGGTGCCGTGATGGGCGATTTGCAAAGCCGCCGTGCTATTGTAGAAGGAATAGATAATGAAGGAAATTTTCAAAAAGTGATTGCCAAAGTGCCCTTGTCAGAAATGGATGGATATTCTTCCTCTTTACGATCCATAACACAAGGACGTGCCAAGTTCACAATGAAATTCCTGGCGTATGAGCCGGTTCCGTTTGAAATACAGCGCAAATTAATTGACGATTACAGCAAGACAGCCAAAGAAGAGCTTGTCTGAAATTTTTGATCAGCGACAGGAAAGCAATACCAACTGCACACAATAGCCATCCCGTTCCGGGATGGCTATTGTGTGAGAGAAGAAAATCATAACCCCATTAACACACCGTACAAAGTGTGCAGAAAGAAAATAAAATAATTATAACTTTACTCCTTCAGGCGGATCAATTTATTATCACGTCAAAAAATATTATGCCAGAAAAAAAAGATAGCCCGGGTGTAGTTATTCCCCCGCCTTTGTTTTATGTTTCGATTTTTTTAGTATCATTTATTTTACAGAAGTGGATGCCGGTTAGCCGTTCATTCTTTCATAGTACAATATCAGTGCTTGCAGGCACTTTTTTCATTATTATATGGCTGATATTCGGGATCCCTGCTATCCTGCAGTTTTTCAAAACAAAAAATTCAGTGATCACCGTTAATCCGGCAAATTCATTACAAACATCCGGGATCTATTCTTTCAGCCGAAATCCGATGTATGTAAGTTTGATCGCATTGTATACAGGTTTAGCATTTTTTATGGGAAACTGGTGGACCCTGGTCTTGCTTCCTTTGGTGGTGATCATAATCACAACTCTGGTAATAATTCCCGAAGAAAGATATCTGGGAAGAGCTTTCGGCAGCAGCTATTCAGAGTACAAAAAGAATGTCCATCGCTGGCTGTGAAAACAATTTGTCATTGTGCCAGGTTATTTTTATCAGAAAGGCCCGGCATGTTTAATTTTGGATTATTATCCAAATTTGTAACTTGGTGTTATAAACCAGCACTCCATGCCATTATCCAGGACAACACTACTCAGTATAATGTTGCTGATATCCATTATTTCCTATTCACAAATTCTCCCGTGTATTGATGTTACCAGCTCTTCCCGCCGTGAAGCAGGGGCGGGGCAGGGTGTGTATGATTTTAACTATAAATGGACACCGGGTACTGTGATTACAGTGGCCTTCATTAACGGAACCCAATGGCAATGGGATAAAGTGAAACAATATGCACCAATATGGAGTAAATATGCCAATATTACTTTTAAGTTTTCAGGCAAGGCAACCGGTACAGAAGATGTGCGTATAAGTTTTGATTCCAAAAAGGGATCTTATTCTTTTGTCGGCCTCGATGCAAAGAACCGTTTGCCTTCAGAGGAAACGATGAATCTCGGATGGATTGAAAATAACAAAACCGAATTGCAATTGCAGGGAGTCATCCTTCATGAATTCGGACATACATTAGGGTTACTGCATGAGCACATGAATCCTGCCAGTAATATCAAATGGAATAAGCCGTTTGTGTATGCCTATTATATGCAGTATGACGGATGGAGCAAAGACATGGTGGACAAACAGGTTTTCGAACGTTACAGTGTCAGCATGACCAATAAGGCTTATGATCCGAAATCCATTATGCATTATCCCATTCCAAAAGATTTTACCTTAGACGGTTATTCGGTTCCTGAAAACGATTTTTTATCAAAAGGGGATATTGCACTGATTGAAGAGCTGTATCCTTTCAACAAAATACTTCCCGCTAATAACACTACAACGGTCTGGAGCAAACTCCAGGATCTGCAAATAGATTACAACGTAACCGAAAACGGAAAACTGGGAATGCGGATCCGGCAAAATTTCCAGATATACAATGCGCAGGGCAGGCAGTGCATCATGGCAGTTTATTTTTATAATGCAGAAGATGATAAACCGCTGAAAGACCGTGATGGCATTTATACTTCAACAGATGGCCATGTAGCCGGCTATAATTATTTCACGCCAAGTTATCAAAACTCACAGTACAATGACCTGGCTGTCTTTATGCCTTATGACCAGTTGGAACTGGGCGCCGGAAATTTCAGGCTGAAATGTTATGTAGCCATCTTTGATCCGGATGTCAAGCAGATCGTCACGGGCGGATATCAATATTTTACTTTCAGCCAGGGAATAAACGTGAAAGAGATCCGGCTGCTCACCAGCTTTGATGATGCAGGACAACAATTAAAGATCACTCCCGCATTCACTATCAGTAATGCGAAAGGAGTAAAATGCCTTGCGGTCATTTATTTCTATAACGAAAACGGCCAGCCGTTAAGAGATCATAACAATTATTATCATACTGTTGATGGTAATGTATCAAGTATGGAATATTTCACCCCGGGCTATGACGTGGCTTTATATGATAATACACAAACCGGCTTTGTAATAACAATGCCGTATAAAGAGCTTGAGCTGCCAAAAGGAAAATACAGTCTGAAATACAAAGTGATCTTATTTGATGATAAGCTGAATCAGTTGGTGTCGAGTGATTTTTATAATTTCAACTATACTCAGTATTAGAATTTGTAACGGACTTTATGCCGGTTAATATTTGGAAATAGCGGTCAAAAACTGTTGCAACAAAAGAGCTTTGTCCCGACCTGCGGAAATGGAAGAACTGATTACCTGTTCCGGACACAGGAAAAGTGATGATATCAAAAAACTTCTCCGAGGTTTACGGCAATCCAGGGTTTGGGGAAACTTTGGCCAAAGCCCAGGTCAATGGCCATATTTGTCTTGGAATATTTGTTGAATTTGACCCGTAATCCAAAACCATAACCAAGGCTTGTAACCGGAATTTCTTTTCTTCCCCTGTGCTGGGAATAGGAAGTATAAAATTCGTTTGGGAAATTTTGCAGGTTGGAAAAAATGACTCCGCCAATGAGGCCATTGTTCATGATCTGAAACCTGTACTCAGCTTCTAAATACCGCATAATATTTCCACGGTACCTGCCCTGGGAATAACCACGCCCGGTATTCCAGGAATCATCCCATCCGGTACTGGGCAATAAAAGAAAAGAAGATTTTCCAAAATTCTGCCAGTAGTAAGCCCAAAAAGCGAGCACACTTTCCCTGCCGGATGAAAAGGAAATGTATTTTCTGACATCAACAACTAAAGAACTCCAATTGGTATCGCTTCCCCAGCTTTTAAACGACTGATGAAATAAAACCGATGCAAATATTCCTTTTAAAGCATTAACCGGGTTATCCCTTGAGTCAAATAACAATTTTACAGCAGGACCCAATGCTGTTTCGTGTGCAGGAGGAATTTTCTTTTTTACGTAATGTTCAAAAGCTGTTGCAATGCCTAATGGATTGTAGGCCGTTGGAAGTACTACAGGCACGCCTGTTTCATTTATTCTCCATAAATAATCATAAAAGATTCCGGCACCGCCATAAAAATTATTTGCTATGCGTGCCAGCACCGAAGGGTGAACTTTGATCCAGCTGAAATTGATTGCATAGCCACTGTCGAGTTTTGATCTTCCTCTTAAACCATAAGCAGATGAAGGATAGTTGATATAGCGGCTGTCCAGAATAAAATTGAACTGATCTTTTTTTGACCACACACTGACCTGGAAAGGGAGAATAACCTGGTTGAACTGGGTATATGTAATGCTTGAAAGTATATTGGATTCCTTTTGTGATCCGTTTAATGTAAAAATTGCATTAGCTCCTGCAGCTAAAGCAAAACCTGTATTTGAAGTATATCCTAAAGCCGGGAAAAAGGCATATTGTAGATTTTTTTTTCTTTTTGAAGAATCAGGAGGGTGCGTTTTAAATAACGTATGCACTACATCTTTTATATCTTTTTCATTTTTTTGCAAAACAGTATCAGAAGGGAAAACTTCCTGTGCATGTAAAGAAAGAGGTAAGAAACCAATGACTGCAACGAACCACCAATTACAATTATGGATGGTTTTAAATAGAGTTTTCATGTAAGCTTAAGTTGTATAAGCCTGGTTTCGGGATCCTGATTCAGAAAGGGTGATGAAAAATATCTGTACCTATACCGGTACCCGGCGCTTCAGATCAAAATACAATATAGTGCAGTTCCTTTGAACTTTAGATTAGTCATATCAGATTTTATGTGACTGGTTCCGGGCAATAGTCAAAATGTAACCCGTAATCATTCATTATAAATTTCTGAAAGTGTGTGGTATGACTGAGAAAAAACAACCTCATGAAAACTTCACACATTCTTTCAATTCTTTGTCAGAATAAGCTAATCCATATTGCTTTAATACATCATCCGGGACGCCATTCCATTGATTGGGTCTATTACCCATATAACCAAGATCTTTCACTCCAATTTCGGAAGTATAAAATCCGGTAGCCACGAGGTCTCTTATTTTGTTAAAGAATTTCACACCCTGAGACATCCCCGGTTTTAATTTTCTTTCGGGATATGCAATGTCATCCACCATTTCGATTTGCTGTTCATGACTGCATTCCCGGAATGGCTTCTCATATCGTTTCAAACATTCAATATCCAGCCAGCTCAGTCCGCCCCGCAGGGGAACCTGGTGTTCCGGCATGTCCTTCACTATGAATTCTATGAAGTCGGGAACCTTTGCATCGGAAGCACTGCCGCTTATTTCATCTTTCGGAATAATGATATCGGCAAGGACAGCGATCGTTGCCATTTCTTCCGGAGTAAAAAACTTTTCTTCAGCCAGCAGTTTTTTCTCCCTTTTCAATTCTTCCGGGTAACGGTCAAGATTGAAAGTTGGTCCAGCAACCTGCTCTGTTGTCTTTTTTTCTTCTGTGTTGCAGGCAGCGATCACAGCAGGAAC
The DNA here is from genome assembly GCA_002066995.1 of Sphingobacteriales bacterium UTBCD1. Classification (GTDB taxonomy): domain Bacteria; phylum Bacteroidota; class Bacteroidia; order Chitinophagales; family Chitinophagaceae; genus UTBCD1. The sequence goes on from MWTC01000041.1 coordinate 104,541, forward strand.
TGCTACAGCTCCGGTTGCGATCAGTTTTAAAGATTTTCTTCTGTCCATAAGTAAATACTCCAGTCCCTAAAAGGGACTTTTAGACTCCGCTGTTTTGCAAAGTGCTTTGTTTTTGAATATTATTCTGTTCAGTTATTTTTATTTCAATTTCTTTAAAAGCTTTTTCAGGGCATTTATACACTACATCTTTCGAAAACCTGATAACCGTATATCCCATGACCTTCGATCCGTTCACACCGGCCGTACAATGAAGCCATAAAGCTTTTTCTGCTTCAGTCATGTTCTTCCGAAGTTTCTTTGCCCTTGCAAACAACAAAGGCGAAGCTCCTTCAAACATTCCTCCGGCTTTATATAGACTCTTTGATGTCATTTCAACCTTAAAGGATCTTAAGTCTCCCCTCAAGGAAATTTAGTGGGTTATAAATTCTGTTTCTTCAATTCATCCACAATATAATCCGATGCTCTCATCGCAAGCGCCAGTATGGTCCATGTTATATTCTTGTCTGCCTGTGAGGTGAATGCACCTCCATCCACGACGAATAAATTTTTGCAGTCATGCGCCTGGTTCCATTTATTGAGTGCAAAACGTTTCGGATCATCACCCATTCTCACCGTGCCGGCTTCATGAATGATCTCACCGGGTTTGGCAAGTCCCCAGTTATTTTTTTCGTCGTCATCACCGCCCCAGGTAATTACAGCTCCCATGTTGTGCATAATCTCTTTGAATGTCTCTTTCATGTGTTTGGCCTGTTTGATCTCGTGATCGCTCCACTTTACATTAAATCGCAATACCGGAATACCAAACTGATCCACCACATTGGGATCTATCTCACAATAATTCGATTCAAGCGGAATGGCTTCACCACGGCCGCCCATACCCACACTGGCCCCATAGAAATAACGATAGTCTTCTTTTAATGAAGCGCCGTATCCTCCGGCTTCTTTCTTCTTGCCATTTACCGGGTATTTCCCGTTTTGTCCTTCAATACCGAATCCAAAACCATAAGCAGGCTGACTCATCCCTCCCCAATATTCGATATGATATCCTCGGGGAAAATCCAGTTTCTTATTATCCAGCCACCAGGGGGAATAAACATGCATCCCGCCCACACCATCTTCATTATATCTTTTCCTTCCAAATAGTTTTGGAAGGTAACCACCCAGTGATGCGCCGGTGGAATCATGTAAGTATTTTCCTACTACATTACTTAAGTTGGCCAGCCCGTTCGGATGCCTTTGTGACCTGGAATTAAGCAATAATCTTGCAGATTCGCAGGCACCGGCTGCTATAATCACCACTTTCCCCAATACCTGGTATTCCATTTTATCATCTTTACTGATATATGATATACCTGTTGCCTTACCTTCCTTGTCTGTCATCACTTCTCTTGCCATTGCATTAGCGATCACATCAACATTATTAGTTTCCAGGGCAGGGTATATCAATACATTGGATGAAGAGAAATCTGCTTTGGCAATACTGCAGTTACGGTTGCACTGCCCGCAGAAAAAACAGGGACCTCTGTCTGTGGTGCTTTTTATTTTTTGGGTAAGCATGGAAAGCCTGCCCGGAATAACCCTGACTTTTGCTTTTGCAGCAGCATCTTTAATAAATAGTTCATGCAGTCTTGGTTTGGGAGGAGGAAGAAAATACCCATCCGGGTCATTCTCCAAACCTTCATTGGTACCAAATACCCCGATGAGCTGATCTACACGATCATAATAAGGTTTGATGTCATCATAACTGATCGGCCAGTTTTCACCAAGTCCATCCTGGTCTTTTCTTCTGAAATCTTTGGGGCCAAAGCGCAGAGAAATTCTTCCCCAATGGTTGGTTCTTCCGCCAATCATTCTTGCTCTCCACCAAAGCCAGTCAGTCCCGCTTGCTTTGGTATAAGGCTCCCCGTCAATTTCCCAACCGCCATAACAGGCATCAAAATCACCGAAAGGGCGATAATGAGTGCTGGCTCCACGGCGTGGTGAGTCCCACGGGTTTTTCAATTGGGTTACATTTTTTTGCGGGTTGTACATGGGGCCTGCTTCAATAAGACAGACCTTTATTCCTGCTGTAGCAAGCATGTAAGCAGCCATTCCTCCTCCCGCACCGGAGCCAACGATCACTACATCATATTTTTTGGGTTGCTTCCTGACCTGGTATTCTCCCATAAAGTAAAAAAAATTAGTAAAGTTGAATGATACAACAATTTACATGTTTGCTTTTTTCTAAACGAAAATTTTTAAGACAATTTCTGCACAACAAGGTTAATAAAGAACGGATATAGAAAGTATCTTTAACACAAATTAATCCAGCAATGAAAAAACTGATAGGGATGTTTTTCCTGTTGCCCGGTATCATTACAAGTGCACAAAAATCTGCTTATGATAAATATCCGGTGTATAATGGTACTGATCTTGGATTGACTTATTCTCACCTGGAATCAAAGTTCAGGATATGGGCGCCAACAGCACAAAAAGCACAACTTTTATTTTATGATAATGGAGAAAATGGAACGTACAAGACTGAAGAAGATATGCAAAAGAGCAGGGGAGGAACCTGGATAAAAGTCATGAAAGGTGATATGATTGGAAAGTTTTACGCTTTCAGGGTGATGATTGATGGAAAATGGATGGATGAAGTGCCGGATCCCTATGCAAAATCAGTAGGCGTTAATGGCAAAAGAGCAATGGTGGCAGATTTAAAAACAACGGACCCGGATGGATGGGAAAAAGATAAAAGTCCTGTACTCAGGAATGCAACAGATGCGGTCATTTATGAACTGCACGTAAGAGATGCAAGCATCTCGGAAAATTCTGGTATCAGGAATAAAGGAAAATTTTTAGGCCTGACTGAAACCGGAACAAAAAATAACGAAGGACTTTCCACAGGATTAGATCATTTGAAAGAGCTTGGTGTCACTGATATCCATCTGCTTCCCTGTTTTGATTTCAATTCGATTGATGAAACAAAATTGAATGAACCTCAGTACAACTGGGGCTATGATCCTTTAAATTACAATGTACCGGAAGGTTCTTATTCCACCAATCCCTACGATGGTGTCAGCCGCATCAAAGAGTTTAAAGAATTAATCCGGGCTTTTCATCAAAATGGTTTACGAGTGATCATGGATGTGGTGTACAATCACACTGCACTTACCGAAAATTCATATTTCAATCAACTAGTGCCGGGTTATTATTACCGTCATACGGCAGATGGAAAATTCTCCAATGCAACTGCCTGTGGCAATGAAATCGCCAGTGAGCGTCCGATGGTGAGAAAATTTATTTTGGAATCAGTAAAATATTGGACACAGCAATATCATGTGGATGGTTTCCGGTTTGACCTGATGGGCGTGATGGATATCAGGACAATGAACCTGATCTCAAAAGAATTGCATCGTATCAAACCGGGAATTCTATTATACGGTGAAGGCTGGACGGCGGGAGCATCACCATTGCCTGATTCGCTGAGAGCATTAAAAAAATATGCTTATAAGTTAGACCGGATCGCTGTGTTCAGTGATGACATCAGGGATGCAATTAAGGGGAGTGTGTTCGACCTCAGTGACAGGGGTTTTGTCAGCGGCAAGCCCGGTTTGGAACCAAGTATCCGCTTCGGGGTTGTAGCATCCTGCACACATCCCGGAATAGATTATTCCAAAGTGAATTATTCAAAAGCGCCTTACGCTGCAGGGCCATACAATACAGTCACCTATTGCTCTTGCCATGATAATAATACACTTTGGGATAAGTTGAGCCTATCCGTTAAAGATGCGTCACGTTCTGAACGGAAAGAGATGCAAAAACTCGCACTGGCCATTGTGCTTACATCGCAGGGAATTTCTTTTCTTCATGCCGGCTCAGAATTCCTCCGAAGTAAAAAAGATATTGAAAACTCGTTTGACTCCCCCGACAGTATCAATGAGATCGACTGGAGTCTGAAATCAAAAAATGCCGATGTATATGAATTGGTTAAATCACTGATCAAAATGAGAAAAGAACATCCGGCATTCCGGATGACCAGCGAAAAAGAAATTGCAGGCAATATAGACTTTGACTATGGTGTTCCGAATGTTCCGGGAGTAGTGACTTACCTGATCAACGGAGAACCGGAAAACGATTCATGGAAAAAAATTCTGATAGCCTATAATGGGAGAGGAGAGCAGGCCATTACTCTTCTTCCTGACGGTAACTGGAAAACTTTTATCCAAAACAATATCATTATGCAGGATTTTCAGTTAAGTGGTAAAGCAGTGCTGGATCCGCATAGCTGCACGATACTCTACCAGTGATTTTTATTCTTATTTTCTTTCGTCACTTTTATCAAGACTGTTCCCGATAAGATAACCAAGTGCAGCTCCCGCCACCGTAATTGCGATCACCCAAATCAGGTTTCCTTCTGTAGCAGAATAGCTGATTACAAAAGCCACTACCGCACCTGCTATTGCAATTACTGATGCACCCCTTCTTTTCTTTTTAATCTGATCACCTGTATGAGCGGGAGGTTGAAAATGTTTGTGCTTTTTCCTGTGATGTGATCTTGCCATTTTTGAGCAAAAAGGTACTGATTTTTTTAATAACGTTAATGATTCAGTCATGATCATTATAATAACGGAGACGGTCACTTCTTATATTCATAAAAAATATAATCAGTAATGCGGTACTGAAAATTGCGAGCATCAGCATTACAATTGCAATCGAAATATCAATTGCCATCCCCCTGGCACTGGCATAAATTGTCAGCACGCAGATCGTAATATCCATGAGAATAATAAATGTGAGTATAACAGGAGCCATCACAAAACCAATACTTTTTCCGTTCAGTAATAAAATACCGCAGAGGAAAACTCCCGGCAGTATCAAAGAAAGATCAAGCACTTCTACAGGATTAGTGAATAGTCCGGTCTGTTTCAGATTTGCCGGAATACTATTGCTGACAATAGAAGGTATTATGTCAGAAAGCCAAAGAAAATAGAAAAGAACGGAAATAATGAGGAAATAAATACCAATATACCTTAAAGGAGTTCTGTGGCTGAGATCACTGCCGGGGGATTCATTTCTTAATGATGTCAAAAAATAGATGAATGAAAACAATGATAGGCCCAGGCAAAAACAATAGATCAGGAAAAGCTGGTTAAAATGTATATCGAAGCAGTATATTGTAAAGGTATATGCGAGGTAAAGATTGGTACCCGCCCAAACAGGAATTGATACTTTTTTCTTCTGATAATTAAGTATTGATGTTAGAAGCAATAAAGGCGCTATCAGAAACAAATTTATTATATCCTGCCCAAAGGACTGAACCGCCCATGCGTGTGTCTCCCTGGAATAGAATCCGGAAGTCAATAATCCTGCTACACTCGCTGTGATTGTAAAAGCAGCCAATGGCAGTGACAGTATGGGAATTATTTTCTCTTTATCGGGCATTTTGTTAGCCTGATTAACAGTTTTCCGTTTTGGACTGATTAGCTTTTAATCAGCATCTCAATCAAGAGATACTTTTAAGCAGATTTTTAAAGGATTATTGAGAAAGATTGTACAAATTAATAAAATCCTGAGTAAGTTCTGAAGAAGATTTTTAGAATAAACGAAGAAACCTGGATCCGAGAGAAAAAATTCTGATAATCAGCCTAAATCCCTTATTGATATCCTGATCCGGCTATGGAAAAATAGACGAGTATAAAGTATTATTGTCTATATTCCTGCAGTAGTAATGAAGTATTAGTGATCCGTAAAGTGATTCTGAGATTTCCTGATTTGACATCCGGCTATTGATCTGCATATCCTTAAAAAATGATAGTAAGTTTACTAACCGGGATCAAAAAAAATATAAAAACTCACTTATTAAATCATGAGATCAGCTAACTGATTATTTATTGGCTCAAACGCTTAGAATTCTTAGCTCTTTTTTCTAAATTGCAAGACTCATTCCGGATTCGGGGATCAAACTCAATGAAACAACTTTTTTTAATTGTGGTGCTGGCATTAGTAATGCTGGCGGGGGGCAGAGTCATTGCGCAAGATTTTTCCAACAAAGGAAAAGATTTTTGGGTGGCCTATGGTTATCATGAAGTCATGGTGGATGGAAACAATTTGCAGCAAATGGTTCTTTATTTTGCTACGGAAGCAACCACTACTGTGAAGGTTACAATTCCCGGCCTGGGTTATTCAAAAACTTATTCAAATATTCCTGCTAATACGGTTTTTACTTCCGATTCAATACCCAAAATAGGAATGCAGGATGCAAGGTTGCTAACCGAATCAACGGCACCGGAAAACAAAGGAATTCATATAGAAGCAGATCATCCGGTTGTAGCTTATGCCCATATATACAATCAAAGTGTTTCAGGCGCTACCATACTTTTCCCGACAACAACTTTAGGAAAGGAATATTATTCCGTGAACTATAAAAATGTGTCAAATACTCCCAATGCTAATTGCTGGTTTTATGTTGTAGCCTGTGATACCGGAACAACAACAGTTCAGATCACACCAAGCGCTCCCACTATTAATCATCCGGCAGGAGTTCCGTTTACTGTGAATATGACGCAGGGGCAGGTTTACAATGTAATGGGACAATTAACAAATAACACAAGTATGCCTTATACCGGTGTGGATCTGACTGGTTCTACTATCAAAAGTATAAGCACAGGAACAGGTTCGTGCAAACGCATAGCTGTTTTTTCCGGCAGCGGCAGAATCAGTATCACCTGCAATAATGCAGCATCCTCTTCAGACAATTACATGGTACAGGCATTCCCGAAATCAGTATGGGGCAAATTTTATCTTACTTCTCCGACCGGAGGTGTAATGTTCAATAATATTTTCCGTATTTGCGTAGCAGATCCAACTACAGCCGTGTCGGTAAATGGTGCGCCCATAGCGGTGGCACTGCAAAACAATTTTTATTATGAATTGCCGGTTACAGCATCTCCTCAGTTAATACAATCCGATAAACCTATTTTGGTTGTTCAATACATTACTTCGCAGGGTGCATGCGGTAATGGTGCTCAACCGGGAGACCCGGAAGTAATCTATTTAAGCCCTGTTGAGCAAAATATCAGCAAAGTAATTTGGAATGCCACAAAGAACTTCCAGATTCTACAAAACTATATTAATGTCATCATTCCCAATAAAGGCACAGCTATCAGTTCTATTACATTGGATGGACTCCCTGTTCCTGCATCTTCTTTTTACATTCATCCACAGGCGCCGGGATATTCCTATGCTACTCTTCCTGTTTCCACGGGGCAACACATCATTTCTTCAGATTCCGGGTTTAATGCAATTGCTTACGGTTTCGGAAATGCTGAATCATATGGATATAATGCCGGCACTAATGTGAAAGACCTTTACCAGTTTGTATCAATCGCTAATGAATATGCTACCGTATCTTATCCTGCCACATGTAAAGGAGCTCCTTTCCATCTCTCAATGACCTTTCCATACCAGCCTCTTCAGATTCGATGGGATTTTGGCGGTTTGTTCCCAAATGACACCATCAGCAGCCCGGTTTATGATTCTACATGGATTATTAACGGTAAGCAACTTTATCTGTATAAATTAACATCCCCATTTACAATAATCAAATCCGGAACCTATCCCATTAAAGTATTTGCACAAAATCCAACCCCTGAAGGATGCAGTGGTGACCAGGAAATAGACTATGATCTGCAGGTCTATGATCCACCAAAAGCAGATTTCAATTTTACCACTAACGGATGTGCTACAGATTCGGTTTTCTTAAAAGATGCTTCCAGTCTTAACGGGAGAACTGCAATCCGATGGAACTGGGATTTCGGCGATTCAGGGAAGGACAGTGTAAAAAATACCCGGCATAAATATCTTTTACAAGGAACATACAATATTAAATATTCTGTAATTACCGATGTAGGCTGCATCTCCGATACAGCTTCTAAAATTCTAACTATAACTGATCCGCCGGTTGCTAAATTCAGTGTGATAGCTCCTAATTGTGTAGGTAAACCCATAACATTTAATGACAATTCATCTCCTAATCCCGGTGGCACCATTGTCAAATGGTATTGGAATTTTGGCGATGGCTCCCCCCAGGTTATCACTACCAATAATACTGCGCTAACTCATACCTATCTGGGAACTGGTTCCTTTAATGCCACATTGAAAGTAGAGACTACCATCGGTTGCCAAAGTTCAACTTTCGTATACCCGGTAACTATTAGCCCAAACCCGGTAGCCAACTTCAGTTTCCCTAACATTTGTTTACCTGTGGGTGCAGCGCAGTTCACCGATCAGTCAACAATAAGTGATGGGACACAGGGATTATTCAGCTACTCCTGGAATTTTGGTGATGCCAGTCCCAATTCAACAATAAAAGATCCTTTACATAATTATTCCGGTGCCGGCCCTTATAATGTTACATTAACAGTGACGTCCAATAATGGATGCATCACCGATACATCCCGTGCAGTGAACACAATTTTTCCGGAGCCAATAGCTGCATTCAATGCTCCTTCAGAGATTTGTTTTGGCGCTGCTTTAAATTTCAGCGACCTGAGTACCGTAAGCGGCGGCACTGTTTCTCAATGGAGTTGGGATTTCGGGGATGGAACCAGTTCTTCTTCTCAAAACCCGGTAAAAAATTATTCATCTCCCGGTACATACACCATAAAACTTTCTGTAACATCAGCTATAGGATGCCCGACAGTAAATAATTTCTCCGTAAAAAACATTATCATTGACCCATTGCCAACTGTGAACTTTAATTTTTCATCCACCACATGTGAAAACAGCATTGTTACGATCACCGATGCTTCTATTGCCAATGCAGGAAATTTAAATCAATGGAACTGGAACTATGGAGATGGGACTAATGCAGTCCTGAATTCAGGTAATCCGTTCGATCATTTGTATAATGCTTCCGGAATATACAATGTTAGTTTGCAGGTGCAGACAGATAAAGGTTGCACAGGCAATGCAGTAACCAAACAACTTATTATTCATCCAAAACCCAAAGCCGGATTTATATCGCCGCAGGTATGCCTGAATGATCCTGCAGCGCCATTTACTGATACCAGCCATGTTGCCCCCGGATCAATAACAGGATGGAACTGGAACTTTGGCGATGGAGGCAATTCTGCTTTGCAGAATCCAAATCATACTTATCCGGCTACAGGCACTTATACCGGAACATTAATTGTGACTTCAGACCAGGGTTGCAAGGACACCGTCGCACAATCTTTCACAGTAAACGGATCTCTGCCGGCAGCCTCTTTTACTGTTCAGAATCCGGCTAATCTTTGCAGCAACCAGGTCGTGAATCTCACTGATGCTTCTTCTGTAAACTTTGGCAGCCTGGTCAGGTTGGAAATTTATTGGGATTATGGTAATGACCCGACGATCAAAACCACAGATAATAGCCCTGTAAATGGTAAAATTTATTCACATACCTATCCTGAATTCTACAGTCCTTCAACAAAGACTTTTACTATTCAATATGTAGCTTATTCGGGGATTACCTGTGTCAGTACCGTCACCCAAACGGTTACTTTGTCTGCTACGCCTGAATTAAAATTTGATTCGCTCCGTGAAGTTTGTTCCAATGGCCCTGCCTTTCAAATCTCGCAAGTACATTTAATAAACAGCCTCCCGGGTTCAGGAACGTTCAGCGGGCCAGGTACGTCTCCTTCCGGAATCTTTAATCCCGGTACATCCGGTGCAGGAGTACAAACTATCCGGTACACTTATTCCGGTACAAACGGGTGCAGCAATTATATTGAACAAATGATCCGGGTTAATCCAACACCGGTTGCAAATGCCGGCCCCGATAAAGTTGTATTAGAAGGAGGCTTCGTTACACTCACCCCTGCAGTATACCAGGGGATAGCGGTAGCTTATTCCTGGACACCTGCAACCGGGTTGAACAATCCTAACATTTCAAATCCGGCTGCTTCACCAACAGAAGATATTACTTATACATTAACTGTCACTTCGGATAAAGGCTGTACAACCAGCGACCAGGTTTATGTAGAAGTTTTAAAGAAACCCAGCATCCCGAATATTTTCAGTCCCAATGGCGATGGAATACATGACCTGTGGGTAATTCAATATTTAAGCAGCTATCCCGGATGCACTGTGGATATATACAACCGTTATGGCCAGTTGATTTTTCATTCTGTCGGATATAATACTCCGTGGGATGGAACGGTAAATGGCAAACCCGTTCCGGTAGGAACTTATTACTATATTGTTGATCCCAAAAACGGTCGCAGCAAGATGAGTGGTTATGTAGATGTAATACGGTAAAATGAAAAGAAGCACACTGATATTATCCCTTGTGTTAATTGCATTATGTGCAACAGCCCAACAACGGCCTCAATATACCCAGTATATACTCAATAATTACATTCTCAATCCTGCTTTGAGTGGCATAGAGAACTATACAGATCTTAAGATCAGCGGAAGAGATCAATGGGTAGGGTTAAATGGAGCGCCTAAAACAGCGTACCTGACCATACAAGGGCCACTTGGAAAAAAAGATTACCGCACTACTGCCACTTCTTTTGATATTCCCGGAGAAAATCCACGAGGCAAAGCGTATTGGGAAAATTACACCGCTGCAGAGCCACATCATGGTATTGGCCTTATTGTGGTTAATGACCGCACAGGCAGTTTTAACCGTTTCAGCGCTGGCGGAACTTATGCTTATCACATAGGTTTAAATCCGACTACCAACCTTGCAGCGGGATTTTCAGCAGGAATTACAGTGGTCAGTATAGATAAATCTAAAAACGATTTTGGAAATGGTGACCCGGTAGATCCGGCAACAGGTTCAGCCCTGAACGGAGAATTGAATAAGGTCCGCCCGGATATTGGTGCCGGGCTCTGGCTGTATTCACGTGATTATTTTATTGGATTGTCGGCACAACAAATAGTTCCTCAGAAATTAGCCTTCGTTGATGATGCTGCAATCATAACAAAAGGCAGGTTGATCCCCCATACATTTTTAACAGCCGGTTACCGGTTTTTATTGAATGATGATATCAATGCGATTCCATCCGTTATGCTCAAATATATCAGGGGTTCTTCAAAGAATGATTTCCAGGTTGAGACAAACCTGAAGCTTCAATACCGTGATATTTTCTGGGCAGGAGGAAGCTACCGTTACCAGGATGGCTATGCAGCAATGCTTGGGATAAATGTTGGCAACACATTTAATGTTGGCTATGCATACGATTTTACTCAAACGGCTTTAAGAACTGTAAGCCGCGGCACACATGAGATCGTACTGGGGTTCCTGATCGGGAACAAATACAGTGAAAAATGCCCGAGATGTAACTGGTAAACCGGGTACTGCTTTAAAGGATCAGAGCTGAATAATCTTTTTATCCCGGATAGCTTTTATTCTCTTCAGCAAATTCTGAACTTCGGCACTGTGTTCTTCAAGTATTTTGACCGTGATATCACTGTCAGGTATTGCTTTTAGGTTTGCTTCAGCCAACTGATTCTGCAAATATTCAAGATTCACCGCCACATCGGAATAAATTTTCTGAAGACTGTCAAGCTTTAAATTAAAAACGGCCCTGTCCAGGCGATCATTGATATGTTCCCAATCTATCTGGTCATAAGCTGAACTGAGCCTGTCTTTCCATTTTGAAAAATCCAGGCTGGAAAACTCTTTTATATAAGCTTTCTTTAACTGGTCCTTTTCTTCTGAAGTTAATGCATCAGCTATCTTTTTCTCCAGAACTTTCCACTGATTATCCTGTAAAATTTCTTTCGACTTTGCCAGCGCTTCATCTATTTGCGCCAATTGATATGATTTTAACTCCGGAGTATTTGCCGTTACATAATTTACATTGTACAAGGAAGGAATTAACTGCCCTGTTTTGCCCGGGTGAGCCGGGTAATTAGCTGTTTCATTTCCCGCCAGTCTATCTCCTTTTACTGCCTGATACTTTTTCTTCTTTATTTCAACTGGTTCATTGTTTTGTTTGCTATCAGGTTTATAATTCATACTGATTTCGGCAATACCTTTCTGAACTTCTGAATTTTTTTCGGGGTATAAAAAGTCAGAAGCTGCTATCGTTTTGCCCGGCTGAACAGGTGATGAATGTTTTGCAAAAATCAATAAGACATTCAGAACAACGATACACAGAAAACCAGACATTAATCCTGCCAGCCTGTTGAGTGAAAAATTGGTTTTTTGATGGATACCAAGTATGACTTCAATCCTTTGCATCAGGTCGCTTTTTCTTCCTGAAGCGGCAATTGCCAGCGGCCTGGTCGCATGATTTGTTTTTTCTAAAATGAGCAGGGCAGAAGCATATTCATGAGTATCATATTGAAATTGGACCACTGTTTCATCGCAACTTTTTTCTCTTTCCCGCTCAATCGTTTTTACAAACAATTTTACAAACGGATTGAAATAAAGAATGGTCTGAATAAAATTTATTACCAGGTTTACCAGGTAATCATACCGCCGGATATGTGAAAGCTCATGAAGCAATACAGCTTCCATTTGTTGCGGAGTCAGGTGGTTCATTGCCGCCAGCGGAACTAATATAACCGGCTTGAAAAAGCCTACAGTCACCGGCGAACTGATATTATCCGATATCCATATCTGAACAGGCCTTCTTACACCCATCCACCCGGCAACTTTAGTGATAAAGATCCTCCAATCCACCTCAATCTTTTTCAATCCTTTTGTACGGATGATCTGTACAAAACGGTAATTCCTGAAAAACCTGATCAGAGGAAAGATCAATAGAATAAAATACAAAACAGAAGTAACAGGCAATGCATTGTGCAACCAGTTATAAATGCTCTCATCCGGGTAAAGGACTGTAACGGCCGGCGTTATTATAGTACCCCAGTAAGTCTTTGTAAAAATAGAAACAAATGTAATGATGAACCATGCAAATCCTGATAACAGGAACAATGATGCCAACAGTGTTTTATGTGAAGATCTCTCAATTTTAAAAAGAATAAGTATTCCCGGAAACAGGATCCACAGCAGTGCCATTTGCCACAGGCTGTTTACAATAGCCCAACCCAATGCTTGCAACAGATCCGATTGGCTGAGTGCAGTCATACCTACTGTTTTTTAAGATTGTCGAGTAACGCCTGTATTTTTTCAATTTCTTCAGGGCTGGTCTTGTGATGATCATCACCCAATGCCTGTATTACTAATTGAGTAGGGGAGCCCCCGAATAGATTGTCGATCATTCTGTTCAGCAAATGACGCTGGGTCTTCTCTTTATTTACCGATGCCTGGTAAATATGAGTACGCATCGAATCGTCTCTTTTCACCAAACCTTTTTCATGCATGATCTGCATCAGCTTAAGTGTGGTTGTGTAACCTGCATCTTTTGTTTTTGATAATTCTTCATGGACCTCACGTACCGTAGCCAATCCTTTTGTCCATAATACCTGCAAGATTTCAAGCTCACTGTCTGTAGGCTTGATAGTCTTTGTATATGCCATATTATTACTATTTAGGAGTTTAGTTGCCCGAATATACGACCATTTTCGTATGAAATTAAAAAATTAACCGGATTTAATTTTTATTAACAAAAATTAACAATGAACAGGACAGTGAATCCACCTATACGTTATCACCATACTCCACAAGTATGAAATTGCATTTTCATTCAGCTCAAAAATAATTATCAATCACCGGATGAATAATTCAAAAATTACCTGATCAAAATCATTGTTTGATACTTTTTACATATTTTATCTTGCTGGTATGGGGTTTGAAAAAATTTATAACAAAGGGCAGGCACGTCTTTTTAAAAGCAGTGCATTAGAATTCCTTACCAAAGCTCATCCTCTTGTAATATGGGGGATGTATGTACCGGTAATAGTATGGATGATATGGTACAGCAATACCCGGATGGATCAGTCGGCGCTGAAAATATTAATACTGTTTATTGCCGGAATGTTTTTCTGGAGCCTGTTTGAATATTTTGCTCACCGGTTTATTTTTCATTTTGAAACGAAGAACAAGACCGGCCAAAGGCTGGTGTATATTTTTCATGGCTGCCATCATGAGTATCCACGTGACACTACAAGATTATTTATGCCTCCAATTCCCAGCATCCTTATATCAGGCACCGTATTCGGATTGATGTATTTTGCTATGAGGTATAATGCATTTATGTTTTTCCCCGGTTTTATGCTTGGATACCTCCTTTATGGGACAATTCATTATGCCATTCATGCCGGGAATCCTCCCTTTAAATGGATGAAACCTCACTGGCGCAACCATCATCTGCACCATTACAAAAATGAACACCTTGGATTTGGCGTCAGCTCCACTTTATGGGACCATGTATTTGGCACCATGTTCGACCTGAAAAAAGAAAAAGAAGATAAAGAGAAGGAAAAGGAATTGATGTACGGAAAGTGATCAATGATTTTCTGCCTGCATTTCACAAGCCTGAATTATTTTCAGAAAGATCATTATTCATTATCAGTGATAGCTTTCTTATTTCTGTTACATTTTATTCTGTAAGAAAGAAATACGGATACTAATACCGGGATCCCAAGATAACTGATCTCTTTGATGCCGGTAAAACGAGCCAATGCAAAGCTTATGATCCCTCCGGCAACTGCGCCTCCGGCGGCACATAAAATATAACCTAAACCGCTTTTTCTGGCTTTTTTCAATTCCCGCCTGTTCTCTTCTTTGAAATCAATATTATTGATCAGGAAGCGCCTGTAGTTTTCAATGAATTTGTTCCAGGTGTTTTCCTCTTCCGTTGTGTTCATTTGCCCATTTGAGTCAATGGTGAAATCTGCGCTCACCTCGTACCCTTGAAATGTTACAATGATTTCCGAATCCCATTTCAACGGATCCAAAGTCCAGGAGCTGAGCAATGATGCACGATGGGAGAACTTCAGGAAACCTTCTTTCTTTTCTTTCAGGTCAAAACCTGATTGAAGAAAATATTCTTCCGTTTTTTCTTCAATATCTTTATTGACGGACGATTTAAAAATTATGTTTTTGATCATCACAAAACAGGATAAACTGTAATGAATACCCGGTATAGATTTCAAAATAATAAAGATTAATAAAAAACGGGAGACAATCTTTTAAAAGCGTTCTTTCTCAGTGAAGAAGAAATCACTTTCGATCTTTGCATTTGCATCGCTGTCGCTGCCGTGAACGGCATTTTCCCCAACAGAATCTGCATAAAGTTTTCGTATTGTACCCTCTGCTGCTTTTGCTGGATCTGTGGCGCCTATCAGGTTCCTGAATTCATCCACTGCATTTTTTTTAGTCAAAATTGCCGCAACGATTGGCCCACTGCTCATGAAGCTGACCAGTTCTTGATAAAAAGGGCGTTCTTTATGAATTGCATAAAATTCTCCGGCTTTTTCCGTGGTCAGCCTGGTGAGTTTCATAGCGGATATATGAAAACCTGCTTTGATGATATGATCCAAAATTGCCCCGGTATATCCTTTTTTGACCGCATCGGGTTTGATCATGGTAAATGTCTGATTGCTCATAGTTTCACTTCACTTTTTTAGCGCCGCAAAAGTAAGCGAATCTCACGGCTTTTAAGATATTTTTCAGAAAGTATATACTGCGGCCAGGAAGCCTTAACAAAGAAGTCTTTCCTTACCTTCGCAACCATTTTATGAAACCAGTTGAAGGGATATTTCCATTGCTTAACCGGAACCGGACTACTGTCATTACCACGCATCAGAAACCTGATGCCGATGCCATGGGCGCTTCGCTGGCATTGCGCCATTTGCTGGTACAGCTTGGCCATACAGTAACAGTTATTTCGCCTACAAACTGGGCATTATGGGTGGACTGGATGCCGGGTTGCAAAGAGGTGCTGAACTATGAAGCTGACAAGGCAAAGGCAGACAAGATATTGGACAATGCCGAATGGCTTTTTTGCCTTGATTTCAATGCACTCAACCGCACCAAAACAATGACGGATAAACTGAAACAGTTACACTGTATCAAAATCCTTATTGACCACCATAAAGAACCAGACACCGGAGCTTTTGATTACGGCATCAGCGATCCTTCAAAAAGTTCTACCTGCGAAATGATTTATGATCTCATCATCGGGTCCGGCTACAGTGATAAGATCAATAAGGAAATCAGTGAATGTATTTATGCCGGCGTGGTAGGAGATACAGGGTCATTCCGCTTTCCGTCTGCACAACCAGCCGTGCATCGCTTAGTGGCAGACCTGAAATCAAAAGGATTGGACCATTCAAAAATCCATGAAGCGCTTTATGATAATTTTTTAGAAAATCGCCTCCGTTTCATCGGTCATGTATTACTTAACCGGATGGAAGTTTTTTATGAATACAACACCGTGCTGATCTCTGTTCCAAAAAGCGATCTGTTGTACTATGAAATAAAGACAGGCGATACGGAAGGCCTGGTCAATTTTCCACAAAGCATCAGGGGTATTAAACTGGTGGCAATTGTTATTGACAGGGATGAAGAACGGAAATGGAGCTTCCGCAGCAAAGGTGATTTTGATTGTAATGCTTTTGCCCGGAAATATTTCGAAGGCGGTGGCCATTTTGCAGCTGCCGGGGGGCGCAGCAGCGATCCGCTGGATGTAACTGTAAAAAAATTCTTAAAGGCTATGAAAGAAAATAAATCTCAACTTCAATAAACAAATATGAAAAAAACAAACTGGCTATTACTGGCGGTACTGTCTTTGGCAGCGATACTGTCATGCAACAACCTGGACTTTAAAAGATCAAAAAACGGAATTCTGTATAAGATCTTACCTGAAGGAAATCAAAAAGATTCCATTGCCAAACCGGGAAATATCATCAAATTCAATGTGACCAGCAAACTAAACGATTCTCTCCTGTATTCAAGCTATGGCAAAGCTCCGGGATTTGCACAGGTTCCGCCGGATCGTGAAGCGGTATATTCCCCAGCAGAAGTGTTCCCGATGCTGAGAAAAGGAGACAGCGCTGTTACCGTTTTACTGGCAGATTCTCTGATCGCAAGAGGACAAACAATGCAGTTGCCTCCCGGAACTAAAAAAGGCGACAGGATAACCACTACATTTAAAATCCTCCAGGTATTTACCAATGATAGTCTTGCCCGGCTGGACTACGATTCGGAGATGAAGAAAGATGAACCGAGGAGGCAAAAAGAAGCAGCAGAACAGGAAGCAAAAATGAAAAAGCAGCAGGAAGAAGCAATGAAAAAAGAATATGAAGAATTACAGAAAAGCGGTGAGGTAGATAAAGAGTTGAAAGCAATGGAAACTTACCTCACGGAAAAAAAGATCAATGCTCAAAAAACGGGCATGGGTGTTTTTGTGGTGATCAAAAAGCAGGGAGATGGACCTCAGGCTGATTCCGGCAAAGTAGTTACGGTAAAATATACCGGAAAAATATTAGCAACTGACAGTGTTTTTGAAAGCAACACATATTCATTCGTACTTGGCAATAGCCAGGTTATACAGGGTTGGGACCAGGGATTAAAACTATTTAAGAAAGGGGGAGTAGGGACTCTCTATATCCCGGGATTCCTTGCCTATGGAAAAAATGTAAACCCCGGATCTCCCTTTAAACCATTCGAAGCATTAATATTTGATGTGGAAGTAATGGATGTGAAGGATAACACTCCGGCACTGCCCAATCAATAATGAAATTCAGGACAATGCAGCTAAAGAACAGCCCCCCGGGCTGTTCTTTATTTTTATAAAGTGGCCAGGAATAATTTAACGGTTTGGGCGGCTTCTTTCACATCATGCACCCGCAGGATATCCGCACCATTCATCAGGGCGATCGTATTCATAACAATGGTTCCTGTTAATGCTTCCTCAGATCCCGTACCGATAGTTTTGTAAACAAAAGATTTCCTGGATAGGCCTGCAAGAAGAGTACAGTTCAAATTTGCAAACGAGGAAAGATTGCGTAACAATTCAAAATTATGCTCAACGGTTTTACCAAAACCAAAACCCGGATCAATGATTATGTCATTAATCCCGGCTTTTTTGAGTACTACAATCTTTTGCTGAAAAAAAGAAAACACTTCCGATACTACATTTTCATAATGCGGGTTCTGTTGCATGGTTTGGGGCATTCCCTGCATGTGCATCAGGACAAATGGAACATTTAAACCGGCAGCAACAGGGATCATCGCTTCGTCCATACTGCCACCGCTGATATCATTAATAATGCAGGCTCCCGATTCAACAGCTTGCTTTGCCACTTTCGAATAAAAAGTATCTATCGAAATAAAAGATTCAGGAAAATTTTTATGTATTGCCTCCACTGCTTCTAATACGCGGTTTAATTCATTGTCCGGGGAGAGAAGTTCGCTTCCCGGCCTGGTACTCTGACCGCCTATGTCTAAAATAGCTGCCCCGTCAGTCAGCATTTGTTCTGCTGTTTTCAGGATTGCTGGTATTCCCGACCTGCGGCTGCCGGGATAAAATGAATCAGGGGTAACATTTATGACCCCCATCACCAGTGGCTTATCCACGGCCAATGATCTACCTTTACAATTCAGTGCAGACATTTGTCTTTGTTTGTTACTTTTGGTGCTAAAGATAATTATACACTTTTTTATAAAATAAAAATTGATTAAACGAAACGCTATCAATCCCATTTTTTTATGATCGAAATGAATATGAAGACCGATACAAACAAACAATACGATAAAATAACCGCTTCCTGCAAAGAAATCTTTTTAAAAAAGGCAATGGATTACGGAACTGCCTGGCGGGTATTACGGACTATTTCCATTGTGGACCAGATATTCATCAAAGCACAGAGGATACGTACCATCCAGGAAATTGGTTCTCAAAAAGTGGCAGATAATATCCCCGGAGAATTTAAAGGGATTATCAATTATGCAGTGATCGGGCTGGTACAACTGGAACTTCCCAAAGACACCCTGGAAGATCTGGAAATAAAAAAAATATCTTCATTGTATGATTCAAATATCAGCGCTGCGAAAAAAGTAATGATGGATAAGAACCATGATTACGGGGAAGCCTGGCGGGCCATGAGCCAGGCAAGTTTTGTAGATCTTATTTTAATGAAACTACAACGCATCCGCCAGATTCTTGCCAATGACGGAAAAACAATTACCAGTGAAGGAATTGATGCAAACTATATTGATATCATAAACTATAGTGTATTTGCCCTGATTTTGTTGGGAGAGAAAAAATAAAAAGAATCACTTCTTTATTTTATTCCGAACAGTACCATGAAAATACTCATTACCATTGTACGAATCATTGTGGGAGTGTTGTTTATATTTTCGGGGTTGGTAAAAGCCAACGATCCCCTTGGACTCAGTTATAAAATGCAGGAGTTTTTTGAAGCATGGAATGACAGTTTAGCAAAAGGATCTTTCTTCCTGAATCACTTCCTGGTCAGTATTTTTGATTTTTTGCATCAGCATTCCCTTGCATTGTCCGTTGTGATGATCGCAATCGAAATCATTGCAGGAGCCGCATTGTTACTGGCATGGAGGATGCGTTTTTTCAGCTGGCTGCTTTTGCTCCTGATTATTTTTTTTACTTTTCTTACCGGGTATGCCCTGCTCTCGGGAAAATTCAAGAACTGCGGTTGTTTTGGTGACTGTATTCCCATTTCACCGGCCACTTCATTTTTGAAAGACCTGGTGCTGACGGCGCTGATTGGTTTCCTTTTCTGGCAACGGAAAAAAATTCTGCCTTTCTTTTCCACAAAAGTTGATCTCATTGCCATGGCTACAGTGATCATTTTAAGTTTTGGCATCCAGTGGTATATGCTTACTTATTTGCCCGTATGGGACTGCCTTCCTTTTAAAGTCGGAAATAATATCCCGGGGCAGATGCAACTTCCTGCAGATGCAGTACCGGACAGCACAGTAATCACATTTGTTTATGACAAACAGGGGAAAAAAGTGGAATTCACTTCAGATAAATTCCCTGCTGACTTCAGCGACTCATTATACAAATTCATCAACAGGTATGATAAACTGATCCGGAAAGGAAAAAATAATGAACCTCCCATTAAAGGATTTGATCTGTCCGGCATTACGGATGAGGATTCAACACAGATTGTTTTAGGCCAGCCTTATGCACTTTTATTGTTCTGCATGGATTTTTCAGAACCGGTATCCCGCTGGAAAAATGAATTTTCTAAAATATATGAGGAGGCCAAATCGAAAAATATTCCTGCTTATATAGTGACGGCTCGCCTGGATCAGGCACATAATGCAGTTGCCGGAACATCATTTGAAAACATTCCTGTATTTAAATGTGACTTTACGGCCATACGAACAGCTGCAAGAACAAACCCCTGCTTGTATTTATTAAAAAAAGGAACAATATTGGGAAAATGGAGCTATAAAAATTTTGATACTGCAATCAAAAAACTTGAACTGATCCGCTAATCCTGAATCTCATGTTACGGTTTATTTTAAAAAAATTTTTATACAGCCTGCTCGTATTGGCAGGGGTGGTGATGCTCGTTTTTTTTCTCTTCCAGGGGTTTGGAGATCCGTCAAGGTTAGTGATGGGTCAAACCGGGGACTCCGCAACGCAAGCCAATATCCGCAAAGAATTATACCTGGACCAGCCAAAATGGAAACAATTTCTTTACTACGTCAATGACATATCTCCTGTTTGCGTTCACAGTATTGAAGAAATACAAAAGAAAAAACTGAAAGGTTTTTTTATCGGTGGCCATGAAAAATTCGGGCTAAAAATTCCCTACCTCCGGCAATCGTATCAAAGCAAAAGAGAAGTATGGAATATTTTAATGCAGGCATTGCCGGGTACTTTGATGCTGGCGATTGCTGCCATGATGATCGCAGTGCTGATTGGCATACCATTGGGCGTAGTCGCAGCGGTCCGGCAAAACAGCTGGGTGGACACATCAGCAATTTTTTCCAGCATTATAGGCATCTCTGCCCCTTCATTTTTTATGGGTATCATCATTGCCTATGTTTTCGGTTTCGTTTTCAGTGGCTGGACAGGCCTTCACATTTCAGGCAATTGGTTCGATATTGACGACGCTACCGGTGCAAGAAGATTAACCTTGCAGAACCTGATCTTACCTGCGGTCACATTAGGAATCCGGCCACTGGCAATCATTACCCAATTGACACGAAGTGCTATGCTGGACGTGCTGGAACAGGACTTTGTCCGTACAGCCTATGCTAAAGGGTTGTCGAAAAGAACTGTGATCTGGAAACATGCTTTGCGGAACGCTTTGAACCCTGTCATCACCGCAGTTACAGGTTGGTTTGCCGAATTACTGGCAGGCGCTTTTTTTGTCGAATATATCTTCGGCTGGCAGGGCATCGGTAAAGTAACTGTGGATGCACTGGAAAAACTGGATTATCCCGTAGTAATGGGATCGGTACTGATCACAGCTTCATTCTTTATACTTGTCAATATACTGGCCGACATTCTTTACAGCTTTGTTGATCCCAGGGTCAGGATCGGGTGACATAAAATTGACTTTGTTATTTTTTATTCACATTCTGTTACAACCTGATCTTTTGATCATAATATTAAGTAAATTACATACGACCGCATATAAATTCGTTGTGAGCACAAGGAGGGCTAATAATTCTATGAAAAAAGTAATTACAATACTTAACCGGAGACAACCTTATTTCAACATTATATCTCCCGATACTGCACTTAATGATGCCCTCGATAAGATGAATTTTGAAAATTTCCGTTATCTGATTGTCATGGATAATGACCGGTTTGTGGGTTTATTATCCGAACACGACATTTTTTCAAAAGCAATGATGAAAAAACTCCCTTTAAACAAAATAACGGTAGCTGAAACTATGAAGACAGGCATTCCAATCGTTGATTCAGAAGAAAGCGTGGAAAACTGCCTGAAGATGATGCAACTTTTTAAAGTACACCAACTTCCCGTATTTGACGATTTCATGTTCTGCGGTGTCGTTTCCACTGATGATATTATGCAGGAAGCTCTCGAGATAAAGGAAAAGATATTTGATGAAGAAACTGACAGGATGATCTCCTACAGTGATTAGTGAACAATTACTTCTGAAATAATTTTTTCACCTAAAGCTTCATTCACCCTGGATTTGATTTTTTCTTTCTGGTAGATCAGTTCGTTTTTCAGAGGCGCCACATGAGTGGTGATGATTAGTTTATCACCAATGATCTGCAGTTTGTCTGTATAGCGGGCTATCGTCTTACCCATGATCTGCTCCCAGGCATCTTCTATCTGCAATGCCTGAATATCTCCTTTAACCCGGCTCTGATCAAGAAATTGCTGAATGGCATCACTGATTGAATATACGCCCATAGTTAAAGTAAAAATTTAATGGCAACAAAATGATGCCCGCAGGTCAAAAGTAAAAAGTAAAAGACAAACATCAAATGACACGCCTGCTCATCAGGAAATATTCTCTTTATTGCCTTTATAAATTTAAATTTTAATTTATTAATTCTATCAACTGGTATGGCAGCGACAGGTAACTGAGATGCTGTTCCAACCTTTCCCTGTTTGTATCCGTAATAAAAACCTGCCCGTCGTTTTCCTTGCAAACTTTTTGCAGAAGGTTCGTCATGCGGTTCTCATCTAATTTCTCAAAGACATCATCCAGCAAGAGAAGAGGGGAGAATCCTTTTTCCCTTTTTAATATTTCCATTTCCGCTAATTTCAATGCAAACAGCAGGCTTTTCCGCTGCCCCTGTGATGCGATATTTCTGAAAGGCATATTCCCCAAAAAGATCTCAATATCATCTTTATGAATACCACTTGTGCTTCTTTGTGCCCTGCAATCTTTTTGGCGTGAAGCTTTTAAAAGATCCGGATAAGAGGCTTTCAACAACTCACTGTCATACGAAAAGATTAATTCTTCAGGCTGGCTGGCTATTTCATCATATAACTTTTTAACCAATGGCAGAAAAGATTCCAGGAATGCTTTTCTTTTTTCAAAAATAAATATTCCGGGTTTTGCAATTTGCCTGTCCAAGACATCCAGTAAAGACAAATCGGTAACCGCATTTTCCGCCAGGGAGCGGAGAAAAGCATTCCGCTGCTGAAGCAGTTTATTGCAGATGATCAAATGCTTAAGATAGTCAGCATCGAGTTGCGATAAAAGAGCATCCAGGAATTTCCTTCTTTCTTCGCTTCCTCCGGTGATCAGTAATGCATCATCAGGTGCAATGATCACACAAGGGTAATGACCGATATGCTGTGAAAATTTTTCATATATCAGTGCATTCACAGAAAATTCTTTTTTCCCCGTTTCCCTGAGTATGCATACTGCTTCTTCTTCTTTATTGTTCAGCAAAAAATTACCTTCAACCCTGAATCCGTTTTGCCCCTGTTGTATGCTATAGCTGTCAGAACGGGTGAAATAACTTTTTGTAAAACACAGGTAATAGACTGCATCGAGCAGGCTGGTTTTCCCTGTTCCGTTGTTTCCGCAAATGCACACGATCCGTTCGGAAAATTCAAATCTGCGGCTAAGGTAATTCTTGAACCGGGTAAGTGATATTTCTATTAATTGAAGCATGAACCATGCAAGATAACAGCAAATTGGTGAACTCCTGAAACCCCCGGAACCAAAACTAATTATTTCCTTTTTTGCCTTATTTTTGCACTCGCTTAATTCAACCGCCTGATGGCAGAAAAAACACAAATAGCAAAGTCTGTGGCAAACAAGTTCTCGAAGGAAACTTACCTGTATTGGTACGAATTGATGCAGCTGATCCGCCAGTTTGAACTGACGGCAGAGGAAAAATATAAAATGGAAGGAAAGATCAGGGGATTCTTTCATGCTTATGTAGGCCAGGAAGCAATTGCTGCCGGATGTATTACTGCTACCAGGCCTGAAGACCTGTTTATCACAGGCTACCGGGATCACGGCTTGGCTATTGCTAAAGGAGTTTCTGTGAATAGCTGTATGGCGGAATTATATGGTAAAGCGACCGGTAATGCCAAAGGTAAAGGCGGCAGCATGCACTTTTTTGGTAAAGATGTAAACTTCTATGGAGGTCATGGAATAGTAGGCGCCCAGATTGGTGTGGGTGCGGGGCTGGCATTTGCTGAGCAATACCGCAGCAGCGATAATGTGGTTCTGTGTTTTTTTGGCGATGGCGCTGCCCGCCAGGGAATCCTTCATGAAACCTTTAACCTTGCGATGCTATGGAAACTGCCTGTTGTTTTTATTTGTGAAAACAACAACTATGCAATGGGCACTTCAGTAGAACGAACTTCTGTCGTTATTGACATTTATAAACTGGCAGATGGATATGAAATGCCTGCCGATACTGTTGACGGAATGAGCGCAGAAGCAGTGCATGAAAGCGTAACCCGGGCAGTAAAAAGAGCAAGAGAAAAAGGCGGACCTACCTTACTTGAAATGAAAACATACCGGTATAAAGGCCACTCAATCAGCGATCCGGCAAAGTACAGGAGCAAGGAAGAGTTGGAAGAATACAAAGAAAAAGATCCAATCCATCAAATTCTTCTTACAATACTTTCAAGCGGCTTTGCCACTGACCCGGAAATTAAAACAATCAATGAAAGGGTAGCAGGCATTGTTGCCGAATCAGTAAAATTTGCCGAAGAAAGCCCCTGGCCCGATGACAGTGAAGTACTCAAAGACATTTACATGGACAAAGACTATCCCTTTATTGTTGATTAAAAGATCAACAGCAAACTCAAATCAATAAATCTCTCATAAAGTATAAAATAAAATGGCAGAAAAGAAAACTCAGGGTTTAACGGAAGAAGTGATCATTGCTAAAGCAAAAGATTTTTGGAATAAATACAGCAAACCGGTATCTATAGTTGCTATCGTGATCATCCTCCTGGTCGGTGGTTATTACGGATACAAGAATTTTATTATCAAACCTAAAAATGAGAAAGCGGCAGATGCAATGTTCAAGGCAGAAGAATATTACCGAATGGATTCCGTAAGCCTCGCTTTGAACGGTGACGGGCAATATCCAGGTTTCCTGAGTGTGATCAATAAATACAGCGGTACAGATGCTGCCAACCTTGCATACTTTTATGCAGGAAGCTGTTATCTCAAACTGGGAGATGATGCCAATGCAATCAAGTATCTCAAAAAATTCAGTACCGATGCTAAACAGGTGCAGGCAAGAGCCTATAAATTATTAGGCGATGCATATGCTGACCTGGGAAAGAATTCTGATGCGCTGAGCAATTACAAAAAAGCTGCAAACTATTTCCCGGACGACCAGGCTAATTCTGCACAAGCATTGTTCATGGCTGCATACTTTGCAGACAGGGTAATGAAGGACTCCAAAGAAGCAATTTCATTGTATAAAGAACTCAAAGACAAATATCCCGCCACACAGCAGGGAATGGATGCCGACAAATACCTGGCGCAATTGGGCGTGTATGATGCCAATTAAAAACTAATGTACCAGGGGATAAAAAGTATTGAATGGTTTTAGTAATCAGAAATGAAGCCGGAAAGTAACTGGCTAATACTTTTGAATGACCCGGCATCCGGAAGAGTATTTTCCTGTTTGCATTAAGAGTTGCAGATTTTTATTATTAACCGACCCGGTATATTAGCAACATTGAATAGATCAGTTCCCTGATCAGCGCCAGCGGTTCAGTTGACGTGAATTATCCCGGTGCATCAGGCGATATTGAAAACTCTGCGAATATTTCAAAAAAATTCCCGGCGGGAAGAGAAAGAATCAGTGCATTAGCTGAATTTTAATTATAGCGAAACCAACAGGGAACCGGAACCCTGATAAAATTTATTGTTGATGGAGCCGGAGATATAAAAAATCCTTTTACAATCTTTCACAAATTGAAATAATTTTATCCCATAAATTCTGATACCTGAACTTTCTTTCTTGTACCTTGCCGCAGGTATAATAAATTTAAATTTGAACGTCCAGATATTCATACCATGTTTTGTTGATCAGCTTTACCCGCAGACAGCTTTCAATATGATCAAAGTATTGGAAAAAGCCGGATGCACCGTATCATACAATACATCTCAAACCTGCTGCGGGCAACCTGCATTCAACGCCGGCTTTTGGGATGATGCCAAATCGGTTTGCAGCAAATTTATCCGGGACTTCTCCGGCGATGATTATATTGTAGCTCCGAGCGCAAGCTGCGTGGGATTTGTAAGAAATTATTACGGAAGACTCTTTGATAACTCTTCATTTCATCATGAAATTGCCAGCCTGAACAAACGCATATTTGAATTCTCTGAATTTATGATCCGGATATTGCAGGTGGAAGATGTGGGTGCAGAACTGAAAGGGAAAGCCACCTATCATGACAGTTGCACAGGACTCAGGGAAATAAAGATCAAATCGGAACCCAGAAAATTATTATCAAAAGTAAGAGGACTGGAACTGACCGAGATGAATGATATCGAGACCTGTTGTGGTTTTGGCGGAACCTTTGCTGTAAAATACGAACCGATCTCCATTGGAATGGGAGAGCAGAAAGTCGAAAATGCTCTGGCCACCGGAGCCGAATATCTTATCTCTACCGACCTTTCCTGCCTGATGCACTTGCAGGGCTATATCAACAACAAAGGCTATTCTTTAAAAACACTTCATCTGGCTGATGTACTGGTTTCAGGCTGGTGAAAAATATAATTCTGTAATAGTTTTCTTTAGTAAATGATGCATCATGGTGAAGCATAACCGGAAAACGAAATAGGCAACGGAACATCTCCTGAATTTGAATACGATAAATAAATTTCTGAATGGCATATTGGCTGGTAAAATCAGAACCCGCTGTGTACAGCTGGGATCATTTAGTAAAAGAGGGGAACACCTGCTGGAGTGGTGTACGCAACTATGCAGCAAGAAATAACCTGATGAACATGAAAAAAGGTGATGCCCTCTTCTTCTATTACAGTAATGAAGGACTCGAAATCGTAGGAATTGCCAAAGTGATCAAAGAATATTATCCTGATCCCACAACAGAAGATAAAAGATGGGTGGCCGTGGACATTGAACCGGTACAAAAATTTAAAAAGCCGGTAACGTTATCCATGATAAAAGGCGACAATCAATTATCTGAAATGGTATTGATCAATAACAGCAGGTTATCTGTACAGCCTGTAAACAGGAAGGAATGGATTGCAGTGCTGAAACTTGCAGGAGAAAAATAAAATCGCCTTCACAACTGTTTTCAGAAATTTTTAAAACTTTTATACAAGTTTCTGATTATAACCGGTACATACCGAAAAGCGAGTCTATTGAAGGTACTATCAGGGCAAACAATCAAAAAAAAGAAACCTGATTTCAAACTTACCTGGAAAAAGAGGCACAGGATTTATTGAGACTGCATCAAGGCATCCGGAAATATCCTGTTTTACCGGTTCTTAGTAATGCACTGAAAGGGAATTTCAAAATACATAATGCAACAGGAAAAAACGCTCATGCAGCCGGAAGTACCGCCGGGGTATCCGCATCGCTTAAAATTTGTTATGATGACCGGATGCCTGCTGCAGTACCCGGTTCAATTTCTGCTATCTAAAAAAATGATCTCTTGCTAAAAATTCAATAAATGGGAAAACTTTTCTTTCTTGGCGTAATTTTGATGAATGGGGAAAAAACAAGTAGCAATTCTGACGGGGGCAGGTATCAGTGCGGAAAGCGGATTACGGACTTTTCGTGACAGCGATGGACTTTGGGAAAATCACAGAATAGAAGATGTTGCGACCCCCGGAGCGTGGAAAAAAAATCCTCAACTGGTGCTTGATTTTTACAATATAAGGAGAAAAAATGTAGCTGATGCAAAACCCAATGCAGCGCATCTCGGCCTGGCGGATTTAGAAAAAGATTTTGATGTCTGCATCATTACTCAAAATATAGACGATCTGCATGAAAGAGCCGGTTCAACAAATATCATACACCTGCATGGGGAAATTTTTAAAATGTGCAGCGAAAAAAACAGGAATATTATTAGCGAAATAAGAGGAGATATAAAGCTGGGTGATCTTGCTGCGGATGGAGCACAATATCGGCCTTTCATTGTCTGGTTTGAAGAGCCGGTACCCAGGATTGAAGAAGCAATTCCTGTAATACAAAATGCTGATATTTTCATCGTGGCTGGAACATCATTATTAGTATATCCTGCAGCCGGTTTAGTGAATTATGCCGGCAGGTATATACCTAAGTTCATTGTTGATAAAAAGATCCCTTACACCAATCAAATTCCTAATCTGACAATGATAGAGAAACCTGCATCAGAAGGCGTGCAGGAACTGAAAAGGATCCTTTTGAAAAGTATATAACTCTTTTTCATTTCCACTCTTCCGTAAATCTGATATCATTTAATTCCAGTTCTTTAAGGACGGGCTCATAAATTTCTTTGGAGGTTGGAATATGGAGACCTGTAAGTTTGATTTTACCGTTTAAAATGAGCTTAGCTGCTATCCCTAATGGAAGCCCCACTGTTTTTGCCATCGCAGTATGAATGCTTTCTTCTCCTTTTACAATCAACAGGCTGCTGGCAAATGATTTTTTCTCTTTTACCAGGTATTCAAATTCGTGCATCATGATGATCATGTCCTTGTCATAAGGACGTAAAGCAAGTTTTTTTTCAATAGCGAATTGAAGAATATCCGCTGCACTGCAGAGGCCCTTATTGACAAAAGTTTCTTTGTCATCCAGTCCCAGGAAGAAAAACTGCTTTAATGTAAGATTTGCTTCATGCATGTTATGAGCTACAAACTCAGCCGCTTTGTTTTTTACTTCATCTATTTCTATATTTTCCAGGTTGCCTTCATTATCAGCGGTCATAAACGATTCGGGCATCATTTGGCCTTCATCCTCAGCCTCCTGTTCTGCTTCCATAAGCTTCATCAGGCTTTGCAATGTATCTTTAGTTTGGGCAAAACGCTCTTTTATTTTTTCTCCAAGCCACTCACCAAAGCCGTTCTTATCCATGTGTTGTTTGAAAAGATCATATAAAGTTTTTCCATTTGTTTCATATTCCTGCGTTTCATCTGTAAGTTTTAAATCAATGATATTTTTCCATCCATACATAAAGTCAGGATGGCGCAGTGTAGTTCGAATAAAGGTAGCTGCTGATTCCAGTCCATACGTTTTACTATAGCTCAATGAATCCCTGTTCGGGTACCAGCTCATAAGACCGATCCCGGGAATATCTACAGTTCTGCCTGCTGTGAATAATTCTTCATAAGCTAATTTCTTTTCCACCGCATTTTCTTTAAAATGCGCTCCTGCCTTTCCCGCTAATACCACGTTTCTTGTATTCCAGCTTATTTTATAATGCCAGGGATTATCATCACTTTCCGGAGCTACAAGGCCGCCGCAATGTGATTTGAAAGAAGTGATCTTCCCGCCTTTTTCATGAATTTCATTTATAACTTTCATCGCACTCATGTGATCAATTCCCGGATCCAGGCCCATTTCTCCGAGGAATAATAATTTCTTTTTTTCAATCTCCGGTTGCAACTTCCTGATAGCATCATCTACATACGATGCTGTAAGCAAATCTTTATTGCAGCCGACACAATCCTTTGCTACAAGATAATGAAGCGCAGCTGGTAAAAGAGAAATTACAATATCCGATTGCATTATATGCCGGATCCGTTCTTCCGCATTATGTATGTCAAATGAAATTGCCGTGGCCCGGTTCGAATTACCGGTCTTGGACCGGGCAAGCTTCAGGTCAGCATCCACCACTGTCAGCTTCCAGTTTTCCTTTATAGAATGCTGGATAACATATTCGATCAATACTGTTGCTGCTTTGCCTGCTCCGAAAATCAATATGTGCTGCATAAAAAAATACCCGGGTTAAATCAAAACGGCAAATTAGCAAATTAATTCGTACCCGGAACGATGAACCCATCTGATAAAAAACGGTTGCTTAATCTGTCAATTCCCCTGTTTCAATCTTTACGATCTGATAGCTTATTTTGATGCCGCGTTTGGATGATGGTATAGCAATGGTCAGCGAACCTTTCGGGGCAATAGACCGGAATGAAATATTTTCCGTTTTTAAAGGCTGCTCACTCGGCTTCAGATATTGCAATGCAACAATGACATTGTCCAGAACGTAATTTGAGTTATTGGAAACAGTTAATTGAAGGTCATGGATACCTCCGAAAACACCTCGTTTGTAATCATTGCTTTTCACAGATACCAGGTTTGAAATATTTTCTTTCTGGCTTGCTGTATTTGCACCGCTACTGTTACGGCTTGTCCTGGAACGTTCTCCGGTTACAGCATTAATATTAACGGATTGAGGATTTTGATCAACAGCATCATTTTTCTCTGTGTTTGTTTTTTCAGTTTTTCCGGGATCTGATATTGCGTTTGATGAACTTTCCCTTGAGAATGCCTGTGATGGTTTCTTTTCAGCTTCTCTTCTGTTCTCACCGGTAAGCGATGCAGAAGATTGTTGACCAGCTGGTTCCTGATTATTAATAGCCTGTGGGCTTTGAGTCTGAGACTGCTCACGTACCGGGACTGGATCCTTTGCCTTTTGGATAATTCCGGCTGTTCTGTTTTTATTGGATGAAGCAGGCTTTAATGTAAGTACGATCAACGCTCCCAATGCACATAAATAAACAAAAACTGCTGCATGTTTCAGGCTTTTCAGGAATACACCTTTTCTCGCAATTTTTTGTTTGCGGTGTTGTAATGTCTGCACATACATTTCTTTAATCTCATCCAGGGGCTGAGAGTATTTTATCTCTGCAGCGACCGGATTTT
Source organism: Sphingobacteriales bacterium UTBCD1 (assembly GCA_002066995.1). Classification (GTDB taxonomy): domain Bacteria; phylum Bacteroidota; class Bacteroidia; order Chitinophagales; family Chitinophagaceae; genus UTBCD1. The sequence goes on from MWTC01000041.1 coordinate 135,221, forward strand.
CCGTGACGGTAATGGTCCTTACTCTCTGGTAAGAATTGTCCTGCTGGTTTGCAGCGGGCTTGCTTTCCTCGTTTACTTCCTTTTTTGGTCCCGGCATCGTCACGAAAACCGTATTCGGAGTAACGATTTTCTGATTTTCCTTAGCCGGAATTTCCAGTTCTTTATTTTCAACACTCTTTTTAAAGAACCGGTCATACGGCTGTTCTTCTACAACTGGAGCAAAAGGCTTCAATTCTTCCACTTCACTCGGATAGCGCCATGCAGCACTCTTGCCTTCGATCCAAACCAGGTCGTATGCTTTAAGATTCAGATTGAGTAGATCATTCAATGAATAAGGCCCTGATTCCTTATTGTTTCGTAATAAAAGATAATTTGCCATAACCCGTTTTTATGTATGCTGAAATTACCAACGGAAAATTACACCTAAGTATGCAAAAGCCTTGTTATAGTACTGAAAAAATCAGTTAACAACTAATTCACAAGAGTGGAAAAAACTACTAAAAAATCAATCTGATTTGTCAGGTTTTCAGACTCAATTCCGGTACATTTGCTTACTTCAAAAAAACAACTTCAGAAACTGCTGCAATAAGCTATGGACGAAACTTTTCAGCCACAGGAAACGAGTGACAATAACCGGATAATCCAGGTAAATATTGAGGAACAAATGAAGACCGCTTACATCGATTATTCGATGTCTGTGATCGTGGGCAGGGCTTTACCGGATGTGCGGGATGGATTAAAGCCGGTGCATCGCCGTATTTTATTTGCGATGAATGAACTGGGTCTGAATTACAATAAACCTTATAAAAAGTCTGCACGTATCGTCGGTGAAGTGTTAGGTAAATACCATCCGCATGGCGACAGTGCCGTTTATGATGCTATGGTCCGCATGGCCCAGGAATGGAGCATGCGTTATCCCCTTATTGACGGCCAGGGAAATTTTGGAAACGAAGATGGTGATGGCCCGGCAGCCATGCGTTACACGGAAGCAAGACTGAAGCGGCTGGCGGAGCATATGCTCGATGATATTGAGAAGGACACAGTTGATTTTCAGTTAAACTTTGATGATTCTGAAAAAGAACCGTCCATTTTGCCCACACGTATTCCTCAACTGCTGATCAACGGCTCCAGCGGCATTGCGGTGGGGATGGCTACGAATATTATGCCGCACAATCTCAGTGAAGTGATTGATGGTTGCATCGCTTTCATTGATAACCGGGATATATCTATTGACGAATTAATGCATCATGTGAAAGCACCTGATTTTCCTACCGGCGGCATCATCTATGGTATGGAAGGAGTGAAGGCTGCCATGCATTTCGGAAGGGGCAGGGTAGTGTTAAGAGGAAAATTACACGTTGACACCAAAGCTAATGGTAAAGAACAAATCATTATCACTGAAGTTCCCTACCAGGTCAACAGGGATGTACTGACCAACCGGATCGGTGAACTTGTAAATGAAAAAGTAATTGATGGCATTGCACATGTCAATAACGAATCCAATAAAAAAGAAGGTACCAGAATCGTTTTAGATCTTAGAAGAGACGCAGTAGCAAATGTCATCATTAACCAGCTTTATAAACACACTGAGATACAGACAAGTTTTGGTATCAATAATGTTGCATTGGTTAAAGGAAGGCCCAGAACACTGAATCTGAAAGACATGATCAGCGAGTTCGTGGAATTCCGCCATGAAGTGGTCGTACGACGCACTCAGTTTGAATTAAGAGAAGCGGAGAAAAAGGCGCACATTTTACAAGGCTATCTCATTGCCCTGGATCATCTGGATGAAGTGATCAAACTGATCCGGAGTTCTGCCACTCCTGAAATAGCAAAAGACAACCTGGTAAATGCAGGATGGGGCCTGGATGAGATACAGGCAAAAGCTATTCTTGAATTACGCCTGCAACGGCTTACCGGAATGGAACGGGATAAGATCAGGCAGGAATATGACGAATTGATGAAGACCATTGCCTACCTTAAAGATTTGCTCAGCGACCAGGGAAAGCGATTTGATGTGATTAAAAAAGAATTACTGGAGATCAAAGAGAAATTCGGTGACCAAAGAAAAACAGGGATTACATACCTTGATGATGAAGTAAAGATAAAAGACCTGATCAAAGAAGAAGATGTTGTAATCACCATTTCACATCTTGGCTATATCAAAAGAACTTCTGCTACTGAATACCGGGCGCAGCGCCGGGGAGGCAGGGGGGTGATTGGCGGTAAAACGAGAGATGAAGATTATATCGAACATCTCTTTGTGGCCTCCACACACCACACCATGCTTTTCTTTACCGAGAAAGGCAGATGTTATTGGCTGAATGTTTACGAGATCCCGGAAGGTGAAAAGTCCGGCAAAGGCAGAGCAATCCAAAACCTCATACAACTGCCAAATGACGATAAAATCAGGGCAATTATTGACGTGAAAGACCTGAAAGATGAAGATTTCGTAAAATCGCATAATATTGTTCTCTGCACCAAAAAGGGTATTATAAAAAAAACAGAACTGGAAGATTTCAGCCGTCCCAGGCAGACCGGGGTGAATGCGATCACAATAGTTGATGGAGACGAACTGCTGGAAGCAAAACTGACCGACGGTAAAAGTGAAATTATGATGGCAGTGAAAAGCGGAAGAGCAATCCGTTTTAATGAAGAGAAAGTAAGATCAACAGGACGTGGCGCTATCGGTGTAGCAGGTATTGAAGTGGACAAAGAAGGAGATGGAGTAGTGGGAATGATTTGTGTCAAGCCTGAAGAACATTCCACCAGGACAGTATTGGTAGTGAGTGAAAAAGGATTTGGGAAAAGAACTCCCGTGGAAGAATACCGTATGACCAATCGCGGAGGCAAAGGAGTGAAGACGATCAATGTAACTGAAAAAACAGGAACTTTAGTCGGCTTGCTTGCAGTAGCTGAAACCGAAGACCTGATGATCACCTGCAAAAGCGGCGTCACCATACGCATGAAAGTATCAGACATCAGCGAGCAGGGAAGAGCTACACAGGGAGTAAAATTGATCAGGCTTGACGAAGGAGATGAAATTGCTGCTATTACCCGGTTGACCGACAACGAAGAAAATGGGAATGGAAACAGTCCGGAGATCAATCCGGAAGCAACCCCGGGGTCATAATCTACATCTGATAAAAGTGTAAAAATCATTTTAAATATTCTTTCTAAAAAATAATAACAATGCGAAAATTAATTCTAACACTCCTGCTGCTGCCATTGACTGCCAGCCTTTTTTCTCAAAGTATTGACGATGTAAAAAAGTTTGCTATCCTTCAAAAGTGGGATGAGGCCAAGACCAACGTGGACAAATTTCTTTCAGTAGAAAAGAACCAGAAGAACGCAGAAGGCTGGTATTACAAAGGATATATTTATTCAGAACTGTCAAAATTGCCAAACTATGCGGGAACAGATGTCCGTATGCAGGCGTTCGATGCATTTAAAAAATACCAGGAACTAGATCCGAAGAACGCACTAATGAAGGAAGGTGAGAATGTAGAATATTTTGTGATTTATAACGGATACTTTGACGATGCAGTTGCCAGGTACAATGAAAAAAAATATGGTGATGCCTTCAATGATTTTAAAAATGCCCTTACAGTGGAAGAGTTTATCAGGTCAAAGAATTATTCCTATAAAGGATTTTCGTTTCCTGCTTTAGATACGCAACTGATTCAAAACGTAGCTTTGGCAGCCCTCCAGAATAAAGACAGCGCCAATGCGGTCACCTATTACCAGAAACTTGCAGACGCAAAAGTTAAAAGTGAAAATTTTCTTGATACATACCGCTTCCTTATTGACTATTACAATACAAAAAATGATTCAGCCAACCGGGATAAATATTTAGCTATATCAAAGGAATTGTATCCTGCTGAGCCTTATTGGGAAGATTATGAATGGAAATTTGCAGGAAAAGACCCCCAAAAGAAAGAAGAAGTTCTGGCCAAATATCCTGCCAGCTATACCTTATATTATAACTATGCAGCAGAATTGTTCAATGAATTGTATGCTGCTGAAAAACAACCCGCAGATTATGCTGCCCGTGAAGCCAAGTTGGAATCGATGACTCAAAAGGCCATTGATATTGATAAATCCAGGCCGGAGGGAAATCTTCTCATGGCCAGAATTCTCAATAATAAAGTGTTTGACCTGAGTGATGCTTATAGCGCCATCAAGGGAAATAAGCCGGATGATGTAAAAAAGAAAAACGATCTGATGGCACAGATAAACTCCACTTATGATAAGTTACTGACTTATGCCACTACCGTTTACAATATCTATGATGGCAAGCAGAGTTTAAAGCCTTTTGAAAAAGGAAATTTTAAAATGGCAGCTAATCTTATCCTTGGCTACTGGGAATACAAAAAGGATGCTGCTAAAATCAAACAGTACCAGGATAAAATGAAATCTTTAGATTAGCAGTCAGGAAGGAGAGTTATCAGTTAAAAAAATATACTGAAGGAGGCATCGGTGAGATGCCTTTTTCTATTATAGGCTGACGAGTCAGATAATCTCATTTAACATAATATAAATTATAAGAAACTTATACCTGTATTTAGGAAACCGACCAATTGAACTTCTAAAAGGCCTATTGTAAAATATTTAATCAGGTGACTTTATCACATTTCGGGTGCTAATTCATAAAAGCGAATTGTTGATTACTGATTAAAATAGTTTTAGTTTGCGGTATAGAAAATGAACTGTGCTTTTGATAATTAGAAATTTACCCCTGCTTATTGAATCATTTTCTTAATTACCTGCACGGAAAAAAAAATTAATAAAGCATTCTAACCTTGATTGTTTGTTTTACTTCTTTTAAAAGCTGGAATGCCTGGTCAGAAATTTTCTTGTCCAGATCAAGCACTACATAACCTATTTCTTCATTGGTCTTTAAATATTGTGCAAGAATATTAATATTGTTTTTTGAAAGCCGGGTATTGATCTCGGACAAGACGCCCGGTACATTATTGTGTATATGCAAAATCCGGTGAGCACCTTCCTGGGGAGGTAAGGACAATGCCGGCACAGTATGCGATCCGTTGGTGATTCCCTTCTCCAGGAAATTCAACAATTTTATACTGACATCTTCTCCTATATTTTGCTGGGCTTCTTCGGTGGAACCGCCTATATGCGGTGTCAGGATCACATTGGAACAATTTTGTATCGCAGTTTCAAACTTATCCCCGTTCTTTTCCGGCTCCTTTGGAAATACATCCACCGCAGCGCCCCCGATTTGCCCTTCAATAATCGCTTTCCGAAGTGCATCAAGGTCCACAACTTCTCCCCTGGCATAATTGATCAATATCGCACCTTTCTTAAAGTATTTCAGGTTGTTTTTATTGATGAGATTTTTGGTCAATGCCGTTTCAGGGACATGCAGCGTTACAATATCTGCCCGGCCGATCAGTTCTTTCAAGGATTTGGCATCTTCTGCATTACCAAGAGGAAGCTTGGTTTCAATATCATAAAAAATTACTTTCATCCCCAACGACTCTGCCAATACACTGACCTGTGAACCGATATTCCCATAACCGATGATTCCGAGCGTTTTCCCCCGGAGTTCATAACTGCCCTTTGCATCTTTCATCCAGATTCCTTCATGAGCCGCTTTGTTTTTATCAGGGATCCTTCGTATCAGCATGACAGATGCGCCGATCACCAATTCCGCAACTGATCTTGTATTGGAGTAAGGAGCATTGAAAACCACCACACCCTTTTTTGTAGCTTCCTTCAGATCAACCTGGTTTACTCCGATGCAAAAACAGCCTATGGCCTGAAGCTTCTTTGCAGCATCCAGGATATTTTTTGTTACCTGTGTTTTAGAGCGGATGCCCAGAATATGTACATCTCTGATCTCATTGACGAGCTCTTGCTCTGTCAGCGCTTTATTGATTTTCTCCACCTGTGTATATCCCTGTTGCCGGAAATTATTTACGGCTGTATCGCTGATATTCTCCAGAAAAAGAATACGGATTTTATTTTTCGGATAACTGGTGCTTCCTGTTATTGCCATGCCGCAAATATACTTCGTTGGTGATATTATATTTTATTGTATAAACGCTATGGGGAAAAGTTTACCGGCTGATACACTTCCCCTTATATATTTTTGTCTAAACCCGACTTTGTGAAAAATATTTTTATTGCTGCCGGCATAATGATTTTAGCCTGCAGCTGCAACGATCTGCTTTCAAAGAAAGCTAATAATTCTGCCCGATTCGTCATTACTGGGCATTATACCGGGCCGGTACATGATAAAGTCAGCGATTTCATGGATAATGATTTGCTGACCAAAGGATTCAATGGCAGTATACTCATTGCTCAAAATGACACTGTCATTTATGAAAAATATCATGGCAAAATTAATTTGAATAAAAATGATTCGATCAATGAGCATACTGCATTTCAAATTGCTTCAGCCGGTAAAACATTGACTGCAGTTGCCGTGCTGCAATTGATACAGGAAGGAAAACTTACCCTGGAAGACAGTTTGCAAAAATTTTTTCCCGGATTCCCTTATGCAGGAATTACGGTGAGGATGTTACTCAGTCATCATAGCGGGTTACCCAATTATCTTTATTTTATCGATGACAGCACCTGGGATAAAACCAGTAATCTGACAAACCAGGATGTACTCAATATTCTTTATGCAAAACATCCAGTCCCTGATTTTTCACCCGGCGCCCGCTTCCTTTACAGCAATACCAACTTTGTCCTGCTGGCATTAATCATTGAAAAGATCAGCGGAAAAAAATTCCCTGCATACATGAAAGAACGTTTTTTTGATCCCCTGCAAATGACAGATACCTATGTATTCACCCCGGCAGATTCTGCAAAGGCAATTTATTCTTTCAACTATAATAATCGCCTGTGGCAAAACGATATTTTTGACTGGACCTATGGAGATAAAAATATTTATTCCACGCCCCGTGATCTTTTCAAATGGAGTCATGCCCTGTTCTCCGGACAGCTTATTAATCATTCATTAATGGATTCAGCTTTTTCCCCGCAGATATCCGGATCGCAAAAGAGCCCAAAGACCTTTTCACCGAAACATTACTACGGACTGGGATTCCGGTTAATGTACACGCCTGATGGCAAAAAAGTTATCTATCATTTCGGGCGATGGCATGGATTCAATGCCGCTTTTGCACGGCTTGAAGATGAAAAAGTAACGATCATCATTCTCGGAAACAGGTTCAGTAAAATGATCTACTACGCAGCATGGAAGTCTTACAACCTGTTTGGAGACTATTTCAAAGAGCAGGAACACGAAGAAGATGACACAGAAAGGCAACCAGGACGAAAACAAAAGTTACCGGGAAAAATAGAAATAAATCAGCCCAAAAGGTCCATCGTAACGGAAAACAAAAACGCTGATCATTTATTATTTCCGGATAGTTTCTCAACTTTATGGCCGATGAAATTACTTTCAGCAAAACAGACAAGGGATTGGGATCAGTACACTATCCTGCATGAGCCCATCACCTCAATTGAACTGATGGAAAGGGCCGCCACAAAATGCGTTGAGTGGATCAAACAGCATTTTCCTTTTCCGGGAAACAATTTTATTGTTTTTTGCGGTAAAGGAAATAACGGAGGTGACGGGTTAGCCATTGCCCGGATGCTGATACAGCAAAAAAGAACTGTTACAGTTTATATTTTAGAACCAGGGCATAAAGGCTCGGATGATTTTCAGGCAAACCTGAGCAGGCTGCAGGCCTCTTCAAAAAAAGAAATTCATTTTATTCAGAACAAAACCTTTTTCCCTGCCATACCGGAAAACAGCATTGTAATCGATGCCCTTTTCGGTTCGGGATTAAGCCGGCCTTTAGAAGGAATCAATGCAGAACTGGTAGAACATATCAACCAATCAGGGTGTAAAGTTATTTCCATTGATATTCCAAGCGGCCTGTTTATCGACACTTCTTCATTGGGGAATCCCGTCATCAAAGCTACACACACATTGAGCATACAAACTTTTAAACTTTCTTTTTTAGTTGCTGAAAATTCATCATACACCGGGAATATCCAGATCATCAATATCGGGTTAATGCCAGAATTCCTTTCTGATATTTCCATTCAAAATGAACTTGTAGACGAGGAAATTATCCGCTCTATTTACAAGCCCCGGAATCCTTATGCTCACAAAGGAAAATTCGGACATGCATTATTGGTTGCAGGCAGCTATGGCAAAATGGGCGCTGCGGTATTAGCAGCCAAAGCCTGCCTGCGAAGCGGTGTTGGATTACTTACCTGCCATATCCCCCAATGCGGATACACGGTTTTACAAACAGCACAACCGGAGGCAATGGTAGTTGTTGACTCAAATTCCGCTTTCATTACAAATGCATATCCCGGCGCTTCTGATTATAATGCCATTGGCATTGGACCGGGAATCGGAACGGCAGCAGAAACTAGGTCTGCAATCAGACAACTATTAAAACAATACAAAAGACCTGTAGTAATCGATGCAGACGGTTTGAATTGTATTTCCATGGAAAAGGAAATTCTTACCTGTTTGCCACCCTGCTCAATTCTTACTCCTCACCCAAAAGAATTCGAACGCTTATTCGGGGAATGCAGGAATGAATATGAGAGAATAGAAAAAGCAGTGGACAATGCCAGGTCTCTGAATTGTATCATAGTTCTTAAAGGACATCATACTTTTATTGCAACTCCTTCCGGTAAAGGTTATTTCAATAATACCGGTAATGCAGGAATGGCAACCGGAGGCAGTGGAGATGTACTGACCGGTATTATAACAGGTTTGCTGGCGCAAAACTACGAGCCGGTGAATGCAGCCGTACTTGGAGTCTATTTGCACGGAACAGCCGGTGATTTTGCAGCAAAAAAATTATCTGAAGAAGCAATGATCGCAAGTGATATTATTGAATATATAGGTGACGCTTTTACCCGGATATTCACACAATGAATCTATCAGGAAAGAGAACTCACCCATGTAAGGCTGTAAGATTGTTTTCTTTCCCGGGTACAGGTAAAAAGAAAACATGTATCGAAAAGCGAATTGACCTGATCCTTATCTTCTGTAAGAATAAGGTCGCCCAATGCATAGCCTTCAAGAGAAGATGTGGAAAGAGGCAGCCATTCATAATTTAGTGACTCAAAGTCCCTATCACTGCCTTCACGCCTGGCCAGCTTTTCAACAAGATTCTGAAGTGACGCCGGCTCCTGTAACGAAGCAACTACCGATATAGCTGAACCCTTATATGGCGGATTTTTCAATACAGGCTTTTTAAAAATATTTAATAGAGGATTTTTCATGAAAGTAATTTTAAGAACCGAAGACCCTGTTTTTTTCAGTACGAATTACTGCAAGAATCATTCCCAAAAAAATAGAATAACAAATATTTTACACGTACTGAATGATTCATGATTGCGTAGTTATGATACTACAAAAAAAACCAGCGCTAACACGTAAGATTCTTAGCCTGTTTTATATTTTAATTTATTACGATAGCGCTTTCGTAAAGAATAACTGACTAAGAAAACTAAAAAAATAACCCTGCAAATCAGGAATGAACCCTTCATCTCAAAGTTTGATCCGGTTGAATTACCCTATCAAAGCCCAGAATATAAATCATGAACAAAGACCTCTGAAAAGCAGCAAATGAAAACAACTCATAAAAGCATTAAAACAAAGCTTTTATCCTAATTACACCCCCTTTTTTAAATTATAAAAATTCCACTTCATCCCCTATCTTTGCCGCCCCCGATCATCTGATCCGGAACAACCCGGTTCAACTTAAATGATCACAAAAATTTGAACTAAGAATCAAGGCTTATGGACAAATTGATTTATCTCGTTCCTGTGATGGGCGTTATTGGATTGATCTATACTTTCATTAAGTCCGGATGGGTATCCCGGCAGGAAGCCGGTACTGACCGGATGAAACAGATCAGCAATTATATTGCCGAAGGCGCAATGGCTTTTCTGAAATCTGAGTGGAAGATTCTCGGGTACTTTGTTGTTATTGTTGCTATTCTCCTCGCAGTGATGGCAAGCGCCAATCCACATTCACACTGGATGATCGCAGGTTCATTCATTCTTGGAGCCCTGCTCAGTGCAACAGCCGGTTATATCGGCATGAAGGTCGCAACCAAAGCTAATGTACGCACTGCACATGCTGCACGTACCAGTCTGAGCAAAGCGCTGCATGTGTCATTCACCGGCGGTTCGGTAATGGGAATGGGCGTAACCGGATTGGCCGTTTTAGGTCTTGGCGGCTTATTCATTGTTTTAAAACAAATATTTGCTGCCGATGCACCGGTGCACAGCGATGAGATGCTGAGAACAATTGAGGTGTTGACCGGCTTTTCTCTCGGATCTGAATCCATAGCATTGTTTGCCCGTGTTGGCGGCGGTATTTATACAAAAGCTGCAGACGTGGGCGCTGACCTTGTTGGTAAAGTGGAAGCAGGGATCCCCGAAGACGACCCACGCAACCCTGCAACAATCGCCGATAATGTTGGTGATAATGTGGGAGACGTGGCGGGTATGGGTGCCGACCTGTTTGGTTCTTATGTAGCAACAGTCCTCGCAACAATAGTATTAGGCCAGGAAACTATTGTTCAGTCTGATGATGGAATGGGCGGTATGTCCCCTATCCTTCTCCCTATGTTAATTGCCGGTGTTGGAATTTTATTCTGTATGGTCGGTACCTGGTTTGTTCGTGTGAGTGATGCAAAAGGCATCAATACGGCCAATGTGCAGAAAGCATTGAATATGGGTAACTGGGGTTCTATTATCCTGACAGCCATAGCTGCATTTTTATTGGTCAATTTTATTCTCCCCGAGAAAATGATCCTTCGTGGTAATGAATTTACCAAATGGGGGGTAATGGGAGCCATCGCAGTCGGATTAATTGTTGGAACATTGATGAGTGCCATCACCGAATACTATACTGCCATGGGCAAATGGCCTGTGAAAACAATCATAAGGCAATCTGTAACCGGCCATGCCACAAATATTATTGGTGGTTTGGCAATGGGTATGCATTCAACCATGTTCCCGATCCTGGTTTTAGCCGGAGGTATCTGGGGTTCTTATGAGTGTGCAGGATTGTATGGAGTGGCCATTGCTGCTGCGGGGATGATGGCAACCACAGCCATGCAGCTTGCCATTGATGCATTTGGCCCTATAGCCGATAATGCAGGTGGTATTGCAGAAATGAGTGAGTTGCCTAAAGAAGTAAGGGAAAAGACAGATGTTCTCGATGCTGTGGGAAATACGACAGCTGCCACAGGAAAAGGATTTGCCATCGCTTCTGCTGCATTGACGGCTCTGGCGCTATTTGCAGCATTTGTAGGTGTTGCCATGCCGGACAATCAGCATATAGATATCTACAGGGCTAAAGTTCTTGCTTCTCTCTTTGTAGGGGGAATGATTCCTTTCATTTTCTCTTCTTTAGCCATACAGGCAGTTGGTAAAGCTGCCATGAGCATGGTGGAAGAAGTGAGAAGGCAATTCAAAGAGATACCGGGCATCATGGAAGGAAAAGGCATACCCGAATACGATAAATGTGTTGCCATTTCCACAAACGCATCCATCAAAAAGATGATAGCGCCGGGAGCTATTGCTATCATTTCACCGTTAGTGATCGGGTTTGCACTGGGACCCGAAGCTTTAGGCGGTTTCCTGGCAGGAGCTACTGTGAGCGGAGTGCTGATGGGCATGTTCCAAAACAATGCCGGCGGCGCCTGGGATAATGCAAAGAAAAGTTTTGAGAAAGGGGTAGAGATCAACGGGCAGGTGTATTACAAAAAGTCGGAGCCGCACAAAGCATCTGTAACCGGAGACACGGTTGGCGATCCTTTTAAAGATACTTCAGGGCCTTCAATGAATATTTTGATTAAATTAATGTCTATTGTATCTTTGGTTATCGCACCGACACTGGCACAGATTCATACCAAAAATGAACCGACGGTAACGAACGATAAAAAAATTGAAATAAAATCTGAACCTGTTGCTTCAATCAACAATCACAACACTGTTCAGTACAAATAATTCAAGAGCTTAATCAGAACCATTACTTAAGTCCGGCTGTGTCTACAGCGGGACTTATTTTTTTGTAGATGCCTGAAATGTTTTGTTCAAATATTTTTTTATAGGATATCAGATCACTTTAAGCCCGGCCAGTTTGTTCGGGATCGGAGTTAAAATATATCCTTCTTTACGTAACAGATTGATCACTCCCTGATCACCGGGCAAATGGCCCGCACCAACAGCGATCACTAATGATTTACCGGGCATCAGGGTTTTTAATTTTTTTACCCAGTTCCTGTTTCTGTTATACAATAAAATATCTGTGTAATGACTCATGCCGATGTCACTCTCTTTGGTCAACTCTTCCAGCTTGCCCAGGTCTTCATTTTTATAGGCATCCATCAGTTCATTGAACCCTTTGGTTTCATCCACCCCCTTCTGTACACTATCAATATAACTTACCAACTGCATTGCCTGCAGTTTATAAGGAATACTGTCCAGTAAGCCTGCCTGGTAAGACATTGTTTCCAGTCCTTTAATCTCCTTCCCTTTATTTTTTGCTTCTGCCATGATCAACTGTTCCATTGCCACCGGCTTTCCGCAATCCATTGAGGATTCTTCAAGAGTGGAAGCAGCAAGCATAGGCTTAAAAGTTTCCAGCATGGAAAAAGGCAGCATGGAATTTTTTTCTTCAAAATACTTTTTCACTTTTTCATAATCTTCCGGGCTTAACAGATCCCGAAGCGTGGTGTCACCGTTCATCTTCATTTGAGAAAGAGCGCCGATCATTTCAAACAAATTATCCATTTGTACTTCGAGGTACACATTATCGCAGCGGCTGATTGCTTTTTTCAGGCTATCACTCAAGGCTGCATCCTCTTCACAGATCATATGAATAGTCCCAAAGAGATAAGATGGCTTTTCCAAACCATTTCCGCTGATTTTCCAGAGCAAGGCTTTGGTGTCAGCAGTCGTATTGACCTGGGCAAATCCATCCAAAGAGAGTACGCCGATCAAAAACAAGATTCCAAATCTTTTCATGGGGAACAATTTTCAGCAATTTACAATGTAATTGCAGATTTCAGTTAACTGATACATTTTGCTTTCAATTTATAACTGATCTTTAATTTTTAATGACGGAGAAGGAATAAAATGGCCGATCCTCAGCTGCTCCCAATTCTTATCAATTAAATTTATTGTATCATCATCAGAAGCAACGATCTCAGGCCAGCCTTCGTCAACTCCATCAAATTCCTTTGTTTTCTTTGTACCGTCAAAACCGAGGCAAACCTGATATTTACCTGTCAGAGCTCCGCTGTTATCCGGTATTTGCTTTTTGAAGATCATGTGATCCCTGTAAGGATCAAGATAATTTAAAATTTTCCATAGCACAAATGACAGATCCTGCATATCATTGACCGGATCGGCATACAGTATCATTTTTATTCCATTGAAAACTGAGGTGGAGCATATCTTCTGATGTAAATCCCGGATATGATCCTTCCTTTCTTTCTTAACAAAAACAATGATGCAGGGGATATCTTTGTTTAAAAGGGAAACATTCAAATCCTTAATTTCTTTGAACAATCGGAGAACTGTTTCTATATCTGCGGAACTGCCTCCAGGATTTTCATTCAGATAATTTCTATCTATTTCTTCCTCAAATTTCTTTGTCCCGTCTACAAGCATCTTCCCTCCCATTCCCGTTCCGTTACTTGCAAACTCCGATCCACCAGTTGCTCCCCGTAAATAAACAATATCATTTACCGGGTCAAGATTACGGAAAACTGTTTTTGCAATAGCTGTAAGATCATGTGAAGAAGCTTCCTGACCGCAGGCAACCAAAATTTTATTCAACATCAATTTATCTGAACCAATAATTGCATTCATCACTTTTGTTGCCTGGCCGGCATATTCTTTTTTGATCTGAACAAGAGTAAGATTATTGGGGTATCCTTCTGCAGGAACATTTATTCCGGTCAACTCAGGTGCCAGAAGCATCTTTAAAGGCACCAGAAATAATTTTTCTGTCATCTTCTGAAAACGAAAAAACTCAACAGCCGAAGTGCCGGAAAACATTGCCGGGAAAACCGCATTTTTTCTATATGAGACCGCAGTGACATGAAAAGGCAGGCATTGCCCCCATAAAGAATAAAACCCGTTATGCTCAGCGAAGGGCCCTTCATCCATCATATCTTCACCCGGATCTACATAGCCTTCTATGACCAGATCTGCATCATAGGGTATTTCGATCACATTTTGCGTGATGCATTTCACCAGTTCCACTTTCTTCTTCCTTAAAAAACCGGCAAAAACATACCCCTCAATGATTGCGGGCAAAGGGACAGAAGAAGAGAACAAATAAACAGGGTCACCACCTAAGGCAACAGCAACCGGCATCTTTCTTTTTAATTCTTTGTATTTCCGGTAATGTTGTGCGATCAGGTCATGTTTATCCCAATGTAGCCCTCCAAGTGTGGCGGCGGATATTTTCATTCGTGAAAGACAAATTCCCCTCTTGCCTGTCTCCGGGTCTTTTGTATGGACAACTGCCGATGAAATAAACGGTTTGCCTTCCATCGGCCAACTTGTAAGTCCAGGAAGCCTGGTGATATCCGGCTCTTTCATTATCACACTCTGGCAATCTCCTCTCCCACTCTTTACCGATGGCATTAATGAAGTGAGGTTTCCCAGCCGCTGAAGTAATTTCAGTTTGTCCGTAAGCCCGTCTTTAAACTCTGAAAATAATTGGACAAGCTCTTTCATTTCCATAATTACCTCATCTGCAGACCGGATTCCCAATGCTTTGTTCATTCTCTTTTCACTTCCATACAAATTCAGGAGAACAGGGAACTCCGTGCCATTGTTTTCAAAAAGCAATGCTTTACCTCCATCTGGAAAATTTTGTACTCTGCTTATAATCTCGGCCATTTCCAGTTTCGGATCTGCATAAGACCGGATACGGATCAGCTCTCCTTCATTTTCCAGTGCAGTGATGAACTCCTGAATATCTTTATAAGCCATTTATTTAATTGATGGGCAAAGTTAATCTGCAACTATTGTTTTCATTCAAATTTAATTTCACCCGGGAGAGTGCCGCTTGTCAAATATTTTTTTTCCGGCTGGTTACTTTAATTACTTTTAAAAATCATAAAATAAAAAAATGCGTTTTAAATATTTATTTATCCCAGTTATAGCAGCGATCCTGGCTATTTCCTGCACCAACAATTCAGAAACGGCCAAAAGAGATCCGCTGACCGAAGATATAGATACAACAGTCAGCCCTGCTGTTGATTTTTTTCAATATGCTAATGGCGGATGGATTAAGAAAAATCCGGTTCCTGCAGATCAAAGCAGTTGGGGGATCGGCAACCTGGTGAACGAAGAGAACCTGAAGCGTTTTAAAGAGATTAATGAAAAAGCAGTTGTGGCCAAGGCTACTAAAGGAACTTCCGATCAGAAAATTGCTGATTTCTGGACAACAGCGATGGATAGCGCCAAAGCAGAGTCTTTGGGACTGAAACCGCTGCAACCCTGGTTTGACAAAATTAATTCGATTACCGATTTAAAATCCCTGATAAAAACGATATCTGAATTAAAAAGGATCGGATCTTTTACTCTATTCTCTGACTTCGTTAACCAGGACAGTAAGAACAGTGAAGTGATGACCTATACTCTCTGGCAAGGCGGCATCGGTTTGCCGGAGCGGGAATATTATTTCAGGAATGATTCTGCGACTTCCAACATACGGAACGAGTATGTAAAATATATTTCAAAGATACTCACCATGTCCGGAGAAGACAGCAAGAATGCTGCAAGTGATGCCGGTGAGATTATGTCAATGGAAACAAAACTGGCTAAAGCTTCAAGAACGCTGAATGAACTCCGGGATGATTACAGGAATTACAATAAAATGGCTATAACAGACCTGCCAAAGTTATCTCCTTCAGTTGACTGGTCCTCTTATCTTGAAACTATCGGAGTTAAGAGTATTGATTCCATTATCGTAGGCCAGCCTGAATTTTTCAAGGCACTCAACAATGTTTTAAAAACAACCCCTTTAAATGTCTGGAAAAGCTATCTGAAAGTAAATCTCATCAATAATTTTTCCAATGAACTTCCGGATGCTTACATACAGGCTGCATTTGATTTTGGAAAACTATTCAGTGGAGCAAAAGAAAGAAGGCCTCGATGGAAAATAGCTATTGGACAGGAAAATATGCTGATGGGTCAGATCCTGGGCCAGTTGTATGTAAAAGCCTATGTGAGCCCAAAAGACAAAGAACGATATGAAGTGATGACAGAAGCAATCCGTGATGCATTGAAAGATCATATCAGCAAACTGACCTGGATGAGCGACAGCACCAAGCAAAAAGCTTATGAAAAATTAGCTGCCATTAAAAAGAAAGTTTTTTATCCCGACAAATGGAGAGATTATTCAGCATTGGAAATAGGAACGGACAGTTATGTTCAGAATGTGATCAATGCAAATGAATGGAACCATAATTACCAGTTCAGCAAATTGGGCAAACCTGTTGACCGGGATGAATGGGGAATGAATCCTCAAACCTACAATGCAATGTATGATCCATCCAATAATGACATCACCTTGCCTGCTGCACAATTTATTGTTCCGGGATTTAAAGACAGTGAGCTGGATGATGCGATCGTATATGGATACGGAGCCGCCTCCACCATTGGTCATGAGATCACTCATGGTTTTGATGACCAGGGAAGAAAATATGATGCAAAAGGAAATTTGAAAAAATGGTGGACAGATAACGATTCTGCTGAGTTTACGAAGAGAGCCCAGCTGATCATAAAACAGTTTGATGAATTTGAACCTCTGAAAGGATATCATATCAATGGTGATGCTACCCAGGGAGAAAACATAGCTGATCTTGGAGGCATCGTTTTAGGCCTTGATGCTTTTAAAAAAACAGACCAATACAAAAAAGGTGAAAAGATCAACGGCCTCACTCCCATGCAACGCTTTTTTCTCGGATATGCATTAGGCTGGTTGTGGCATGGGCGTGAAGAATTATTGAGAAGGCAACTGATGACGGATGTGCATGCACCTGCCAAGTACAGGGTAAACGGGCCTTTTATGGATGTGGATGAATTTTATTCCACCTTCAATGTCAAACCCGGTGATCCGATGTACCGGGCAGACAGTTTAAGAGCAAAGATCTGGTAGTTTCCCCCGGTAAGCAAGGTACGGATTGTACAAAAATAATAATACCGGCATTTACCTTTTAAATAAACCCTTGTAAGTAATTCCCAGTCCCGGCTTGTCTGAATAACTGATCTTTCCGAAATGATACCCGATGCCGTCAGCTACATCTTCTTCCTGCAATAAAGGTCCATCCATGTCCACATGGTCAACAAAGGGAAGCAGGTGAGCTACTGCAGCAGATCCTACGGTAGATTCATTCATACTGCCCATCATCACGCCCAGTTTTAATTCCCTTGCTCTCCTGATCATCCTTAGAGCCGGAGTAATGCCGCCGCATTTAGTCAGCTTGATATTGATCCCGTGAAAATGATCTTTGCATTGATCCACATCCCGCTCCGATACACAACTTTCATCTGCAAAAAGCGGAAGCGATGATCTCATATAGAGTGCTTTCATTCCTTCCCAGTTATCTTTTGCCAAAGGCTGCTCCACCAATTCTACATCCAGTTCATTCAGTTGCGGAATCAACCGGAGCGCTGTATCAAAGTCCCAGGCAGCATTGGCATCTACCCTTAAAATTGCATCAGTATTTGCACGCAAAGCCTGAACAATTGCGATATCATCGGCGGTACCTACTTTAATTTTATAAATGGGCCAGGGCATCTCCCTGAGTTTTGCAATCATATTTTCAATACTGTCTATTCCGATCGTATAATCGGTTAAAGGATTTTCAGAAATATCACCATCCCAGAGTTCGTAAAGTTTTTTATTTTTTTTCTTTCCAAAAAGATCCCATAATGCGATATCCAGCGCACATAGCAAAAATGAATTCTTAGGAAATAACTGATGAAGGTAATTCCACATGGTCTCCGGATCTGAAAATGCAAGTTGCCCGATCTCTGACCTTTTGGATTCCAGGTCTTCTATCATTTTCTCGACCGGGATATTGTAATAGGTAATGGCAGGCGCTTCACCATAACCTTTAACCCCTGAATCTTCAAGTTCTACGATCAAGGTAGGCTGATGCGTTTTTGTTCCTTTAGAAATAGTGAAGGGGTACCTGAATTTCAGGTCGTATTTCCAGTATTGAAATTTCATGCTACAAATATACTTCAGCCCCTGCCGCTGTGGATCACATAACCTCTTAGTTCTTCGTAAAACTCTTTTGCCGCAACAAGATCTTCCAGGTTCAGATGCATCCTGTATGTCCAGAGGTGCCTGTTATCTGCCGGTACATTGATACGTTCTTCATTCGGATCCTGCCTTCTCAAAGTGTCACTCATTCCCAAAATATCCTGCAGCAGGAAAATACTCCACATTGCAGGAGAGTACAAATTTTGTAAGACAATAGCCCTGTTGACCCAGGCTTCACAATAAAACGGGGCATCCCCTACCTGGCCGAGCATATTATTAAAAAACCGTTGCGTCTTTTCCCGGTTCTCTTCCCACCAACCCCTGATCGTACTCATGTCGTGTGTGGAGGGAGTAACTACAGATAAATAATGTGCATACTCCGGGTTAAAGAACTCTGTACCCGGATCTTTTGGCATGCGTTGTATCTCCAGGCTGAGGATGCCCAATCGGTTCATCACATCCGGCACACAATGAGGTACCATTCCGAGATCTTCACCGCACATCAGCATATTCGTTGCTTCCTTCAACTGAGGCAGTTTATGCATAGCTTCCCTTGACCAGAAATCATCCTGGCGGCGATAGAAATAATTGATATAAAGATTGTGCAGACGCTCCTGTTCAAACGGAATAAGATTTTTAAAGGAAAGATTTTTTTCCATACCGATGCGAAAATGGAAACGCTGTCCCTGCGAGCCTTCTTCTTCAAAAAGGAGCACATTGGAAATGAGATCATACAATCCCTGTTTGAGAATTTTGTTTTCCTCACTTTCCTCCTTGCCGATAAAAAAAAGTTCTGCTTTCCGTTGCGTATCAAATTCCGGAAGCAATTCATAGCCACCTGAGTCATTCATTTTCAAAAACCCTGTTTTCACCTTACCTGCAAGGTCACCGAAAATTTCCGCCAGCACATGGTCATTAATGAAAGGTTTAAGATAGCGATCAGGATCAAACCATATTCCATTCTCACCAAACTCCGAGATACCGACCGGGATAGCGGGAACAAAATGTCCCATAATCCCTTCTACAGAGTGTGAAGGAATGTACCAGATACGGAAAAAACCAAGGATATGATCTATACGGAAAGCATCAAAGTAATAACTCATCTGGGTGAAACGCTGTTTCCACCAATCGAAACCGGTTTCCTTCATACGCTTCCAGTTGTAAGCAGGGAATTCCCAGTTCTGGCCTTTGGCAGTGAAATCATCCGGCGGTGCACCTACCTGGCCTTTTCGGTCAAATATTTCAGGAGCCATCCAGGCTTCACAACTGTTTCTGCTCACCCCGATCGGCAGATCGCCTTTCAGCGCTATTCCTTTTTTATGTGTATAAGCAACAGTTTCTTCTAACTGGCAGTGCAAATGAAATTGTATGAAATAATAAAATGCAATGTCCTTATAAGCCGGGGATTTGTGCGAACATAGCTTTTCAATTTCCTTTTTATGATACTCTTTATGTGAATTCCACTGAATGAATGATGCTGTTCCGTATTTATCCCTTAAAAAGCAAAATGCTGCATACGAAACAAGCCAATGTGAATTATTTTCAAAAAATTTTTTAAAATCATCTGACTGCAATGTTTCTTCTCCCATTACTTCATACAAGTCCTTCAATGCGGAGTGTTTTAACTTCATGACCTGCTCATGATCCACTGCCGGAAGCTTGTTCAGCTCTGTTCTTTGTTTTTTCAGTTTTTGAAGGATTGCCGGATGCTTCTTTCCGGCAAGAGAAAAAATATTTATATAAATCGGGTGCAATGCAAATGCGGAGATAGCGGCATAAGGATAGGAATCAAAAGCAGTATGAGTGGCTGTCGTATCATTGACTGGCAGCAGCTGGATTAATTTCAATCCGGATTTGGATGCCCAGTCTGCCAGTAATTTTATATCTGTAAATTCACCCACACCAAAGCTCTTCCTGCTGCGCAAACTGAATACAGGTATGGCCACCCCAGCCCCTTTCCAGGTATCATTAGGGATATGAACGAACCCATCGTGCAGGATATTGATCTTATTTCCGGATGCATCGCCATAAAGAAGACGGTTATTCCCTGATTCGTATCCTGTAAATTCTTTTTTCTTCAGGTCATACACGCCATACTTGTATGCTACCGGGAAACTGTCCGCCGAAAGATCCAGCCTGGTTTCATACCAGTCGTCTTTTAGTGAAAGTAATACCGGGCTTTCCGTGATCCACTCTCCAAGAGAAAGGGAACTCCCGACCAGGCAAATTGTTTCATTTTTTTTAAGTAAAGGTGCTTTTACCCTGAAGAGATGTGTAAAATTTTTCGGAGCAGCTTTTATGCCCCTTACTGTACTGCGCTTTTTCAGGAACACATTTTTGAACGGCGCAGTAAAAAAAACATTTTCATATTCGCCGGTATGGTTCCATGTATCCACCAGTTGCACTTCATGAATTCCTTTTTTTACTACATTGATCTGGCGGTCATGCCCCCATTCCCATATTACTTCACCCTCTTTGTTTTTCAGGAAATATTTATACAGCACCGGCTCCGTGATGCTCTTTCTTTTTATGTTCAGAATGCATTGCCAGAATTCATCATTGAGGTATTCCATCGGCAGCGCCATTAAAGGATCTCCATTCCCTAATTCTTCCAGGTTGCCGCTGATCCAAAGGCTTTGTCCGTATTCAGTGTGGAATCTTAAATAAAACTGAAGTTTCATAATGCAGCTAATTCCGTTGATTTAACTGCTCAAATATAATGTGTTCGTAAGACACTTTAGTAATATATTACAGAAAAGTATTTATTGCCGGTAACTGGTCACTTTTTTATTTCAGCAATCCCTAAATTGCAGCTAAAGGCTTGAAAACTAATTTTTTCTTTTAGAATCGTCTCTTTATTTTTGCGAAAATTCAAGATGATGGAACAGAAAAGAAAAAACAAAGCTCTGTACTGGATCATATTTTTAATATCTACTGCCGGATTTCTTTATGCCATTGACGTGCACTGGGTGTGGCTGATTTTCATATTACCGTTTGTAGCCACTTCGTTTGTTAAAGCAATGGACATCATATAACACAGTTGGCGGGCAATAAATGTGATCAAACTATCTATCACATTGGTTCCTTATCGTAAACTTTTTAATCAAATTAACTGCTATGAAAAAAACAATCTTAATTCTTACCATTCTGCTTAGCGCAATGAGCGTGGCCTCTGTAAACATTAATGCCTCCGTAATTGTTCCATCTGCCACTTCTTCAATAGTGCCCGGTGATCCTGATCCCGCTGCAGTGAAATCTGCGCTCAAAGATTTCAGGAACCTGTCTAAAAAAGAAAAGAAAGAACGGATTAAAGAAGTCAAGACACTGATCAAACATTATAAAGCAGAGAAGAAGTCATCAGCTGAGGGAAGCGATAATACGGTATTACTCGCCATACTCGCCATCCTGTTACCGCCACTGGCCGTTTATCTTCACCAGGGTGAGATCAACAGCAAATTCTGGATAGATCTGCTGCTGACCATCATCTTCTGGTTGCCCGGTGTGGTCTATGCACTGATAGTTATCTTTGGGAATAATTAATTTTTTTCAAAAAAGGAAAAGCCGGGTGATAACAATACCGGTTTTTTCATTTCTGCATACCTTTACATACATCCTATTATCGAACCTAAACTTCAAATATGAAAGCAAGACTAAGTTTATTAATTGCCCTGATTCCGGCAACTCTTTTTTCTTTCGGGCAACAATATTCAAATCTCAGTTTTTCTCCCGCACAACCCAAACCGGGAGATAAAATACATTTCGAATATTCAACAACAGGCACCGTGCTCGGAGGTGAAGCATCATTTGACGCCATTGCCTATATCAGCGATGGGGAAGTGAGGGCACAGGAAGTGAAACTGAAAGGGAGCGGTACCAACTGGTCCGGCGACATCATTACAAACGATTCTACCAAAGCTGTATTTCTTGTTTTTAAAAAAGACGAGGCTATAGATAATAATAAAGACCAGGGATATTATCTGCTGATGTATTCAAATGGCGAACCGGTGAAGGGAGCATACATTGCGATCGCTGAATTCAATAGCAGTTTCGGCTCATTCTTTGCAAATATAAAAAGCGATCCTGCAGCTGCCCTGGAACTTTACAACAAAGATTTCAGCCGATATCCTGATCTGAAAGCAAAGAACCTCGCTTCATATACCGGCTTGCTGATGCGTGCAGACAAAGCCACTGCAAAAGAGAAAGCACAGCCTCTGATAGATGAGCTGGAAGCAAAACAAAACAAGTCCGAAAGTGATTACCTGGCACTGATGAATACATACCAAAGATTAGGCAATAAAGAAACCGCAGGTAAACTGAAAGAAGAAGCTATCAAAAAATTTCCCAAAGGTACTCTCGCATCAAATGAAAAGCTGAATGCCTTTTATTCTGAAACCGACCTGAAGAAAAAACAATCCTTATTAACCGCTTACCTGAAGAACAACCCGGCAAAAACAAATAAGGAAAAAAGTGCAGTGAATGGCCTGTACGCCGCAATGGCTTCTGCTGCCCTTTCTAAAAAGAACTGGCCGCTATTCAAACAATACACTGCACGTATAACTGATAAGGCAATGCTGGCCAGCCCGTACAACAGTGCAGCATGGGCACTATCCGGAGAAAGCCTGGAAAGCAAAGTCAGTAAAAGTGATCTCCAACTGGCAAAGGAATTTGCTTCAAAAGCGGTTGCAAATCTGAAAGCTTCACTGGAAAATCCTAAGAGCAGGCCTGTTTATTATACGGAGAAAGAATACAAGAAGAATTCAAAATATTCAGTGGGTGCATACAGTGACACCTATGCACTCATTCTCTGGAAGCTGGGAGAAAAGAAGGAAGCTTATAAAATACAGGAAGCTGCAGTGAAAGATATGAACTTAAGCGACCAGGAGGCTAATGAAAGATTCATTGTTTACAAAGAGCAACTACAGGGCCCCAAAGCTGTTAAAGATGAATTAGAGAACCTTATGAAAGAAGGTAAGTCATCTCCGAAAATGAAAGATATCCTGAAAAAGGCGTATCTCTCCGAAGGTCATACTGAAACAGAATATACAAGCTACATTGAGGGACTGCAAAAAGAATACAGGGCAAAACTCAAAGAAGAGGTCATCAAGAAAATGATCAATGAAGCAGCACCTGCTTTTGCATTGCAGGACTTTTCAGGGAACACCGTTTCACTTGCCGATCTGAAAGGAAAAGTGGTGATAGCAGATTTCTGGGCAACCTGGTGCGGCCCCTGTAAAGCGTCTTTCCCTGCCATGCAAACAGCAGTAAATAAATATAAAGATGATCCGGAAGTTAAATTTGTCTTTGTAGATAGCTGGGAAAGTAAAAAGCCCGATGAGATGCTGAAAGGTGCAGACGAGTTCATTAAGAAAAATAATTACACTTTTCATGTTTTGCTGGATACAGAAGATAAAGTGATCGGCAGCTACGGCGTGGAAGGAATCCCCACAAAATTTGTAATAGATCCTGCAGGCAGAATCCGTTTTAAATCCATAGGTTATGACGGCAGCGCTGATAAGTTAGTGGACGAAATGTCGGCAGTCATTGATGTTTTAAAATCGGGTGTTGTAAAAGGAGAGCAAAAATCCTTCTGAGTATTTTTAAACAAATTGAAAATAGCTGCTGTCTAGTTCAGGCATCAGCTATTTTTATTTCCCGTTTACCCGCTTTTTCTGCAAATTAATTTCTTGTTAACAGGAATAAGTAAATGTTGAATTGTCCTAATTTAACTGGCTTTTTTTTACTTCAGGACCTGTTAAAACTCTTTTTTCAATTTTATTAAATTCTTTTAAACGAAAACCAACGATTATGAAAAAGTTTATCGCCATCGCTTCGATGGCATTATTATTCACAGCCTGTAATACAAAAAAATCAGGCGGCAATGAATCTACTTCCCCAGGCACGGAAACATCTGCTCAGGTGAAAGACATCAATTCGCCATACCCGGTGAATTATTCTTCAAAGTTTGTTATGGATGATCCCAAAAATGCTGAAACACTTTTGAGCCTCTGGAAAGATTTTGACAATGGAACCCTTGCCGGTTCCAAAGACAAGTTTTCCGATACAGTGGAGATGCATTTTGCCGACGGATCCAGTATCAGGGTATCCAGGGACAGCCTGTTAGCAACGGCACAGAAAGAAAGATCTTCTTTCAAATCCGTGGTAAGCAGTGTGGACGCCATTATGGCTGTAAAAAGCACTGATAAAAATGAACATTGGGCATTGATCTGGGGAATGGAAAAAGTAACTGACGCCAAAGGTAAATCAGACTCATCGCATATACAGGAAACATGGAGATTTGACAGCACGGGCAGAGCAAACTTCATGGAACAATTCAGGCGAGCCCCCACCCCACCGAAAATGATGAAAAAATAATTCTATCATAGAGGCTATCTTAATGTGTTTGCCTGTAAAACAAACGGGGCAACCTTGTTGAATGCTCCTGCAATAGGTTTTTGATAACTTTTTCAACGTTTTGGCAATATAACTATTAAGGCAGCCTCTTTTTTTTACACTCAATTTTCTAATTTCAGTTACCATTCGTATTAAGCTAAACCGTCATTTACTTTCAGAAAATTTCCGGAAAAGATATTAGATAAAACGGAGCTGTTTCATTTTTTAAGAAAAGATTCATTCATGTTCTTCAATGAAAGATATTTCCTTGTACCTGTCCTCCAAAATAAATGCAATTGTACGAAACGCCTATGCCTGTGAAATCCTTTTGTAATCTGCTCAGATATCAGGACAGAATTTGAGAGAATAAGGAAATGTTTCTTTCTATCACCGGCTTTATATACTTGCCAGTCTGATTTTTTTCCCGAATTCGACAGCCTTCTTGTTTATACTGTTTTGTATAAACAGTTGGTTAAGGTAACTTTGCAGTTGATTCACATAAACTTAAAAATTATTGGAATGGCCGATGAGATGCAGCTACTCGAAGAACGGGTAAACAGGGAATACGAATACGGATTTTCTACTGATATTGAAACAGATACAGCGCCAAAAGGCCTGAACGAAGATATTATCAGGCTGATCTCCAGGAAAAAACACGAACCGGAATGGTTGCTGGAGTGGAGACTTAAAGCTTTCCGCCACTGGGAGAAAATGACCATGCCCAAATGGGCAAACCTTCAATACCCGGAGATCAACTTCCAGGACATCATTTATTATGCCGCGCCAAAAACCAAGAAGGCAAAGCCAGGGAAGCTGGACGAAGTGGATCCCGAGTTGCTGAAGACACTGGATAAACTCGGTATCAGCCTTAACGAACAGAAGAGGCTCACCGGCGTAGCGGTGGATGTGGTGATGGACAGTGTGTCGGTGGCGACCACTTTCCAGGAACAGCTTGCTGAAAAAGGGATAATTTTCTGTGCAATAAGTGAAGCAGTACAAAAGCATCCCGACCTGCTGAGAAGATACCTCGGTACGGTGGTGCCCATGACCGATAATTTTTTTGCAGCTCTTAATTCTGCAGTCTTTACCGACGGATCTTTCTGTTATATTCCCAAAGGCGTACGCTGCCCGATGGAGCTATCCACTTACTTCCGCATCAACAAAGAGAACTCGGGACAGTTTGAACGCACACTGATCATTGCGGAAGATGGCGCTTATGTAAGTTACCTGGAAGGATGCACTGCTCCCCGCCGTGACGAAAATCAATTGCATGCTGCCATTGTAGAGATAGTTGCCATGGGGCATGCCGAAGTAAAATATTCTACGGTACAAAACTGGTACCCGGGCGATGATGCAGGGAAAGGCGGCATTTACAATTTCGTTACCAAAAGAGGTATCTGCAAAGGAAACAATTCCAAAATTTCATGGACACAGGTGGAGACCGGTTCTGCCATCACCTGGAAATATCCGAGTGTGATCTTAAAAGGCGATAATAGCATCGGTGAATTCTATTCGGTGGCGCTCACAACAAAATTCCAGCAGGCTGACACCGGAACAAAAATGCATCATATAGGAAAGAACACAAGAAGCAGGATCGTTTCCAAAGGCATCAGTGCAGGGAAATCGCAAAACAGCTACCGCGGATTGGTAAAAGTGGCAAAGACCGCTGAGAATGCAAGGAATTTTTCTCAATGTGATTCATTACTTCTCGGTGATAAATGCGGTGCACATACTTTTCCTTACATAGAATCCAAAAACAATACAGCGGTGGTGGAACACGAGGCCACTACTTCCAAGATTGGCGAAGACCAGCTCTTCTACTGCGAGCAGCGGGGACTGGATGCCGAGAAAGCAGTAGCGCTAATCGTTACGGGTTTTGCAAAAGAAGTAATGAACAACCTGCCGATGGAGTTTGCCGTGGAAGCACAAAAACTCCTGGCAGTAAGCCTGGAAGGAAGTGTAGGTTAAAAAATATTTAGTCAAATGATCAAAACTCAAAATACAAATGTTATCAATCAAGAACATCCATGCATCCATTGACGGGAAGCAGATTTTAAAAGGACTGAACCTGGAGATAAAACCCGGAGAAGTACATGCCATCATGGGCCCGAACGGATCCGGGAAAAGTACATTGGCTTCCGTGCTGGCAGGAAGAGAAGAATATGAAGTAACCGAAGGCAGCGTTGAATTTGAAGGAAAAAATCTTCTGGAACTTTCTCCTGAAGAAAGAGCCAAGGAAGGATTGTTCCTCGCCTTTCAGTATCCGGTGGAAATACCCGGCGTCAGCACCACCAATTTCATCAAAGCTGCATTGAATGAAAAAAGAAAATACCAGGGGCTGGAACCTCTGGATGCGGCAAGCTTTTTAAAACTGCTGAGAGAAAAAGCCGCCTTGCTGGAACTCGACAAGTCATTACTCAGCCGCTCACTGAATGAAGGATTTTCCGGGGGAGAAAAGAAAAGGAATGAGATCTTCCAGATGGCGGTACTGGACCCCAAGCTCACTATCCTGGATGAGACAGATAGCGGATTGGACATTGACGCATTGAGAATTGTTGCCAAAGGCGTGAACACACTTCATAATGCCGATCACTCCATCATTGTGATCACACACTATCAGCGCTTGCTCAATTACCTGCAGCCCGATTTTGTGCATGTGCTGATGAACGGCCGTATTGTAAAATCAGGCGGAAAAGAACTGGCGCTGGAGCTGGAAGAAAAAGGATATGATTTCATCAAAGAAGAATTACAGGAATCACTGACCGCATAATCATATAAACTGATAATGGATACAATAAGAACAGAATACCTGGAAGAGCGTTTTAAGGAATTACAATCCGCACAAACAGGAAGCGCTTTGCAAAACTGGAGGTCTGAAGGTTTTAAAAACTTCAGCAAACTGGGATTGCCCACGCTGAAAAACGAAGAATGGAAATATACCGGCATCAGCAGGTTGTTCACTAAAGATTATACCATCCCTTCGAAAAAAGATAATGTCATTGACCGGGAGACCGTAGATAAAGCTGCCATACCCGGCGCATCGGGAATGGAACATCTTGTGTTTGTAAACGGGAAATTCAATAAAGATCTTTCGTCCTTTCAATCCAATGACGGCTTTGAGATCTGCAGCCTGGAAGAAGCATTTAACGGTAAGTACCATGAAGATGCAGAAGCCTATTTCAATAAAAGCAGTTTGTTCATCAAAGACGGGATCCATGCCTTGAATTCTTCTTTCATGAACGAAAGCGTTTTTATTAAGATCAGGAAGAATTATCACGCAACAAAGCCTTTCTACTTCGATCATATTTTTGACACCACAAGCAATCATCTGCTGGCGAGCCCGAGAATTTTAGTGGTGATAGAAGAGAATGCAAACGTGCAAATGATCGGGAGCTATTACACTCACGGCAGCATGGACAGCTTCAGCAATGAAGTGATGGAGATTGTAGTTAAAGAAAATGCCCGTCTTGAATATTACAAGATTCAAAACGACACCCCGAACGGAAGCCATACAGGAACCACGCATATCAGGCAGGTCGGGAAAAGCTATGTGCATACGGTGAATATTTCACTGAATGGGGGAATGATCCGTAACAACACCGACATCATCATGGAAGAACAGGCAAATGAAGCACACATGTATGGACTGTATTTCCTGAAAGGCAACACGCATGTGGACAATCATACCCTTGTGGACAACACAAAACCGCATTGCTTCAGCAATGAATTATATAAAGGCATCATTGATGAACATGCCACCGGGGTGTTCAGCGGAAAGATCTACGTAAGGCCGGATGCACAAAAGATCAACGCATACCAGTCCAACAAAAACATTCTGCTGTCAGATACGGGCACCATCAACACCAAGCCACAACTGGAGATCTACGCCGATGATGTGAAATGCTCTCACGGATGTACGGTCGGCCGGCTCGATGATGAGGCTTTGTATTACTTAAGGGCAAGGGGCATCAATAAAGACCTGGCAAAATCAATGTTGCTGAAAGCATTCGCCGAAGAGATAGTGATGCAAATAAAAATTGAACCGCTTAAAGAATATGTGGAAGTACAGATCAGCGACCGGTTGCAGTTGGCAGACTGATCATTTAAACAATCATTCATGGAAGCAGTTAAAGAAAATATACAGGCTTACAATGTAACGGCGCTGCGCAATAAATTTCCTGTGCTGAATGTAAAAGTGAACAGGCATCCGCTCGTTTACCTGGACAATGCGGCCACCACTCAGAAACCTGAGTCGGTCATCAAAGCATTAGAGAGTTATTATAAAAATTACAATGCCAACATACACCGCGGCATTCACCACCTGGCAGAAAAAGCAACCGCTGCATTTGAGGAGACCAGGACTGAAGTGCAGAAATTTCTGAATGCTGCTTACCGTGAAGAGATCATTTTCACCAAAGGAACCACGGAAAGTATCAACCTGGTGGCATCCTCCTGGGGAAGAAAAAATCTGAAAGAGAATGATGAAGTGATCATCAGCACCATGGAGCATCACAGCAATATTGTTCCCTGGCAACTTATTTGCGAAGAGAAAAAGGCGAAACTGAAAGTGATCCCCATTTCCGATGAAGGAGAATTGGATCTCGATACGTTCCATTCACTGCTTTCTCCAAAGACTAAGATGGTATCGGTGGTTCATGTGTCTAATTCACTCGGCACCATCAACCCCGTTGAAGAGATCATTGAAATGGCTCACGCTGCCGGCGCAGTGGTATTGATAGACGGCGCACAGTCAACGGCACATTTGAAAATAGATGTTGCCCGGATGAACTGTGATTTCTTTGCTTTATCGGCTCATAAAGTTTACGGGCCTACCGGAGTGGGAGTTTTGTATGGTAAAAAAGAAATTCTGGAAGTAATGCCTCCATACCAGGGTGGTGGTGAAATGATCGGTGAGGTGAAATTTGAAAAGACAACATACAATGAGCTGCCTTATAAGTTTGAAGCAGGAACTCCGAATATTGCCGGTGTGATCGCATTCAGGGAAGCCCTGTTCTTTTTAAATGCCAACAACCCTACCCTGATTCATGAACATGAACAAAGACTGTTGGAGTACGCAACAGAAAAAATATCAGCGCTTGATGGCATCAGGCTCATCGGCAGGGCAAAAAACAAAGCCGGAGTCATTTCCTTCCTGCTGAATGGTGCTCATCCGCAGGATGTTGGCGTCTTGCTCGATCAGCAGGGAATTGCCGTCCGCACAGGCCATCACTGCACTCAACCTCTAATGGACCGTTTCGGAATTCCGGGTACGGTACGGGCATCTTTGGCCATGTATAACACCCATGAAGAAATTGATCTTTTAACGGAAGCATTGCTCAAGGCAAAAAAGATGTTATTGTAAATGATTGAACCGCTAAGCATAGAAAAAATTGAACAGGAGATCATTGATGATTTCTCGTTGTTTGACAACTGGGAAGAAAAATATGAATACATCATTGACATGGGGAAAAAACTTCCTCCATTAGATGACATTCATAAAAAAGAAGAGAACATCATCAAAGGTTGCCAGAGTACCGTATGGCTGGTGGCGGAGCAAAAAGATGGCAGGATCTATTTCAAAGCAGACAGCGACGCAGTGATCGTAAAGGGGTTGATCAGTTTGCTGATAAGAGTGTTATCGGGGCAAACAGCAACCGATATACTTGGAACAAAACTGGATTTTATCAATAAGATCGGGATGATGCAGCATTTAGCTCAAACAAGAAGCAACGGGCTGCTCAGCATGATCAAACAGATGAAACATTATGCCCTGGCTTTTAACACCGTGGCATCCTGAAAAATGAAACCGTATGGATTCTGAAGAATTAAAAGAAAAAGTGATTGAAACCATCAAGACCATTTATGATCCGGAAATACCGGTGAATATCTGGGAGCTTGGCCTCATATACAGTGTTGATATTTTACCGATCAACAATGTGCAGATCAATATGACGCTTACGGCTCCAAGCTGTCCTTCTGCACAGGAGATTCCCCTGGAAGTGGATCAGAAGGTCAGGGCAATAGAAGGAGTAAATGAAGTGGATGTGGCCGTAGTGTGGGACCCACCCTGGGACCGTAGCATGATGAGTGAGACCGCTATGCTTGAATTAGGTTTTTTATAAAAATATTTCGTATGAAAATCTCAGCACAGGAAGAATATGGCTTAAGGATCCTGCTGCGCATAGCCCGCAGCAAGGAAGGCGACAATATGAGCATTCCCGTATTGAGCCAGTTGGAAGGAATAGGAACTGCTTATGTGGGCAAACTTGCCGGTGTGCTCCGCAAAAACGGCTTCATCATCAGCAACCCCGGAAATATCGGAGGCTATAAACTTTCAAAACCACCAGAAGAAATTTTTATCGGAGATGTGCTGAAAGCATTGGGCGGCGCCATGTTTGATAAAAAATTCTGCGGTGAATTTACCGGCAACAGCGTATTGTGTGCCAACTCGGTTGATTGTTCGGTCAGATCACTGTGGCGCATTATTCAATTATCAATTGACAGGGTCTTACAAAGAATCACCGTTGCCGACCTGGTAGGATCAGAAAAAGAATCACAGAGAATTTTAAAGTCTTACCTGGAACCTGAAGTTGTTTCTTAATAACCAAATTCCTTATCAATCGTATTCAGCAGATACAGTTTCCTGTCGCTGAAATATTCCCAGAACATGATCCCTCCCAGCTTATGCTGAAGAATATATTGACATTTTGCCTTAATGGATTCTTCGTCATCATAAGTGATAAAGATCTTCTTTTCCGCATTGAATAAATAAGGCGCCGAAGATTCTTCATCCCAATAACGGACATAACCCTTCCGGTTCACAAGGCTGTCCTTAAGATAAGTATATCCGCCACCGAACATGGGCCTTACACTTTTCTGATACAACCCATGATTTTCATCCGAAGCCACTACTTTCCCTTTTCCATAAAATCCAGCTCCCATTACAATCCTTGCTGCCGGCACACCTGCGTTCAAAAGATTACGTATGGAAATATCTGCGGAGTATAAAAAACTTTTACTTGCCTTGGCAAACAAATTCGTATGATGTGTGGCAATGGAATCATAAGTTTCATCGTAATCATAAGCCATCAGGTTAATATAATCAGTAAAACGGGCCACTTTCTTCATTTGCGTATGCTGAATGAACTCTCTTGATCCGCCTATCGCCGTGGTCACAAAATATTTCTTGCCGGTCTTCTTTCCGAGCCTGTCCAGATGTTTCCGCAATTGCTTAAACATTTTTGTGTAATGCGTTTTGTCGGACTGCCGGTAGGTATTGCTGTCGCCGATCATGCCCGGGTATTCCCAGTCAATATCCACTCCGTCAAGATCGTAATGAGCTACAATGTCCACAGCACTCTTTGCAAATGCTTTCCTGGATGACCCGGTCAGTACGGCATCGGAAAAATGTTTGCTCCAGGTCCACCCTCCTATTGAAATCAGGATCTTCAGATCAGGATTAATGGATTTCAGCTCATTCAGTTTCCGGAAATTGACTGTGTCAGTTTTTTCATTATGCAGCCATGCCAGGTTATTCCTGATATCCACAAATGCATAGTTGATATGTGAAAGTTGTTTTGCAGCGATCTGGTCTGTGTTGATCACATTGGCGTTAAACCCTCCGACATACCCGATGATCACAGGTCTTGTTTGAGTTTGCGACCGGGAAGAAATGGAAAATACCAGAGAAAGGATAAGGAGTAGAATAAATGGTTGAAAAGGTTTTTGAGATCTCATTTCAGATAATTTTTATGGTTAGGAATGATTTGACGGTACCCGGCATTCAAAACATTTCAAGAAAACAGATCAGCTTTGTTTTTTAAAGTGTTTCAGTTTTCACTCCACACATCTGTTTGCTAAGATACCCCTGTTTAAAGCATAAACTGTTTACCACTCATATAAATTATGAACCGCCTGAATGAAAAAGAAAAGTCTGCCTGCCCGGTATGGTGATCTTTTTTAAATATTTGTGTGAATGATCAGAATTTGGTTACAGGGAAATGAAAAGAATTATTTCAGGCATGCTATTTTATGTTCTTATTCCTTTAACTTCAGCCATCATTCATGCGATCTGTATAAGAGCCGCGGGTTTTAAAATGATGAGATAATACAGATACCAAAATAAAAATTGCATTCCGGTTATAACTGAAACTAATTTTTCAAAATAATAATTCATCAACCCTTAATCATTCCTGTTTTTTATGAAAAGAAAATTGACCACCGCATTCCTGCTTGCCTGCACGGCAAATATCCTTTTGGCACAGCCTGATCCGAAACTGAAAGAAGACATACGGAACACGGGTTTTGTGCACAGTCCGCTTCCGCTCGATTACAGCAAGTCACTGGAAATTCGCGGCCTCACCAAAAAAGTTCTGCTATCCGACATGCTTTGCGATATGGAAACTCCGAAAGGATGGTCGCATAAGGGTATCGGCGGTATATCATTTACTTCAGAAAGAAGTATCAGCGGAAAGCAAAGCCTTCGTTTGGTATCACCATCCACCAACCCTCAGTTCATGAACTGGGGAATAGGCTTCGGCACTTCTATGGCCACTTATGAAGCGGGCGGCGCCAACTGGGAGAAATACAATCGTATTCACTTTTACATTTATCCTGATTGTGAAGGAGCAAGAAGTATTTACCTGAACCTGATCATAAACAACGAAGGCAAGATCAAAGTGCCGGACAAATATGAACGGGAAGGCATTCATGAAATCAACCTGGTCAATGGGAAATGGAATGAATGCTATGTGGAAATGCCGGAGCTTGCCCGTGATAAAGTGACAAAGATCTCTTTTGCCATTGAGGTCTTCGGTAAAGAACGCACCATGGGTGATTCTTTGAAGTTTGACATTGATGCCGTTAAACTGGAAACGATCGAAGACCCTGAAGTGGTCAGCGGTTGGCAGCCTGCCAATAACAGGATCATATTTTCCACAAGCGGCTACAGGCCTGAAAGCGAAAAGACCGCCATTGTGAACGTAAAACAAAACAACGGGAAGTTTCAACTGATAGACAATAACAGTTCCGGAGTGGTGTATGAAGGAAAGATCAACTCAGTAACTACCAATACCGGATCATTCCAGACAATTGACTTTACTGGTTTTAAAAAAGAAGGACAATATAAGATACGTGCCGGCGATGTGGTTTCGCAACCGTTTTTTATCAATGCAAACCTCTGGGATAATTCTGCCTGGCGTATGTTGAATTTTATTTTCTGCGAGCGGTGTGGTTATGCGGTTCCTGAAAAACACGGAGTTTGCCATGCTGACCTGAATGGAACTTATAACGGGAAGATCTTTCCTATGAACGGAGGGTGGCATGATGCAGCGGATATGTCGCAACAGTTCTTACAATCGGGAGAGATCGCATATTCACTTCTTGAAATGGCCAACAGGGCAAAAGAAAAAGGTGATAATGATATGTATGTAAGAATGCTGGAAGAAGCTGAATGGGGCATTGACCTGATACTGAAAAGCCGCTTCGGTGACGGTTACCGTGCGCAGACCTGGGGCACTAACTTATGGACAGATGGTTTTATCGGAACGAAAGACGATTCCACCCGGTGGCGCCGCATTCATGTTCATAACCGGGCATTTGAAAATTTTGTTTTCTCAGGAGTTGAGGCTTATGCCTCCATGATCATTGACAAGGATAAAATGCTGAAAGAAAATTTGCGTAAAGTGGCCATAGAAGATTTCGCTTTCGCAAAAAAGAGATTTGACAGCTTAAGTTTCAATGATATCAACAGTATTGGCGGTGGCGGCGATCATGCAGCTATGGCTTCCAACAGCCAGTACATGGCTAATATCTCTTTTGCTGCAAGCTTGTTGTATAAACTTACCGGCGATAAATATTATGCAAATGAAGCGGCCAATGCCATTAAATATACTCTGGATTGTCAGCGCACCGAGCCTCTGAATGATAAAAATAAAACAAGAGGTTTTTTTTATCGTGATCTGAACAAATTATCCATTGTGCATTACACGCATCAATCCCGTGATCAGTATTACATGCAGGCGTTGGTGATGCTCTGTGAAACACAGCCTGATCATCCTGACTATAAAAAATGGGAAGCTGCCATCAGGCTGTACGGAGATTACCTGAAATCAATCATGCAATATGTAAGCCCTTATGGCCTGGTGCCAAGCGGTGTTTATAATATCAACGAGATAAAAGATTCCGTGAACTTTTACAAAGTGCAGGTGGGTGTTTTCGGCGGAGTTGGCAAAGATTATAAAGAGCAATTGGAGAATGGAGTGAAGCTGGATGAAGAGCATTACCTGAGAGTATTTCCCGTATGGTTCTCATTCAAGGGAAATGCCGCCGTACAATTGTCAACGGGGAAAAATGCAGCGTTGTGCGGAAAGTTTTTAAAGGATAAGGAATTACTGAACATTGCCGAGCAGCAATTATTCTGGATCGTCGGTAAAAATCCTTTTGGCCAATCCATCATCTGGGGAGAAGGAAGCAACTATCCACAGCTTTACGTGGCGCTCCCGGGAGAAACGGTAGGGGGAATACCGGTAGGAATGGAATCCAAATTCAATGGTGATACTCCTTACTGGCCGCAGTTCAATACGGCTACTTATAAAGAAGTCTGGGGAGCGCCTGCTGCAAGATGGTTGTCGCTGGTTTCTGAATTCTGATGTTGAAAGGAATTGATTCACAAAATATTTTTCAACGGGAGATGTTCTGATACGTCTCCCTCTTTCATTATTGCTTTTCAGAAATCAAATGAACCACTTCCGGCTTTTTTCCCCACTTCGGGGGCACATCATTAGATACCAATAAAGGCATGGAAGAAGTGGCGCCGCCGAGATGATCAACGGCATGCAGATAGACCACCTTGCTGATCCTGTAAAATCTTATTGCATAAGAACACATCACGCAGGGCTCATGAGTGGTGTACAGGATTGCTCCCGATAGATCGGCACCCGATTTTTTCACGGCTATCCTGATCGCTTCGATCTCTGCATGGCAGGTCACATCGTTTTTGGTTTTGTTTGCTTCCTCAGCTTCAGCAATGATGTTGCCGTCTTTTACAATAAGAGCCCCCACCGGAGAGTTTCCCTTTTCCCCCGCACTCTTCCCCAAAACTTTACACCGTTCCATATAATAGTAATCATCCTTCATACTGTTTGTATTTATCTAATTCCGATAAAAAGTTTCCCATTCGATCACTTTTCATTCTTGTCCTTATACTTCCTGAGTATCTCTGCAATACAACCTGTCCATCCTGTCTGATGTGAGGCGCCTATCCCCTTCCCTGAATCTCCATGAAAACATTCAAAAAATAAAATGAGGTCTTTGAAATATTGATCTTTATCGAACAATTCCGCCTGACCGTTCACTTTTCTTTTTCCGTCCTTGTCTTTTGCAAAAATCCCTACCAGGCGTTCTTTCAGTTTCTTCGCCACTTCTTTCAGATCCATTTCCCTTCCGGAAAAAGAAGGGAATTCCACTTTCAGTTCGTCTTCAAAATATTCATGATATTTTTCCAGCGCTGTTATCATCAGGTAATTCATGGGCATCCACACGGGTCCCCGCCAGTTGGAATTGCCACCAAATAAAGTTGAATTGGAATCGCCGGGCTGATAACTCAAGCCAAACTCACTCCCTGCAATGTGGATGGTATAAGGATTCTCGTGGATCTTCGATAAAGAACGGATGCCGGCACAGGAAAGAAATTCTTTTTCATCAAGCAGTGCGCAAAGTATCTTCTTTAATCTTTTATAAGGAGCCAGGGAAAGAAGTATTTTATCTTTTTTGTCAATGTTTTCGATTACCTGGTACTGGTCGTTCTTTTGACGGTATTTTACAAACCATTTCAGCCTGCGGTTGAAATCAGGAAGCTTTTTCAGCAATGATTTGTCAATGACATGAGCTCCGAATAAAGAGGTAAGGCCGACAAGAGAGCGGACTTTTAAAGGAATGAAATTCCCGTCAGGCATGCGGAGTACATCATAAAAGAAACCGTCTTCTTCATCCCACGATCCTTTATAACCTTCACGGATCTGGTTGATGGAAGCTGCGATATACGTGAAGTGTTCAAAGAATTTAGTGGCCAGGTCTTCATATATCTTGTTGGTTTGTGCCAGCTCAAGAGCAATGTCCAGCATGTTCAGGCAATACATTCCCATCCACGCTGTGCCGTCAGCCTGTTCCAGTATCCCTCCTCCGGGAACATTATTCCTGTCAAACACACCGATATTATCCAGCCCGAGGAAACCGCCTTCAAAGACATTATTGTTAAGCCGGTCCTTGCGGTTCACCCACCAGGTGAAGTTTATCAGTAGTTTCTGAAAAGTCCTTTCCAGGAAACTGATGTCACCGGTTCCTGTCCTTTCTTTGTCTATCTTATAAACCTGCATGCAGGCCCAGGCCTGAACCGGAGGGTTTACGTCACTGAAATTCCACTCATACGCAGGAATCTGGCCATAAGGATTCATATACCATTCCCGAAGCAAAAGGATCAGTTGCTCCTTTGCAAATTCAGCATCGAGTGACGCAAGCGATACGCAGTGAAAAGGAAGATCCCATGCAGCGTACCAGGGATACTCCCATTTGTCGGGCATGGAAATGATGTCTTCATTATTCAGGGTAAGCCAGTCGCTGTTTCTCCCGTTAAGCCTTTGTTCGGGAGGAGGAAGAAAACCCGGATCACCTTTGAGCCAGCACGGAATATCAATGTAATAAAACTGCTTGTTCCACAACATTCCGGCATAAGCCTGTCTTTGAATATTCTTAAGATCCTTGTCTTTTGTTTCGATCAGGCAGTCATAGAATTCATCGGCCTCTTTTTTTCTTTGTATAAATACGAAATCAAAATCAGCATTAAATGGTTTTTCAATCTCTTCTTTGCTCAATCGTAGCTTAACGGTCACTTCATCATGAGCTTCTATATTCAACTGATACAACGGCGAACATTTGGTGCCGCTCTTTTTTTCATTAAATAATTCAAAATGGTTTGTAATGACCGCTTCATGAAAAGCATCTTTTACAAAAGGGCTTTCATTGGGTGTATTGTAAAGCCGGAGATTGTTGGTTTCATTTTCGATAAATAAAACTCTTTCGGGCTTTTGAAAATAAAAATGATATTCTCCCAGTTTTTCATGAGCGGCTTTAAGTTCGCCGTAAGAACCTTCCAATGAAACCAAACTGATCGAAGGCTTTTCATTGATCAGCCCAAACGACCATTGATTGCGGAACCAGAGTGTGGGTAACAAAACGAGTTGCGCTTTTTCACCGGCCCTGTTACAGGCAGTTATTTTAATACAGATGTCTTCTTCACTTTCTTTTGCATATTCAATGAAGACATCAAAGTATTTCCCGTCATTAAAAACACCTGTGTCACCAATTTCATATTCATCTTCATTCCTGCTTCGGCGCTTATTCACCTCTATCAGTTCTTCATAAGGGAATGCAGCTTGTGGATATTTATACAGGTATTTCATGTAAGAGTGTGTCGGAGTATTGTCCAGGTAGTAATACAACTCTTTCACATCTTCTCCATGATTGCCTTCGGAAGGTGTCAATCCGAAAAGCCTTTCTTTAAGAATTTCATCTTTACCGTTCCATAATGCAATAGCGAAACATAAGCGTTGGCTACTATCAGAAATTCCTCCAATCCCATCCTCCCCCCAGCGGTAGGTTTTTGAACGGGACATGGAGTGAGTCACAAAATTCCAGGCATCACCATTGGCGCTGTAATCTTCCCGCACCGTACTCCATTGTCTTTCGGACAGATAAGGTCCCCATTTCAGCCATTTCCTTTTTTTAGAATAGTTTTCTTTCAGTCTTTTTTGTTCGGGGTTTGCAGGTTTGGGCATGACATCATTCCTTTTTTATTTACAAACTCATTGCTAACATAACAAAATTTGCGATCATAGGTTTGTGGTAAACCGGTTCTTTTTGGAATTGTGTTCCCTTTGGTATCCCGGGCACTTGCCTGGCGGGCTACGAAGCCTATTAATTATTCCTGATTTATTTGCAGCTGGCTGCCCCGTTAACTTAAAATTTACATGAGCAAAATATGTTAGTAAGACACTAATTAAGGCATGAGAAGGAAGATTATCTTTGAAAGAAAAATAACATGAATCTTTTTGTTGCCGGCCTTCCTTACGACCTCGATGACGCAGAGCTTGAAGAAATTTTTGAAAAATTCGGAAAAATTTTATCTGCAAAAGTTTCCATTGACCGGGAAACCGGTAAAAGCAGGGGTTTTGGTTTTGTGGAAATGGCCAATGA
Source organism: Sphingobacteriales bacterium UTBCD1 (assembly GCA_002066995.1). Taxonomy (GTDB): domain Bacteria; phylum Bacteroidota; class Bacteroidia; order Chitinophagales; family Chitinophagaceae; genus UTBCD1. The sequence goes on from MWTC01000041.1 coordinate 174,184, forward strand.
ATCCGAAGCAAAGGAAGCCATAGAAAACCTAAACGGCATCTCCCTGGGTAAGAAACCAATGGTGGTAAAAGCTGCGGAAGACAGGCCCAAAAGCAGCGGCGGATACAAAAGGCCGGGATTTGACAGTAACAGGAGAAGGTACTGAATTGAGAACATGGGCAGGAAACAGGAATAATTCATATTTGAATTATCAGTATCATTTTTTGCAGAAGATGATGAACAGGGAGAAAATCACTAACATCGGGTCTGCAATACGAGTGCTCACACTGAATGAAAAGACGAAATTTTTATCATAAAAGAAAAGGGGCTGTATCAGAAGTAAAAAATTCACTTCTACGATCGCATAAGCATTGACCCGGGCTGCAAAAAAATACGTGGGTCTTTGCGAGGCAATAAAAGAAAGAAGATCGCTTCGTTCCCCACGATGACCTACGCTAGAAAAATTGCCGAAGCAAACTGCACTTAAAGAAGATCGCTTCGTTCCTCGCGATGACCCGGGCTGCAAAAAAGAGCGTGGGTCTTTGCGAGGCAATAAAAGAAAGAAGATCGCTTCGTTCCCCACGATGACCTACGCTAGAAAAATTGCCGAAGCAAACTGCACTTAAAGAAGATCGCTTCGTTCCTCGCGATGACCCGGGCTGCAAAAAAGTGCGTAGGTCTTTGCGAGGCAATAAAAGAAGGTAATGTACTCAAAAATAGTT
>MWTC01000004.1 GCA_002066995.1 Sphingobacteriales bacterium UTBCD1
CGGTGAAGAAGCTGCCCGCAAAGGCTGGGACGGGACCGTTAAAGGATATACCGAAAATATAAACACAGGCCAGGAAAACCTTAAAGGCATGATGACCTCTTTAAATGAATTGGACCTGCAATTGAATAATGATAACAGTAATTCTGATGCCGCAATCAATAGTGCCCGTACTGGGGTAAAAAGTTTGAAAGCCGCAATTATAGATGCACAACAGAAGGTGGATAATTTGCAACAACAAGAGAAAAATGCAGCACTGCAGGATCTGGAACGTAAAATGAAAGCAGTATCTGCACAACTCACAATCCTGCAAACGGCCCTATCTTCAATGGGAAAGCAGTATTCAACAATATCTAATGTTTTAAAAACAAAACACGACACAGTCAAAAACTCCATCAACAATTTGCGATAAGTAATTTTTTTTTTTAGCATAAAAAGTTCCGTCTGCGGGCGGAACTTTTTCTTTTAGATTTGTTATATGCTGCAACGGAAGATACTCACTACAGAACAAGCGCTTCAAAAACTCAGGCATTTTTGCGGTTACCAGGAGCGTTGCCATCAGGATGTAAAAGAAAAACTGTTTCAGCTCAGAGCCAGGAGAAGTGAGCATGATAAGATCATCGCAACCCTGATCGAAGAAAATTACCTGAACGAAGAACGGTTTGCCATTGCTTTTGCCCGGGGAAAGTTCAGGATGAATGAGTGGGGCAGGGTGAAAATCAAAACAGAAATGAAGAAGAAAAAAATCAGCGACTACTGCATCGGAAAGGCGGTGAAGCAAATAGACGAAAATGATTATTTACAACTATTGAAAAAACTGGCGGAAAAAAAATATGTTTCTTTGAAAAACGAACAATACCTGGTTCGTAAAAGAAAGACAATGGATTATTTGTTGCAGAAAGGGTTTGAAGGAACATTGATATCCGGCGTCCTCAAATTTTTAATTTGATCCCGGGTTCCCTTAAGCAGGCAAAAACTTTCATCCGTAATGAGATCAGAAGACCAGATATTCAAATCTTTTTTTGGCTATCATGTTGATTTTAGACAGGTGCTCTGCCGGCCTTTTCAAAACTCACGATATCGGTATAGTACCTCTTTAGGAAATAAAATATTATTTTTAATTAAAACCTATCTATGCTGCTCAGATTAACCTTTTTTCTTTCAGCTTGTATTTGTATGAAAACAACTTTTGCCCAATGCCTTAGTGGTGATTGTGCTAATGGGTTCGGAAAATACAAATTCAAAAATGAAGATGTATATGAAGGGAATTGGAAAAACAGTTCTCCTAATGGCAAAGGGAAAAGAATCTATTCCAATGGCGATGTATTTGAAGGAGACTGGGTAAATGGTTACTGGAACGGTAAGGGAAAATATATTTGGAAAGACGGAAGAGTGTATGAAGGAGATGTAAAGGACGGGTATTTTGAAGGCTATGGTATTTTTAAAGGGAGTGACGGGGGCACCTATGAAGGTTATTGGAAATTAGGCAAAAAAGATGGCCAGGGAAAACAAGTATTTCCCTCAGGAAGCAGCTACGAAGGAACTTTTGTAAAAGGCAATAGGGAAGGAAAGGGCAAGTTTATCTGGAAAACGGGAAGCATTTATACTGGCGAGTGGAAAGATGATAAAATAAATGGCTTTGGAAAAAGAATATACTCCGACTCTTCCTGGTACGAAGGTTTTTGGGTAAATGAATTGCGTGAAGGAAAAGGGAAAGAATTATATAATAATGGCGATACGTATGAAGGAGCGTTCCTACTCGATAAAAGAAATGGCTATGGAAAATATGTTATTAAAAAATCGGGTGATGTATATGAGGGGAACTACTATAATGGCAAAGCAAATGGAAAAGGAAAATTGTTAATGGGAAATAAAGATTCTTATGAAGGCGATTTTGTTGAAGAACTAGCCGAAGGTTTTGGTGTAGGCACTTATACCGATGGCCGAATATATACAGGACAATGGAAAGACGGCAAATGGAATGGAAAAGGCAAGGCCACCTGGAAAAACGGAGACAGTTATGAAGGCGACTGGGTGAATGAAAAAAAAGAAGGCAATGGAGTTATGAAATATGCCAATGGAAATACAGTAACCGGTACATGGAAAGATGATATGCTGAATGGCAATGCCACCTACACCTGGAAGAATGGAGATGTATATAAAGGCGAATACCTGAGAGGGCAAAGATCAGGACAGGGTGTGATGACCTGGGCAAATAAAAGCAGGTATGAAGGGAAATTTGAAAATGATTTTGCCAATGGTCAAGGAAAGTTTTTCAAAAATGATGTTTTGTTTTTTGAAGGAGATTTTTCAGGCGGAACTACAAGCTCTTACGGAAAAAACTGGATTTTGGATGATGGAACATTAGCTAAAAGAACAATTTATAGTGACGGCTCTTTATTTGAATTATACTTTCCTGATGGCATGGTTTTCTATGGCGCCATTAAAAACATTGGCAATTATATGCCCACAAAAGAAATTGAACCACAAGAAGGATATATGCTTTATCCCGATGGAAAACAAATAATTGGTCAATGGGAGAAAGGAGAATTAAAAAAAACATCTTCTGTGATGAACCTGAAAATGAATAATGCGGTTTATGATTATGTAAAAGGAAAGGCATTTTATGGATATCAGAAATATGCGGACGCAATAAAATCCTTTAACGACGCAGTTCAAAAAAACTGTAAAGAAGACAGCCTGACTCTTTACAGAGGACTTTCCTATTTTAATATTTCAAAAAATGATTCAGCCATTACAGATATCGGGGCTTACCTCAAAAAAGTTCCCAAAAGCAAAGAAGCTTTGGAATACAGGGCAAAATCTTTTTTTGCAAAAAAAGATACAACGGCGGGTTTGTCTGATCTGGATAGCCATATAAAATTTTATCCTAAAGACACCGGTGGCTATTGGATGCGTGCTGTTATCTATCACAATCAGAAAGAATATGCAAAAGCCATTGCAGACTACAGCAAGTATCTTGAATTTGCAAAAGCAAAATCGGACAATGTTTATTATTATCGCGGCGTGTGCTATGAAAACCTGGGGAAGACGGTGGAAGCCTGTGCTGATTATAAAAAAGCAAAAGAGCAGGGAAATAAATATGTTGATGACAAAATAAAAAAATTGTGCAACCCTGCCACCGGCGGCACTTAGCATTCTTTAAGAAAAATGGCTTAGATGAATTAGTATCATCCGCCTATATTTTTATATGCTTCATTGATTAAATATTTTGTTTCTTCAAAGTCAGCCAAATCTTTTATTGTTAATTCAAAATCGCCTGTTCCAAAGTGTCCAATGCCCTTAACATTTCGTCCTTGTTTAGGCATTGGATTTACTTCTTCGGGATTTAATTTCAGATATAAAGTCAATTTTTTCCTGTATGCTTGCAAACAAACGAAGTTTTGACTTGTCTTGTAAGCAATATAATTTTTCTTTGGGGTTTCTTGTATGGAGCTATCTAAAGCCACTATATAGTCCCGGATTACATAAAATAATTCGTACATTCTTTTATCAAGATTCTTATAATGTTCTTCGAGTGTATAAGTTGCCGTTTTTCTTGTCAATGCCGCTTTTTTCCCGGCTTCTACCATAACCGGGTTTTTACCCGTGGACTCTTCAGTATTTTGGTTTGCGGATGAAGTTGTTCGTTTAAAAACCTCATCTATGTTTAATATTCCATTTTCATAAATTTTGTATTGCCATAGCTCAATGTTAGCTCCCATTACATGAACTGCATGTATATCGTATTTTTTGTATTCTGGGGCCAAGCAAATTACTCTAATATCAGACCAATCAACGTCGGTAATATTTCCCAAAGCATTATTTGCTGCGATCTGAAAGTCGCCTTTATGGTCTCTGATCCAATGCAGATAGTAAAGGCTTTGATTTATCAAGTCTGAGGATGCCGCTTTTTTATATTCAATAATCACGGGGTTGTTATCCTCTGAAATGGCTAAAGTGTCAATTCTTCCGGAATGAACGTTCCCTGTTGAGAATTCAGTTGCAATAAATCGGCAATTGAAGATTGTTTCTAAATTTCCTTCTATCAACTTTTGCAGATCTTTTTCAAGCTTAAATTCACTTAATCTTATCCGTTTTGCTTTTCCTTTATCAATTTCAAAAATTGCCATTTCCTATATTATGATTGTTAGTTTTAAAATGAAACCTAACTAATAAATGTACAATATCATTTTTAAAATTTTTTATTACTCCATTCTCTTCGGGTTAATATAGACTGTTTTAATATTTACTGCGAAATATATTTTCTCACGCTGAAAGAAACCCTCCATCCACAGGAATAATGGACCCGTACACATAGCTGGACAGGTCGCTGGCAAGCACCAGGATCATCCGTGCAATTTCATCGGTGTTTCCCAACCTTCCCGCAGGAAGCCGTTGTAAAAATTTATATGAATCAGAGATTAGTTGAAAGTCAAGAGTTACAATAGCTTTCTTTGCCGCACCCTTTGTTCCTGATGAAATGATACCGCCGGGCACCACCGCATTTACCCTGAAACCTTTTTTACCGAAATCACGCACCAGGTCACGGGTCAGCGCAATCACTCCCACCTTGCTTACCGAATAATGAGCAAGGTCGCTTTTGAATGGCATGATGGCCTCAATAGAGCCCGTGTTCACAATCGTACCGCCTTTTTTGATCCTGCTTTTTATAAAATGCTGGCACATCCAAAGAACAGAAAGAAGATTCACCTGCATCACCTTGTTCAGGTATGCTTCATCAAGGTCCAGGAATTTTTTAAAAGGATAAATGCCCGCATTGTTGATCAGGATATCAACAGAGCCCCCATGGATATTTTTCCAGAACTGATCAATGGATTTTTTATCCGAAAGGTCGAATGCAAAGACAGACACGCTGATGTTGAATTCTGACAATTGAGTTTTCAGTTTTTCAAGGCCTTTGGCATCTTTGTCAATAAGAACCAGGTCTGCACCGGCCTCGGCAAACCTCAATGCAATGGCATTGCCGATTCCATTGGCAGCGCCGGTGATGATCGCTTTTTTATTTTTTAAAGAGATCAGTTCCGCAAGAGGAATATGTTTCATGGTATTAAATAAAATGATTAAAAAAATTTCTGAATGATCAGAAAGTTTGAAATAATCAGATCTCATCTTTTTCAATCTTGCTCCGGATCAGTTTCTTGTCAATTTTTCCCACGCTTGTTTTGGGTATCTCCTGCACAAAGCGGAACTCTTCAGGTACAGCCCATTTGCTTAAATGGCCGGTGTTCACATATTGCTGAAGGTGGTTTTTCAGATCCTTCACACCGATATCTTTTCCTTCACTTAATACCACAAGCGCCAGTGGCCGTTCACCCCATTTTTCATCACGTATTCCGACGATTGCGGCTTCTTTCACTCCGGGATAAGCAGAGATGATGCTTTCCAGCGCCAGCAATGAAATCCATTCACCACCGGATTTGATCACATCTTTTTTGCGGTCCACGATCACCACGGTTCCATTGGGTTCCACATAAGCCATATCGCCGGTATGCATATAACCGTATTTCCAGAGTTCTTCGCTCTGCTCTTGTTCTTTATAATAAGTTTGAGTAAGCCAGGGCGCTCTCACCACGATCTCGCCGACCGTCTTTCCGTCGAAAGGCAAAAATTTTCCGGCTTCATCCATCAGCTTCAGGTCAACCATTAAAACCGGGCGGCCTGTTTTTATTCTTTCTTCCACCTGTTGCTCCGCCGTTAATTTTTCTTTCATGGCGGCCGGCAAATAAGGAATGGTAAGAACAGGGCAGGTTTCAGATAATCCGTAACCGGCAATGATATCAATTCCCATATCATTGGCTGCCCGTGCCAGTCCTTTGGGAAGTGCAGAGCCGCCAATGATTACTTTGAAAAAGGAGAGGTCCAATTCTTTTACTTTCGGATTGTTCACCAGCATTCCCAGGATGGTGGGCACACAATGAGAGAAAGTGACGCGGTGGCCGAGGATCAGCTTCATCAGCATTGCAGCTTCATATTGCCCGGGATAGACCTGCTTCATGCCGAACATGGTGGCGGCATAAGGCATTCCCCATGCATGAACATGAAACATGGGCGTCAGCGGCATGTACACATCGGTGGAATGAATGCGGACAGGAGAGTCAATGGCGCTCAAAGAACCGGACAATGCCAAAGTGTGTAATACCAGCTGGCGATGGGAAAAACAAACACCCTTGGGCTGGCCTGTTGTTCCGGTAGTGTAAAACAGGGTGGCCATGCTGTTCTCATCAAAATCAGGAAAATCATATTCTTCCGGATGGCCCGCCAGCAATGCTTCATATTCCGCATCAATGAAAGAAATTCCTTCCGGCGCTGCATCGTCATCTTTCATCAAAACATATTTTTCAACCGTCTGCAGCGTAGGTTTTACTGCGGCGAGCAGGGGAGATAAGGTTTTATGGCAAAACACCACTTTGTCTTCCGCATGATTCATGGTATAGCCGATCTGTTCCGCAGACAAACGGTAATTGATCGTGTGCAATACGGCGCCGATCATGGGAATGGCAAAATAAAGCTCCAGGTAGCGATGGCTGTCAAACTCCAGCACACCGATCACATCTCCTTCTTTCACGCCGATGGATTTCAGGCCGTGGGCCAGTTGTGCAATACGGCCGTTAAGCCGGCGGTAATCCATGCGTACCAGGTCGCGGTAAAAGATCTCCCTGCCGGGTTCATACTTCAATGATTGCTGCAAGATGGATTTGATGAGCAGCGGCGGGTCATAAGCGGACCCTGTAGGAACTACTTTGCGTGTTTCAGCCATTTCAGGAATATTTAAGGGTGAAAAAGTTTCTTTTAAAGATAAAGAACTTATGGTTCATTTAAATGTGGGTAAGATGATTGGAGTGGGGCTTTTTTTGTCCCTCCAAATTGAAAATGATTTTAGTTTGTGATACTTCCTCTGTGGGCGGCGGTATAAAAACAGCTTCAAAACCGAAAAACTTTTTTATCACAACCTACAAATGTTGTTTTGCCCACATGATGATCAGTTCATTCCTGTCGGAGTTCCATGCCTTTTTATACAGTTCTCTCACTACTTCCAGCCACTTCTGTTTACGGTCGTTCTTATCGCCTGCATCTTCTTTGCCGCCGCCGGCTTTATAATCCTCGCGGGTGGTACTGGAAATTCTTCCGTACTGCCCCGTTTGGGGTTTCAGGTCTTCGTTGGTAATGCGCAGGTAAAAATCGAGTTGTTCGGGAGTGCAGGTCTTATCAGCCGGCCACATGGTGCTGTCTTTAATGTAAACGGTCACTCCGTCTTTAAAAACATAAGGTTCATAAAAATCTTTGGTGTACATGTCTTCATACACCACACCCTTCACCGGAAACTGCGCATTGGACTGGTAGTCTATCCAGTTCAGCAATTTGTGAGTATAGGAAGTATCCACGCTGTGCTTCACCTGCCAGCAGGCGGTGGCCACCCACCTTGCCAGTTTTTCGGGCGAAGGATTCAATAAAAACACTTTCCCGGTCTTGGGTTTTTGAATGTACTTGTCAATGCCTGTTCGGTATTCGTACAGCGTGACAGGAAAACCCTCCCATCCGGGAATGGTGTCGGTGGTGTACAGCAGGTCCTGCACCATGTAAGCATGGCCCAGGATTTCTTTTGACTTTTCAACCAGTGCCGGAAAATCTTTTTTGAAATACTTTTTCGGTATCCGTTTTTTTTGAGCCATTGATGAAAAAGAAAGCAGGACGGCAATAAAAAATGTAAGAAGATATCGCATATACTCTGAAGTTTATGAGGATAAAAAGAGAAAAGAACCGAAAGCTCTTATCAAAACTAATGGATCGCTCTCATTACTGTGCATCTTAATTTTATTGAAACCTGCATTTTCCGGGAAGGGATTACTATTGGAAACCTCCTCTTAATTTTGCATTATGTCCACACTTACCATTACCACCATTCAGTCCAACCTTCATTGGGAAAACAAGGCAGCCAATCTTGCCATGTTTGAAAGAAAAATACGTTCCATACAGGAAGAAACCGAAATAGTGGTGCTGCCCGAAATGTTCAGCACCGGGTTCAGCATGAATCCGGAACCCCTGGCAGAAACCATGGAAGGTGAAACAGTGAACTGGATGAAAAGAGTGGCTGCCGATAATGGTATCATTCTTACGGGAAGTGTAATCATAAAAGAAGTGATCCCCTCTCTTTCGGGCGAGGCGGGAAAAGAAGTTTATTTTAACCGTTTGATATGGATGCTGCCCAACGGGCAATTTGGTTATTATGATAAAAGGCATCGTTTTGCTTTTGCGGGAGAAGATGATAAATACACCGCCGGAACAAAACGCCTCATCGCTTCTGCGAAAGGATGGAAAATTAATTTACTGGTATGTTATGATCTCAGATTTCCTGTGTGGAGCCGCCAATCTCCTCCCACTATAGAGGAGCCCGGAAAACCCGAATACGATGTTCTCATCTATGTTGCCAACTGGCCCGAACGAAGGAGTATTGCCTGGAAAACATTGCTGGTGGCAAGAGCCATCGAAAACCAATGTTATGTGGTTGGGGTGAACCGGGTAGGTGACGACGGTCATCATATTTATCATAGCGGAGACAGCATGATCGCAGATCCGCTCGGCGAGATATTATATCACTGCAGCGATGAAGAGGATATCTTCACCATTGCATTGGATAAATTACGTTTGGAAAATATCCGGGAAAAATTTCCTTTCTGGAAAGATGCAGACCGGTTCTGTATTTTAAATAATGATCAATGATCTTCAATAGGAAACCTGGTTATTCTTTTTTTTAGCAGTATTGATCAGCTCCGTTACTTTGTCCATTTTGTAATCGTCTCCCCGGCGGATGGCATTTACTGTAGGCGCCACTTCTATATCAGGCAGAATGCCTCTGCCGTTTTTTGGATAATTTTTATTCATCACCAGCCGGAATAAAGGCAACCTGAATTTTATTCCTGTTTCCGGAAGTGTGACATCCGGTATCAGCCAGGCATTATTTCCATAAGAACCCCCTCCCGTTTCTTCCCCCACCACAGTTATATTTTTCTGGTGTATCACGGAATTCAGGAATAAGGTTGTAGCCGAAAAAGAATTACCGCCGGTAATGATATATACAGTGCCGCTGAAATGGTTGTCTTTTTTAGGTTTGAAATAGTGGCGTTCAAAATATCCGAAATGATAATGCCCGTCCTGTTTCCGGTGACTGAAAATCCTGATGAAGAGATCATTCCAGAAATTATTTTGGATATAACGGCCATAACGGCTTTTCCTGGAAATGGCATACAATGAATCAGCTATTTTAAAACGGTGGTCTGATAAAAAACGGGAGAGGAAAGTTGAATTGTTGACACTTCCGCCGCCATTTCCTCTTACATCAATGACCAAATTGTTTATGTGATTTTTTCTCAGGTACCTGAATGACTGGCGAAAAAATTTCTGAAGATGAAATCCTCTGCCGAAGGAATTCAGGTCCATAAAAGCTGTTTCATTTGTCGAGTCCACTCTTAGTGCACGGACAGAAGAGAGCTGTAATTTTTTTCTTTCTCTTTTAGTGAGTTTGGGCTGGCGGGGAAAAGGGCGCATCAAATTACGGCGTGAAGTATCTGTTTTGGGATCATAAGCCGGTACTATGCCGGTACGTTCATTCCCGCTGCTATCTATATAATCAATTTTATATTTATCAGAACTGCCGAAGACGGATGAATACAGCTGGCCGAAATTGAACCGGTTACTGAGTGACTGATATTTATGTGTCAGGTTGTGCCCGTCAGCGGAAATGAATTGGAATAACGAATCAATGATGAATGAGATGGGTTGACCGTTAATTTTTTTGATGACCGTTCCTCTTTTCAGGACGCTGTCGGTACGGATCATGTTGAGGGCAACAACTGCAGTATCAGGCCAGAATTTGATGCTTAGCGGAAAAACTTTCAAACGGGCTGTATCAACGTAACGAAGATATTTTTTTGAACTCCGTACTGTTGTATGGCCGCAATCAATTTTTGAAAGAATATAAGCCAGGATATTTTTGAACTGCGGCTCAGTGAGTGAATCTTTAAGCTTATTGTCTCCCTCCCGGAAAAAATAATCCATGCTGTCTTTGGGAGTGTACCAATACATTCCGGGGTGAGATTCCTCCAGTATATTTTGAAAAATAGTATAATCTTTCTGCAATTCTTCTGGAGAATATTTTTTTGCCGGATCGAAAGCCAATCTTCCTGCAGTGCAGGAATAGAGTAAGACAATAAGAAAGCAAAATATTAAGATCCGCATGACGATTTAACTCCGGTTCTTGTTTAAATGGTTCCAGCCCTGTGCGGTGATGGGATGTTTTCCTCCGCCTTTTGTTATGATGTATGCACCCGCTTCGGGTTCTGTCATGTATCCTACCACACTGATGTTCTCATTCAGTACGATTTTATCATAGTCTTCCTGCCGGAGAGTAAAGAGTAACTCATAGTCTTCACCGCCACTGAGGGCACAGGCGGTGGGATCAATTTCAAACTTGAATGCGGCTTTTCTCATTTCCTCCGCTACCGGTATTTTTTCTTCGTACAGCACACAGCCAAGATTGCTGTCATGGCAGATATGCAGTACTTCTGAGCTCAACCCGTCGCTGATGTCCATCATGGATGTAGGAACGATATTTTCTTTTTCAAAAAACTCAATAATGTCTTTTCTTGCTTCTGGTTTCAGCAACCTGCCAATTACATACGACTCACCTTCCAGGTCGGGCTGTACACCCGGGGATTCGAGAAAGATCTTTTTTTCTCTTTCTAAAAATAATAAGCCTACATAAGCAGCGCCAAGGTCTCCGCTGACGCAAAGCAGGTCTCCTTTTTTTGCCGTGCTTCTTTTTATAAATTTTCCGGGAGCCACTTCTCCCAGTGCGGTTATTGAAATGATGAATCCTTTTTGAGAAGAATTGGTATCGCCGCCGACAAGGTCAACTCCATATTTTTCGCAGGCAGCATAGATCCCTTCATAAAATTCATTCAATGCCTCCACGCTGAACCGGTTGCTGATGCCAAGACTGACAATGATCTGGGTGGGTACTGCATTCATGGCATAGATATCGCTGAGGTTGACGATCACACTTTTGTAACCCAGGTGTTTTAATGGGGTGTAAACGAGATCGAAATGAACGCCTTCGATCAGCAGGTCGGTAGTCACTACTGTTTGCTTCCCGAAATGATCAATGACGGCAGCGTCATCCCCAACGCCAACTATTGAAGAAGCATTTTGCAATTCAATATTCCTGGTCAGGTGCTTGATCAGCCCAAATTCACCAAGAGAAGATATTTCAGTTCTTTGCTCCATCCGGATTTACGAATTATAATTTACAGTTCACTGTTTATTATTTATTTCTGAACAGGGCCAATAACGTATCGGTTTTAAAAAAATAATTCATTGATCCTGCTATAAAGATTTTTTATTATTAATTACCGCCAGTATATCATTATGAATTTTTCCGTTTGTCGCCAGCACATGCGGCTGGTATGGTGAAAATTTATTTCCCCCGAAGTCAGTTACTTTTCCCCCGGCTTCTTCTACGATAAGCCATCCGGCAGCACTGTCCCAGGCCTCCAGTTTATGTTCATAAAATCCGTCAAATCTACCGCAGGCAACCCAGCAAAGATCAATACCCGCAGATCCGAGGCGGCGGACGGGAACTCCTTTCCTGATAAATTTTTCAAAGATCTGCAATGGTCCATGGGGAGTATCTAAATAAGTATAGGGAAAACCGGTGACAAGGCAGGCTTTGGCCACTTCTGTTTGATCGCTGACATGAATGGGTTTGTCATTCAGAAATGCACCATGACCTTTTTCTGCAAAGAATAATTCTTCCAGATGCGGATTATATATAGCTGACATCACTACTTCACCATTGTGTTCTATAGCAATGCAGACGCAATTCAACGGTATTGCGTGGGCAAAATTCACGGTGCCGTCAATAGGATCAATGATCCATTTGTAATTGGAATCCTGTACCAGTTCACCTGCTTCTTCACTTAAGATATAGTGATCCGGAAATTTTTTTTTGATTACTGCCAGTATAGCTTTTTCTGAAGCATGATCTGCCTCGGTCACCAGGTTATTTATGCCTTCTTTATTTCCAATCTTGAATTCTTTATTGAAGAAACGGCGGATTTCAGCCGCCCCTGCATGTACCGCTTCGACCAGTGTGGATTTAAACATGAGCAAAGATAATGATCTGCCAATCGCCTGTAAGGACAATAAATTAATGAATGCTGCAGAGAACTATTATTTTTGACAAAACCCGCAAGACAACCCGGCAGAAGGAATGCAACTCTCAGTTATCATAGTAAACTATAATGTCAAACACTTTTTAGAGCAATGCCTCTATTCAGTTCGCAGGGCAACCCCTGGTTTGACGGCGGAAGTTATTGTGGTGGACAATCATTCTGAAGACAACAGTCTTGGATATTTACAGCCCCGTTTTCCCGAAATTCAGTTTATTGTTAACCCGGAAAACCTGGGATTTGCTAAAGCCTGTAACCAGGGATTGAAATTATCAAAGGGAAAATATATACTATTCTTAAACCCGGATACGATCGTACCGGAAGATTGTTTTAAAAAGTGCATTGATTTTTTTGAATCTCATACAGATGCCGGCGCCCTGGGAATTAAAATGCTGGATGGCTCCGGCAGGTTTTTAAAAGAATCCAAGCGTTCTTTTCCCTCGCCCTCAGCGGCATTATACAAGCTGTTTGGATTGTCCGGATTATTTCCACGCTCAAAGGTCTTTTCAAAATATCATCTCGGCAGCCTGAGCCCTGACCATACCCACGAGATTGATGTATTGGCGGGTGCATTTATGATGGTGAAAAAGGAAGTGCTGGAAAAGACGGGTGGTTTTGATGAAATTTTTTTCATGTATGGTGAAGATGTGGACCTCAGTTACCGGATCCGGGAAGCAGGATATAAAAATTATTATTTCTCCGGCAGCAGTATTATCCACTTTAAAGGAGAAAGCACCCGCAAAGGAACTTTGAATTACATCAGGATGTTTTACAAAGCCATGAGCATTTTTGTACGCAAGCAGTATAGCGGCAGCAGGGCATGGATATTTAATTTCTTTGTTCATTCTGCTATCTGGTTTCGTGCAATGATGACCGCTGTGGCAAATTTTATCAGAAGGCTTGGATTACCTGTCGTTGATGCAGGGGTTACTTTATTTTCTTTCTGGGGAGTAAAATATTTTTGGAATGAATGGGTTCGGCCGGATGTCCGGTATGACAACAGGTTACTTTGGACATTATTCCCGATCCTTACAGTTGTATTCCTGGTCATTGCGTATTATGCAGGATTGTATGACAGGTATTACAAACGTCCCAGGCTGATACGTTCGGCGCTCATTGCAACTGTAGTGCTGCTTGCCGGGTATTCACTGTTGCCGGAACATTATCGGTTTTCAAGAGCGATCATCTTATTTGGATCCATATTATCCTTTGTCCTTATTGGCCTGTTAAGATGGATCTTTATATCCACCGGTATTTTGAGCAACCAGCGGGAGCAGAATGAAGAATTGAATACCGTGATTGTTGGCACTGCCGAGGAATATGAAAATGCGCTTCACGTCATGAAGCAAGCCGGATATGCCGAACGGGTGATCGGGAGGGTGGCGGTGTATGACAGTGATAACACCGCCATGTCTGATTGGAAAAAATTAAATCAGCTTTATAAAGACACCGGTTTTCGTGAAATAATTTTTTGCATAGGCAATTTGACTTTTAAAGACATTGCCGGGATCATTCCGGCATTACCCCGGCCGGTCAAATTGAAATTTCATACAGGGGAAAGCCTTAGCATAGTTGGCAGCGATTCAAAGAATACATCAGGAGAAGCATTATCAGTTGAGAATGGATTTGCATTGAGCGATCCCTATCACCGCAGGATGAAAAGACTGATGGATGTTGCCGTTGCTCTTTTTGGGTTAATCACCTTTCCGGTGCAGATTATTCTTGTAAAAAATCCTGTTCATTTTATATCCAATTGTTTTTTTGTTTTATTGGGTAAAAAAACGTGGATAGGCTATATACCCGGGGAAAAACCCTTCCCGAAATTGCGGCCTTGTGTGCTGGGATGCAACGGGGTTCCTCACTCTGTTTCCAATGAATTGCCGGGAGAGAGCCTGAAGGTGATGAACTATTGGTATGCCCGTGATTATGAAGTGATGAATGATCTCCGCCTGATCTGGCGCCGCTATAAACAATTGGGCGGGTGATAGTTTATAGGGCTATATTCGCAACTGCAATGAACAACATTGCTTAACTTTAAGTTCTAACCCGTTTCATGGCAAATATTATAGAGATCAAATTACCGAGGGCAGTTGCTGCAGCGCTCCGCATTCCCCGGAATGACCCCCGCCGCCAGCAGATACGGGTATTGAAAAAATTACTGAAGAAAGCAAGGTTTACTGAGTTTGGCCAGCACTACCGTTTCGATGAGATCTTATTGAGCCGTCACCCGGCAAAGAAATTTCAGGACATAGTTTCCGTACATGATTACAACAAGATCTATAATGAATGGTGGAAGAAAACCCTTGAAGGCGTACCGGATGTCACCTGGCCGGGCAAGATAAAATATTATGCTTTGAGTTCAGGAACATCAGAAGCCGCCAGCAAATACATTCCTATTACAAAAGAAATTTTGCGCAGCAATACCATTAATTATGTCCGGCAGTTCGTGACGCTTCTTGGTTATGAAAACCTGAATCGTAAAGCAATGACAAGGGGATTCCTGATGCTGGGGGGCGCCACGGATCTGAAAAAAGGCAAAGCCGGCTGGTATGAAGGTGACCTCAGCGGCATCCTTGCCAAAAAAAGGCCATTCTGGTTTCAGACATTTTATAAACCCGGCGGAAGAATTGCCGCCATCACTGACTGGAATCAAAAACTTCATGAAATTGTGGAGCATGCAAGGGAATGGGATATCGGGTATATTGTCGGGGTACCCGCCTGGTGCCAGATGTGTATGGAAATGGTGATCGAACATTATCAAGTTAAAAATATTCATGAGATATGGCCCAACCTCGGGTTTTTCGTTCACGGCGGTGTGGCATTTGAACCGTATAAAAAAGGATTTGAAAAACTATTAGGTAAGCCGATCACCTACATTGAAAACTATTTGTCGAGCGAAGGATTTATAGGATACAAGACCAGGGAAAATGCTAAAGGGATGCAGCTCATTCTCAACAATAATATCTTTTTGGAGTTCGTTCCTTTTGAAGAAAAAAATTTTGACAGCGGGGGAAATATTATCAGTAATCCCGAAGCAAAGATGATTCACGAAGTTGAGGAAGGAAAAGAATATGCCCTACTGATGAGTACCAATGCCGGCGCATGGAGGTACTTGCTGGGTGATACCCTGAAGTTTGTGGACCTGGAACGAAATGAAGTAGTGATCACCGGCAGAACAAAACATTTTTTAAGCCTGACCGGCGAACACCTGAGCGTAGAGAATATGAATAAAGCCATTGCGCTGGTCAGCAATGAAATGAACATCAGCATTCCGGAATATACAGTTGTGGGCATGCCTTACGGGACATTCTTTGCACATAAATGGTATATTGCCTGCAATGATCCCTGCGATACGGAAGAGATACGGAAAGGGATTGACCGCCATCTCAGGACGCTCAATGATGATTATGCTACAGAAAGAGACAGCGCCCTGAAAGAGGTATTCCTGGAAAAGTTACCCGAAGAAAAATTCATGGAGTTCATGGTACTGAAAGGCAAGCTGGGCAATCAAAATAAATTTCCACGTGTCATGAAGGGAAAAATGCTGGAAGACTGGGTTCGTTTTTTGGAGACAGGGAAAATTTAAAGGTCATTTTTGATTTTATCAGGCTGCCTCTTTTATTTATATGAAAGAGGTTTTTTATTTTTAGACCATACTTGGTTTTATGCTCGAATCGCTGATCAAAGGGATAACTTTTGGGTTGTTGCTGAACCTTTCGGTAGGGCCTGTTTTATTTTCTATTATCAAACAGAGCTTGAGCGGCGGTCATAGGGCGGGGCTCGCATTTGCTTTCGGTGTATCCGCCAGTGACATCAGCCTTGTACTGATCAGCAATGTGTTTACAGAATTTTTCAGAAGCCTGAGCTTGCATAAGACCGAGATTGGAATTGCGGGCTGTATTTTTTTGATTACACTCGGAGTTTATTTTTTATTTTTCAAAAAAGTTGAAGTGAACAAAGAGGGGAAACAGGTTTTAAATTTCAGTGCCGGTGAATATGCCCGTATTACTTTGTCGGGTTTCCTGATGAATGTACTCAATCCCGCTGTTTTTATTTTCTGGATCACAACTTCAACTGCGGTTATTGATCATAGCATCAGGCAACGAATTGTCATTTTCGCAACCTGCCTGGTGTTGGTACTTGGTGGTGATATCGCCAAAGTAATGCTGGCGGGAAAGATCAGAAACCGGCTTACACCACACAACATTCATATCATTAACCGCATTAACGGTATAATTTTAATCGGCTTTGGTATTGCATTGATATGGGGATTGTTGATTTACGGGAAAAGAATATAAAGATAAATTAACAACTAATGAATCGGGGTATTTGTAAGTTTGATATATGCCCCGGATAATCTCTGTCACGGTATTGCTGCTCTATTCTTCTGTTGCACTGTCACAAATGGCGTATCTCTTCGTAAAAAAAGGAGGACATAAAAAGAAAGTATATGTAGAAGAGGACCGGATCGTTCTGGAATTACGAAACGGAACAATTTACAGGGGCTTGATTACTCATTTGATTGACGACACCATTTTTGTAAACGGAAAACCGGTACCCGTTGATTCGGTCAGCGCCGTAATCATACGGGAAGGAACTAAAAAATCTTTTCGGGTCAGCGCCGAAGCCCTGCTCCTGATTACAGGAGGTGTTGCATTGACGACGCTCGGCCTGACGGCGAGCAAGCAGGCAAAATTCAGGGAAGCTTTAGCGGCGGGGTTGGCAATAGGCTATGGGCCATTATTGATTTATTATATCGGGTCAAAAATATCATTTCACCGTAAAAGATTCATAATAGGAAAAAAATTTCACCTGCAGTTACTTGATCTGCGGATACCGCCTAAACGCAGTTTTTAACCCGGATTTCAGCGGTTCATTATCTGAGTTTAGTATTGGGGAGTGAAATTTTTGGATATTGCAGCCAATGATCAAACGAAGAGGTTTAATTCCGCGAATGTGGCGAAGAATAAAAAGACTTTTTTTCATTGTTTTTTTTCTCCAGCTTTTGTACATCATGATCTTAAGGTGGGTGGATCCCCCTATTACTATGACCCAGCTGGTCAGCTGGGTAAATGGAAACGGGTTGAAAAGGGATTATGTAAGCAGCAATGAAATTTCACCCAATGCCAGACTTGCTGTGATCGCATCGGAAGACCAGTTGTTTACAGATCATGAAGGTTTTGACTGGCAGAGTATCAAAAAAGCAATGGCGTATAATAAGCGTAAACCGAACCGCATTCGCGGCGCCAGCACGATCAGCCAGCAGGTTGCTAAAAATGTATTCTTATGGCAGGGCCGCAGCTGGATCAGAAAAGGACTGGAAGTATATTTTACGTTTATGATAGAAGTGTTTTGGGGAAAGAAAAGAATATTAGAAGTATATCTGAATACAATTGAAATGGGTGATGGGATTTTCGGGATAGAAGCAGCAGCGAGAACTTATTTTAATAAACCGGCAAAAAACCTTTCGCGGCAGGAAGCGGCAATAATAGCCGCCTGCCTGCCCAATCCCAAAAGGTATAAAGTAAAACCGCTTTCATCTTATGTGGCGGTACGGTCACAATGGGTATTGCAGCAAATGAGTTTCCTGGAACCCGATCCGGATATTCAACGGGTCATAAAATAACAGGAGGTCATTATTCTACGGTCAGTTTACAGAAAGTGCTGTTCAGGCTCGGTAGATTGGGTATTGCGGAAGAAATGGCAAACCGTGCAGTATATTTTCCCTTTGGCAAATGCAGGTTTTCTGCCGGCTGAATTTCCCATAAACCAGAACCCGGGTTCGTGATGAGCTTGTAACTGCCATAGATAGTATCGGCAAGGTAAACATATAAATATGGAGTAAAACCAGCAGGCGGTAACTCAGATCCAAAAGCTGATTTCAAAGTACTCCTGAAATAATTTTCTCTGACTATTATGTTTTTTTCAGGTACCAGGTTGACTTTTGAATAAGAGTAAAAGCTGTCAATTTCTTTTCCCCGGGCTATGATTTCTCCCTGCTCGGATATTGTATCGGTAAAATAAGCCGAATGACTGTAGATAACCCCATAAACCTTTTTCCCTCTCAACGAATCTTCCAGGGGCCAGAAATTATAGTTGTTTCTGCGGTACAGAGGCGTGTTTAATGAAAAAGCTTTTTGACCTGTGTAAAACCAATACTTCGATGGCTTTTGATAGGTATCAACAAAGACAACGGGTAATGCTCCGGCTTTTTCTTTTATTTCCGCTGTCCACACTTTATTGTCATGAAACTCATCTTTCGGCATCCACTTAAAGGGTGAAATGTCTGCCGCCATATAAATCCGCAATGCAAAGACCAGCACCAGTGTAACCGGTATCCACCGCCACAATACTTTTTTCCAGTAGTCTTTATTTTGCAACCCCTGCGATGAAAGGATGATCAATGGCACCCAGGCGGGGTCGGTCCAGTTGGCTTCCACACGCCCTTTTAATGTAGTAAGCAGAAAAAATAAATAAATTCCTGCCAAAGAAAATTTCAATGCTCTTTCAAATGGATCTACCGGTTTGTACCGGAACGATTGCCAGAGTAATAACCATCCCATTACGGGGCCCGCCATCAATAATTGCCCGGCAAGGTAATCAGTAGTAAAAGAAAATTTGTACCCGGAAGAGCTGCGTTCAAAAAGATGGTATTGTACGGAAGGGAACTGGTGATCATATTGCCATAACAAATGGGGAACAAATAATATGATGCCGGAAAGTACAGCCATATATGCCAATGGCTTTTTCAGTAATCTTATGTTGGATAATAGCGTGAAAAAGATGACCAGGATACCGTGATACTTACTGTACATCATTAAGGCCATTCCTATTCCGAGCAGGAGGGCATTTGCAAAAGTTTCCTTTTGCAAAAAACGACGGTACAGCCAAAAAAACAAAGCCGTAAAAAAAATCAAAGGAACATCCGGTGCTGCAATGATGCCCCCGATCTGCAATATTCCCATTGAACAGGTTATGGCAATAAACAGTTTTTTATTTTTTTGGGGTATCAGATCATAAATGATGATAAGGCTTGCCGTACTGAAAAGAACCACCAGCAACCGCAATCCGAATTCGTTATGAAAAAGCGAATAACCGATGCGGATCATCAAAGCAATCATTGGAGGATGATCATAATACCCCCATGCAGGAAAACGGGA
This sequence comes from Sphingobacteriales bacterium UTBCD1, assembly GCA_002066995.1. Lineage (GTDB taxonomy): Bacteria > Bacteroidota > Bacteroidia > Chitinophagales > Chitinophagaceae > UTBCD1. Next base: position 19,406 of record MWTC01000004.1, read on the forward strand.
ATATACCCAGTAGTATGCCTCATCATCAAAAAGCTCCGTAGCGCCGGCTTGTACCAGGTTAATGATAAGCCAGGCAATAAAAAAAACGGGAATGATATTTTTTTTAATAAAACGCATTTCCGCCGGATCATTTTGATATGAGTTTGTTTACCTCGTCAATGGCTTTTTGCAAACGTTCTTCATAGTTACCGCTGATGTCCACCCACGGAGCCTGCTGGTTGATCATGATATCTTTATAAATAAAATAGAGTTTTTTTCTTGTATCAAGGTCCGGGTATTCCCGAAGCTCGTCTTTTACCCAGGGCAGGTCCACATTGCATAAAAGGTACAGATCATATTTCCGTTCTGCAATTTGCTCCAGGATATACCGGTGACATTTATTAAAAACGAATTCACACCACACTTTCATCACATACATATCGGTGTCAATGAAAAGCAGGGGACGACCACCGGAAGCCATTTTGTTTTTCACCAACGAAGTGAACTTTTCTTCCAGGTCAATCTGGCCTTTTGCTATGGCCAGCAGATCGTCGTAGGTATATGTTTTTCCGTATTTTAAAAGATATTCTCTTGCGTACTCCGGGCACCATTCCGTGCCATAATGTTTTGCCAGCTGTTCTGACAGAGTGCTTTTACCTGTTGATTCAGGACCTATGACAGCAATTTTTTTTAAACGCATGTGATGAATTACTTGATTGACCGGTTAAGGATCAGCTTTTTTCTGAACGGCAGCACGGAGTGAAAAACCATGATTAAAAATTTTTGCCCAGATGTATCCGATGAAGGAACCGACAAAAATACCGCAAAGCACATCAAACGGATAATGAACACCCACATAAATCTGTGCATAGGAAACCATAAATGCCCATAACAGAACAATTGCAAGCCATTTTCCTGTAATGTCTTTCATTGTTAAAAAAATAAAGAAAGATAAGGCGAAATGGTTGACAGCATGTGATGAAACAAAACTGGAACTCTGGGGACAGTATTGTACCAAAAACCGGACATGTCCCGCCAATGCCGCATCTCTGCAGGGGCGGAGCCGGAAAATCAGGTCTTTTATTCCCCAGCTGCTGATAATATCAGATGTTGCTACGGTAAGCACAGCGCCCAGCACCCAATACATTCCTTTACGCCGGAAGTTGATCAATGCAAATACAATAAAGAACAAGTAAACAGGCACCCAGGTATTCGCATTGCGGATATAGGGCAAAAAAGTGTCGAAAAAAGAATTCGTCCACTGGCCATTCACTTTGTTAAAAAGCTCCCGGTCCCAACGCAGTATTTCCTGTAAAACCGATAGTAACATTAAGTTCATGTAACTTGCGGCCTCAAAATTAAGTATTGGCTTCCAGCATTTGTTATGAAAGCAGTAATACCTTCAAGAGTTTTACGTTGGGCATTATACACCGGTTTGTTTTTCCTGGCGCTGATGACATTGCTCCGGTTATTGTTTTTCATTGTTTTCAGGCAGGTACATCTCTCCTGGGGTGAAGCAACAGGTTCATTTGTTCTTGGGTTCAGATTTGACCTGAGGTCGGTATGCGTGTTAATGATGATCCTGCTTGTATTTGGGAGTGTCCGGTTATTGAATCCGTTTGAATCTGTTGTAGCAAAGAAAGTATGGTTCTGGTTACTGGGCATAACCGGATTTTTGTTCACGCTCTTTTATATAGTGGACTTTGCCCATTATTCTTATCTGACGCAGCGGCTGAACGCAAGCGTGTTGAATTATCTGCGGGATGCCGGTATTTCCACGAATATGGTATGGCAAAGTTACCCGGTGATCAAGCTTTTACTGTTGCTGGCAGTTGCCACATTGTTGATCCTGCTGGCGGTTAGGTATTTTTATAAAAAAGCTTCTCCGAAACCCGAGGGTACCAACCGAAGAAAAAACGTTATGGTTTTTATTCTTGCATTTCTTCTTATGGCTATTGGGATTTTCGGCAGGATCGGCCAGTATCCGCTTCGCTGGAGTTTTGCATTTGCATTGGGAAGTGAGTCAAAAGCAAATCTTTCTTTAAATCCTTTTCAGAGTTTTTTCAGCACATTGAAATTCAGGAGCTCCACTTTTGATCTTGCTCAAACAAAAAAATGGTACCCGCTGATGGCTGACCAGCTGGGTGTTCCGGATCCTGATTCAGGTCTGCTGAATTATACAAGAAGCTATCCTGCAAGAGATACGTTTAATGGAATAAAGCCAAATGTCGTTTTGGTGATCTGTGAAAGTTTCAGCAGTTTCCGGACTTCCATGTGGGGCAACCCAATGAATGCAACTCCTTACTTCAATGAAATGTGCCGTAACGGAATATTTTTTAAATATTGTTTCACTCCTTCATACGGTACAGCAAGAGGTGTGTGGGCCACATTAACCGGCATTCCTGATGTGGAAATACCCAAAACCGCAAGCCGGAATATGGCAATGGTGAACCAGCATATGATCATCAATGACTTTAAAGACTACCGGCGAATGTATTTCATTGGTGGCAGTGCCAGCTGGGCCAATATCCGGGGATTGCTGATGAATAATATTGACAGCCTGCAGTTATATGAAGGGGATGATTTTTCTGCGCCTAAAGTGGATGTTTGGGGAATCAGTGATAAGAATCTTTTTTTAGGAGCAAATGATTATCTTAAAAAACAGACAGGACCATTCTTTGCCGTTATTCAGACGGCTGACAATCACCGCCCCTATACAATCCCGAAAGAAGATGAAGCAGATTTTAAAAAGGAATCTTTTCCTGTTGACACCCTGCACAAGTATGGCTATGAAGATGATGGTGAATTCAACGCTTTCCGTTATACTGATTACAGCATTCGTCATTTCATTGAAGCGGCAAAAAATGAAAATTATTTCAGGAATACTATTTTCATTTTTGTAGGTGATCACGGTGTGCGGGGCAATGCCGGCAATATGTTCCCCCGTGCGTGGACCGACAACGGGCTGACAACAGAACATGTTCCTTTACTTTTTTATTCCCCCTCATTACTCAAGCCCGAGGTCAGAACCGATGCCTGTTCTCAACTCGATATATTTCCTTCTGCCGCTTCATTGACGGGCCAGGCATTTCATAATTATACATTGGGGAGAAACCTGTTTGATTATAAAGAAACACCTTCTGGAGAAACAATTCCGCACAGCGCTTTTATTTTTGATCCTGACTCCCGCCAGATCGGGATGGTTGACAGTAATTATTATTACTTCAGGCTATTAACCGGGGGAAAAGAAAACATGGTTTCAATAAAGAATAATGAACCTGTAGGTAATTCAGCGCCTGTTGAAAAAAGAAAAGAACAGCTTCGCAATCTTGCAAACGCTTATTATGAAACAGCAAAGTATATGCTGTTTCATAACAAAAGAAAATGATCAGAACGGTTTTGAAGCCTGTGAGTGGATTTTTGCCTTTCTCATCCATTCTTTCAGTCCCCAGATAGCCATGACCAGTAAAATGATGTAATACACACTGGTAAAAACGTAATGCTTGATAAAATACAGGGGGACGGAAGCTATGTTGGTGGCGATCCACCAATACCAGCTTTCCACTTTTTTCTTTGTCATCAGCCACATGCCGGTAAATGCTGTAGCGCTGGCAAAGGCATCTGCAAAAGGGATGGCTCCCGGAGCAAAATTTTTTTTAAGATAGGTAAGTGATATAAAAATGACAATATAAAAGGAAGCAAAAAATAAAACCTGGTACACCCACCATTTTTTATCGGAGTAAGCAATGTTGACAATATGATGCTGCTGCTTGTCTTTTTTTGCCCAGAGGATCCAGCCGTAGATGCTCATCACTGTGTAATAAAAATTTACGCTGGCTTCACCGATTAAACTTCCTTTGATGCTCAGATAAACATAAAAGGTAGTGTTCAGCAGTCCCGTTGGATACACCAGTATATTTTCTTTTCGGGAAAACCAAACACTGACAATTCCGGAAAATACAGCGATGTATTCCAACCACCCTGTTGCTCTCATTCCTTCAACAAATTGTTGCCAGATCTCGTGAATGCTCATAGTATAAAAATACCATTCACTAACTTTAATTCAAGGAAAAAATCAATGTTTCAGAAAAATTGTCCCTTTTCAGTGATTGCTGGAATCCAAGAGCTGCGGGCGAATTGAACGGCCAGCTTGTTAGGCTGGTAAAATTCAAAGGCCCTTTCACCTGGCATCAGCACGAACATAAAGATGAATTGTTTTATGTTGTGAAAGGAAGCTTTGATATGGAATTTCGTGATAAAACGATAACTATAAACGAAAACGAATTTATCATTGTGCCAAAAGGCGTGGCGCATCGGTAGCTGCTCTTTATTTAGAAGAAAATTCACGTATTAATTCAACGGAATATTAGTGCAATTGTATGATTGCAAACTATGGAGTTTGTGTATATTAATTTCCTTAGATGAAAAATATAACAAAATCGAAAGTATTTTCACTGCTGGTGTTTGGCCTGGGCATTATTTTAACTTATAATTTCATACAAAAACTATTTGAGCGACATTGGATTTATTTGATTGTACTGATTCCCTTAATAGTGGGAATAATATATAGTGCCCTAACCCTATTGGATGTTGAAATTCGCATAACTATTTCCAGGAAGTTGTATTACACGTTATTGATATTGATTACAATAGGACTTTTGATTTTATTTATTAAACTCCTTTAAAAGCCCTGGATTTGACAATTTTAATATTCAATAAAGTAAAAAAATATTCGATTGTTGCATTAATACTATTCTTCAACTCGGCAGCTTTAGGACAATACCCTGTACTGGACCTAACTCAATCCGAACAACAAAAAGATTTTTTACAATATCTTACCCTGACGACTTCTTTACTCCGGGACAAGAGCCTGAAAGAAATGATGAAAGGATATAAACTGGATAGTTTATCGGATAGAAATAAACAGGAAATTGCAGTTAAAATAATGAAAGATTCAGCCTTTTTCAAAAAACTATATAATTACTTTGGTTTTCTTAAGACATTTGAGGATAAGTATAAAATTTCCCGGTTTACTCATGACGAATGGAAAGAAATTGCTGAATTCGGAGCGAAACATGGAATCTATTATATTGAGAGAATGAAAGACCTTAAAGAGCGCAGGGATACCCTGCCTGCCATTCCATTTAATTTCCCGATTGTTCCACTTGTAAAAGATACGAGCATACTTCGTTAAATGAATGATCCCGGTACATAGACAGGCCTTTAATGAATGTAAATTTTTTGTCAAACCCCAACACAGAAAAAGTAAAAAACTAAAGCGAACATAAAATAAATATGGCCGCTTTAGCTATTATAGTTACAATAAAAATCATTCTGACTTAGCCACTACCTCTCTTACTTCAGGGATCATCCGTTTCATCATGCTTTCAATACCGGATTTTAATGTATTCATGGAAGAAGGGCATCCGCTGCAACTCCCCTGCAGTTTCAGATTCAGAATGCCATCAGAATAACTCCTGAACTGAATAGCTCCGCCATCCATTTCCACAGCAGGGCGGACGTAACTATCAAGCAGTTCTTTAATTTTTTTTACCACCTCTGTATCATTGGAATTAACGGCATTACCGTTATTCTGTTTCATTGCAGCTATTTCTTCTTCGTTGATGACAGTCTTATCCTCTTCGAGGTATTCTTTTATGAACTGCTTGAGTAAGGGAATAATATCATCCCATTTTGTTTCACTGGTCCTGGACAGCGTTATAAAATTACTTGCGATGAAAACAGACCTGATAAAAGGAAAACCAAACAATTCAGAAGCCAGCGGTGATGCGGTGGCGCTTTCCGCATCGGGAAAGTCAGCACTTTTTCCCGGGTATAAAAGTTTGTTGGTCACAAACTTTATTGTTTCCGGGTTGGGAGTCATTTCAGTGTAAATGCTGATAATGGGATTTCCCGTTTTGATCATACTTCTGCAATTAAACCGTAAAAATAATAAGAAATCCTGCCGTTTATTTACTAATGCGGAAAACAATAAACGATAGTCATTGTTCTAATGCAATCAGGCACAGGAAGATGAATGATTGCCTGGCTTGAGAATATTTTTTGAATAGAAAAAGCCTGACCTACAGAAACATAGTATTAACAGAATATCAGGGAATTTTCACAGTTGCTGATCTATATTTGCCGCATTCATCAAACCTGCCATATTACGAAAAACCAATTGTTTATTTAAAAAGTAATTTTTATGAAAAAGATGTTACGACTTTCAGTTTTACTGCTCCCCGTATTTTTATTCTCCTGCGTCAGCACCAAGAAGTACAAAGCTTCTCAGGCGCAATATGGAGAATTGCAAACTAAATATACTCAATTGCAGGGGAACCTCAGCGGTTGCAATGATGCAAAGAACGACCTTGCCCGCCAGAAATCAGATCTTGAAAATGACAACGCAAACCTAAAAGGCAAGATCGGGGATTTGAACAAACAAATAGACTTTCTGAAAGAGAACAACACTACCGTGCTGAAGCAACTGCAGGATCTTTCGGTGATCTCGTCCCAGCAGGCAGAGAGCATCAAAAAATCACTGGACAATATCGGGGCGAAAGATATTTACATTCAGAATCTTCAGGAGTCCCTTGCACGTAAAGATTCGCTGAATATGGCGCTGGTGATGAACCTGAAAGGTGCAATCGGTAATCTTGACGACAAGGATATAAACATTAAGATAGATAAAGATGTAGTGTATATTGACATTTCCGACAAGCTGCTTTTCAAGAGCGGGAAATATGAGGTGACCGACAAGGCCAAACTGGTGCTGGGTAAAGTAGCCCAGGTATTGAAAAACCAGCCTGACATTGAGTTTATGGTGGAAGGTCATACCGACAATGTTCCTTTTCACAATGGAGTATTACTTGACAACTGGGATTTGAGTGTAAAAAGAGCTACATCTGTTGTGCGTATTCTTCAAAAACAATACGGGCTTGATCCCGCTAAGATGGCAGCAGCGGGCCGTAGTGAATATGTACCTGTAGCAAGTAATGACACAGCCGAAGGCAGAGCTGCTAACCGCAGGACAAGAATTGTGATACTGCCTCAACTGGATCAGTTCTTCAAACTTCTGGAACCGAAGAAAATGTAAAAGATTTTAATAAATACAGAAAAGCCATCCGGATATACCCGGATGGCTTTTTTAGTGGCGGAATGATGCAAATGCTATTTATTCTTTGCCACTTCGGGTTTAATAAAAGGCTGCCAGACCACAACGGCAGAATCCCCCATCACCCGGACATATTTCGGAGTTACTTCTCCGGCTTGCCTGCCGGTGGGTGTTGACCGCTGCCCATTTCCCCAATGATAGATCTTACGCTGGTCCAGCTGGCTGAAGGTAAGCAATTGTGAATTCTGGATGAATGTGTTTTCCTTTGTTGGGATATCTTCTTTATTAACGGGGTTTTCTTTTTGCGCCATCATGATTGCGGGAATTAATAAAAATCCGGTGGCGGTGATAAATTTCTTTTTCATAACATGTCGTTTTGTTACAAAGAGACTGTCACAAAATCGTTGCCATAAATAAAGAGGAAAAGAGCATTGCTTAAATTTTTAATCAGTAGCAATTTAATTTTTAAAAGAAAACCGATTTTTTTACCGTAGGTTAAATATTCTTAATAACAATTTTATTACATTAATTATTTTTTTTTAAGAATAGCGTGACAATAAGGCAAAGAAAAATTAATTTCTTAGCGCCAAACGGGGAAGTAGTTTGAAGCTGGCTTCTGCATGTTGCTTATACCTATGAAGAAGTTTCTGTTCCCAGCTTTCTTATTTTGAATATCTGGAAAATCAGATAGATTAATGTACCCCATACAATACCGATAATTCCATACGCCATAAATAATAGCCAGGCAGGTGATTTGCCCCTTGTCGCAAACAAAGATCTTTCATTAAAGTTATTTACAGGGTTCTCTGCTACGCCCCAGGGAACAGTTTTTTCCACTTTCAAATTTCCCAACTGATCATTATCTTCTACACTTGCTACTAATACCAGGTTTCCTTTCTTGTCCCCGGGTAAATTATTTATTTTGAATTCAGTGTTTACTTTTCCGGCGGAGTCGGTTGTATAGGTATCTTCTTCCCCGATTTTCAGAATACTTTCCATGCGCTGTATGCCGATTCTTAGCTCCACAGCTTTTACCGGCTCCCATTTGCCGTTCTCCAATTGTGTTACAGTCACAGAAACTGTTTTGACTCCATCCGCTGAAGAAGTATCCAGTGACAGTTTTGCTTTGTTGATTTCTATATCTGCTTCCAGGCCATCGAACTCGTTGTTGCCAAAAGCTTCAGCGATGAACTTATGTTTGTCCGAAGCATCCCAGGTATTTTTTAGGGCCGGTGGCAATGCTGCAATCGCTTCTCCGAATTCATTGGTAGTAGCTTTGTCGGTTATCTTGGTAGAAGGGGCAACACTATCTAAATAAAACAGTACAGTAACCCCTTTTACGGGTTCAAACTTCCGGCCAACTTTATACCGGCTTTGCACCAATATGTACGGAATATTTTGATCCGAAGAAAAATATTTGAGACTCAGTGTGGGTGTTTTTTCTACAGAGTCCTGGCCCGATGCCATAGTGGGCACCAGTAGCGGAAGGAATACAAAGATGTTCCTATTTTTTTTCAGCCATTTCATTTTTTTCATTTATTGTTTCGTGAATAGGAATAATAGGATAAATTCTTACAAAAAAAGTCATGATAAGCAAAGCACCTGCCAGCGAACCTGCGGCAATAGCCCACTCCTCCCAACTGGGGAAATAGTGCTTGTATGATTCGGGCACATCATGCATCGGCAGGAATGGATGAAGAAGTGTAGGGGTTACGATCAGGTAACGCTTAAACCATGCACCTACCATAATCATTACTCCTGCAATAAACATGGGCAATGGCCTTCTCCCTCTTTTAAAAATAAGAATGAAAATCGGAATGATCATCCCCACCAGGATGGCAAACCAAAACATCGGTGCAAAAGAACCGGTAAATAACTCCTTTAAATGCTCTTCTTCAGGCTTTTTCATTTTAAATGCAGGGACGAGGTATTCGTTAACATTGAAATAAAGATATAACAGCGCTAACATTACAACGATCCTTCCCATTTTTTCAAAGTGCAGGTCAGTTATGTATTTATCAAGATGGTAAGCCTTACGAAAAACATACATGGCCGTGATTACTCCGCCGGCGCCAACGAGAAAAGCCCCGGATACAAAATAAGCGCCGAAGTTAGTACTGTCCCACCCCGGCCGGTAGGTGGTGGCAAACAACCACGAAGTGACCGTGTGAATACAAAATGCCACGGGGATGATAATGATACATAAGGTGGTAACCGCCTTATTATTGATCTTTAATTGTTCTTTTGTGCCTTTCCAGAACGATCCGCCGATACGATATAAGTGATTCAGAAAGCGGCTATTTTTAGAAGGATCCTGGTTTAATATTTTCAGATCAGGCATCAGCGGTAAATAGAGTAATAATAAGCTGATGAAAAAATAAGTGCTGATAACCACTACGTCCCAAATGATCGGCGATTGCAGGCGGCCGTAAATGAAAAGATTCATAAACCGTTCCGGCCGACCCATATCTACAATAATGATGATTGATGCAAAGACAATGGCAGACACCGCAATGATCTCTGCGATCCTGGTAAGTGGGGTACTCCATTCTACATTGGCTAACCTGAAAATGGCCGTGATCAACGATCCTACCAGACTAATGGCTACGAAGAATACAAAATTGGAAATATAAATTCCCCAGGAAACATAATCCCTCATATTAGTAACCACCAATCCTTTGTTAAGTTGTCGTATATAAGCAAACAAACCGATAGCACAAACAGCAATCAGAATAACGGTCCAGATCTTTCCGGCTTTGCCAAATTTTTTTGGATATAGATCAGCTGTGATCTTTTCCGGGTTAAGTATAATTGAATTTTCCACTGTAAATTATTTTGATGATTTATTTTTTTCAGCTTGCATTTCCTCTTCCATTTTTACACCTTCTTCAAACGGGAAGTTGCGGTTTACGGGCGGCAGGTAATACACGCTGGGTTTGGTTCCCAGATCATCCATGAGGCGATACCCGGCTTTATCTCTTATCAGATCGCTGAACCGAAATGTTTCTGATCCGTTGGTAACGGTATCTTCATTCATATCTCCAAAAAAATAAACTCCGTTAGGACATGCGCTGACACAATGTGGTAACATTCCCCTCCTTGTCATATCCGGGCAGAAATCACATTTTCCGACGGTTCCTTTTTTCTGGGGCACGCTGGTCTCAGGAGAATATTTCTGAGCAGCAATATCAGCCGGCAATTCAGGATCTCCCCAATTGAATACACGTGAATTATACGGACAGGCAGCCATGCAAAAACGGCAACCAATGCAACGATCATTGTCGATCAAAACAAGCCCGTCTTCTCTTTTAAATGTTGCATCAACGGGACATACTTTCACACAAGGAGGATTATCACAATGCATACAAAGAGTAGGTTGCCAATAGGGTGCTGTATGAGAAGCTTCCTGCATCGGATATATTTTGAGCCAGTTAAAACCGGAAGGCAAGTGGTGCATGTGATTGCATGCCTGCTGGCACTTTTTCAGATTTTTACATCGGGACAGATCAATGACCATTACAAATTTTTTCCCGGGAATTCCCCTCCTGGCTTCTTTATTGAAAATGTGCTGGGTTTCAGGTACGGGTTTCAAAAATGCTTTATCTACCTCTACAACCTCACCGTCCACAGAAAGTAATTTTACTTTTTCACCGGAAGCTACAGTTTCTTGCTCAGCAGCAGCGGTAAAAGGATCCTTTTTGTCCGAGCATCCGGCAGCTAATCCGGCCATCAGGCCGGTAAGCAGAAAATCTCTTCGGGAAGTATTTTGGTTGTTCATAAATAAATAGTTGTAAGAGAATTTTATTTGTTGTGGTTTATCCAATTTTGTAATTCACGGTTGGTGATCTTTTTTCTCTTTGAAGGAAGCATCTCTTCGTTTAACGTCACCAGGCGACCGTCTTGTGAAAGCATTTTGATAGTCTTTTTCTTTTTGCCGGTGTGTAAAAATTTGAATACTGAGAAAAAGGCAATAATGCCGGCACCAAGAAAAATAAATTTTCTCCGTGAAGGGTTTTGGTGGGTTTCATGTTCCATAAATAAAAATTTTAAGCGAAGACAAGATAGGTGTGATAATTACTTTCTGTTTCTAACATTCGTCAACCGCTTTTATGATTTTTGTTCCATACGTATGTTATTATAAAAAAATAAAAGATGTTTCCCGGAAAGCTGAAAAAGAAAAACCGGCTCATTTGGAAAGCCGGTTTTCAGAAACAAATTCTGTTTTATTCCCTTTATTTTTTCATTGTCCTGATATAGTTTACAATGCTCCAGATATCATCTTTTTCAGGGATCTTCTTTTTGAAATTGGGCATATCTTCACGACCTTCGAAAATTTTGTAGTACAATGATCCGTCTGTTTGTGATTGCTCTTCTGCTTTTGAAAAATCACCCGGATCTGTTTTCAGGTTTGCCGCTTTAGGACCATCGCCCAACCCTTTAATTCCATGGCAGGACTTGCAATGCTGATTCCATAAATCTTTTCCGTTGGCAAGCGATTCTTCATTGGAAGCAACAGGGTTTTTCATGTTTTTATAGTTGTCTGGTACGGGCCAGGGTTTTTTCTGAAACGGAACAAAGTACATTAAAGCTCCCGCAAAAAAAATACTACTGACAGAAAGAAACATGGAATTGAAGAAATTCTTTTTCATATTAGTTTTATTAGTTTGGTAAATTAAATTTCTGATACCAAAATACTCCGAAGATGCATACATGCCATTGATGATAGTGTTATGAGGATATGATTTTAGTCATGTGGCGCTGTACGATGTGATACCTGAAGATATTTTGTTTGCATACCGGGGCGGATTGTCCATCTCATTTTCCGAAGTAAAATCCAAGAGCGGTATCTATGTTCATCATATCAACCAACTCCGGATCTTTTTTCCTGTTAAATAGAATGATTCCGCAATCATCGTTTTTGTTGTCCAGGTCAATGATGGTTTTTCTTTTATCCGTTTTCACAAACAGTAAATAGCGGACTTTGGAAGTCTCTGTAATATGCACTCCTGGCCAATATTTATTTATCACCTGCCGGGCATTATGCAGGAGAAAATAGCAATTGTGTACTTCAGTCTCATATATATTCTTTTCTTTAATTGATTTTATTTTTTCCAATTGAATACTGTCTGGTTTGAAGAATATGGCTGCAACATAATTAATAGCCAGTGTATCAGTCAAACCGGATGGAGGTTTTTTATATTGAACGGAGATGACAGTTGAATTATTAGGTACCGCATTTTGTGTGGGTACTTGTGGCCCGTTACAGTCATTGAAAAGTAAGACCGTGAAATAAACAATAAAGATTTTGCGGAAGAACACTTTCATATAGCCTTCTTTCATTTAAATAAGATGATGAAAGTTACTGTTTACCTGAAATATTTATTACGAAACATCATACGGTCTTAAAAATTCAAAAGCCCTTAAAAGTAAAATAAGGGCTTTTGATCAAACGGACAAACGATTTAATAGTTCCACAAACGGGTGATGTTAAAACCGATCAGGAATCTTCCCCCTTTTATTCTTGTACTTTCATCAGCGTCAGTGGTGGGGTCATTTGTTGAATGATCCGTGTATCCGAACGGATTATTGGTGTTATACATATTGTTTATTGCGGGGTTCAGGTAGTAGAAGTTGGTAAAGAACAACTGGAATGAGTGGCTGCTTGTATTAAACTCAACTCCTACAGAGAAGCTTGGGTTCGGATTATTCATGGGATGTTTTGTAAGGGGCTGGTCATAATTGATCATCACTGAAGTGACATTGGTTAATTTGTACCTTGCCGATACTGCAAAGGCAAAGTGATCGAATTTCATGGAAGGATTAATTTTAAGTGTAGAGTCGTTCAGTTTGGTAAAATATCCGTTTACGTCATTGTGATGTGAAAGGCTTGGAGCAATCTGAACAGAAAGTTTGTTCGTAACTTTTCTGGCAATTATTATCTGGTGGAAATAAGAGATCCGGTCACTGTAGTACCTGTAAATATCATGATTAGGGTCTTTTTTTGTGTTATAAGCGGCATTGGCATAATAAGTGACACTGACGGGATACCGGCCTTTAGTTTGGGTAATGATGGAATATTTTAAACTTCCATCCCATAATGGTCCTGCAACAGATGAAATCGTGGCTTTAGGAATGACAGCAGCCGTTGTTTTGGTAAAGCCGATGCCAATCATCAATTTATTAATTGGTACATAGCCAATGCCTATCCTGATATTGGACGGCGCAAAAAACCCCCAGAAATCTGAATACCCGTTGTTCCATGTACCAAATCTGTGCTGAATGTCCATTTCCATTGTTCCTTTAATGGGTACCAGTACTGTTTGATTATCCCCGATCCAAATACTCTGAAAAGTATTTTTAACAGGTTTAGACTTTACCGGCGCCTGAGGTTGTTCTTCGGTTTTAGTACTGTCTTGGGCATACAGTATGTTTGATGGCAAAAGCAAACAACTTATTATTAGTGCAGGTATGACTAACCAACTCTTCGTTTTATTATTTAGTATGAGTTTCATTTGATTCAATTTTTAAGTCAGTTAATTATTGGGCGCTCCGTTTCTTATCCAATCATACACTTTTTGCCTGTCCGTTAAGGAAGGCATGTGTACTCCCATATCACCATATATCTGTTTATAAAGAATGCTTTCTTTTGGTAAAGAAGTGTTTACAAAACCACCATTCACAATTTCCTGGTAAGACACATTCGCTGTCAGGTATGGATGATGCCCGCCTGTGACATGACATCCTACATCAGTACAATTTGCGCTGAATATAGGAACCAGTTCATTTTTAAAACTCACCTGTTGTGGTGGAGCATTCGGATCTTTCGGAAGATCTGGTTTGATAATGTCTTTGTAACAACTCGTCAGCAGAATCCCTGTTGCCAGTATCAAACCAAAATATAAAAACACGTGTTTCATATTTAGTTAATTTAAAATGATCATTGATTATTGAAATTCATATTACATTCAACAGCTATGTTGTCTCCAATGCTGGTGCTGCTGATGCCATAGGCTTGTTTGTTAAACTGAAAAGTTAACTGGAGCCCAAATACACTATAAGTGGAACCCGTAGGGGTGGCCTTAGGTATATATTTTAGTTTGCCTACCAACGCTTCTGTATGAGGAGCAGAAAGTTTACCCTGCCAGGTAAGGTTCAGGTGTATTATATAGCCATTGCTTTCCGGATCGAATTCAACTTTTGTTGTTTTTATTTGTGCAATGTTATTTACGTTTAGGTTTTGAGTACCAGATATGATAGCCGTAGTTCCCATTGCTGAGATATTACAACCGGCATCTCTTCCCGGCTCCCCTGTATTGGATGTGTTGATCTGCACGTATCCATTGAAGTAAGTTTTTGAAGGATCGCTTTCATAAAAGGCCCACGATGTATCCAACAACGGCTGACCTGTACCGGGATAATTCTTCATTTCAACAGCACTGATATCATGCATGCCAAACTGATTAAAACGACCTGTTAACAATCCGGCTGCACCGATATAAGAACCGGACCATAATACACTTGAATGTACTTTATCCAGCTTCCATTGATTAGGATCCCCGGTTGTCATTGATCCCGGCAGATGAACATTGTTGCCTCTGCTGGGAGAAAAAGGCTGTGTTATTTGTATGGGCTGGATCAGGCTGTTGTCCCGGGTGCAACTGATGATATAACCCAACCCACTAAACAAAACCAGCGCTATCAGCAAAACTTTATTACTAAGCAGTTTCATAAAAAATTTTTTTAGTGAATAATTGTTGAGAAAATAATGACGTAAAAGTATTTTCAATCAAACCGGATGGTTATGATTTGTTACCCGACAGGGACTGATAAAAGTCAGTTGAGTAAAAAACTTTTATCAGTTGACTGAGCAGGAAATAGAAAGTTCAATGCTTAAGATTTCGGCAGAAGTATTTAATTGTCCGAACTAATGAGATAATAATTTTTTATAAACTATTTTAATAATAAAGAATAAAATCAGCACGACAACTAAGGTTATTAAGTTTAAGATCAGGCTGTCTGAATATATTTTGATTTCATTTCTGATCATATCATGTTCCCCGGAAGTAGGATTAAGGATGAAGACGTCTTTTATAAAGAAAATGAAAAAGGGTAAGCTATGAAGTAAACTGATAACCGGCTTTTTTGCAAACAGTGGGATCCAGAAAATAAGTGAAAATACTGCCCAGATTTTTAATAACGAGTGATCGAAAAAAATCCTGATACTGTTTATTGAGTAATCAGGATACAGGCCTTTTAAGATTAACCCCAGGTACAGAGTTCCTGATAAAGCATATGCATAAGGGAGAAGCGTATGAATACCGGACGGAAATATTTTCCATTTTCTGCTTTTATTTTCGAAAACTACCATCACGATCGCATAGATCAGGGGATAGCCTGAAAAAAATGCTATCAATTGCAAATGATCAATATATTGCCAGAAGTTATTATCCATGACTTCATATTTTTTGTAAATTAAAAATTAAAATGATGTCTGAATAAAAATTGCAACCGGATGCTGTTAAGAAATATAATGGCCACCCGTTTTGTTTTTTGAATGGCGATGTGGTATTTATAAAATGGAAATATCATTTCCGGGGTATGAAAGGAACAATGAGGAAAAAGGGACCTGCTATTCTATCTCTTCAAAAGTTCCGGTTTCTTTATTCTTTTTCACATTGTTCCAGTTGAAACAACGCCCGTTCATTATTACATACACTCCATGAGGCAGTGTTTGTACAAATGCCAGCGAACTTCCAAGGTTGAACAAACCATCCGAGCTGCCGAATTTATAAGGCACCATGGCGCCGGTAATTACAATGGTTTTGTTTTTTATTTTTCTTCCAAGCACTTTTGCCGTATCAGCCATAGTATCTGTGCCGTGGGTGATGACGATCTTGTCTTCTTTGGCACCTTTGCAGTGCCTGGCAATCAGGCTCCTGTCCGCATTGGTCATTTCCAGGCTGTCAATCATCATTAAGGTGGTTATTTCAACCGGTGCATGGTTGCGGCCGAGACGCAACATTTCATACAAATGCGTTTTATTGAAAAAAAGTGACCCGGTCAGTTCGTTGTATTCTTTATCAAAAGTGCCCCCGGTAACAAAAATGCGGATTGCCATTTAAAAAATTTAGCCCTAAAATTATCAAATCCTTATTTAGTAATAGTAAAACCAGCTAATGCTTCTGGTATAAGTCCCTTTTGAGCGATTATTGTAGTAGTATAAATAAGGAGAAGATGAATTGTTTTTCTTTTTTTAAGAAACAGAAAAACAGATATTTCCAGCTTCGGCTAATCAAGTAACTTGCAGCATGCAAGATTATCTGAAAGGGCTTAATGAAAGACAGAGAGAAGCCGTACTGCACGTAGAGGGACCATTGATGATTGTAGCCGGAGCAGGAAGTGGTAAAACCAAAGTGCTTACAACCCGTATTGCGCACCTGATGGCCAATGGTATTGATTCGTTCAACATACTCGCATTGACATTTACCAATAAGGCTGCCCGGGAGATGAGAGAACGGGTGGAGCATATTCTTGGGAATAATGAAGCAAGAAATTTATATATAGGCACATTCCACAGCGTATTTGCCAGGATCCTCCGGAGCGAAGCCCATCGCCTCGGCTATCCGAACAATTTTACCATTTATGATACGGACGATGCTAAAGCTGTGGTGAAAACAGTTACCAATGAACTGAATCTTGATGATAAACATTATAAACCAAATGTAGTTTACAACCGGATATCGGCTGCCAAGAATTCCCTGACCGGGCCGGAAGAGTACCGAAATGATTTTTATATCCAGCAGGAAGATATGAGGAGTAACCGGCCGGCTATTGCATCTATTTATGAAGCATACGCAAAACGCTGTTTTAAAAACGGCGCCATGGATTTTGATGACTTGTTGTTCAATATGTATAGATTGCTGAAGGAGCATCCGGAAGCATTGGTAAAATACCAGACCAGGTTTCGTTATATATTGATTGATGAATACCAGGACACCAATCCCGCACAATACGAGATCATTAAATTACTTGCAGCGCAGCATGAGAATATTTGTGTGGTGGGAGATGATGCACAAAGCATTTACAGCTTTCGCGGCGCCACTATCCAGAACATTTTACAGTTCCGGAAAGATTATGAAGATGCCGCCATTATCAAACTGGAACAAAACTACCGGAGTACACAAAGCATCCTGAACGTTGCCAATGAAGTGATAAAAAACAACAAAGGGCAGATACCCAAAGACCTCTGGACGGAGAATCTGGAAGGGGAAAAAATTCAGGTTATCCGCACTATGACAGACAACGAGGAGGGGAAATTTGTAGCAGATGCAATTCAGGAACAAAAGCTGCGCAACCATTACCATCATAAAGACTTTGCTGTATTGTACCGCACCAATGCCCAGAGCCGTGCATTTGAGGAAAGCCTGCGCCGCATGAATATTCCGTATGTCATTTATGGAGGAATAAGTTTTTACCAGAGAAAAGAGATAAAAGATTTTCTCGCATACCTGAGGGTGATCGTAAATCCCAAAGATGAAGAATCACTGAAGCGAATCATCAATTTCCCCGCAAGGGGTATTGGCAAAACGAGTATAGATAAGGTTATTTTATTTGCCAATGAACATAATATTTCAATGTGGGAAACGCTGGAAAATGCAAAGAGACTTGGTTTCAAACCGGGAACAGTAGAATCAATTGAAAATTTTGTGATCATGATCCGCAGCTTTCAAAGTATGCTCGGAAAACAGAATGCTTATGAAGTGGCTTTTCATGTGGGCAAACAAACAAATATTGTAAAGGAACTTTTTAATGATAAGAGCGCAGAAGGTGTTGCGAGGTATGAAAACATCCAGGAGTTACTGAATTCTGTCAAGGAGTGGATTGAAACGCCGATGAATGAAGAAGACGGGGAGGTGGGAGATAAAGGACTGGCTGCTTACCTGCAACAGATCGTACTGCTTACCGATCAGGATCAGAAAGATCCCGATGCGGATATGGTAAAGCTGATGACCATTCATTCTGCAAAAGGATTGGAATTTGAATGTGTTTTTGTAGCCGGCCTTGAAGAAATGCTTTTTCCCAACGGGCTTAGTGTAAATACAAGAGAAGAGTTAGAAGAAGAGCGGAGATTATTTTATGTGGCGATCACAAGAGCTAAAAGCCGGCTTTGGCTTACTTATGCCAACAGCAGGTACCGTTTTGGTTCGCTGGTGCAAAATGAACCAAGCCGCTTTATCAATGAATTGCCTGAAAATTTTTTAAATAAAACTTTTGGCGGAAGTGGTTCAAAAAACCAGGGGCGTGGAAGCTGGAACAGGAAATCCGGATTGGGGCTTAATAAAGAATGGGATGGAGAATCGGGATCAGTAAGTAAACAATCCGGAACATATTTTAATGAAAAGCAGGGTGCCAGGGCAGCAAGGCCGGAATATTTTCCACCAAAAGTTCAACCAAAGACTATAGAGCATACCCCTTCACCCGATTTTACTCCGGATGATACCTCTGGTTTGCAGGTGGGGCAAAGAGTGGAACATGCAAAGTTTGGATTTGGGTTAGTAACTAAAATGGAAGGAAGTGCACATAATCCCGTGGCTACCGTACTATTTGAACAGAACGGTGAAAAGAAGATCATGCTCAATTATGCCCGGCTCCGGATTGTAGAATAATTTCTCTTCTCAATTTTCTTCAGATCATTCTTCACTTAACTGAGTTTATTTCAAGAAACTCTAGCAATATTTATAAAGAGTTACTAACACTTCTGTTGATAATTTGCATACCGGGAGTTTTTGGCATAATGTTTTCATCATGAAGGATACTCCTGTTATACTATCGAAGACTGCCCACCGGACTCCTGAAATTATATTTCAACAATGGAACAACGACCTGTATAGTTCGCTATGCGAACTGACCTATGAGGGCGGAACGGGGCTGCGTATTGCAGCCCTTTTGTTATTCATTTCAAAAAAATATAATATAGCTCTTTAGATTTTGCTAAATCAGCATGTCAGCCATATAGCTTTTTCAAATAGCGTGTAACATTGCAGTAGGATTGTAGCCTCTTCCTTTATGAATGCCCGGAAACTTAAAAAGAAGATCAGGAAACAAATAGTGTATTCAGCGCTAATTGTTTTTGCATTCCTTGTTATTTGGATAGCTTATCAATGGTGGAAACAGGAGCATCGTCTTGGATTTGTCCGTTATCCCGAGTTCGGCATTTCCATTCCTGAAAATTATCTGATCCACGGAATTGATGTTTCCAAATACCAGGACATGATTGCCTGGGAAGAAGTGCAGGCTATGAGTGTAAAAAATGTAAAACTTGGTTTTGTCTTCATCAAGGCAACCGAAGGGATCGGAAACTCAGACCCCCAGTTTAAAAGAAATTGGCGAAAAGCCAGAGAAGCAGGTATCACCCGCGGGGCGTATCATTTTTTCATTGCATCCAAAGATGGAAAGATGCAGGCGGAAAATTTTATTAATAGCGTAGAGCTGGAGAATGGGGATCTTCCACCTGTACTGGATGTGGAGCAAACTAACGGAACAGGAAGCGTAACATTGCAGCGTGAAATAAAAAAATGGCTGGAGACGGTCGAAAATTATTATCATATAAGGCCCATCATTTATACCAATGTTGATTTTTATAATCAGCGGCTGGGTCATGATTTTGACAAATATCCTTTGTGGGTTGCACATTATTACCAGCCCCAGCAGCCACGCATTAATCGTGACTGGTCCTTTTGGCAACACAGTGATAAGGGAAGAGTGAACGGCATATTATACAAAGTGGATTTTAATGTCTTCAGCGGTGATTCCCTTGATTTTAAAAATTTACTGGTGCAATAACCCAGCGACAGGTATAATTCAGGGTGATTTACTGCCATAATGTAGTATCTTGTTCTTCGCAAGGTTGATTTATGGAAAAGGGGATTGATCCAAGACTTAGAAAGCAATTTAAAAAGATCCTGTTATCTTATTTCTTCGGCACTTTATGGCTTATGACAAATGTTATGGCAGGCGTTTATTTTAAACTGGCCATCAGGGGCGCCGTGCCGCTTTATGCAAATATTTTATTCTATGCATTTCTTATAATTACCCTTTTGCTATTACTCCGTTTCCTTTACAAGACGTGGAAACAATAGTTCCCATAGCTGAAAAATACCTTCTTCCACACATAGAAATCCGCTTTAAGTTTTATATTTTAGGCAGATATTACTGAAATGGAAATAAAACAAATCAGCAGGCGGGTAGTACTAACCGGAACGATCATCATCTGGATTATCAAATTCGGGCTCCGGCCGGTTCATTTATTTGATGGTTCATTAAAATTCTTTTTGGGGATAGCACCGAACCTGGCAGGTTCGTTCCTCATCCCGTTTGGGGCTTATTGGTTTTTCAATGGTAAATCATTCCTGGTGGCCCGCATCTTTCGCATCCGTTCACTTTATGATCTGAGAATGGTCTGTTTTATCGGCTTCGTATTACTGGTCATTAATGAATATTTACAACTGATCCCTTTCTTCGGCAGAACATTTGATTATTTTGATATTTTCTTTTCTGCGGTAGGACTGTCGGGATCATATTTTGTTTTTGGTAAATTAATGAGCAGCTATCAACCCGCTACAAATTAGCTCCGGTATCACCGGTTGTTTTCTGCCTTTTCCCTGAAAGCCGGGAAATAAGGAGAAAGAAAAGACAAAAGCAAGCAGAAAGCTTATTTTTTTTCAGGATAATGAAAAAAAACAATCGGCCGTATTTCATCAGCTTGAATCATATGAAAGCAGTATCAATATTTAATATGAAATGTTGCATACCGGTATGCATGGATATGAGTAACTTTGCATTTTAATTGGTACTGATGGGGAGGAAAATTATTTTTTATATCCTGTTTTTTGTATCCCTGTTCTTTGTATTCTATTTTGCAATGGGAAAAATTATTCCCGGGTTTGGAAAAAAGCAATCGGCAACGATCAGTGAAGTATTGCCCTTTTCATTTATAAACCAGGATGGAAATAGAGTTACCAATAAAGACGTATCCGGGAAGGTTTATGTAGCAGAATATTTTTATACCACCTGTCATGGCATTTGCCCCAGGATGAATAACAATATGAAACAGGTGTATGAGCGGTTTAAAAATGAGAATGATTTCCTGATTCTTTCCTATACCTGTGATCCCGCAAATGATTCTGCAGCCCGCCTGAAACATTATGCAGACTCAATGGGCGTTTCGACCGGCAGATGGATTTTTTTGACGGGGAGGAAAGACAGCCTTTATTATCATGCCAGGCTGAGCTACCAGATTGATGATCCAAAAAATAATCTGAAAAACATTGATGACGATTTTATGCACACACAGTTTTGGGCTTTGGTAGACAGAAACGGTAGAGTAAAACATATTTATGATGGACTAAAACAAAGCGAGGTGAACCAGATGATTTCTGATATAGATGAAATGCTGAGAAATTAACCCCGTGGTACTGCAAATAAATTTTGCTATTGCAGGTGCTTATGAATTTATAAAACACTTTCTTTATCGCAGCCGGAAAAAGTGAGCCCCGGTGTAAACACATCGGGGCTTAAGGTTAAGGCTCTGATTAGTTATTCTGTTTCTGGTCTTCTGTTAGGTTCAAAAATAAAAACCCGGTTTTAAACTACCGAATTTGAAGCATACCACTTTCCGGGTATTTTTTTCATTTCTTTCCATTTGATATCACATTTTGAGATAACCAGGGCACCAGTTTCAATAACGGGGCTGGGCTGGGCAGGTCAGTCTTTACTTTTTTGTTCGCCGGATTTATAAATGAAAAGGCTATTGCATATCGTCCTATGGTGGGGCATGCTTCCGGGCCCGGTTTTCCCGCTCTTGAATTTTCGGGTTCAGCCAAATAAATAGGGAGGGAAGTT
Organism: Sphingobacteriales bacterium UTBCD1; assembly: GCA_002066995.1. GTDB lineage: Bacteria > Bacteroidota > Bacteroidia > Chitinophagales > Chitinophagaceae > UTBCD1. The sequence continues at coordinate 41,400 of MWTC01000004.1, forward strand.
TCTGCTTAATTCTGTCTCCCGGCTTTACACTGAAACTATTCCCCGGGTTTATTACTTTATAATGTTTTTGCCCGGAAATACCAATTATATGTTTCCGGTAAGGTATTCATAAAACAGGATCCGGCTGGCAGAGCTTTCCGTTTGTCAAAGAATTTGGAAAACGTTATACTTCCGGGAATATTTTACAACGAATTACAAAATGCAGGAATTATCCTTTATCCAGGGCTTCCATTTCTTTTTTTACGAATTGCATCAGCTCACTTATCGGTTTCGGGGAGAAATCAAATTTTAAACCTGCGGCTTTAAATAACTCCGGGAGCGTTTTAGTGCCGCCGAAGGATAAAGCGTTGATATAATTATCTAAAGCCTGTCTTTTATTTTGCTTGTATTCTCTCCAGAGTCCTATAGCGCCTAACTGGGCGATCCCGTATTCGATATAATAGAAGGGAACTTCAAAAAGATGAAGTTGTTTTTGCCACGAATATTTCCTGTACTCATCCAGGCCCGTGAAGTCTATAACGGGAGAAGAAAATTCATTCACTATTCTCATCCATGCTGTTGCTCTTTCTTCTTCAGTATGATCCGGGTGCTCATAAACCCAGTGCTGAAATTTATCAATAGTTGCTATCCATGGAAAAATTGTTATTACCCGTTCCAGTTGCTGTTCTTTTGCACGGATCAGTTCTTCTTTGTTTTTGAAGAATACGTGCCAGTGATCCATACTGAACAGTTCCATGGACATACTGGCTACTTCTGCCATTTCAGTCGGGCATTCTTTGAATCCACTTAATTCCAGGTTGTGCACCAGGAAAGAATGAATGGCATGGCCGCCTTCATGTACCATTGTGGTAACATCATCCAACTGGCCCGCCGCATTCATAAATATAAAGGGGGCGCCGCTTTCCAGCAATGGCATATTGTAACCGCCCGGCGCTTTGCCTTTGCGGCTTTCCAGGTCCAGGTGCCTCATGTCTTTCATTTTTTCCAGGCAATCACTGAAAAAAGGATCCAGTTCTTTAAAACAAGAGATCGTTTTCTTGATCAGTTCTGTTCCGGTTGTAAAAGGGTGCAATGGTTCTATCCCTGCCGGCCCGGCATTAATATCCCAGGGGCGTAAAGAGGGAAGAGATAATTTTTTCTTTTTACGTTCATAAATATCATTTACCAATGGCAATACATGCATCCGGACGGCATCATGAAACTGAAAGCAATCGTTTTTAGTGTAATCAAACCGGCCCATTTCCACAAACTTGAAATCACGAAAATTATTAAAACCGGCATTGAGTGCAACCCGGTGACGTTTTTTTATCAGCTTTGTATAAAGTTCATTCAGTTCATTCTTATCCTGCAGCCTTCTTTCATTTATTTTCCTGTATGCTTCCTCCCGGAGATTTCTGTCCGGGTTTTCTAAAAATTTTGTTGCCTGCTGCAAAGTATATTCATTGCCTTTGATGTGCACGGTCATTTTTCCTGAGATAACGGCAAAACGTTGTGATTCTACATTGAGCTCAGCAAACAAAGGAATATTAGTTTCACGGAACAGATCAATATTTTTTCTGACATTGCGCAGATAAGTAAAATATTTTTTGCTATCCAGTTCTCTGGTAAACGGATTACCGAGCAGCTTCCGGTTTAGTTTATCGGTGTAGGGCTGGATCTTTGGCTGAATCTCCATCATAAAAAATACATAAGCTTCTTCCAGGTCTTTATTATCAGTATCACAGGTAACCCGTATCTGCCGCCAGCTGGCATCTTCACTGATCACAGCTTCCAGTTCACTGCTGTCCCGGAGCCATTGTTCTAATTCGGAAACATTATTGATCTTTCTTTCTTCCAGGTCTTTCAGATAAGGTTCCAGAGCTTCCCACGAAGTGACAGCAAAGTCACCGGGAAGAAAATGACGTGATATTTTCTTAATATCTGCAGAATGATTCATAAATAAATTTTAGAAAAAGAGGGTCAGAACATAAAACCCTGTCATTTCTTTTTAACAGCAGTTTTCTTAGAAGATTTTTTTTCTTCTTTTTCCGGAGAGGGCTCTTCTTTTTTCTCTTTTACTTTTTCGATGGCCTCTGCGGGCGGAGGTTCCGGAGATGATAACTTGATTTCGATATTGTTTTTTTTCAGGACCTCAAACCAGCGGATCATTTTTTTGAGATCGCTGTTATAAACTTTTTCAAAATCCAGGTCCGGCAGGATCCTTTCAAAATATTTTTTTATTGCAGCAGAATCTTTTTCATCAGGTAGCCCGGCTCCATTTTTCTCCATTGTTGTAAAAACGTCTGCCAGGTTTATATTGTCCGTTTTAGTAAACACTTCAATACTTTCAAGTTGTGAGAACTGATGAATACGGCCGGAAATAAAACGGGTGGTTTTGTCTTCAATTGACCGGACAACCGCTCCGTCATTTTTACTGCTGATCAGTTCAAATAATCCCGGGAGACCCGTCACCGCTACAATTTTAGTGTATTCCATAATATAATATGTCTTAAAGAAGATGCAAGATAATTGAGTTCAATTAAATGGGGACAATACCGGCAGGCTGCTGTTTATTATAACTAATAATAACCACTCATATAGCCGGATTTGCCAATTATAATTGAAACGGGAGTTCCTTTTTGAACTACGAAGGTTATACTAAGATTGGGCGTCTAAACTGTATAACTAAATAATATGAAGAAAATCAGATACTTCTTTTTTGTCCTCTTAATTGCATCTATAACCGCTCAGGCTCAAAGTGTTAAAGGAAAACTTACGGATGCTGCTGATAATAAACCTCTGGCAGGCGCTACTTTGACGCTTTCAAAAATAAAAGATACGACCGTCAAATTTGAAACAGTTGCGGATAGCAAAGGGGTTTTTGAGTTCAAAACATTACCTGTAGATTCTTTCATATTGAAAATTCGCTTTGTCGGATATGATTCTTATAATAAACCTGTAGCAACAAGAAATTCGACTCTCGACCTCGGTACTTTGGCAATTAATAAAGGAGTAGTACAAATGAGTGAAGTGGTAGTTGTTACAAAAACAGCTCCGGTGCAGCAAAAAGGAGATACAACCCAGTTCAATGCAAGCCAGTTTAAAGTAAACCCGGATGCCACCACAGAAGACCTGATCAAAAAGATGCCCGGAATTACAGTTGATAAATCCGGCACAGTCACTGCCCAGGGTGACCAGGTGAAGAAAGTAACGGTAGATGGAAAAGATTTTTTTGGTGATGATGCCACTGCTGCATTAAGAAATCTTCCTTCGGCAATTGTTGATAAAATCCAGGTGTTTGACCGGTTAAGCGACCAGGCACAGTTTACAGGCTTTGATGACGGTAATTCTGTGAAAGCAATTAATATCGTAACCAAAAACGGATTGAAAAACGGCCAGTTCGGAAGAATCTTTGCGGGTTATGGAACAAATGAAAGGTATTCCGGTGGTGGTAATGTAAGTTTTTTCAAAGGGGATCGTCGTATTTCGTTCATTGGTAATTTCAATAACATCAACCAGCAGAGTTTTGCTTCACAGGATCTTTTAGGTGCAACAAGTATGGGTGGTGGTCGTGGTGGATTTGGTGGTGGCGGAGGTGGTGGTTTTGGTGGAGGAGGTTTTGGTGGCGGCTTTGGTGGTGGCGGTAATTTTTCTGTAGGGCAGCAGGGCGGCATCAATATGACCAATGCATTTGGTATCAACTATTCCGATAAATGGTCTAAAAAAGTTAGTGTGACCGGCAGCTATTTCTTTAATAGCAGCAATAACACGAACAACCAGACCATTAGAAGCCAGACACTCTTCAGCGGGAAAACGCAGTACGCTAATCAAAACAGCACTTCCACGGGGAGTAGTTATAATCACAGGATAAATATGCGTATAGAGTACCAGATAGATCCCAAGAATTCATTTATCATCACTCCAAGCTTGAATTTTCAGAACAACAAATCTGCATCAGGGAATATTTCTCAAACCTATTATGGAACCAATGATTCTTTGAATACAGCTAACAGCAGAAACAACAGCAACAGGGACGGATATAATCTGAGAAATAATATTTTATACAGGCACTCTTTTGCCAAGAAAGGAAGAACCTTTTCGGTTAACCTCAGCACAACTTTTAATAAAAATGATGGTGAGAACTTTGTTTATTCCCAATACCGGTTTTTTGACCGTATATCACAAGCAATCACAGACTCGTTGCAGAATCAGTATATAACCAATCCTACCAACGGGTATTCTCTTTCTGCCAATATTGCTTATACAGAACCTATTGGTAAAAAAGGGCAATTACAATTTAATTATACCCCGTCATACAATAAGAATAAAGCAGACCAGGAAACATTTTCTTATGATCAGATTGGCCAGAAGTACTCACGGTTTGATACGCTGTTCTCCAATAAGTTTGATAATACCACAACCACTCAAAACGGGGGCGTAACTTACCGGCTGGGACAAAGCAGGGATAACCAGTTTTCTGTCGGGGTTTCCTACCAGTATTCACGCCTGCAAAGTCAGCGGATATTCCCAACTGCCGGCATCATAGATCAGTCATTCAGCACAGTATTGCCCAACCTGATGTGGATGAAAAAAGTATCTGCAAAAAGTAATATTAGGATATTTTACAGGGCCAGCACAAATTTTCCATCGGTAAGCCAACTGCAGGATGTAGTTAATACAAGCAACCCCATGAGCGTAAGCAGCGGTAATCCCGATCTGAAACAGTCTTATACTCATTTCTTATCCGGTAGATATGTATTCACCAATACCGTAAAAGGGAAAAGCTTTTTTGCAAACATTTTCCTTCAGACTGCACAGAACTATATTACTAATGCTACATTCAGCCCCAATTCAGATTCTACCATTCAACACGGCATAATATTAAAATACGGATCACAGTTAACGAAACCCGTAAACATGGATGGATATAAAAGCTTAAGAACTTTCTTTACTTATAGTTTGCCGGTCAAATTCATCAAATCAAATTTGAACCTTAGCTCCGGGTTTACTTACTCGAGCTTGCCGGGTTTGATCAATCATATTAAAACGATCACACACAACTATGCGTATAATGGCGGCATTGTGATTGCCAGCAATATCAGTGAATACGTAGATTTCAATATTTCTTACAATGCCAGTTACAACCAGGCGAAAAGCACAGCGAAAGGACAGAATAATAATAATTATGTGAACCAGACTGCCGGACTGCAATTCAACCTGCTCAGCAAAAACGGATGGTTCTTCCAGAATGACCTGACAAGCCAAACATATAATGGATTATCAGCAGGTTTAAATCAGAACTATTGGTTATGGAATGCCTCGGTAGGCAAAAAATTCCTGAAAAACCGGCAGGGGGAATTGAAACTTACAGCATTTGACTTGCTGAAACAGAATCAAAGCCTTTCCAGAACTGTGACTGAAAACTTTATTCAAGACTCTCAGACCCAGGTACTACAGCAATACTTTATGCTGACGTTTACCTACAGCCTGAAGAATTTTGGAAAACCTAATATGAACATGAATAATAATAGGTTTGGCCCGGGACAGGGACCAGGAGGCATGCATATGTTTTGATCCCGACAAAAGTTTTATCAGGTCATGACGTCAAATAAAATAGTATGAGCAATAATCCAATTATAAAAACGGGAACTGAAAAGATTCTGGATAGCCTTGATAATATTAAAAGGGCTTCTCCCAAAGCGTTTTTACATACACGCATTATGGCTCGTTTGACAAAAAACAGAACAGACAACCGTTGGGAGAGAGTTACACTTTTTATTTCAAAACCTGCTTTTGCCGTTGCTACCTTTGCTTTGTTTATATTGATCAACATCGCAGTCATTTTTCATTTCTCCGGTAATACCGCTTCTGCTTTGCGGAATGATTCAGCTTCAGTAATGTCTGATAATGAATATAACCTTTCTGTATCTTCTTTGTATGACATAAATCCGGAATAGAATGGCATCGGGCAGGAATAATAAGGTTTACATTTTAATCATAGCAGTTCTTTTAATATCCAACGGAGTTTTGCTGGGGTTTATGTTTCTGGGAAAGAAGGGTAATGGTAAACCATTCGAAAGAGGGAAATCATTCACTGATTATTTTGAGAAACAACTTGGATTCACCCCGGAACAGTCCGTACAGTTCCGGCAACTAAGAGATCAGCACTTTGAAAGCTTAAGGCCTATATTAAGGGAAGTCAGAAACGCAAAAGATAGTTTATTCAGTATTATGCGCCTTTCGAATGCTCCTGACTCAGTTATTGACAAGGCAGCAGAAAACCTGGCACAAAAAGAGAAAGCCCAGGAACTTCAGAGTTTCAAACATTTCAAAAGAGTGAGAGAATTGTGCACTGATGAACAAAAGCCCAAATTTGATTCTTTGATCAGCAGAATAATCAACAGGTCATACAGCAGGCCTCCCGGTCAACAAGGTCCTCAAAAAGATTCTTCGAACCAGCGATAGATTAGTCAGGTAATGTAACAAAAATGTTCTTTATCAGCAGAAGCTACCAGTATTTTTAATTTAAAATATTCAATATGAAAAGAAAAATAATAATGGCTTTGTCCTTTATGTTTGCTGCAATCTTTACAGCGAATGCACAGTTTCAGCAGCGCACGGTAGAAGAAAGAGTAAAAATGGTTCACGCCAAAATTGACAGCGCTTTTAAGTTAGGTGATAAAAAAATGGCAGATGTGGATTCCATCTTTGCCGGCTTCTACAGATCGCAGGATAAGGTCAGGAAGGAAATGTCAGGCAGCGGCGAACGTCCGGACTTCCAGGCAATGCGGGAAAAGATGCAGCCGCTAACAGAAGAAAGAGACAGTAAGCTGAAAACAGTTTTGGGTAATGATAACTACAAAGTCTGGAAAGATCAGATCGAGCCTTCCATGAGGCCACAGCGCCGTGGTGGCACCAACCAGTAAGTACATTACCCAAAAAGAATTTTTTTAAAAGTCAAAAGCCCCGGTACATCGGGGTTTTTTTGTTACAAAATTCATCTGCGATTTCCTGTTATTTAAAATTCAATCAATGACTAAACCGGAATTAAGTAAAAAGATAAAGATGCTTATGTAAAATTTTTAACAGGCACAGTATAATAAGATGTATCCGCACTCGGAAAGTTTTTCAGAATCAGTGATGGAATAGAAAATTTACCAGGGATTATTACCCGAATCTTCTATGTGCACTCTACAAATATCAAATTTTATTGGAATCCTCATTATTTCATAGTAGAAAACACTAATCCGATAAAATATTCAGAATTTAACTTCGTTTATCCTGGTTAGTTCCAATAAAAAATTCAAATCCTAAAAAACCAAAATTATGGCAAGGCTCTTTGCTCTTCTTAAAAAGAGATTTCTATTATTGATATCTTTTTTATTTGCCGGTATTTTATCCCAGGCCCAGTTAAAAATCGGAGACAACCCGACAAGCATTCAAAAATCATCCATTCTCGAGTTAGAAAGCACCCGGCAGGGTTTGTTATTGCCGAGGCTGTCTGATACTGCTGCGATCAATGCACTGACTCCCCCGGATGGTATGATCATTTACCTCACTTCGGATAACAGCCTTCGTTTACGCAGCAACGGATACTGGAAAAAAATTGCTGACCTGGCTGCAGCCACATCCAACTGGTCGCTGGATGGTAACAGCGGAACCAACCCGGCATTAAATTTTTTAGGTACAGTGGATGGCCAGCCGTTAGTTATGAAAACAAACAATAATGAAGCTATGCGCATTGATGCAAGCGGCAATATTGGGATCGGTACAAACAACCCGACCGCCAAACTGAATGTAAATGGTTCCGTGAAGTTAGAGAGCCTTGCTTCGGGAACAAATGAATTAGATGTCCTGGTGCTGGCTGCCGATGGCTCTGTACTTAAAAGGACCATGTCTGCCGCTGCATTTGTAAATGCAATTCAGGCGATCAATGGAATCCAGACCCGCCAGTTATCTATTACGGCGCAGGCCAGCGATACTTCAAATAATGTATTAGTTCAAAACCGGGCTGCTGACAGTACAATAGCAGTTTATTTACCGGTGCAAAACGGTAGTGCCGGCGCATCAAAGCCCTATGGATTTCTGACTTATACGGATTGGCAAAAGATTCAAAGCGCTGTACAAACCATTACTATCGGTGCAGTGGGCTCTACTCCCAATGTGAATGGAGCGACTATTGTTGTGGACAGCACTTCCCGGACAATAATATTGCAACCGGCTGATGCAACACATCCCGGTATTGTTACTGCGGGCACTCAAAGCTTTGGAGGTGATAAAACTTTTGAAGGGAACACAACAGTAAATGGAACACTTACTTTAAATAATGTTGCGAACAATGCAAGCGCAGATTCCGTACTGGTAATAAATAATGGAATAGTGGAAAAAAGACAAGTGAGTGCATCTGCATTTGGAAATGCAATTAGAAGTATCAATGGCAACAGGGATACGGCACAATCAATTGCGTTCAGAAATTCCGGAACAGACCTGACGGTAAGTACTAATAGTGCAGATTCTATTTTTCTGAATGTGCCGGATGCCGGTACAGGAAGCCGGGGCGTAGTTACAACATCCGCTCAAACATTTGCAGGAGGAAAAACTTTCCAGGATAGCGTAGCTGCATCAAAAGCAATATTGGTCGGAGCGTCAGGAAATGCAAATTCAACCGTCCAGGTAAGCGGATCATTTTCCATGGCGATCACAACAGTAACTTCTAACTATACACTTACCGGAACAGATAATACTGTATTGGCCAATACCACATCGGGACCATTAACCATAACCTTACCTGCTCCCGGAACATTTTCCGGGCGTATTTACACAATCAAAAAAATCGGAACAGGAGGAATTGACAATGACCTTACTATTAACCCCACTTCCGGAACAATTGACGGGGGGTCCTCTTATAAAATTTATAATGACTGGACCTACGTGACTTTGCAAACAGACGGAACGAACTGGTATATAATTAAGAAATAAAACGGAGCTGTTGTAAAATGACCTTGGCGAAACCTTTAATGGTAATTTATTATGGGAGTGGTGTCCAAACTTGCAGTAGCGGTGTTGCTGGTAATATGTACTCAACCTGTTTTTTCGCAACAACTTAGATTGGGGAAAGACCCGTTTAATGTTGAAAAATCTGCAGTTCTTGAACTGTATTCAGATAATCAGGGTTTATTACTTCCACGGATTGCCGACACAAGCCTCATCAATGTATTGGCTCCCCCGGACGGGATGATCATTTATTTCATTCCCGGAAAGAAATTACTGATCCATGCAAACGGCGCCTGGCAAAGCCTGGCAGTAAATAATGCAGTGGTGACCTCGTTAAACGGGAACACAGGTGCATTAACAATGGATACTTCATATATCAGCAACTTCAATTTTAAGGTAAGAAGTTTACACAGTGCAACAGCGCCACTAAATTATAATAGCATAACAGGTGTTTTTGGAATTTCACAGGCTTCTTCTTCCGGCAACGGTTATCTCAGCAGTACTGACTGGAATACTTTTAATAACAAGGCAAATTCTTTTGCCAGAGGTAATTTATCAGAAACCGGGTCAGGTGTCTTAACCATTACCGGGGGATCCAATGCCGTAATAGGAAGCGGAACAACCATCCAGGTCAGGCAGGCAACTGCTTCGCAAAACGGATTTCTGTCAAGCGCAGATTGGAATACATTTAATAACAAACTTTCTACAATTGATACTGGGAATATTTCCAATTTTTACCTGAAAGTGAGAAGCCTGCTTTTAGCGGGTACAGGCATATCTTATAATAACAGCACCGGCGTTATTTCTTCAACGATCAATACCGGGAATTTCTGGAATATATCAGGTAATTCAGGAACCAATCCCTCAAATAATTTTATTGGCACTACTGATAACCAGGATTTGGTTTTTAAAACCAATAATACAGAAAGAGCAAGGATCGTTGCCGGCACGGGAGATATTAAAGTTGGTGATGCAACATCCGGAACATTGCGGGCTACAAAGGAATTGGTATTAAGGCAGGATGGTGATACCTATGGATCATCCATTTTGAGATTAAGAAACAGGACAGCGGAGAACGGCGCCATTTTTGAAACCACCGATCCTTCTATTACATTAGTTGATTTTATTTTTAAAACGGCAGCCAGCCAGAGAAATATCAGGTATGAAGCAAGATCAGGTTATGCCAAAGCAGGAACACCATCATTTCATATCGGAGGCGCCAGTCCTGATAATCCTACTTTAGCAGTGGGGGATAGTTATGCCGCATTTAATACCAATCTTAAGATCGGAAACTATAATACTCCAACAGAAGCATTGGATGTAACCGGGAATGTCCGTTTCAGCGGAGCATTAATGCCAAACAATAATGCCGGAACTCCCGGTTATGTATTGTCATCAAACGGGAGCGGCACTGCGCCAACGTGGAGAAATTTTACCCTGGCAAACCTGAATGATGTAACGATAACATCGCCATCAAACGGGCAAATGCTTCAATACAACGGAAGCAATTGGGTAAACACAACACCCTCATACCTGACTTCTGTTGACACATCAAACGTTTCAAATTTTTATTTAAAGGTCCGGTCATTGCATACCGTATCAGCGCCGCTTACGTATAATTCTTCTACAGGCCTGATTGGCATTACACAGGCGACAACATCCACGAATGGATATTTAAGCAGTACCGATTGGAATACATTTAATAGTAAACAAGCAGCTGGAAATTTTTTAACTGATCCTGGTGGAAATGGAATTGTATCGAGAACAGCGTTGAATACTACGATTAACAGAACAATTACCGGTACAGCGAATCGTATTGTTATTACCAATGGTGATGGCGTAAGCGGCAATCCAACAATTGACATCAGTTCTTCCTATACAGGGCAAACTTCTATTACAACATTAGGAACTATAAGTTCTGGGACCTGGAATGGAACCGCATTAACCTCAACATACCTTCCTTCTTCAGTAGTATATAATAACCAAAGCAATACTTATACTTTGGGCAGTAAGCAAATATTCAATGCCAGCAATGCAAATGCTGATATAAGATTATTGGGGAACAGTTCAGATCCTTCTTCTTTGGCATCCGGGGATATTTGGTACAACACAACAAGCAATGTATTTAAAGGAAGGTTTAATACTACTACCCGGCAGTTCGCAACACTGGAAGGTTCAGAAACTTTTACCAACAAAATCATTTCGGGATCTACAAATTCATTAGGCGCTGTTTCTATGGTATTGGGTGGCGATGCAACCGGTGACATTTACTATCGAAACAGTTCAGGAATCTTAACAAGACTTCCTATTGGATCGAATGGTCAGTTCTTAAATATCAGCGCCGGCATTCCAACATGGATCACTTCATCATCTGCATACTCACCGCATAATCTTCTTTCTGCAATTCATTCGGATGTGACCGCAGCTTCGGTTGTAAGAGGAGATCTTATTACTGGTCAGGGAGCATCTGCAAAGTGGGCAAGATTAGCTTTGGGGTCACAAGGCCAGGTTTTACAGGCCGGTGCTAATGAATTAGGATATTCAACATACAAATTGCCCACTGCCGCTGGTACTACCGGGCAACAATTACGATCTGATGGCACTGACTATGTAAATAAAACAACAAATACTTATCAAGACACGCCTGCTGATCCAACGGGGACAAATTTGACAGCGGGCAGAATGATGGGATTAGCAGGATCAATAACCCCCTCTTATAGCGGGATCATCATGATCATCATATCTGGCGATATGGGAAATAACGGAAATAATCGAGGAGCAGTTACACAAATAAGATACGGCACAGGATCTGCACCTACTAATGGTGCGGTTATTACCGGAACGGCTGCAGGCTCACAGATTCAAATGGCGCAAAATAACAAGGCAATCATTACGCCTTTTAGTTGTAATGCAATTGTATCAGGGTTGACCATTGGGACCACATATTGGATTGACTTAAGTCTTGCTCCTGTTACCGGTGGAACTGCTTCTGTATCCGATATTAGTATTTCCATTGTTGAATTGTAGATTGATTTCATAAAAAATGAATGGAGAAAGGGATAAAAAATATTTTTTTCATAATAGCGATTGCTTGCTGCCATATTGCAACAGCACAACCCGGGTTTTATGTCCCTAAATCAGCTAAAGTATTTTTCACCGGGGATACAGCCACTATTTTTTCCGATGTAATTAATTACGGAAACCTTGGTGTCGGTAAAAATGCATTTGTGAATTTTTCAGGAAAGACCTGGGAAAATGACCCTCAGTCGCTGATCACCGATGAAAGCTTTTCAGGAAGCGGTGTCACAGGAACAGGAGGATGGATCCGTTTTATTTCAGACAGCATTCGCCAAGCATTAAAAGGAGGTTACAATGCAGCAACAAAATCAGGTCCCAGTTTTCCCCGTATAATGGTACAAAATAAAAACGGCGTGAGCCTGAATGAAAACAGCGCCAAAGTCAGAAGGGAATTCCGGTTTTCTGATGGCAGAATGTATTTGAATGATAATATTCTTGTTATTGGGAATAATGATCCGGGTACGATCGGGGGCTATGATTCTTTACGGTATTTTGTTACGGCTAATGCTTCCGGAAAAGGATACCTGATCCGTGAAAATATCAGGAACAGTGATGGGCGGGTTGATTTTCCTGTTGGCAGCCGTGACAGTTCTTACACGCCTGCAGCCATTCAGAATAATATCACGGCAGGTGACGATTATTATGTGAGTGTTTATGATAGTGTAAGAGCAGGGCGGATTACGGGGGCGAATTTATTTTCACAAAGTGTGAATAAAACCTGGGAAATCGGAAAACGCTCAAAACCGGGATTAGATGATGAAGAAATTTTTCTCCAGCATTTGATCCGGGATGAAGGAACACAATTTAAAGCAAACAGAAATAATGCATATGTAGCCTTCTACAACGGAAATGCATGGGATACGGGAGCTCCGCAAAATACTCCTGTGCCCGGATTCATTACTTCGGGCAATAGTTTAACAGGAAGCGGGGTAAACAGCCGGCTTTTTTATAACAATATCGGATCGCCATCCTACTTTACAAAACTTACCGGCACCGGAACTTCTGCACTGAAGACAATTCTTTGGTTCAATGCCAGGAGAACTGGATATAATACCGTACTTGCTTACTGGAATACAAAACCGGAAGTGAGTGTCCGTTACTTTGTCCTCGAAAGAATGCTGAGCAATGAAAACAGTTTTATACAGGTGGATACGGTTTTATCATTGATAAATGGCGCTGTTAGTTTATCGCAGCTGAACTATGCAACTATTGATTCAAACGGCTACACCGGTATCAGTTTTTATCGCCTGAAAGCGGTAAACCTTGATGGCTCTTATTTTTATTCCAATATCGTAGCTGTGGGTGGAATGCCGGGAACTGGCATTAATCTGATCTGGCCGAATCCGACACAAGGGCCTTTCTATGTAAGCTGTGATCCGGTCTGGAAGATTCAAACTATTGTGATATGGAATGCAATAGGACAGAAGATAAAAGAGGAAAGCACCAACGGTCGTAATATCATTCCTATGGAGTTATCAATAACCGGAACTTACTTTATCGGGTTTATAAGTGAAGGAGGCCGGATAATTGAAACCAGGAAGCTGGTTGTTGTGAGTAAATAAAATAGTTGAATGATCAGTGGGCTTCCAGCCAGTTATTACCTGTTCCTATCTCTGCAATTACCGGAAGATCATTCGGCAATTGTAATGCGGTTTGCATGCAATCAATGATTACCGGTTTGATCAGATCCACTTCTTCCTTTAATGCATCGAAGACCAATTCATCATGCACCTGCAGGATCATTTTAGATTGAAATTTATGTTTGATGAAAGAATTGTGGATTTTTATCATGGCCAGTTTGATCATGTCTGCAGCTGTGCCCTGAATGGGGGAATTGATCGCATTTCTTTCCGCAAAACCCCTGACAGTGAAATTAGCAGAGTTGATATCCCGCAGCCATCTCTTTCTTCCCATCAGAGTTTGCACATAACCATTTTCCCTGGCAAAATTGATAGTATCGTCCATATATCTTTGAATACCCGGAAACTGTTGTTTGTAATTATCAATGATCTGTTTTGCCTCGGTCCTTGATATACCAAGATTGTCTGCAAGTCCGAAAGCTCCTTGCCCATAAATGATTCCGAAGTTTACACTTTTGGCTTTATAACGCATTTCTTTCGTTACCTCTTTTTCCTCTACATTATAGATTTTTGCTGCAGTGGCGGTATGAATATCTTTTTTCGCCCGGAAGGATGCAATCATGTTTGAGTCACCGCTGATAGAAGCTACAATGCGTAACTCAATCTGGGAATAGTCCGCACTGATCAATACATGATCTTTATCTCCCGGGACAAATGCCCTACGTATCTCTTTTCCTCTGTCCGTTCGTATCGGTATGTTTTGAAGATTGGGATTATTGCTGGCAAGACGCCCGGTTACCGCAACTGCCTGGCCGTATGTGGTGTGTACACGCCCTGTCTTATGATTGATCATCAGGGGAAGTGCATCCACATAAGTTGATTTCAACTTTGCGTATTCACGAAATGCGAGAATGTCATCTACAATTTTATTTTGCTGCGCCAGCTTTAACAACACTTCTTCACCTGTGGCATACTGGCCTGTCCTGGTTTTTTTTGCTTTGGGATCCAGGTTTAATTTTTCAAATAACACTTCGCCTAATTGTTTGGGTGAAGCGAGATTAAAACGGACTCCGGCAGCTTTATAAACAGCCTCTTCACATATTTTTGCTTCACGTTCCAGTTCTTTTGAATATTCATTCAAAAATTCTTCATCAATCTTCACTCCTGTGAATTCCATTTCTGCCAGCACCTTCACCAACGGGTTTTCCACTTCATAAAAAACCCTCTCCACTTCTTTCTGTTTGAGTTCTGGAACAAAAATATTTTTTAACTGAAATGTAATGTCGGCATCTTCGGAAGCATACTCCTTTATTTTTTCCAGCGCTACATCCCGCATGTTACCCTGCGCTTTACCCTTTTTTCCGATCAGTTCTTCAATATGCACCGGTTCATACTGCAGGTATTTTTCACTGAGCTGGTCCATACTTCTTTTGCCATCCGGCTCAATAACATAATGTGCCAGCATGGTGTCAAACAGGGCTCCGCTTAGTTCCATTCCATACCATTTCAGGATCAGCAGATCGTATTTGATATTCTGTCCTATCCATTTTTTTGTTTTATCAAGAAACAAAGGACTGAAATGATTGAGAATTTCTTTTGTTCTTTCCCTGTCGGCAGGGCAGGGAATATAAAAAGCTTCTCCTTTTTTTACACAAAAGCTCATGCCAACGAGTTCTGCGTCATTGGCGTCAAGGTCCGTGGTTTCGGTGTCAAAACATATCTCATCATGTTTTTTCAATTCCGATACCAGCTTTTTGATACCCGGATCATTGACCACAGCTTCGTATTTATGAGGCGTGTTATAAATGTTTTTTAG
Source organism: Sphingobacteriales bacterium UTBCD1 (assembly GCA_002066995.1). GTDB lineage: Bacteria > Bacteroidota > Bacteroidia > Chitinophagales > Chitinophagaceae > UTBCD1. The sequence continues at coordinate 56,847 of MWTC01000004.1, forward strand.
GACCACCAGCCCGCTGTCATTGCCGGGGACTTCCTCTGATTCTGTCATCGGATGGATATCGGTCTCTTGTTTTGCAACTTCTTTTTCAATGATATTGCCGAACAGGTCAGTCTGTATTCCCCGGGGTACTACTTTTTCAATAACCGTATTCAATGAAGTGCCGGAAGGAGTGAATTCCTCACCTAATATTCTTTTGCCCAGCGTTCTGAATTCTAATTCTGAGAAAACCTGTTTCAGCTTTTCTTTATCCCATTCTTTTATCCTGAAATCTTCTTCGTGAAATTCCACAGGAACATTGGTGATGATTGTTGCCAGCTTTTTTGAAAGCACAGCGTCCTCTCTCCCTTTTTTTATTTTTTCACCTAAAGCGCCCTTTATTTTTTCTGCATGTGCCAAAACATTTTCAAGCGTACCGTATTCTGCCAGTAGTTTTGCAGCTGTCTTCTCTCCCACTCCCGCAATCCCGGGAATATTATCAGAAGAATCACCCATCAGACCGAGTACATCAATGACCTGGGACACATCTTTGATATTCCATTTTCCGCATACTTCTTTCGGACCAAGGATCTCTGCATCTCCTTTTTGATAGGGCGGTTTGTAAATTTTTACTTTTTCAGAAACAAGCTGACCATAATCTTTATCGGGGGTGACCATATAAACTTCGTAACCTGCTTTGGCTGCCTGTTTACTCAATGTTCCGATTACATCGTCTGCTTCATAACCATCCACCTCAACAATTGGTATATTGAATCCTTTAATGATCTTTTTAATATCGGGGATGGAGTCAAGAATATCTTCGGGTGTTTCCTGCCGGTTTGCTTTGTAGCCGGCAAAATCCGTATGCCGTTCTGTAGGTGCGGCAGTATCAAAACAAACAGCTATATGGCTTGGCTTTTGATTATTGATCAGATCCAATAGTGTATTTGTGAATCCAAACTGGGCATTAGTATTCTTTCCTTTTGCAGTAAGCCGCGGGGTACGTACCAGTGCATAGTAAGCCCGGAAGATCAGCGCAAAGGCGTCCAGCAGAAATAATTTCTTTGTCATGCCACTAAGTTAATTATTTCAGTGTGCGCCGGATGAAAGAGAAAAAAATAAACTCCGGCGTACTTGCCGGAGTTTATAATCAAGCCTTTTATGTAAATAATGGTATGGTTTAGTTCTGTGCAGTACTTGCTTCGGTCTTTACCGGAACTGCCTGCTGTTCTGTTACAGTATTGATAGTTGCCGTTTTCTTATCTAAGCTCTTTGCGGTATTGTCAGCGGAAACTGTACCGTTAAAGATAGCTGCATTTTGGGGAGTAACTGTTTCAATTACCGGCACCTTATCCTTATGAATGAAATTCAGGTATAAAGCAAAAAACAAAAGATTGAAAGCAAAAAAATTTAAGGCTCTGCGGACACGCTTTTTCATATATCGGATTTTTGGTTTTACAAATTGGATTTTCGGACTTCTTCAGCTAAAGTAAACCAGTGTTACAAAAGCTGCAAGTATTAAGGGTATTTGATTATGCAAATCGGGGACAAGTACTTCTGCCCTTTTCGTATATCTACGAAGGAGGCTTCAGTATTCCGATAAAATCTTCTTATTAAAGCGATTAACGTGCCCCGGGAGGACAATGCGCTTTCAGGAATTTTATAAACGTATTATTCAAATGCTCACTCGTGCCGGCGCCTTCGTATATTCCATGTGTCCGGTTAGGATAGATCATCAGTTGAAACATTTTACCGTCTTTGATCAATTCATTGATCAACACTTCAGCATTTTTATAATGGACATTATCATCCCCGGTACCGTGTATGTACAACAGGTTGCCCCGGAGATTTTTTGCAAAAGTGTTCGGTGAAGATTGTTTGTAATCAGCTTCATTTTCCTGAGGCAATCCCATGTAGCGTTCAGTGTAAATATTATCATAGAAATGCTGATCAGTGACAGCAGCTATGGCAATCCCGGTCTTATATATTTCAGGATAACGAAAAAGCAAGTTTAATGTCATGGCGCCACCACCGCTCCATCCATGTACCGCCACTCTGCCGGTATCAATGTAAGGCCATTTGAAAATTTCTCTGGCAGCCATTGCCTGGTCATGACTGTTGATCACGCCTATCTTTCTGTAAATGGATTTACGCCACTCTCTTCCTTTATATGCCGGCGTTCCCCTGTTATCCATAGTGATCCCGATATAACCTTCAGGAATAAGTTGAGAAATAAAATTATCAAAATTGGGTACATCATCTGCAGTTGTTGAAGCAGGCTCTCCATATACATAGAAGTAAACGGGATATTTTTTGCCCGGATCAAAATCATTTGGCTTTGCCATGATGCCATCCATTTCTACACCGTCAATTGTTTTGATCCTGAATTTTTCCAGCTTAAAACCCAATTCAGGAGTTGTGAAGAGATCTTCTCCCCCGGGATAAATTTTCTTATGACCCGGCAAAGAAACAAGACGGATATTGTAGTTCCTGCTGATGCTTCCATTGATCTGGGTAGCATATCTGGCATCAGGTGACATGCGGTACATATTAGTCCCCTCAAATACGGCCGGTGTTACCCTGACCGTATCTGTATTATTGAGACGGACACGGTATAAATATTTCTGGGTGGCATCATAAGGTGCGGCATAGAAATATAAATTTTCTCCTGCATTGTCATACGCTACCATATCGGCATCATAGTTTCCTTTAGTGAGAAGCGTTTCATCCTTCCCGTTTCTTGATACTTTGTAAATGTGCATCCAACCGTCTTTCTCGCTGGTCCATAAAAAAGAATTCCCGTTTTCCACCCAGGTCCATGAAGGGCTATCCCATCCAAATGGCTTTACCACGTCCACCCATGCAGAATCGCTGTCTGTATAGATCTTTCCTGCTTTTCCGGTAATTGCATTGCACATATAAAGAGTTGCTTCATTTTGTTTCCGGTTCAATTGCACCACCATGATATCCCTGTTATTTCCTGCCCAATCCATTCTTGGTAAATAGTTGTTTTCAGGATCGCCTGGTATTTGTAACCAATTGGTAATTTTTGTAGCCAGTGAGATGACGCCAATCTTCACATTGGATGGTTTTTCTCCTGCAACGGGGTATTCTACAGGAACTATAAAGGGATAAAGAGAATCTGTATTATTGATCATCAAATAATTTTTGGTAGGTCTTGCGTCCACTCTCCAATATGCAATACTCTTGCTGTCCGGGCTCCATCGGAATCCGTCGCGGCAGCTTAATTCTTCTTCATACACCCAGTCAAATGTTCCGTTGATGATCCTGTCTGTGCCGTCCCTGGTAAGCTGTGTGATCTTTCCGGTGGCCAGATCTTCCACATATAAATTATGTTTACTTACATAAGCCGCTTTCTTATTATCAGGAGATAATTTTGCAAACATCAAAGAAGAAGAAGGCAATCCTTTCCCGAGCTGTCTGCCTTTAACAGAATTGAGGTCAAAGTACCAGTAATCACCGCGGGTATTCCCACGCCACACTCTTTTTGAATTGGTGTAGAGCAAAATTCTTTTTCTATCTGTACTCCATACAATAGCCTCTGTCCTTGAATTTAATCCTGCCTCTTTGACCTGGTCTGCAGACAGAATAAGCTTTTTATTATTGAGATCATCAGCGCTGTAAACATAAATGCTTCCCATTTCACTTATCCAGAAATCATGCGAATCGGGTAACCACTGTAACCTGTTGATAGGAATTTCTCCCTGCGGCAGCATCGCTTTTTCAAAAGCGGTTTCTTCTTTATTAAAGCCTATTGGTTGTGCAACGGCAATAAACGTTACTATAATCATCCACACTGTCAGAAAATATCTTTTCATAATGGCATATGTTTATTCGGGATGGTAAATTTAGTAAAATGAAGAGTAAAGAGTACGGAAATATGGTGAATGCCTGTGTTAATCTGTGGCCATATTATTTTTTCATTTCTTCCAGTCTCTTTTGTAAAGCAAACATTTCATCTCTTAACCGTGCGGCTTCCATAAAATCGAGATCACGGGCTGCATGTTCCATTTGCTTTTTTATCTTGCCAATAGCTTTTTCCATCTGAGGAATGGTTTTATATTCTACCTGGTCTTCTGCAGCTACCGTAACGAGCTCTTCATCCGGGCCTATAGCATGGGTATCTGCCGGGTCATACCCTTTGACATCCAGTACGGATGTTTGTTCAAAGACCTGTTCTTTACTTTTCCTGATGGTTTTGGGAGTTATGTTATGTTCTATATTATATGCGATCTGTTTTTCCCTGCGTCGGTTAGTTTCATCAATAGTTTTTTGCATACTCCCGGTCATAGTGTCTGCATAAAAGATTACCAGGCCATCGACATTTCTTGCTGCACGTCCCGCTGTTTGTGTCAATGATTTTTCATTTCGCAAAAAACCTTCCTTGTCCGCATCAAGAATAGCAACTAATGAGACTTCCGGCAGATCCAAACCTTCACGGAGTAAATTCACGCCAACCAATACATCTATTTCTCCCAGGCGTAGCTGGCGGAGTATCTCCACTCTTTCCAATGTATCCACCTCGCTGTGAATGTATTTGGATTTAATGTTGATTCGGTGTAAATATTTATCCATCTCTTCTGCCATCCGTTTAGTCAGGGTGGTTACCAAAACACGATCTCCTGTTTTTACTCTTTTGTCAATCTCGTCCAGCAGATCATCAATTTCATTCACACTTGGCCTGACCTCAATGAGAGGATCCAGTAAGCCGGTTGGCCTTACGACCTGCTCCACAATGACACCGCCGCATTTTTCCAATTCATACTGATCCGGTGTGGCAGAAAGAAAAATAGTTTGATTCAGCATTGATTCGAACTCATGAAAATTCAATGGGCGATTGTCCAAAGCAGACGGCAGGCGGAAGCCATAGTCAACAAGAATTAATTTTCTGCTCCGGTCTCCTCCGTACATACCGCTCACCTGAGGGATGGTTTGATGGCTTTCATCAATGACACATAAATAATCTTTCGGAAAATAATCCAGCAAGCAGAAAGGCCTTGTTCCGGGCTTGCGGCGGTCAAAGAAACGGGAATAATTTTCCACTCCGTTGCAATAGCCTAATTCCCGGATCATTTCAATGTCATAGTTTACCCGTTCACTCACACGTTGTGCTTCGATGTATTTGCCAACACTTTTGAAATAATCCGCCTGCGCCGTCATCTCATCCTGGATCTCTGCAAGTATCTGTTGTATCATATCTCTGGGTGCCAGGTAAAGATTAGCAGGGAAAATAGCAGCATTCTCCATCACCCCGATCCGTTTTCCTGTAACCACATCAAAACTCTCGATCTCTTCAATTTCATCGCCGAAAAAAGTAATGCGGTACCCGAAATCAACATAAGGAAGATTTATATCCACAGTATCTCCTTTGACCCGGAAGCTTCCTCTTGTAAATTCGACAGTTGTTCTGTTGTATAATGAATTAACTAAAGAGTGAAGGAATCCTTGCCTTGATATTACCTGGCCTTTGTGAATACGGATAATTCCATTCTCGTATTCAGTCGGATTTCCCATACCATAAATACAACTCACACTAGCCACCACGATGATATCTCTGCGGCCGCTTAACAGTTCGGAGGTTGCATGAAGCCTGAGCTTATCCAGCTCATCATTTATGGAAAGGTCTTTTTCAATATATATGTCACTTACCGGCAAGTATGCTTCGGGCTGATAGTAATCGTAGTATGAAACGAAATATCCCACTGCATTTTCGGGGAAAAAATGTTTGAATTCGCCATAAAGCTGAGCCACGAGGGTTTTATTGTGTGTGATGACAAGGGTAGGTCTTTGCACATTCTGTATCACGTTGGCAATGGTAAAAGTTTTACCGCTTCCTGTCACGCCCAGTAAAGTCTGGTATTTTTCTCCCGAAAGAACTCCTTCCGTTAATTGGCGGATCGCTTCAGGTTGATCACCTGCGGGCTGATATGGTGCATGAAGCCTGAATGGCATAAGATTCGAACTGCAAATTTACGGGATAGTTTTTGCCCTGAATTACACTAATACCACGAATTGTATTTCATTAAGATATTTGTATAAATCTTTACGTTCGCAGAAAATTCTTTCGTATCAATCCTGCAATTCAGGGCTATTCTTATTTCAATAACTTAACCCAAACATAGTCGTCCATCACCGTGTTATTTTTGATCACTGCTTTTTTCCGGATACATTCTAAATAAAAGCCATTTTTTTCCAGTACTCTCATGGAAGCTTTGTTATGTTCAAAGACTTCAGCATATATCCGGGAAATATGCGGGAGCTGAGGAGTTGTTTGTTCCAGTAATTGTCTTACTGCTTCTGTAGCAATACCCTTTCCCCAAAATGGTTCTGCAATCCAGTAACCAACTTCCGCAGAACACCTGTAAACGTCTTCTTTCAAATGAACACCGCAACTGCCTGCAAGTTCTCCATCCATTTCAGCTGCAAAAACGTATTGAGGGATCTTGCTTTCATTGGCAGCAATCCAAAACATGGCATCCCCCAGGGTGTAGGGATTCGGGAAAGTATCTCTCATGTTATCGGCTATCTTTTTATTATTGGCATACTTTGTCAATAGCCCTGCATCTTCTATTCTCCATTCTCGTAACCGGATTTTCATTAGTTCAGTTTTCGGTGAATGTATGTTGAATAGTCTGTCAGCAATGTTTTATATTCTTCATGCATCAACGGGGATGTCAGGAGAAAATCTGCTGTTGCCCGGTCACAGGCAAACGGGATGTTCCAGATCACAGCGACCCGAAGTAAAGCTTTTATATCAGGGTCATGTGGCTGAGCTTCCATCGGATCCCAGAAAAAGATCAGCACATCCAGTTCCCCTCCCGCAATTTTTGCTCCCATCTGCTGATCGCCGCCCAGCGGACCGCTTAATAATTTTGTGACGGGAAGATTTAATACTTTTTCAAGCAGATTACCTGTAGTTCCGGTTGCCAGTAATGAATGACGGGAAAGAACTGCTTTGTTATATTCAGCCCATTCCATCAGTTCGGCTTTCTTGTTATCATGAGCTACCAGGGCGATCCGTTTCTTTGCAGTAAGATTTCTTGCATTCATAGTATCGTATTTCAAAAAACAATTCTGTAAAAGATACAAAAAAACCGTCTCGCCAGATGAGAGACGGCTGTATATACAAATACATCTTCTTTTGTTATACTGTTTGTGCTTCTTTGATCTTTTCCCGGATCTTTACTTCAATCTCATTGGAAAGTTCTGGATTGTCCAGCAATAATTGTTTCACCGCATCCCGTCCCTGCCCCAGTTTATCATTGTTATAGCTGAACCAGCTTCCGCTTTTCTGAACAATACCTAAATCTACGCCAAGATCCAAAAGTTCGCCGGTTTTGGAAATACCTTCTCCAAAAATGATATCGAACTCTGCAGAGCGGAATGGAGGAGCTACTTTATTTTTTACCACTTTCACTTTTACCCTGTTTCCTATTGCTTCGTCCCCGTCTTTGATCTGAGCCATTCGCCGAATATCAAGCCGGACTGATGAATAAAATTTAAGAGCATTTCCACCGGTAGTGGTTTCGGGATTACCGAACATAACCCCGATTTTTTCTCTCAGTTGGTTTATGAAGATGCAAATGGTATTTGTTTTGGAAATGGTGGCGGTCAGTTTCCGTAGAGCCTGGCTCATCAGCCTTGCCTGCAAACCCATTTTACTGTCACCCATTTCACCCTCCAGCTCACCTTTGGGAACCAATGCAGCTACAGAGTCAATGACGACAACATCCAAAGCGCCAGATAAAATTAAACGGTCTGCAATTTCCAGGGCTTGTTCTCCGTAATCCGGCTGAGAGATGAGAAGATTGTCAACATCCACCCCGAGTTTTTGAGCATAAGCGCTGTCGAATGCATGCTCAGCATCTATGATGGCACACATACCTCCTTTCTTTTGTGCTTCGGCAATGACATGGGTAGCAACAGTTGTTTTGCCCGAAGATTCAGGGCCGTAAATTTCAACCACTCTTCCCTTCGGAAGGCCACCGATACCCAATGCGATATCCAATCCTAATGAGCCGGTGGAGATTACCTCCATTTGCTGTTCTCCCTTTTCATTCATCATCATGACACTGCCTTTACCAAAATCTTTTTCAATTTTGTCCATGGTCAGCTTTAAGGCTTTCAGTTTCTCGTTGTTGGGTGTATTTGCCATATTGATCGTTTTTTGATTAATGATTTTTGTTCTTCTGCATTGCCGCAATCAAAGTTAATCCTTAGATTGAGCCATTTGTAAATATTTTTTTGAATCACCAAAGCTAAATGATTTAGTAATTATAAACTAATTATTTTTGGAAAATATTTATAAATGCCCGGTATTTTCAAAACGGGAGCTTTGTATTTTTATATCGGCATTTTATGAACAGCGATACGGGAAAATACCTGATGCTGGCAGGCGGGATACTGCTACTGGCCGGAATCATTGTTTATTTTTTTCATGACAAGCTTCAATGGATCGGCAGGCTGCCGGGTGATATACGGATCGAAAGAGAAAACTTCCGCTTTTATTTCCCTGTTACGACCATGATACTGCTAAGCCTTCTTATAACGGCTTTTATTACAGTGATCAGAAAGATATTTTAGCTGTAGCAAATAAAAAAGTTATATCCGATGCAGATCTGTACGTTCATTTTTTCTCTACATCATAAATGGCTTTGATTGTCTTGATAACGGAATCCGGCGTTACGGATATGCTGTCAATTCCCTCTTCTACCAAAAACTGGGCAAAGTCCGGGAAATCCGAAGGTCCCTGGCCACAGATACCTACTTTTACGTTATTTTGTTTTGCGACCTGTATCAGCTTGCGCAACATTTTTTTTACGGCGGGATTTCTCTCGTCATATAAGTGTGCCACCAGGGAAGAGTCGCGGTCCAGTCCAAGCGTTAATTGTGTAAGATCATTAGAGCCGATAGAAAACCCATCTATATATTTTGAAAACTCATCAGCCAGCATAATGTTTGAAGGGATTTCTGCCATTAAAAATATTTCGAGCCCGTTTTTGCCTCTTTCCAAACCGAATTCTTTCATGACATCACAGACCCGGTGCAGTTCTTCCACCGTTCTGCAAAAAGGAATCATCACTACCACATTTTTCAATCCCATTTCTTCCCGTACTATTTTTATTGCTTTACATTCTAAACCAAAAGCCACTTTGTATTTTTCGGAATAGTATCTGGATGCACCACGCCATCCGATCATCGGGTTTTCTTCATGTGGTTCAAAATATTTTCCTCCCAGAAGATTGTAATATTCATTGCTTTTAAAATCACTGAAGCGGACAATCACTTTATTAGGATAAAAAGCCGAGGCAATCTTGGCAATTCCATAAGAAAGGCGCTTGATGAAGAAATCTTCTTCATTGTCAAATCCTACGATCATTTTTCTAATGGCATCGGAAAGTTCTTTATCATTAAGTTCTTTGTGTTTCAATAAAGCCAATGGGTGAGCCTGGATGTAATTGTTGATAATGAATTCTTCTCTTGCAAGACCTACGCCGGCATTTGGCAGGTGCGAAAAACGAAATGCGAGGCTGGGCGAGGCTACATTCAGCATGATCGGTGTTTTCAATGCAGGCAAATCCCGCAGATCGGTCTCTGTTTCCCGAAAAGGAACAGCACCATCATAAATAATACCGTCATCGCCTTCTGCGCAGGATGCAGTTATCAATTGGCCTTCACTTAAAATTTCTGTTGCATTGCCGCAACCGACAATTGCAGGAACACCTAATTCTCTCGCAACGATTGCTGCATGGCAGGTGCGCCCACCTTTATTGGTGATGATCGCAGAGGCTTTTTTCATGATCGGCTCCCAATCGGGATCGGTCATATCCGTCACCAATACATCACCGGCTTTGAATACATGGCCTTCTGTCACCCTTTTATCCAAAGAATATAAAATAGATACATTCCCTGTTGCAATTTTATCTCCGACAGCAATTCCCTTAAACAACGGAGTCCGGGGCACTGATTCGTCAATGGCAAAACCACTGATCTTTGTATAATCTTTTTGCGAGTGAATCGTCTCTGGCCTTGCCTGAACGATAAATAGCTCTTTGCTCAATCCATCTACTGCCCATTCCACGTCCATGGGACACCAGCGGTTTTTTAGCTTCGAATAATATTCTTCGATCTTCACCACCCAGGTTGCCAACTGCAGAATCCTTTCTGTGGTCAGGCAATAACGCTGCTGTAAAGATCTTTCTACCGGTATTATTTTCACTCTTTCGTCAGGATTATCTCCATACACCATCATCCGGTCTTTATTTCCCAGCTTTTTTTCTATTACACTTTTGTAACCATCTTTCAGCGTTGTTTTAAAAACGAGGTATTCATCAGGACTCACTGATCCCTGTACGATCATTTCCCCGAGCCCGAAAGACGCATTGATGACCACGACATTTTTAAAACCACTTTCTGTATCCAGAGAAAAGGCAACTCCGGATGCTGCCAGGTCGCTCCTTACCATTTTTTGTATGCATACAGACAGCCCAATGGTAAAATGATCATATCCAAGACTCTGCCGGTAGCTGATTGCCCTGTCCGTAAACAATGAAGCAAAGCAGTTGCGCACTGAATTAATTAATGAAGCTGGCCCACGTACATTCAAATAAGTTTCCTGCTGACCGGCAAAAGATGCATCCGGAAGGTCTTCTGCAGTAGCAGAAGAACGCACAGCTACATCAGTCTGTTCCTGGTCGTATTTTTTTGACAGCTCATAATATTTTTCAATGATCGCTTCACTCAATTCTTTTGGAAACCTTGAATTTTTCAACAACGTTCTTACCTGCAGCCCACCGCGGCGTAATGATTCAATGTCGTTGTAGTCAATAGCATTGATAATGCTTTTTATTTTTTCTTCCAGGTCGTTTGCACGCAGAAATTCACGGTAAGCGTTCACTGTGATTACAAATCCGCCGGGAATGTTGACACCCAGCTTGCCGAGATTCTGAAGCATTTCACCGAGAGAAGCGTTTTTGCCACCGGCCAGATCAACATCGTTCATTCCTACTTCCTCAAGGTTGAGGAGAAAGCTTTTTGATTTCATAAAAATCGGTTGTGTTACAAAAATACAAGGATAGTCCGGAATATATTTATTTTTTAATATGTCATGCATACATATTATACCGGATGAAAGATCGCTGATTGATTTTTTATAAAGCAATCCAGTGACCCCGGTTGCTCATAGGAGAACCCGAGAAATATTTTCCGGGAACTTCCCTGCTTTATTCCTGTTCGTAAAAAAAAATTACAAAAGCAAAGTGAGCTGATTCAATATAACGGAATGATCCGGGCTGAAGAAGAGTTTTCAATTATGCCGGAAGAATCAGGCTAATTGCTCCCTGACCGCAATCCTGTTTTTTTTCAATGCAGGTTTCTTTTTCAGCTTTAATCTTTTCTTTAGTTTGTTCAGCCAGATTAAAGTTCCGGTAACCGGAAGACTGGTGGCGATCAGGCAGGAGAGAAAATAAATTATTTTGGAAAACATTCCGTAAGCAGTACCTACATGTATTGCTTTGATTGATCCGTAAATTCTTTCATTAAATGGTTTTTCTCTGAAAATTTCTGACTTTAATATTTTACCACTGTATTGGTCTATCGTTAATCGGTCGGAAGCAGCAGGTGCGAAAAAACCGGTTCTGGATTTTGATACTGTCACTGTAGCTACAGGATCGGAAGGCAGTAAAATAGAATAGTTCCCGTCATAAGCCAATATTTTGTCAGCCGTTTTTATATGATCATCTATGATCAGAACCGGGGCGCTAAGTTTATTTTCAGGAATGGCGGACTGAACCGGTTTTTCTTTAGGAGCATCTTTGGATTTGTAAGTTCCCAAAGTTTTTTGCATCCCTGTACGATACCATCCAAAAGACCATTGCGGGCCGGTAAGACCCATCATCAATAAGAAGAACAAAGCGTAAAAGGCGAGCGTGTTGTGCAAATCGTGATTCGTTCTTTTCCAACCCGCATTCCATTTTATTTTCAAACCTTGTTTCCAGGCTTTTATTCTTTGCGGAAACCAGATGATAAGTCCGGTGATACATCCTAATGTAAAGATTATAGTAGCGATACCGGTGATCATACTTCCCAGTTCCCTGTTTGTAATAGTATTAAAAATGGGTTTTTTGATTTTATCGAGTAATAACCAGCGATGAAGGCTAAACACTGTACCCAAGAACTCACGTCCCCGGTTTTTATCTTTTGTAGTACCGGTAATGACTCCTGTATAAGGATCTAAAAAGTAACCAATGCTACCCCGTTTATCATCGCTTTTCATTGTTACATTAAACTGATAGGTTCGGTCCGGTGCGGCAGGAACAGACAAACTACTGATCTTCCCCCCGCTGGCAGCCTCCACTTTTTTAATCAGAGAATCAACCGGAAGCCTGATACTCCCGGGCGAATAGCTCACCCGGTACAACTGCGGAGACGCTTTTTCGGTTATCTCAGTATTAAATACATATATAGTACCACTAAGGCAAATGACAAGAACGATCAGGCCGCTTGTGAGTCCCAGCCACAGATGAGCATTCATAAAAATTTTTCTTGTTCTTTGCCACCAGGTTTTTTGTATTGTTGCCTTTGACATAATTTTTTATTTAATTAGTAATAATTTTTTAAAGGAATATTCTTTTTAGAGGTATTTTTCTATTTATGAAAGCCGTTTACAGTAAAACAATCGGATTTTTCAGGAATTAAGTTTATTTTTTTTAAGGGTGACCATTTTGAAATCCTCCACCAATAAAAATTGTTTGTATTTTTTTCTTTACCGTGTAAAACAACAACCCGTAAATTTTCTAACCTTACTGTTACAGGAAAATATATTTACGCAATACGAAAACAATGAAGTACCTCTGAAACACAACATACGGGTATTTGAAGGTGTTTATTTATCCAGGTACCATTATTGAAAACAGGAAATGTCTGGGGAAGAATCTACCGGTGCAGTACTGAAACCATAGCGGGCATGATTATACCATGGAATTGTTGTTGAAATTTATGCGATTCAATCTCTTTTATAAAAGCTTTGTTCCCCGGCATCCATCACCGGGGCAAGATGTAATATTTTTTCTGCAAAACTGTCAATTTTTTGTTCCACGCCCTTCACATCATTTGATTTAATGAATGAACCGATCACATGGTTACCTGCATCAGGTATAGCAGCTTCTTCTTTCAGACTGCCCGGAGTTCCCAGTTGGGCAAACATTCTTTTCATGGCGCTGACTTTTACTACGGGGTCCTGGTGATTTTCATCTTTGTAATAGTACAACAGTAATACCGGTACCGTTACTTTTCTGAAAGTGGATTCTTTCATAGTGTCTTCCAACAGTTCTTCTAACTGCACCAGTGATCTGGTAGAATAGGTCTGATACCAGTATTGTTTATACAAAGCAGATGTATCTTTCCCGTGTATATGTTTGCCTTTTATTAATTCTGCGATTTGAAGCCCCCAATGGTTATTAAGTATCCAGGCAAAGTCATCATTGATGGCAATGTTGGGAGAAAGCATAATAAGTGCTGCAATATCGGGATACTCTGATGCAAGCTTCAGGGAAAGTGTGCCTCCTGTGGATGTGGACATGAGGATTACTTTTTTCCCCAGCCTCCTTCCTATAGCATAAGCTTCTTTGGCCGAATTCCATAAACGGTCTGCAGAAAAATTTGCAAGAGGTTCTGTCGTATCTATTCCATGGTCTGCCAGTCGTGACAGGAACAGGTTACACCCGAATTTTTTTGCGAAATCAATGTGAACGGGATTACCTTCCTCCTGGCTGGCAGAAAATCCGTGCAGGTAAACGACTGAATATTCCGTTTGATCTTTCAGAGAATCATTGGCCCAAATAATCCTTGCTTCATTATCCTGCTTGAGATGATGTAATGATTCCTGGGATTGAATGTATTGTTCTAATGCCTTTGCATCCGCAGGAACAGCCGGTAGGTCTTTTAAAAATTTCGGGGCAGAAGGCTGCGGACCAAGGAAATTAATGATGATCAGCAAAATCAGAAGCCATCCGAAAATTTTAAGGAATTTCATAAAGAGCATTTCTCAATAAATCTACAAAGTCTTAAGCAAAGGTCTGTTATCTTAACGCTATGTTTATTGATCCCGGAACTGGATTTCTTTTAATGTTGAAAAGCCAATATTTCATTTGTCCTCCCCGCAATTTTGTCGTAACTTTGCGCCTCTTTTTTTAATTTAAAAGATCACCTCTGTAACTGCAGAACAAAGAAGGAGACAGATCCGGAAGATTGATTTTTTTACATTTAACTTTTAAATTTTTATGGATATAAGAAATATAGCGATCATAGCACACGTTGACCACGGAAAAACCACTTTGGTGGACAAGATCCTGCGTGCTACAAAGGTTTTTCGTGACAACCAGGAAACAGGTGAGTTGATCATGGATAGCAACGACCTGGAAAGGGAGAGAGGGATTACTATTTTTTCAAAGAATGCAGCAGTAACCTACAAAGATGTCAAGATAAATGTTATTGATACTCCGGGCCACGCCGATTTTGGCGGGGAAGTAGAACGTGTACTGAAAATGGCTGATGGTGTTTTGCTATTGGTGGATGCTTTTGAAGGGCCGATGCCGCAGACTCGTTTTGTTTTGGAAAAAGCGTTGCATCTGAATCTGCGCCCCATCGTAGTGATCAATAAAGTGGACAAACCCAATTGCCGTCCTGAAGAAGTGCATGATTCTGTTTTTGATCTGTTCTTCAACCTTGGTGCAACAGAAGAGCAACTGAACTTTCCTGTTTTTTACGGAAGCGGTAAGAACGGGTGGTTTAATGATTCACTGACAAAAACAGATAATATCAACCCCCTGCTGGATGGTATTTTAAAATATGTTCCTGCCCCGAAAGTGAAAGAAGGAACTTTGCAATTGCAGATCACCTCTTTAGATTATTCATCCTTTTTGGGGCGCATTGCAATTGGCAAGGTAAACAGGGGGGTGATCAAAGAAAATCAGCAGGTATCATTGGTGCAGGCGGATGGCGCTGTAAAAAAATTAAAAGTAAAAGAGCTTTATGTTTTTGAAGGCCTGGGTAAAAGAAAAATGAATGAAGTGATTGCTGGAGATATCTGTGCCGTTGTGGGAATAGAAGATTTTAATATCGGTGATACTATTGCAGATCCCGAAGAACCCGAAGCGCTGCCGGTAATCAGTGTGGATGAGCCGACCATGAGCATGCAGTTCGGTATTAACAATTCCCCGTTCTTTGGCAAGGATGGTAAATTTGTAACCTCCCGTCATATCCGTGACCGGTTAATGAAAGAAACGGAAAAAAATCTTGCATTAAAGGTTGAAGATTCTGAGAGTGCTGATAGTTTTTTGGTTTATGGAAGAGGTATTTTGCATCTCGGGATTCTCATTGAAACAATGCGTCGGGAAGGATATGAGCTGACTGTGGGGCAGCCACAGGTAATTACCAAAGAAATCAACGGAAAGAAATGCGAACCGTATGAAGTACTGGTAGTGGATGTGCCACAGGAATATGCTTCTAAAGTGATTGATCTGGTAACAAGACGAAAAGGTGAAATGCTGGTGATGGAGACCAAAGGCGATATGCAGCATCTCGAATTTGAGATTCCTTCAAGGGGATTAACGGGACTGCGTACCCAGATGCTTACTAATACAGCAGGAGAAGCGGTGATGCACCACCGGTTCAGCGAATTTAAACCATGGAAAGGATTGATACCAGGCAGGACCAACGGGGTAATGATCGCTAAAGAACAAGGTACTACTACAGCTTATTCACTTGATAAACTACAGGACAGGGGATTCTTTTTTGTAGATCCGGGTGAAGATGTTTACAGGGGAATGATCATCGGAGAACACAGCAAGCCCGGCGATCTGGTGGTGAATCCTAACGAGGGAAAAAAACTTACCAATATGAGGGCCAGCGGCAGCGATGCGGCTACCAATATTGCACCCAAACGGCTGATGACGCTGGAAGAATGCATGGAATACATTCAGCAGGACGAGTGCATTGAAGTGACTCCAAAATTCATCCGTATGAGAAAAGTGATACTGGATGAAGATGAAAGAAAGAAACAGGCCAAGCGGCTCAGTACCGAAGCAGTATAATTAGCAAATTATGATATAGACGTTTTAAATGATCCCCAGCTTTGCTGCTTTTCCAATAAGTATCGCCGTATTTTTTGCATCCAATTTTTCCAGCAGGCTTTTACGGTGAGTGTTTACTGTGGGTACGCTGATAAATAATTTCCCGGCAATTTCATTATTGGTTAATCCATCGGCAATTAATAAAAGTACTTCTTTTTCTCTACGGGAAATGGGAGGCATTTTATCTTCTTTGTCTCTTAAAGAAAGATTGGCTTCATGGCTTAAAAAAGTTTTTCCCTGTTGTACAGCAGCAATGGCTTCCAGCAATTCTTCTTTGTCGGCATTTTTCAATACATAACCCGAGGCGCCATTGTCTATCATGTTTCGTATGATTGCCTGCTGATTGAAAGTGCTTAATCCCAGTACAAATACCGAAGGATATTTTTGTCTGACTTCCTTGCACAAATCTATCCCACTCATATCAGGCAGGTTAATGTCCATTAAAATAATATCCGACTGTTGGTTTTTCAAAAAACCGAGACAGGATGCTGCATTGGTAGCATGGCCCATCCATTCAATGCCTTTTTCATTTTGTAATAATGAGCGGATGCCTTCTATTACCATGTAATGATCGTCAACGATGAATATGCTTGTTTTCATTTTTTTAGACACAAATTATTTTTTTGGACACAGAAGCAATTTAAAGCCACAGATGCACAGATAAAAAAGTTGATAAATATTTAATTCTGATATAAACACTTCAAATTCCATCTGTGCATCTGTGGCATCATCTCAAACATTTATTTCAATCAACACCGAAGTGCCTTTGCCCTCGCCACTCTGCACATCAATTTTTCCTTTCAAAAAAAGGGTATTATACGATACCACAAATTTTGTTTGCCACAGAAGCAATTTAAAGCCACGGATGCACAGATAGAAAAAGGGAAAAGCCCACATATACTTCAAATTCCATCTGTGCATTTGTGGCATCATCTCAAACATTTATTTCAATCAACACCGAAGTGCCTTTGCCCTCGCCACTCTGCACATCAATTTTCCCTTTCAAAAAATCAACCCGGTTTTGAATATTGCTCCAGCCAATGCCATTTGCATTTTTTAATGTGGCAATATCAAATCCTTTGCCGTCGTCTTCTACTGTAACCGATAAAAGTTTTTCTGCTTTTGCATACTGCGCCTGTACCAATAAATTTTTAGCTGCCGCATGTTTAATCGTATTGTTTACCAGCTCCTGCACAATGCGGTAAATGGTTACTGCAGTAGTTTGTTCAATTTCAGTTTCATTCAACCCCATGGAATGATAACTGGTGTGTATGACGCCGCTTCTGTCTATTTCATTACAATACTCTTTTAGAGCAGTATCCAATCCATATTTCACCAACACTTCGGGCATCATATTATGTGCCACCCTGCGCATTTCTTTGATGGAGCTGTCCAGCATATCTATGCTGCGTTCAAAAGCCTGTGCGTTGTCAGGCGTCATGATTAAATTGCCTTTCATATTGCTTAATGAAAATTTAATGCCACTGAGCATGCCACCCAATCCATCGTGCAAATCTTTGGCAAGGCGGGTGCGTTCCTGTTCTTCTCCTTTTAGAACAGCCTCCGTAGCGGTGAGTTGTTTTTCTGTTTCCAATTCATCTATCCTTGCCTGTTGAAGTTTTTGGCGGTTTTTGTAGTTGCGATAACTTAATAGTGAAATTAAAAGTAAAGCAACGGCGCTGCCGGCAAGTATATAGTTAAGTGTATTTTTTTGACGGAGTTGTGCTTTTTGTAGTTGGATTTGTGATTCTTTTTTTTGTGTTTCAAATTTTTTTTCCAAAAGCAGCGTTTTGTTTTGAACCTCCTCGCCTGTCAATATATTTTCAATGCTCTTTGTACTATCCAAATACCTTTCTGCTCCTACAATATCGTGCATGGCAAATAGAATGCTGGACATTAATTTAAATCCTTCCACTTTATCTGCCTTCATATCCAGGCTGTCAGCAATTTTTAAAGAAGCAGATATGTATTCTTTTGCTTTTGCAAAATCCTTTTGTAACAGATACAGGAAAGCCAATCCTCTCCCTGCCGCTACTTCGCCATTTGCCTCGCCTATTTCCCTGCTCAATGCCATTGCATTTTCAAAGTTTGTCTGCATGCCTTTGGTATCATAGCGATGAAAATAGATATTTCCAATCCCAAGGAAGCAGGTAATCTCCATTAATTTGTGCCCGTTTTTTTTCCCAATCTCAAGCGCCTCGTTATAACAAACCAGGGCAGAGTCTGGATATCCGAGTGATTGGTAATTATTAGCCAGGTTTACCAATGCCTGCCCCAGTTCCAATTCATTTCCTGCTTTTCTAAAATATTGTGCCGCAGATTTACCATAGGCCACCCCTTTGGCAAACTGATACAGATTTAAATAAGTATTCTGCATCAGGTCATTCATCCGGGCTACATAATATTCATTATTTATTTTTTCAAAGTATTGCTTTGCGGTTTCATAATAAAAAACGGCACTATCATTCTGTCCTAAATAACTAAAATTATTACCGGTATTTGCCATCGCTTTTGCGGTGAGCAAATCATCTTTCAATGCTTTTGCTAATTCAATGGCTTGTTTATTCAGCAATAAAGCACTGTCATAGGCTCCTTTAGAATTTAGTATTGCAGTATAGTTTGCAGCAAATTTGATAATGCCTCTTTTATAATTGAGCCGTTTACTGAGGTTGCCGGCTTGTAAATAATAGATGCCGGCTTGATTGGGGTCATTATATTCAATTTCATTTCCAATATCAATTAACAACAACACTTTTGCAGTATCTTCTTTGGCTACTGATAATTGTTTCAACAGGCTATCCTTCTTCAATTCGGATTGTGCCGTTGAGTTTAAGTGAGCAACAGACAATAAAGCCAGTAATACTATAAGTGGTTTTGTCATTTTACAATAGTTCATGCTACCAATGTACAAAAGAAAGGAATCATTGGGAACGGGATATCATCTTTTTTAATGATTTTTTCTTTGTGCTGAAACAGGGTTTTGCCACAGATGCACAGATGGTAGTAGACACCAAGGTTCACTAAGATTTTTTCTTTGTGCTGCTTCGTGTCTTTGTGCCTTAGTGGCAAGAAAATGATTTCGCCACGAAGACACCAAGGCACTATTCCGACAGCTATTGGGACACTAAGTTTTTTTTATATCTGTGCATCTGTGGCAAAAAAAAATCATCTTTTTTAATGATTGACCGGTTGTGTACCCTGGTTTAGTTTTACCCCATAAATTATAAAACAAATGAAAAAGATATCTCTCCTGTTATTTAGCGTATTTTTTGTTACCGGGCTTATGGCTCAGCAAAAAGACATTTATGGCAATTTCATCAAAAGCGATGGAACGAAAATAAAAGGCACGTCTGTGGCAATAGGTTACGAAGGCCAGATAATCATTAGTAATTATACCGGCGGTTCAGATAATAGCGGCATTATAGAAATAGAAGTGCCTTCCGGTGCTTATGTGGCCGACTTTCGTAACCTGATGAACACACAAAACACAGTCAACGCAAATAAACAAGTGCCTGGAAAAAGTATAAACGCAACTGTGAGACCAAATACAATAAATGCAGGAATCAATAAAAATCAGTTAGTTCAACAACCGGTGACGCTTATGGCTATTGATATAGCGGTTACTACGCCATTCAAAGACCAGAAGAGTCATGCCATAAATAGTAAAATTATTTTACAGGATATTTCTGTGCAAAGTGTTACCGACAATGTATCAACGGGCAGTAGCAAAATCAAACTCAAAGCCACCCGCATTGGATGGATATATTATACCTACGAACAAACCAGCAGAAAGCTCTCCGGTTCTTCCAAGTCGGGTTGGGATAATGCTGCCGGAAAAGCATGGACTGATTTTTAAATTGATTGCCACAGATGCACAGATATTAATACATAGCTGTACAAATGATTATTGGAATTGAATATTTCTTCAAGATTATCTGTGCATCTGTGGTCATCTCTATTAAAAATCACCTTTTTTAATGATTGCCCAAAATGGCCTCATCCTCTACTTTTATCACATTGATTTTCGTAACAATAGGGCTTGTTTACTTACATCATTTCCACAATTATTTTAAACAAACATTCAATGAACACTACAAACAATCCGCAACAAGCCAACAACAGCGATAGTAAAAACATCGCTATCATCAGCTATCTTACACCAATAGGCTGGATAATAGCCTATGCAATGTATAGCAGCAATAAGTCTTCTCTTGCCATTTATCATCTGCGGCAAACATTGTTACTTATGATTGTCGCATTGGGCATTTATGCCATTCAAACCACGCTATTATTCGTTCCCCATATTGGCTGGATGGTTACAATACTTTCCATGGTTTTGAACTTAAGCCTGCTGGTATTATGGGTGATAGGGTTGATAGCCGCTGTAAATGGAGAAGAAAAGCCGATTCCACTGGTTGGAGAAAAAGCACAGCAACTTTTCATAAAAATAAATTGATACAACCGGTAGTATTTATGAAAACGTTATCCTTCTTTTCCATATTGGCTTTAATCATTTTATTAATGGCATCCTGCAAAACGGTACCCGTAACCGGTCGCAGGCAATTGAACTTAGTGCCTGATGCCATGATAAAAGCCCTTGCCCTTACCGAATACGATTCGATGGTAAGGCATAGCGCTACTCTTTCACAAAATGACGAAAGAGCACAAATGGTAACAAGAGTGGGCATTAAGATTCAGCAGGCTGTAACATCCTATATGCAGCAAAACAATATGAGTAAAGACCTGAAAAATTTCGCATGGGAGTACAATACTATAAATGAATCCACTATCAATGCGTGGTGCATGCCAGGAGGCAAAGTGGTAGTGTACACCGGTCTTTTGCCTGTAACTCAAAATGAAACCGCTTTGGCAATTGTGATGGGACATGAGATCGCACATGCCATTGCGAGGCATGGCAACGAACGCATGAGCCAGGGATTGGTGGTCAGCCTCGGTGGATTGGTATTGCAGGAGGCGCTAAAAGAAAAGAAACAGGAAACGCAGGCTTTATTTCTTGGGCTATATATGGTTGGCTCTAACCTGGCCTTTTCATTGCCCAACAGCCGGATGCAGGAAAGCGAAGCGGACAAACTGGGGTTGATATTCGCTGCTATGGCGGGTTATGACCCCAATGAAGCCATTCCTTTTTGGCAACGCATGGCAGCAGTCAGCAAAAATAAAGTGCCGGAATTTCTTTCCACACATCCTTCGGATGAAACAAGAATTAAAAAGTTATCGGCTTTAATACCGGAAGTAAAAGAAAAATATTATCACAACAATTAATTAGTCAATTTTAAAATTTGAAAAAACATGAATCGCATCATTATTCTTCTTATTTCACTTTGTATGTTCAGTTCCTGCCATTTCAGTAAAGGCGTTAAAAAAGATTTGAATACAGGCTTATCCGCTACCTACAATGGCTTTGAGGTGGATGATATTTATTTAAGTGATGGCAATGGTACAAGGTTAAGTAACAATAAAGTAACGCTTGGCATACCCGTGAAGATAGTTGCATCGGGGGTTAAGAATTTTCGCCTGAAAGAACAAAATGCTTATCCTGGTTGCACGATTATCCTGACTGATAAAAATAAAAAGGAACTTTTAAATCTGCCTGATGCTTTTGAAGGCCAAGAGGGATTGGCTGCCACACAGGCAACTGAATTAAAGGCAACCTTAAATACAGGAGAGCCAATGGTAGCGGGCGAAACCTATCATTTATATGTCCGGTTTTATGATAAAGAAAGTTCTGAAAACGAAATCGTATCGCAGGTGGATATAATGGTACAATAAAAAATAAGTTCTGTTTTTAAAGAATGTAACTGTGGTAAAAGTTATTGCCATCAAGGCACTACAACACCAAGGTTCACTAAGTTTTCTTTGTGCTGCTTCGTGCCTTTAAGTCTTGGTGGCAAGAAAATGAACTCGCCACGAAGACACCAGGGCACTAAGGTTCACTAAGGACTTCTCTTTGTTCTGCTTCGTGTCTTTGTGACTTAGTGGCAAGAAAAAGGTCTCACCACGAAGACACCAAGGCACTAAGGTTCACTAAGATTTTTCCTTTGTGTTGCTTCGTGTCTTAGAGCCTTAGAGGCAAAATTTTTCGCCACGAAGACACTAAGGCACCAAGGTTCACTAAGGTTTTCTCTTTGTGTTGCTTCGTGTCTTTGTGCCTTAGTGGCAATAAAAAAAATCATCTTTTTTAATGACCTCGCTCCCTTTTTACTTATTCTATTTTTACATTACTAATTTCTAAATCAAATACAATGCTAAAACATCTTTGTTGGTTTATTGTTCTTTGTTTTTGGGGTTTACAAATAAATGCCCAATACAGTGATCAGGAGTTAAACAGAGATTCTGTTGTAGGCTGGAAATATATCAGTAACCCCATCAATCCCAAAGCAGTTTATAAACCCATCAAAAGTCAGTACGGTTTTACTTATTCAGCATGGCAGCAGCAGGCTTCAGATGTGTTGATAAATTGGATACAGCAATCTTATCTGCCCCGCGGGTTGGTGATGCGTACCATCGCAAAGAATGACCAGCGCTGGTATGTGGATGCCAATGGGCCATTGCAAAGCTATGGTGTAAACTTTTTGGGATACGATGCCCATTTTGTAAATGGTAAAATTGACCTTCATTGCTGCGAACAGGGGCTAAGATTAGTAGCGGGGTTCAATGATTTTCCGGGTGCATATATAAAAGGCTTTAATCCCGGCGGTATGTATTTTTTTGCAGAACAGGCTTCGTTCAGTGCCGGTGAAGATGATAAAAAATTATCCGAAGAAGGAGTTGATAAAAAAATTCAACCGAATGTATATCCTTACCGCACTTACCTTGACCATTTTCATAACAATGGTCAACCCTTCAATAAAATTGGAATCGTCATTCCTAAAAATGGCGAATGGCCTTTTAAACCGGTATTGGTAAAAGATGCCATTGCTTTTTATCGTCAGCAATTGGCTGCCTACCCCGATTTGCTGAAGTATGATTACGATTACCGTATAAAAGAAATTAACGAAGCCATAGAACGTTTAAAACCTTATTACAATGAACCGGCAAAAATTCTTAACAGAACTATACTTACTGATGATAAAGAACATTCGGCTATAAGCCCTGTTGATATTATCAACGGAAAAAATGCAGACAAAACATTTCCAGAATATTTTATGCTCGTTTCTGCTACACAACAAACCATTGACCTTACAAAAAAAGACAGTCCGCTTTGGGTATATTTCAATTTAACACCAAAAAATATGGAGATGCAGGGAATCGTTTCAAAGTTTGATACAAAGTTTGGCACAGGAATACAATACCAGGTAAATACGTTATTGAATAATCTGAATTTTGATTACATCGCTAAATGGCTTTCCGACCCGGCTAAAATGAAAGGCATTGCTTACACACCTGCGAAAGCACCTGCAACAACTGCGGGCAATAATATAACCGCACCGGTAACTGTTTCCACAACTGCCTCATCAAAAAACAAAGACCCCTTTACCATTTTGTATGAAGACTTTGATGGCTATGAAGCAGGAACTTTTTCTGCGAAAGGCTGGCATACTTACGGTCATGATGGGCATAGTTTTGAAAACGCCACTTTAAATACTATAAGCGGGCAACCAGGCAAATGGATTTCTATTCCGGATGCATATACTTTCTATCCGGATTTCTCAAAGCAGCTTCCCGCAGCATTTACAATAAGCTACGATGTGTATTTTGGGAGCAATATTTCAAATAAGAGAACACCTCTTTATTTCAGGATAGATACTAAAGACCCCAATCCTAAAAAAAGTAACCCGATAGATTTACACGACATCAATAGGGAAGGTTTTCAATTTGCAATAGCTATGAGTGGCGAAGGAGAAACCAGCAAAAGATACATGAGTGCCCACATAGATGAAGTGAGCAACAAAATAAACACTACTCCCTTTAAAGCAAAAGATATTGCACATATCAGCATTTCAATAAATGGCGCTTCCATTGCCGTTTTAGTAAATGGTAAGGAAGTGAAACGTGATGATAATGCATTGCCCACAGGAAAATCTTTTAAGAGGATTGGCTGGTATTGTGGCGATCCGGGTATCTACCTTGGAAATATTTATGTGAAGAGCAACCCTGCTGTAAAATAAGAAATATCAATGCCACAGATGCACAGATATAAACCACACCATTTTACTTGTTTAATCTTATGTAGTAATTAGACCTTCTTAAAATTCCATCTGTGCATCTGTGGCAATAAAATCTAAAAAAATCATCTGTGCATCCCTGTCTGCCGACAGGCAGGTGTGGCCATAAAATCTTAAAAATATCATCTGTGCATCTGTGGCAAGTAACTACTTAAAATTTCATCTGTGTATCCCTGTCTGCCGACAGGCAGGTGTGGCCATAAAATCTTAAAAATATCATCTGTGCATCTGTGGCAATATTTTAAAAAACACATTTACAATTTTATCATTACAATATCAACCGCTTATAACTCAATTTCAACTCACCAAAGTTCACAATCAATGCAATCCGATTATCTGAAACCTTTAGATAGTTGATTGCTTGTGCTACATGTTCATCCGCTATTGTTTTAACACCCTTCACTTCAAGAATAACTTTATCAAAAACAACAAAGTCTGCATAAAATTTATGTGGCAGAATAATGCCTTTATAATTAACCGTGTATTCCTTTTCTCTTTCAAAAAGAATTCCTGCATTTCTAAATTCGTATTCTAGTGCATCCTTATAAACAATCTCCAGAAAACCGGCACCGAGTTGATTGTGTACCTCCATACAAGTGCCAATAATTTGGTAGGTCTCGTCTTTTAAGGGAAAGTTTTCGTTCATGATTATAGGTTTTGAGATGAATCAAAATTAAATATTATTGCCACAGATACACAGATAAGCAACAATGCAATTTGCATGTTTTATAAACGAAATTAAACTTCTTAAAAGCTATCCGTGCATTCATGGTAATTTTATTCTTAAAATATCATCTGTGCATCTGTGGCAATTAATTTCTTTGAATATCATCTGTGCATATGTGGCAATTAATTTCTTTGAATATTATCTGTGCATCTGTGGCAATTAATTTCTTTGAATATCATCTGTGCATATGTGGCAATTAATTTCTTAAAATATCATCTGTGCATCTGTGGCTATATTTCTAAAAATCATCTTTTTTAATGATACCCCCACATTGTAAGCCAAACTACTTTTATTACAAACAATTTGTAAAATGAAAAAGATAATACTTCTTCTATTTATGCTTCCTGTAATGGCCGTAGCACAACAAACTCAAAACATGGAAGATGCCATGAAGAAAATGGAAGAATTGAAAAAAAACATGACCCCGGAACAGCGAGCCATATTGGATAAAATGGGCATTGATAAAACCATGCAAACTGCCCAGAAAAATATGCAACAGGGAAAATCAAGTGCAGTGATGATGCCCACCGGCGATCCTAATAAAATTCCGGAAACAATTTCCAGTTTGTCCATACCTGCGACACCAACTGATAAATCAAAATTGATAGCATATCTCAAGCCCATATTTTCTGAAACACAGAAAGCCATGAAACCGGATCATGTACAATCAGTTGAAGGGTTATTGAATCAGGGCAAACTAACAGGGCAAATGGCAATGGTGTTTTGGACGCAAAATGAATTGGATAAAGCATTGTATCTATTGGAAAATGCCTGTATCACCAATCCCGATGATTATTTGTCATTAAATAATTTAGCTGCACTGCTTACCTTGTCCGGCTATGCACATAAGGCATTACCGCTTTTATTATATGCACAAAAATTTGTGCCTGAGAGTGGCACGTTGCTCAATAATATCGGGCAGGCTTACCTGAGTTTGGGATATGTAGATAAGGCCAAATCCCTTTTAATTTCTGCTTCATCAAAAGATACAAACAATGCAGAGACTTATCGTTCACTGGCACTCATTGCACAGAAGCAAGGCAACAATACACTTTGCGGCAGTTATCTTGAAAAAGCCATTGCACATGGCGGCGCTACATCAGAAGCTATCAACCTGTTGAATTCCGTAACACCCGGAAAAGATATGTCGGAATTTATTCGTAACCGCTTCAAACAATTTTATAAAGATCACAGCATTACCAAACGTTTTATTTTACCGCCAATACCTGGTTCCTATGAAGAAGCAGTGGACAAGTACCCGGAAATTGATGCCTTTTTTAAAGACCTTGATGCCACTATTAATGCAACTTCAAAAACAGGAAAGGAATTGACAAAAAAATATGAAAATCAAGTGCAGGATAACCAGGCAAAAAAAATGGCACAGATTCAGCAAATGATGGCAAATGCAGGTAAGCCCGGATTTGCCCAGTCAATGCAGGATATGAAATCTTCAATGAGCAATCCGTTGATGGCACAGGGAGCGCTCATGATGTCAAGCATTGACAATCCGCAGTTCAGTAAATCATATTTCTCCAGGATGAAAACAGAAGCTGCAAACAGACTGAACAGTGAAAATGAATTGAAGCAGGCATTGAAAAATAATTTTGACAACAAGATAAACGCCTTGTTGAAAGAGAAGAGTACATTAAAGGATGGCGAAGGACAAGATGCAGCCAATAAGAGAATGGAGCAGATTGAAAAAGAGGTATGCAAGTTACAACAAGACAGGCAGCAAAAATGGTTAGAGAAAAGCGCTGAAATAAATGAGCAGTATATCCACAATATGGAAGACCTGCTGAATCAGCGTTTGCAGGAATATCTTTTCTGGAATACTGTGGTGATGCAATCCCTGCAGGATCCTACGGCTGTCAACTATCAGTTTTATGTACAATATATGAAAGACCTGTATAGTTTTAGATCATTGTATCCAATTTATGTTGATGGTGGCTTATCAAAACCCTGTGGTGATTACTTAAAAAAAGACAATTCTACCAAAGGGAAAATACACGATTGGGAAATGGAACATTGTGAAGTGGATTTTGGAATTGACCTGATGGTTACCGGCGCTAAAATGAATTGTGAAGGATGGTCAATTTATGCTGATTTTAAATCCGGCTCATTTAAATATGAACGCAGTATTGATCCTGTAACCTGGCAAACAACCGGCCATAGTATATCGGCAAAGGCAGGCAAGGATAAAGAATTTGAGATTGGTAAAATAAAGTCAAAAATTGGTGCTTCATTAGAAACGACGATTAAGTTTGATGGCAATATGAATCCGGTTGATTTATCGGTGAAAGGCACAGTTGGTGCCGAAGTAAGCGGTCCTAATGGCGGCAAAGCAGGTATGGACTTATTCACAGAAGAAATCAGTGTGAGCAGTGGTTTCAATGCTGCCGGCCCTTCTATACCTGGATTTGGAAGTGATTTTTTGAAATAGATGATTACTATAGGTCAGCCACGAAGACACTAAGGCACCAGGGTACACGAAGGTTTTCTCTTTGTGTTGCTTCGTGTCTTTGTGCTTTAGTGGCAAGAAAATGATTTCGCCACGAAGACACCAGGGCGCCAAGATTCACTAAGTTTTCTTTGTGCTACTTCGTGTCTTTGTGCCTTAGTGGCAAGAATAACTTTCGCCACGAAGACACCAGGGCACTAAGGTTCACGAAGATTTTTTACGTTCAACCTGAAAATAACAAAATACTAAAGAACCATTCTTTTAATCCCATTTTTTATTAATGGCACATTGAAGTTTATTAAATATCCGAGTCTTTTGCCTGTTAGTTTTAAATGGCTTAAGAGTTGGGCTTCCCAAACAGGGTTAACTGTTTCAATTGCTTTAAGTTCGCATATTACCAAATCATCTACCATCACATCCAAACGAAGACCTTCTTCAAAATAAATTCCATCAAAAGTGATTGGTATGTCTTGTTGTCTTATTACATTAAATCCATTTTTTCTTAAAACATGGCAAAAGCAAACTTCATAAACCTTCTCCAGTAAACCTGGCCCTAACTCTTTGTGTACTTCATAAGCTGCGTTTACAACTGCTTTCCCAATTCTTTCTTCTTCCTCTGATAGTTGCTCAAACTGTTTCATACTTTTTTTCTAAACTTAAAGAAAAACTTCTGAATATAGATGAAAACCTTCTTTGTGCTACTTCGTGTCTTTGTGCCTTAGTGGCAAGAATAACTTTCGCCACGAAGGCACCAGGGCACCAAGGTTCACTAAGTTGTCTTTGTGCTGCTTTGTGTCTTTGTGCCTTGGTGGCAAGAGAAAAAATCATCTTTTTTAATGATATCCACACACAACTCCCTCTTCTACTTTTACGTCATAAATCATCATTATGAAATCAATTCTTCTTTCATTCATTTTTGCAATGCTTACTGCTAACCTCTTTGCCCAAAAGCAAACCTTTGATATCGTTTCCTACAATGCGCCAAAAGACTGGACAGAAAAACAAGGTGATGGCAACATTTCCTATTCACGGATTGATGGCGCTTCGTGGGCGCAGATTGCCATCTATCAGCATCGCAACTGCGAAGGTGATATACAAACCGATTTTGATAAAGACTGGAATGAATTAGTTGCATCCAATAAAACTATTGCTGCCCCTGATAAGACAGAACCCCAAACTGCAGAAGGCTGGACGGTGATGAGCGGAAGCGGCGTGTGGCAATACAACGGTGCAAATGTGGCCACCATTCTTACCATTTATTCAAACAACAACATTTGTGTTGCTGTATTATGCAACGCTACCGCACAGCCTTACCTGAAAGATTATAAAGACCTGATAGCTTCTGTAGATTTAGATGCAAGTACTATTTCAAAAGATTCAGCCAATGAAATTACTTCAACGAACAATTCTGCAATCTCGGGAAGCTGGAGTTATTCCATATCTCAATCAGCTTTTGGTTCATCAACCACCGGGTATAGCACCCGTCAATACACGTTTAATAATGATGGCAGCTACACTTATCGGTATAAAGTTTTTTCATCTACTATTAATGTACTGTTGTTGCAATACGAAAGTGGCAATTATTCAGTAAATGGTAACCAAATTACTATTTCACCGGCAAATGGCGCCAATGAAGAATGGAGCAAGGACAATGTGCATCCTGACCAGTGGGGCAAACTTTTGAAAACTGGCAAAAGAAAATTAGAAAAAGTAACCTACACTTTTACCCTCCAGTATTTTTCAGGAATCAAAGAAACCGATTTGATATTGCAGGCTGCAAAACCCACGGAAAGAGAAGGCGCATTTGGCAATATGCAGGATTTTCCTAACGGATGGGCATTCAAGCCTTGTAATGCACAAAATAACCCAATGATAGAACTGCCTGAGCGGTGAAAAAAATTAGCACAAACAAATGCTACTGGATAATTCTTTGTCACGGATACACAGATAAATTTTATTGTCTAAATAGGTTTTAGAAGTGGCTCCCCCTCTTCCACATTCTTTCATCTGTGCATCCCTGTCTGCCGACAGGCAGGTGTGGCTCTTCTCTTCTTCTCTGTGGCAAAAGAGATATCGCCACGAAAGCACCAGGGCACTATGGTTCACGAAGATTTTACTTTGTGCTGCTTCGTGTCTTTGAGCTTTTCCCGATTGCATACGGGACAGGAGTGGCAAGAATAACTTTCGCCACGAAGACACCAAGGCACCAAGGTTCACGAAGTTTTTTTTATATCTGTGCATCTGTAGCAAAAAAAATCATC
>MWTC01000001.1 GCA_002066995.1 Sphingobacteriales bacterium UTBCD1
ATTGAAGCAATCAAAAACGCAAGAGTCAAAGTCTTCGTTTTATTTATCGGGGGGGGGGGTATTCTTAAAGTACTCCCACTGCGTTTTGATTACATTCAATGCTTTTAAAACTTTTTGCATCAGTTCGCTGTTAAAATATTCTTTGCTTTCCAATTCGGATATATACTGCTGCGATGTTTTCATTTTATCAGCCAGCTGTTTTTGCGAAATGTCTTTCCATTGGCGAATGACTTTCAGGGTTTGTCCGCAATTCATAAATGGTTAAGTTTTGCTATTCCTGAAAAATTGGGAATGGCAAGTTAGTAATTGAATAATTTTACACAATACCACTTTAGTGGTATATGAAGTAAAATATGTAAAAGATTGGCTTGTAAAATACAAGCAAGGTTGATTCAAATTCAAAAATTGTACTTTACCTTAGGCATACAAACCTTTTCAACCGGGGTGAACCTGGTGAGGTATAGAGCCTGGTACCTGAACCCAAGCCAATTTATTAACCTAAAAATTTTAAAAATGAAAAAGGTCGAAAAACTTGGAAAAAATTTAAGCAGAGAAGAACAACGAAGAATCATTGGAGGGTTTCAAGGGAGTTGTTCGGTATCTATTGATTGCCCGGCAGGAGAACTCCACACATCGGTCTCTTGTTCCAGCAGTAGTGGTAATTGTCACAGGGACCTGGACTCTCGCTGTGTTCAATGTGACAATGAACCCTCACAATGTTGTTGCTGCGTCGCTTAATCAGGATATCCAAAAGAGCAAACCTCTTTTGGATATTTTTTTGGCCACTAACTGTTAAGCAAAAAAATTATGAAATGAAAAACGATATTGAATCGCAAGTATATGAGATACTTTCTTTACTGGATATTAAGGTTTCCCGAAAACTCTTAAAAAAATATTTACGTTCTCATTTTGCGTTTCCATCCTTACTTAGTATCACAGATACATTTGATGTTCTTGGTATTGAAAATACCGCTTTGATTGTAGACAAGAAAAATATTAAAGAACTTCCCACTCCTTTTTTGGCTCATATGAGCGGACGGTGTAACGAATTTATAGTGGTAAAAGATTTTAAAAAACAAATAAGCAATAACCCGGCATTATATGAAGCATGGACAGGAGTCATACTTATTATTGAAGCACCAGACAATTTTCAAGTTAAAGAAAACAACGAGTTGTTATTGAGAGAAAAATTTCAACGCTCTGGCAGGATTGCCATCGCCAGTTTGCTGCTGTTGCTATTGTTATTGTCAGTAGACATTCCCGGCAAAAATTTCATTATCCTATTATTGCTTTCGCTTACAGGAATGTATATATCTATCTTAATTGTTCAACAAGACCTCGGTTTTGGGAGTGAGCTAACCGATCATTTGTGCAGCCTTAACAAACAGGCAAATTGTAATGCGGTGCTGAAGTCGAAGCATGCAAAAATATATAAACAAATCAGTTGGTCCGATGCAGGGCTTATTTATTTCAGCTCGTTTACCGCCCTTCTGGTTCTTTTTTCACTTGGAAAATTGTCAAGCGTTTTTTTTACCCTTTCAGTTATTTCAGCATTTGGAGTCCCCTTTATATTTTACTCAATTTATTACCAATTAAAAGTTATCAAAAGCTGGTGTCCCTTATGTTTAATTACGATAAGCTTATTAGCCCTGCAGTTTATGTTTTTCATGCCCCAGGTACTTGGTTTTAGTTTTAAGTATTTTAAGTTCAACTCAACACTTCTGACAGCATTTGTTTTTGTGAGTATTTCTTATGCCTGGTTAGATTTCGTTAAACCGTTGCTGAAAACAAATAAAAGGCTTGATGATGAAAATTATTCTTTTACCCGTTTCAAAAATGATCCGGAGACTTTTTCAGCAATACTACGTACGCAGCCGCAAGTTAAAAGTTACATCTTTGACGATGATTTTCAAATTTGTAATCCCGGAGCAAATTTACAAATGATCGTATGCTGCAATCCGTATTGCATGCCCTGTTCTAAAGCACACAAAGTTATTCATGAAATTGCTGAAAAATATTCAGAATTTATAAAAATTGCGATTCGATTTTCAGTAGATGCCAATGAAATGGAAGATAAAGGAACAAAAGCTGTTCAATATATTTTTCAGCATCTCAAAGAGGCAACAAAATATCTGAATGGGGCTGAAAAAATACTCTATAACAGAAAGGCTCTCCAAGCGTGGTATACGTATATGGATCTAAACAGATTTTCTTCTGAATATATATTGAAAAAAGAAACTGATGTTTCGGATCTTTTAAAACAGCATCAAAATTGGGTTAGGGAAAGTAATGTTCGTGGTACGCCGGAATTTATTTTGAATGGTTTTAAAGTCCCTAAACAGTATTCAATTACAGATATATTAAAAATGATGAAAGGCTTGATCAGTGAATTCGGCGATAACCAAGCTGAACTGGGCAAAAACATATTTGAAAGAAAAAGTGCGATGACTTGAAAATTTTTGATTGCAATCAAGGTAAAGTATCCGGTACCTTAACCCGGATCGATTTCATAACTTTAAATTATACGATAATGAAAAAAAACGAAGTCCTGGGTCAAAAGCTAACCAGAGAGCAGCAGATGGGAATTGTTGGCGGCTTTGAAGGAACATGCACTGTATCTTTCAGTTGCCCTGCGGGTTGCGGCGGAGGATCCGTTTCTTGTTCAAGTAATTCCGGAAATTGTCACAGGGATGTGACAACGGGTTGTGTTCAATGTGATTCTGACCCGAAACAATGCTGCTGCACGTCCTCCTAATTTTCAAAATTCAGGAGGACAACAGTCCTCCTGAATCATTTAAAAAACTGAAAATGAAAATTCTAGTTTTCTTTTCTTTCTTCTTTTTGGCAACGTCTGCATATAGTCAGGAAAATTCAAAATATAAAACAGAGATTGTAGCGGGCAACGGGCCATTTAGCGGGGCTGTCTATCCAACAACATTATTAACTGATACGTTACAAGAGCCCCTTTTAAAAAGTAAGTTCAAGGATTATATTATCAAGCAAATTAATTTTCAGCCAACAGAATATTTCTATTGGAAATATTTAAAAAAAGAAATCGATTATGATTTCTTACAAAGTATTTTAGCCCGATCCCATTCAGACACATCCCTACTCACAAAAAAATTCGTTGCTCAAGGAATAAAAATACTAGTTGGGGAAACCCGTGAAGGCAGAAAATGTTTTGTTGCTGATATGAACCGAAATGACCTGTTCAGCGATGATTCTATCTGTTATTATGACGAAGATTTAAAGATAAACGAGATCCCTGCTCTTAAAGCAGAGATCGAAGTGTATTTTGACGGGAGAATCCAGACGAAAACAATTTATTTTAAGGTTTATCCTTTAAAAAGCGGTTATAAATACGGGGAGCCAAAAGAGAACGAATTTTATCTTCTGGCTTACTCTTATGAGCACAGGCTAATCTATTTTAAAGCAGGATCCGAAGAATATGAGCTCTTGCTAAGCAATGAAATGCCGTCCGTATTTTATTCGGCGAATAATACTAAAATACTACTTCGGAAATTTAAGCAATCGGAAAATAGAGAACAATTTAGAATCGGAGATTCTATTTCTATTGATTCTTATACACTGGTTGTAAGATCTATCAGCCCTTTTGGCGATGAGATTAATATGGATATTATCAAGACTGATAAACAGATGCCTCACGGCTACCAAATAGACCAGAGGGCGATAGAAATAAATGCTAAAGAAATTTCTGGAAGCCAGTTAAAATTATCAGGATTTAAAGGGAAGTATGTTCTTCTGGACTTTTGGGGAACCTGGTGCGTGCCATGTAAAGAAAATACACCAAAGATTAAAGAGTTGTACAGGAACAGCAGCCGGAAAAAATTCGAGATTTTGGGTATTGCCTCAGACGATGACAGTATTAAGGTAAAGAAATATATTAAACAGCAAGGAATAAAATGGCCTAATATTTTTGATAACGCCAAAGAAAGTACTATCTGCAAAAATTACAACGTTAAAATTTTTCCAACATATATTTTAATTGATGATACAGGAAAAATTGCATTAAGGGAGGAAGGAATTGACGGTATTAATAAAATCAGCGCTTTTATGAAGGGGAAACAGACCCGGCGGTAAATCCTTTGCAAAACAGGTAAAAGCTTGGACTGCCGTTTGAATAGAAATGCGAAAAGGCAAATTGAATCAATAGACAGGCTTTATAAAAGCACTTATATTGTAAATGTTCAAATGAAATCGTTTAGTTTTTTTTCGCAAAATGATTCGATGGACTGCGGCCCGGCCTGTCTACGTATGATCGTTGGATATTATGGCAAAAATATTTCTTTGCAAACCTTAAGAGAAAAAACCCAAATAGGTAAAGAAGGTGTAAATCTTTTGGGCATCAGCGAAGCGGCAGAAGCCATTGGTTTCAGAACGCAGGCAGTAAGATTATCTTATCAATCATTGACAGAAGATGCGAAGTTGCCTGCTATTCTTCACTGGAATCAAAATCATTTTGTCATCCTTTATAAATTAAAAAAAAGATTCCTCCTTCGTCGGAATGACAGATCGCATGGGAATAGCAAACTGCTGATTGCTGATCCGGCAAAAGGGTTGATAACATTATCTCCCGGAGAATTTAAAAATAATTGGATAAGTAATAAAGAAAACGGACAGGAAGAAGGCATCGCTTTACTGTTAGAACCTTCCCCTAAATTTTATGAGAATACCGACGT
>MWTC01000029.1 GCA_002066995.1 Sphingobacteriales bacterium UTBCD1
CTGAGTGTTTGTAACGAAATATTTTTACTTCACACCAACGTATCTTTCCGGACCATATATTGTGAGCCGGGGTTGATGTTATTTTCTTTTCTCTTTTTACCCTACACAAAGTCACTCTGTTCTTTACTGATTAGCGTGAGCTGGAGGTAAATCCTTTAAAAAATCAGAGAGACGGCCGATCGCTCCGTCAGTTATTTCATGGAATAACAGTTTTCCACGTCTGTCAAAAACAATAAATGTCGGATACCCCGATACTTCAAATATCCGCGTTATACACTCCGGCTTTCTGCACCCAAGTTCCTGGAAAAGCACCGTGCCTTCTAAATGGTACTTCTGACGGAACTTTAATGCATCTTCAAATTTTTCCTCAATGGCAATCGTAATGAACTGTGTGGTTGATGTATCAATCCGGGTTTGAACCCGTTTAACTTCGGGTATGATCTGGACACAGGGCTTGCACCAGGATCCGCTGAACTCCAGAATGGTGTATTCCTTTTTATATGGATTGATTCGGGTGGTTTTACCGTTTTCCGCATTGAGGTACTTATTTTCAGACAATGTTTTTATCCTGTCTTTATAAACAAGATATTCTGCTGTATCCAGCTTAATCTGTATTTGGTTTTTTGAATAATCCACAGCAATCACTGATAAGTTATTATTGCCGAACCGAAGAGGTTCTTTGTTGTCAATCATTTTTTTCAGAACACCTGTTGTGAGTAATTTTTTTTCCGGAGCAAGCTCAATAACTGAGACCAACGATTGCTCCATAGCTGATTCGATATAAGGAAAGACCGATGAAGTAATTGCACCTGAAATGATCTTTAACTGATAACCGGCATTTTTATACTTAAAAGCTGAGGATAAGAAATAATTTACCAAATAGACGGCAAGGTTGAAATTTTTTACAGTAGCAAGTTGTATGGTATCTTTATAAAATGTCAGGTCTCCGGGAGTAGGACTGAATTTCAGACTCAGAGTTTTAAATTCAGTTTCTCCGGCTTCATTTGTTATCAATGTAGAATCAATACTTATCAAAGGAAGTTTATTTTTAAGATCTGTTGCACTTTCAATTTTTTGCAGAAGGCTTACTTTATAAACCGTATCATCAGCAAAGGAATAGTTCCTGTTTTTATCCACCATCATGATCAGATCGGGAGACCGGTAACCGATTAATAAACGGACAGAATCATAGCGGGTTGGCGCAGGGTTTTCTTTTCGCTGAACCGGAAGTTGATAAACAGAGTAATTAATTATTGAATCACCACCTTTTGTGTAGAACGGATCATTTTGTGGATGCGGGTATCTGTTATATAAATAAATTGTAGAGCCGGATGGGCTATCAATAGAGTCATTTTTTCTGATTAGATTCAGATTGATAACCTGCCCGAAGCTATGGATCACCAAGCAAAAGTCTATTGCAAGCGCTGTGACCAGAAGTTTCATAAGAGAAATTGGTTTATTGCTTTAAATTAATCATTTAGAAAATAAAATCGTTACGTACCAATTTTTTTCCAATTTTTTCTCTATGTTATCACCTATGCGATGCATACTGTCTCGCATCACTGTTATTATATTGCTTGACTTTCTCAGGTTTTTCCTTTTTTCTTTTCCTTTCTTCTTACCAAAGTCAGGATTGTAGCAATGCCTGCAATTTCATTACTGTCATCAAACATTTCCACCAGCCATTTTACAATCCCTCCCTGAATTTCATTCTCTTCTTTTTTATCCTGCGGTACTTTTTCCTTGCAGGTAAAACGGACATAGATCTCAGTTCCCGGGTACACAGGTTTGGTAAACCTCAATTCATCAATGCCATAATTGAGCAGTACCGGGTTTTTTTCATAACTGTCCACAAACAATCCTGCTGCAGCGCTCATGATAAAATAACCATGTGCCACCTGTTTTTCAAACATGGTATCCGTAAAATCCGTTTCTTTCAGGTGAGCATAAAAATGATCGCCGCTCAGGTCGGCAAACCGGTCAACATCTTCCGAAACGATCATTCTCTTTCCGGTCACCAACTGATCGCCAACCTGTAATTCTTCATAATATTTTTTAAAAGGATGAACATCGCTGACTCTTCCCTTTGCATGCTGATGAAATATCCCGGTGATGGCAGTGATGGAAGTCGGAGAACCCTGTATGGCAGACCGCTGCATGTAATGTTTGATTCCGCGGACACCTCCCATCTCTTCTCCGCCACCCGCATGACCAGGGCCGCCATGCACCAGCAAAGGCAGGGGAGATCCGTGGCCGGTGCTTTCTTTGGCACATTCTTCATTCAACACAAGTATCCTTCCATGATAAGAGGCTGCTCCCAGCACATAATCTTTAGCAATTTTATTATCGGCAGTAACGATGGTGCTGCACAGGGAGCCTTTGCCTTTCTTGCTCAGTTCAATGGCTTCTTCCATCGTTTTGTAAGGCATCACGGTACTGACCGGACCGAACGCTTCCACTTCATGCACTTCATTGTTTTCAAAAGGCTTTTCATTTTTCAAAAGAATCGGCGACATGAAAGCGCCGTTGCTGGAATCGGCATCAACTACATTCACACTGTCCAGTGAGCCATATACGATTTGTGACGATGCCAGGAGTTTTTGTACCTGCGCCCTTACTTCCTGCCTCTGATTTTTCCCTGCAAGTGATCCCATGCGCACTTTTTCATTCAATGGATTCCCGATCGTTGTTTGCGATAAAGAAGCAGCAATAGCTTTCCACACTTCTTCCATTTTATTTTCAGGAGCAAAGATCCTCCGTATTGCTGTGCATCTCTGCCCGGCTTTGATCGTCATTTCTTTTCTTACTTCTTTGATAAAAATATCCCATTCCGCCATTCCGGGATGAACATCTTCACCCAGCACAATACAATTCAATGAATCTGCTTCCATGTTAAAATAAACAGATTCGCTCATGATCTTTGGGTGAGACCTGAGTTTCATTCCTGTGATCGCAGAACCCGTTACTGTCACCACATCCTGTGAAGAAACATGATCCAGCATGTCTCCTGCACTTCCGCATACTAACTGCAAGGCACCCTCGGGTAAGATTTGTGAGGCGATGATCTCTTTCACCACTGCTTCTGTCAGGTATGAAGTGATCGTTGCGGGCTTCACCACGGCAGGCACACCTGCCAGCCAGTTCACCGCACATTTTTCCAGCATGCCCCATACCGGAAAATTGAATGCATTGATATGAATGGCCACACCTTCTTTGGGAACCATGATATGATGCCCGATGAAATTTCCTGCTTTGCTGATGGCAACGGGCTCGCCATCGGTGCAGTAAGGAAGATCCGGAAATTTTCTGCGCAGGGAAGAATTGACAAAAAGATTACCGATACCGCCTTCAATGTCTATCCAGCTGTCTGACCTGGTGGCGCCGGTATGATAACTGACCTTGTAAAAATTTTCTTTCCTCTCTATCAAATAAACCGCCAGTTCACGCAACATCCTTCCCCGCTCATGAAAAGTCATTTTGCGCAAAGCCGGATTACCCACCTTTCTTCCATAATCAAGTATGGCACCGAAATCCAGCCCCTTTGTAGAAGCAGCGGCAACAGGCTCACCCGTTACTGCATCAAACAATGCCTGGCCTTCACCATCCCCGGTGACCCATTTCCCTTCAATATAGTTTTCGAGTTTTTTCATAATTCACAATTAATTACCGGCAACGAAATTACTAAGGAAAACAAAGACAAGTTTCATAAAAGGATCCGTTTCAGAACGTACCTTTGCAATAAACCCAACACCATGATGAAATCTATTGTTTCGTTACTCGTTGTTGCAACACTGTTATCAACCGTAACATTAAAGGCACAGGAAAAATTTAACTGGAAAGAAATGGACGAATTTCATACGGTCCTGTCCGCTACTTTTCATCCTTCCCAGGGAGGTGACCTTGCCCCGTTAAAATCCCGTAGCAGCGAACTGGCTGATAAAGCCATTGCCTGGCAAAAATCCAAAGTGCCCGGAGGCTTAAACAAAAAGGAAATAAAATCTTCTTTAAAAAAACTTACCTCCGCTTCAAAAGAGCTTCACCGGCTGGTAAAAAACAATACTTCAGATGAAATGCTGAAACAAAAGCTATCATCACTTCACGATATTTTTCATGCAATAAAAGACAAATACGATAAGAAAGGCGATATGTAATTTCAAAAAACCACTATGAAGAAACTATTTTTTTTTCTGTCTGTATTCATTATGGTATATGGATCTTCCTGTAATAATACGCCTGGCAGCAATTCAAATAATGCAAGAACCAGGACCAAAAACAAAGCAGACAGCCTGATGGATGATATCATGGCAGACCACGGCACCGGCATGGCAAAACTCAATAAAGTCTCTGCTGCCCAGGGCCTTGTTCAGCACATCATTGACTCCATCGGAAAACTACCGGAAAAAGAAAGAAAATTGCTATCCGCTCCAATAAACGATCTCGATTCGCTGCTCACACAGCTAAGATCTGCCGAAAACGGAATGAATCAATGGATGGATGCATTCAATATGGATTCATTGGCCAACAAGCCGGACGAGCGCATTCAATACCTCGAGTCGGAAAGAAAGAAAACAGCAAAAATTAAAGAGGAATTGATCAGCTCGCTGCAAAAGGCAGATTCCTTATTGAAAAAGTACAGGCGCTGAAAAAAATATCATTCTCTATTTCCGGAAATAAAAAAACAATTTGTAAAATAAGCCAGCTGCCGGTTATTTCATCCTATGATCAATTGCTTCACACAGTAAGGAAAAGATCTCATCAATGGTACCTTCTCCTTTTACCGACTGAAACTTTTTTGTTTTTTTATAATGATCGGATACCGGCGCTGTTTCATTTTTATAAATAGCCAGGCGTTTACGGATCACTTCTTCATTGGTGTCATCACTCCGCCCTGAAGTCTTTCCACGATTCAGTATCCGTTTTATCACTTCTTCATCATTTACTTCCAATGCCAACACGGAAGTAATAGATGTTTTTTTCAGTTCCAGCAATTTATCCAGGGCTTTGGCCTGGGCTGCTGTTCTGGGAAATCCGTCAAACAAAAATCCTGCAGCATTTTTATGATGCACCAGGCTGTTGTCAATCATGCCGATCACCACTTCATCAGGCACCAGTTGTCCTTTATCCATGAATTTTTTTGCTTCCAGTCCCAGAGGTGTTTTATGGGCAATTTCTTCACGAAGCAGGTTGCCTGTTGACAGATGAACTAACCCGTATTTCCCGATCAGTTTTTCCGCCTGCGTTCCTTTGCCGCTGCCGGGCGGGCCAAAAAGTATTAAATTAAACATAGGTTATTCTCCGGGCGGTAAATATAATATACAGATGTTAAAAATCCTGTGATAAACAGAGATTTGAACAAATTCATATCGAAAATTTATTTTATCCGCTTCCGGCTGTTTGTTTGGTGACAATGTCTTTAAATCTGTTTGCCGTAAATTTATTGTATGAATGCAGGAATGAAAATAAACAGGCAATGGATAAAAACAGCCTTTATACTATCTCTTATTGCCTGTAGCCCTCCTAAAAATGAAACAGTTAACAAATTGACCGAAATGGAAAAAAATAACCCGGTTTATT
Organism: Sphingobacteriales bacterium UTBCD1; assembly: GCA_002066995.1. Lineage (GTDB taxonomy): Bacteria > Bacteroidota > Bacteroidia > Chitinophagales > Chitinophagaceae > UTBCD1. Next base: position 5,575 of record MWTC01000029.1, read on the forward strand.
CAAATACAGACACTTCAAAAGTTGACTTAAGTGATAAAGAATGGAAAAATATCTTACCGGAGAACGTGTACAACATTGCCCGGCTGAAAGGAACTGAAAGACCATGGAGCAGCAAGTATGAAGATTTCTTTGAAACCGGTACATATTATTGTGCCGCCTGCGGCAATCCGTTATTTAAAAGCAATGCAAAATTTGAAAGCAGTTGCGGCTGGCCGAGTTTTTTTGAGCCTATAAGTAAAGAAAGCATTATCTATACTCCGGATGATTCTCATGGCATGCACCGCACCGAAGTGCAATGCGGACGCTGCAAAGCACACCTGGGCCATGTTTTTGATGACGGGCCAAAGCCTACCGGCTTACGATATTGTATCAACGGTGTGGTACTGGATTTTGAAAAAGCGAAAAAAGCTGAAAAAAAATCAGGCCTGTAAAATTTAAATTTATATTCTTTATTCTGCATTTTATTTCCTGGTATTACTCAGTTAAGCAGTAAAGACCATTTCATAAGATAGTCTTTGCTGCTGCTTTATTTTTCCCTTAACAGGCAGAAGAGTTATTTTTGTTAACTAAATCATCATCATTATGAACCATTATTCCAAAATACTGCTCAGCTTCCTGTTGAGCTTTTTTTCCGTTTCATTATCTGCACAATTCAAACTTACTGATCCCCTGCCTGCTGATCCGGCTGTCAGGATCGGTAAATTATCCAATGGTCTTACTTATTACATAGAAAAAAACACAAGGCCTGAGAAAAAATTAGAACTGCGCCTTGCCGTGAATGCGGGTTCCATCCTGGAAGATAAAGATCAACAGGGATTAGCACACTTCATGGAGCACATGAACTTTAACGGGTCCAAACATTTTCCAAAAAATGAACTGGTGGACTACCTTCAAAAAGTGGGAGTAAAATTCGGGGCAGACCTGAATGCCTATACCGGCTTCGATGAAACGGTCTATATCCTTCCTATTTCTACAGAAGATCCGGAAGTAGTGGAAAAAGGATTTACCGTATTGGAAGACTGGGCAGGAAATAACCTGCTTGATAAAACGGAAATTAACAAGGAAAGAGGTGTAGTGCTTGAAGAATCCCGTTTGAATAAGGGAGCGCAGCAGAGAATGATGAAACAATATTTTCCCAGGTTGATGAACGGATCAAAATATGCCGAACGATTGCCTATCGGAAAAGACTCCATTATAAAAACATTCAAGCCTGCGGTATTGGAGCGCTTCTACAAACAATGGTACCGCCCTGACCTCATGGCGGTGATCGTAGTCGGCGATATTGATCCTGCATTGGCGGAACAAAAGATTAAAGCACATTTCAGCGGTTTTAAAAACCCTGTAGCCGAAAAGTTAAGGCCGGCCATTACTCCTATTAAAGCCAGGACAAAACCCGAGGCAATGGTGCTGACTGATGATGAAACGACCACTACGGTTCTGCAGGTTTATAATTACATTACTCCTTCCAAAAAAATAAAGACCTGGGGCGATTACCGTGAATCTATAAAAAAAGACCTGGTTAACGACCTGATCAATTTGCGATTGGAAGAACTGACACAAAAAGAGAATCCACCGTTTGTTTACGGCTATACCGGCGTCAACCAGTTCATCCGTGGATATGATGCATTTATTTCCGCTGCTGTCTTAGGCAACAACACTACGGAAGAAGCGATCAATGCACTGATGGGAGAAACTGAACGAGCAAGAAAATTTGGTTTTCTCGCAGACGAACTGGAGCGGGCCAAAGCAAGCATGCTGAATGCATCAGAACAGGCAGCTAATGAAAAAAACAAAACACTTTCTTCTACCCTCGTTGCCACCTATGTCAGTAATTTCCTGGAGGGCGAGCCTATACCCGGCGCTGAAAACAGGTACAAATTCCTGAAGCAAATCCTGCCGGGCATCACGCTGAAAGAGATTAATGGTATAGCTGCAGGAATGCCCACCTCAAATAATGCCTTTGCATTGGTAACCGCTCCTTCAGAAATGAAAGGCAAATTACCTTCAGATGCAAAACTTGAAAGCGAAATTGTTGCGGCTTCAAAACAAAAAGTAACACCTTACGAAGAAAAAGCCATTGCAAAAAAACTGGTGGATGAAACAGGAGCAGCCGGGAAAATTGTCGCTGAAACAAAAGATGAAAAACTGGGAACCACCGACATGACTTTAAGTAATGGTGTTACAGTTACCCTCAAACCAACTATATTCAAAAATGACGAAATATTGATGGATGCCTGGCGCCGGGGCGGATGGCAAAGATTTCCGTTAGAAGATAAAGACAATGCCAAACATGCGGCGGAACTTGTAACGTCAATGGGAGTGAAAGATATGTCTCCTACCGATCTGCAAAAATTTCTTTCCGGAAAGACTGTAGAAGCGAATCCCTACCTGAATGACTTTGAAGAAGGCATCCAGGGAAGCAGCAGTGTAAAGGATTTTGAAACACTTCTTGAACTGGTGAATTTATATTTTACCCAACCCAGAAAAGACCAGGGATTGTTCAACTCTTTTGTCACCAAGCAAAAAAGCATGATCCAGTTTTTAAAAAGCAATCCCCAGTTTTATTACCAGGACACCGTGGTAAGGGTCCTTTACAACAATAGTCCATGGATGTCTCCCTTAATTTCCGTTGAGGAATTCGAGAAACTCAATCTGGACAAGATAATGACTATCTATAAAGATGTATTTGATAATGCGGATGGCATGCACTTTACTTTTGTCGGAAATATAGATCCTGTCAAAGCAAAACCTTTATTTGAAAAATACCTCGCATCACTACCTGCACAAAAAGAGGAGCACACATTTAAAGATAACGGGGTAAGACCGGTAACCGGAGTAGTTGAAGCAAATGTCAAAAAAGGAAAAGATCCAAAAAGCCTGGTAAGCGTTTACTGGACAGGTGAAACAGATTACAACCGCGAACAAAACCTGGCTTTTCGTGCATTGATCGATGCGCTGAATATTAAGATTATCGAAAAACTGAGGGAAGAACTGGGAGGCATGTATTCAGGAGGTCTGAACGGTTCCATTCAAAAACGTCCTTATGTACACTACACCATTGCTGCCAATATTCCTTGCGGCCCCGAAAACGTTGATAAGCTCAGCACCGCCTTGTTTGATATTATTAAAAACGCACAGGAAAAAGGCGTGGATCAGAAAGACCTGGACAAAGTGAAAGAGACCCTGAAAAAACAATATGACGTGAGCATTCAGAGCAATGATGCCTGGCTTACCAATCTTTCCAATGCATTTATTGATCAGACAAATCCTGAAAACATTCTTGACTACAAGGCAAAAGTTGATGCGCTGACAACAGGTGATCTGCAAAAAGCTGCTCAGAAGTTTTTTAATATGAGCAACTATGTACTGGCCGTCCTGTATCCTGAAAATGCAACAATACCGGAAAAGCCGAAGAAAGCATTTTAAAAAATAAAACAAAGAAATATTTAATTTTGAGATCACAGGTAAATTCCTGTGATCTCTTTTATTTGCAGTTCTTTATCCGTTAGCAGAACGGAAAGCATTATAGATGATAAAAGCCATCCTAGCTCAGTTGGTTAGAGCAGCTGTTTCGTAAATAGCAGGTCGAGAGTTCGAATCTCTTGGATGGCTCTTTTCTCTTTTATCAGGAGCCTGGAAAAGATTTTTTTCAGTTTTAATATGTCCGTTTTTTTATTCACTTTTTTATTTAAGCCCGAATAATTGCATAAGTTTAGACATCCAAAACTATAAGCAATGAAGAAACTTTATTTTCTGCTGACACTTTGTGCTTCTTTCTTTTTTCTATCAGCACAGAAAATCACTCTTGACCAGTTCAAAAATTTAAAACCACGTAACATCGGCCCTGCCGGCATGAGCGGGAGGATCACTGCGATAGATGTAGTTCAAAGCAATCCGAATATCATTTATCTCGGAGCAGCTTCCGGAGGTATCTGGAAAACTGAAAACAGCGGTAACTCGTGGACACCTGTTTTCGATGATCAACCTATTCAGAATATCGGATCCATAGCTATACAGCAAAGCAATCCCAATATTGTTTGGGTGGGAACAGGTGAAGGTAATCCGAGAAACTCTCTGAATATCGGTGCAGGCATTTATAAAAGTATGGATGCCGGAAAGACCTGGAAACTGATGGGACTGGAAAAAACAAGAAATATTCATCGTATCATTATAGACCCGGTAAATCCCAACACCATTTATGCAGGTGCGATCGGAAATCCTTTTGCCGCACATCCTGAAAGAGGCGTGTATAAATCAACTGACGGCGGTGAAACATGGAGCAAGATCTTATACACCAACGACTCCTCGGGCACCGGTGATCTTGTCATGGATCCTTCCAATCCTAACAAGCTGATAGCTGGAATGTGGCAACACTTCCGCACTCCATGGAGTTTTAAGAGCGGTGGACCCGGCAGCGGAATGTATATCACTATTGACGGAGGAAAGAACTGGAAGAAATTAGGTAAGGAAGATGGCTTGCCTGCCGGTGAGTTGGGGAGAACAGGGATTGCATTTTCCACCAATGAACCTTCAATCATTTATGCAATGGTAGAAGCAACTAAAAACGGTTTATACAAAAGTGAAGACGGGGGTTTCAAATGGACGTTGGTGAACAGCGAACCAAGATGGGTAACGAACAGGCCATTTTATTTTCAGGACATACGGGTTGATCCCAAAAATGAAAATCGTATTTACAATATACACGACCAGGTAGAAGTAAGTGAAGACGGCGGAAAATCATTCCGCACACTGATACCTTACTCAGGCATTCATCCCGATCATCATGCATGGTGGATAGACCCCACGGATCCTAATTTCATGATTGATGGCAATGATGGCGGAATAGGCATCACACATGACCGGGGCAAGAACTGGATCTTTGATGAAAAACTTCCTGTCGGCCAATACTACCACGTCAAAGTGGACAATGAACTTCCGTACAATGTTATGGGCGGGCTGCAGGACAACGGAAGTTGGATCGGCCCCGCATACACCTGGATCAATGGTGGTATCAGAAATTATTACTGGCTGAATATCGGAAGCGGCGATGGTTTTGATGCCATGCCGGACCCCGATGGAAATGGCTGGGTGTACAGCATGAGCCAGGGAGGAGATGTAGGCCGTGAAAATTATCTGACCGGTGAACATTGGGGAATTGAACCTCCGAAAATGTTGTTGGGAGACAAGAATAATCTCCGATTTAACTGGAATGCCGCCATAGCACAGGATCCGTTTGATAACAGTACCATTTATTTCGGCGGTCAGTATGTTTTCAAAAGCACAAATAAAGGAGCAAGCTGGGAGATCATTTCACCCGATCTCACCACCAATGACAGTGCAAAGATTGACCAACGAAATAACGGAGGACTTACAATTGATATCACAGGGGCTGAAAACTATTGCACTATTATTACTATTGAGCCTTCTGTAAAAGAAAAAGGCCTGATCTGGGCTGGGACCGACGATGGTAATGTACAACTGACAAGAGATGGCGGGAAAACATGGATCAATTTCCGCGGAAAGATTCCGGGCATGCCAATAGGAGGCTGGGTACCGCAGATACGGGCTTCCCGTTACAATGCCGGAGAAGCGTTTGTTGTTTGTAATGATTATCGCAGGGGAGATTTCAAGCCCTATATTTTCAGAACAACAGATTACGGCAAAACCTGGTCAAGGCTGGTGGATGATAAAAAAGTGACCGGTTATGCATTAAACATTATCCAGGATCCTGTAGAACCTAATCTGATATTTGTTGGAACGGAACAAGGACTTTGGGTAAGCTTTGATAACGGAAATACTTTTGAACAATGGAAAAACAATTATCCATCTGTTTCTACTTATGATTTTGCTATTCAGGAACGGGAAGCTGACCTGGTGATCGCAACATTCGGCCGTTCACTATGGGTATTGGATGATATAAGGCCATTGAGAAAAGCAGCTGCCAATTCAGGTAAATCATTTACCAATAACCTGACCGTCTTTTCTGCTCCTGATGCATACCAGGCGCAATACCGTTCTGCTCCCGGTTATGACTGGAGTGTGGATGGTTTATATGATGCACCGAACCGGCAGAGAGGCGCCGAAGTTTCTTTTTTCATCAACAAGCTTCCAAAAAAGGATGCAAATAAATCACCAGATCAGAATCAGCCTGCATCACAGGGCCAATTCGAAGGAGGCTTTGGACAATTCGGTGGCTTCGGTCAGTTTGGTGGTGGCGGCTTTGCCAGAAGAGGGAACGGAGAAATGGTACAAGTAAAGATCTATGATGATAAGAATGAACTTGTCCGCTCTTTACAATGGCCGGCTGATAGCGGTTTTAATCGCAGCTATTGGGGGATGGAAGGGAAGGGATACCGCAGGCCTGGGTCACCAAAACCAAAGCCGGAATCTCCTGAACCGGGAGGATTCCAGGTTCTTCCGGGAACATATAAAGTAGTCATTTCATCAGGTCAGGATAAGGATTCCACTTTCATCAATGTAAAAGATGATCCGAGATTGGGCAACCGCAATGAAATTAAGCTGGCTCAAAAGAAATTATCAGATCGTTTGAGCCGGAATACTGAAAGGTTAACTACCGGAATGGACAGGCTCACTGAAGCGGAAGAAATATGTAATAAGATCAATGCGGAGATTAAAGATATACATGATAAGGAAATTGATTCTTTGAGAAAATCCACGAATATCATGCTGGACTCCATAAAAGCGATCCGTGAATTCATCAGCGGCAAAGCATCACAACGACAAGGATTAAGCAGGGACCCGGGTGAAACGGTAATGAGTGTCATTCAAAACGCAGGTATGAATATCGTCGGAAAAATGGTAGCTCCCGGACCACAGGAAGAAAAACTGGTTCAGAACGCAGAACTGATGATCAATACTGCGGTGGACAGGATCAATTCATTCTTTGAAAATAAATGGAAGCCATACCGGCAACAGGCAGAAGGAACGAAGATCAATTTGTTCAAAGATTACACGCCGATACAATAAGAATGAAATGAACTTAAATTAAAAGAACTGCCTGAATAAGGCGGTTCTTTTTTTGTTCTTTTATCCGGTTGTAAGCTGATTTATATACTATGTCATCTTCATGAATACAACTAAATTTGCAGGAATAATTGAATTCTCTCTTTCAAAAATAATAAAACTGATCTGTGATGAAATTATCTCATCTTTCTGAAACACTGATCGGCTCAGAGATCGTTAAGCTGGGTGGCGAGATCAGGGAAAAAATCCGCCAGGGCGAACGCATTTATAACTTCACGGTGGGTGACTTTGATCCTTCCATCTTTCCCATTCCCAAAGAACTGGAAAACGCCATTGTGGAAGCATACCGGAAACATTTTACCAACTATCCTGCCGCAGAAGGAAATCTTGATCTGCGGGAAGCCATTCACTCTTTTGTTAAAGCAGAAGAGAAACTGGATTACGGAACTTCTGAAATCCTGGTAGCTTCCGGAGGACGTCCTTTGATCTATGCTACCTATCGTGCCATCTGCGATAAAGGAGATAAAGTAATCTATGCAGTTCCTTCCTGGAATAATAATCATTACACTCATTTCGTAGATGGCGAACATGTGATCATTGAAGCCAAAGCAGAAAACAATTTCATGCCCACGGCAGAAGAAATGAAACCGCATATTAAAGGAGCCACCTTGATAGCGCTTTGTTCGCCTCAAAATCCTACCGGCACCACCTACAGAAAGAAACAATTAGAAGATATCTGCGATCTCGTACTGGAAGAGAATTCCCGCCGTGGTGAAAGTGAGAAGAAATTATTTGTGATGTACGACCAGATGTACTGGCATCTTACTTTCGGGCAAACCGAACATTACAATCCCGTTTCTCTTCGCCCCGCCATGAGAGACTATACCATCTTCATTGATGCCATCAGCAAAGTATTTGCAGCAACCGGGGTAAGAGTGGGCTGGGGAATGGGACCTGCCACCGTGATCAGCAAGATGAAAGCCATCCTGACTCATATCGGAGCCTGGGCACCGATGGCGGAACAAAAAGCCGTAGCGTATTTTCTTAATCAAAGAGAGGAGATAAAAAAGTTTCTCGATCATTTCAAAAGCGAACTGGAAGAGCGGCTCACACGGATCTATAAAGGATTTGTTTCATTGAAACAAATGGGGTTACCTGTGGAAGCTTTTGCTCCGGAAGCAGCTATTTATCTTCCGATAAAGATAGACCTGATCGGAAAGAAGACCGCTGAAGGAAAAATTTTAGAAACTCAAAGTGAGGTAACCGATTATATCCTCAATGAAGCAAAACTGGCAATCGTTCCTTTCTATGCATTCGGATCATCACGCAGCAGCGCCTGGTACCGGCTCAGCGTAGGCACCTGCAAAAAAGAACAGATAGAAGAGATGATACAGAAGCTGAAAGAAGCTTTGAGCAAACTTTCCTGATAGCTATTCGTATATCACCCGCTTCAAATAGAACGCATCAGGGTCCACAACGGGTAAAACAGTACTTGTAATGGCCACTCCTTTCTCCTGTTTTCCTCGATTTT
>MWTC01000044.1 GCA_002066995.1 Sphingobacteriales bacterium UTBCD1
AAAATTAATGATGTTGATACATCTCCCGGAACTATTTTTGCGCCGGAGAGATGGCAGAGCGGTCGAATGCGGCGGTCTTGAAAACCGTTGAGGTGAAAGCCTCCGGGGGTTCGAATCCCTCTCTCTCCGCATTTATCCTCCTAAGCTTCAGCTTAAGAGGATTTTCGTTTCTTAGCTTCGGTGAAGGTGGGGTGAATAATAAACGTGCAGCTCCGGGGCTGCTTTTTTATTTCCTTACTTTTGAAATTCTGGAGAGATGCCAGAGTGGTTGAATGGGACGGTCTCGAAAACCGTTGTACAGGCAACTGTACCGAGGGTTCGAATCCCTCTCTCTCCGCTTATATATTCTATGGCTTCAGTGAAGGAAGATTCACGTTCAGAAACATCAGCGAAGGATCTTTTATTTTTTTCTCAAATAAAATCTGAAATCGAATTTCCTTACTTCAGCTAATTTCGTAGCAAATACTTTTCTTGAAGCATCTAAAAAGCCTTTATAAATATTTCTGGAAATACCGCATCCGTCTCAGTATTGGAATTGCGTTTGTCTTTTTATCCAACTATTTCAATGTTCTTTCACCCCAGGTTACAGGCTTTGTCATAGATTTTGTGGAAAAGTCACTTAAGCTGCCCGATTATCACCCCTCCAAAACGCCTCCCGATTATGACATACTTGTTCAAAAATTCATTCATAAAGTAGAAAACTCAAATTACAGCCTGGCATCCATTGTAGCATTATGCGGTATTACGATCCTGGTACTCGCATTATTGAGAGGCTTCTTTTTATTCCTGATGAGGCAAACCATCATTGTGATGAGCCGGCATATAGAATTTGATCAGAAAAATGAGATCTACCGGCATTATCAGAGATTAGATACTGCTTTTTTCAAGTCACATAATACCGGCGACCTGATGAACCGCATTTCCGAAGACGTCAGCAGGGTGCGTATGTTCACCGGTCCGGCTATCATGTATCTTGCCAACCTTATTGCTGTTATTTCTTTGAGCGTATTCTTTATGCTGAAAAGAAATGTGGAACTCACCTTATATGTACTGGCACCACTCCCCTTACTGGCTATCACAATATATTTTGTCAATAATATTATTAATAAAAGAAGCGAAAAGATACAGGCTTTATTATCCGATCTTACCACCAATGCACAGGAATCTTATTCGGGGATCCGTGTCATTAAATCATTTGTCCAGGAAAGGGCCATGCTCGGTTTCTTCAGCAAGAACAGCGAAGAGTACCGGAAAAATGCCGTGGGGCTGGCAAAAGTGGAAGCTATCTACTTTCCTTCCATTACATTGCTGATCGGCCTCAGCACCCTGATGACAATAATGATAGGCGGCCTTTATTATATCTATGGTGACAGGAATATCGGGATAGATGCCATCGTTGAATTTGTGATGTATATCAATATGCTCACTTTTCCGGTCAGCGCCATCGGACTTACTGCCAGCATGATACAACGGGCAGCCGCATCGCAAAAAAGGATCAATGAATTTCTGATGTCAGAACCTGCTATCCGTGATAATGATTCTTCAAAAGAGGTGAAGCTGCAGGGCAATATCAGTTTCCGCAATGTGAATTTTGTTTATCCCCACACAGGTATTCATGCCTTAAAGAATTTTAATCTCGAAATAAAAGAAGGAGAAAAAGTGGCAATAGTCGGCCGTACCGGCAGCGGGAAATCTACCGTAGCACAGCTGTTATTGAGAATGTATGATGCATCAGATGGGGAAATAAAACTGGATGGCCATGATATTCGTGAAATCAGTATAGAGACATTGCGGGAACAGATCAGCTATGTTCCGCAGGACGTCTTTCTCTTTAGTGATACAGTAGAGAACAATATACTTTTCGGGATGAAAGGAGGAGAACGGAGTGCAGTGGTCCAGGCTGCCCGCCAGGCCAGCGTTGAGAAAGAGATAGATGCCTTTCCCCGGCAATATGAGACTATGATCGGTGAACGAGGTGTTACTCTGAGCGGGGGACAAAAGCAAAGAATATCCATAGCAAGGGCATTGATCAAAAACCCCAACTTCATTGTTTTCGATGATTGCCTGAGTGCTGTGGATGCGAAAACGGAGAACGAAATCCTTGGTAGTTTGTACGGATACCTCAGGGAGAAAACAGCAATTATCATTACCCACCGGATTTTCTCCTTGTTCAATTTTGACAAGATCGTGGTATTAAAAGACGGAGAAATAGTGGAAAAAGGAACTCACAGCGAGCTGATAGACGCCAATGGCTATTATGCCGGCCTTTATGCCCGCCAACAGGAGCAGGAAGATGACATGGATTGACGAAAAAGCCATCAGGATTTGGCTGTTTCAGAAACATTAATATATTTGTAAATCCGCAAACCAAATCATTGATTTTAAAACTGTAAAATTTATAACTGTGGCTTACGAGAATAATAATGACAAAAAAATGGAGAGCATTTACAGCAAACGTATTCGTGCAGGTAAGAGAAGAACTTACTTTTTTGATGTAAGAGCAACCCGGGGTAATGATTATTACCTTACTATTACTGAAAGCCGGAAGCGCTTTAATGATGACGGGTACGACCGGCATAAGATCTTTCTGTACAAAGAAGACTTTAATAAGTTTATTAAGGCATTAAACGAGACTGTTGATCATGTGAAAACAGAATTGATGCCGGATTTTAATTTTGATGCATTCAATCACGATGAAGTGACAGTCGAAAATGACGGCGAGGCGGAAACAGCTGCTGTTGCTGCTGAACAACAGGCAAATAACACCGCTTCATCAAATGAAGAAATAAAAGATGCCGGTTCTGCACCGGGTGAAGAAGAAGTGGATAAATGGTAGTGCAACCGAAACCAAATGCTGAATGCTTCCCCTGCGGGAAGCATTTTTTATTTAGGATCATCAGGTATGATCTTCCGGGGATAAGCCGGGTTAGGTATTGATTTCAAAGGGTCTCTGAAATATTTTTGTAAGCTTTCGGGCAGCCTGTATTTAATTGAAAGCCGGGGCATATTATCAGCATAATTGTTTTTATCCGGAACAATGCAAGGCATATTGTCTGTTGGTAAGATATATACTTTATCGCCATCAGGTAAAACATGAGATAGTTTTGCCTGCGGGGTTGTGACTTTAGGTAAATTTTGAAATGACTTTACTACCGGATTTTGGGGGCTGGAAGGTAGGAACCGTTCTACTAACTTTTCCGATCTCTCTCTGGCTTCTTTCTGTTGCAGATGTTTTTGAATGTCAAAAAGATTATTCTGCTGGGCGCCAGCAAATAGAAATGAAGCAAGACCTGCCACCAGGGAATACTTTTTCATAACAGCTTTTAATGTCTTATTAAAGTTAACCCTTTTTACGCATTTCTTTAAACGAGTTGATCAGGCCGTTGGTGGAAGAATCATGCCCGGTTATCCTTTCTTCATTTTGCAACTCAGGAAGGATCTTGTTTGCAAGTTGCTTACCCAGTTCCACACCCCATTGATCAAAGCTGAAGATATTCCAGATCACGCCCTGTACAAATATTTTATGTTCGTACAAAGCGATCAGCATCCCCAGATTATATGGAGTAATCTTTTTTACCAGGAAAGAATTAGTGGGTTTATTTCCCGAAAAGACTTTGTAGGGGAGGAGCTTTAAAATATCATCTTTATTTAATCCTGTTTTTTCCATTTCTTTGTTGGCCTCTTCAGAAGTTTTCCCGTTCATCAGAGCTTCAGTCTGTGCAAAAAAATTAGAAAGTAATTTTTGATGATGATCTCCAATAGGATTGTGACTCTGAGCCGGTGCAATAAAATCGCAGGGGATTAATGGCGTGCCCTGGTGTATCAACTGGTAAAATGCATGTTGCCCGTTTGTTCCCGGCTCTCCCCAGATTACAGGACCTGTGCTGTAGTGTACAGGACTGCCGCTTCTGTCCACACTTTTACCGTTACTTTCCATATTACCCTGCTGGAAGTAGGCGGCAAAACGGTACATATATTGGTCATAGGGGAGTATGGCTTCGCTTTGAGCCCCAAAAAAATTTCCGTACCATAAGCCGGTCAAAGCCATGATCACAGGAATATTTTTTTCAAAAGGAGTATTGCGGAAATGAAGGTCTGATGCAAAAGCTCCTTTTAGTAAGTGCTCAAAATTTTTATAGCCAATGGTGAGTGCAATAGAAAGCCCGATCGCACTCCAGAGAGAATACCTGCCGCCCACCCAATCCCAGAAACCGAACATATTTTTTTTATTGATGCCGAATTTCACCACTTCTTTTTCATTGGTGGATAAGGCTACAAAATGGCTGGCAATGTGTTTTTCATTTTTTGCTTTTTTCAAAAACCATTCTCTTGCCGTATGCGCATTGGTCATGGTCTCCTGCGTGGTAAATGTTTTGGATGCGATCAGGAACAGGGTTCTTTCGGGATTCACCTGTTTCAAAGTTTCCACAATATGAGTTCCGTCAACATTGGAAACAAAAAATGCCTGCATGTCATCTGACCAGTATGGTTTCAGTGCGGCCGTTACCATCTGCGGGCCGAGATCGCTGCCCCCGATACCGATATTCACAATGTATTTTATTTTTTTGCCGGTATAGCCTCTCAGTGTTCCATCATGGATAGCATTGCAAAATGACTTCATTTTTTTCAACGTTCTTTTTACTTCTGGCATTACATCATTGCCTTCGGAAAAAACGGGCTGACCGGAAAAATTTCTCAGCGCAGTATGTAAAACGGAACGATGTTCTGTTTCATTGATGATGTCGCCATGGAACATGGCATTGATGGCTTCTTTCACCTTGCATTCCCCCGCAAGCCGGAATAAAAGATCCATTGTCTTATTATTGATCCTGTTCTTGGAATAGTCGAATAAAATATCTTCGATCCGCAAAGAATATCTGCTGAATCTTTCAGGGTCATCCCGGAACAATTCTTTCATTTGCACATCTTTCATTTCAGTAAAATGTTCGTGCAACTGCTGCCATGATTTTGTTGTTGCAGGGTTTATATTGTGTAACATGATTATAATGTTTTAAAAGTATTTACTGTTTTCTCCACCATCTCTTTAGAAATATCCAGGTGCACAACCAGCCTCACCCTGTTGGGTGAAATGGCATAGCCAAGAATGTCATGTTCTTTGAGTTTTGCTACCAATGCCGGCGCAGATAAAGAATCGCTCAGTTCAAAAATGATGATATTGGTTTCTACCGGCAACACTTTTTTTACAAAGCTTTTTTTAGTTATTGATTCTGAAATCATCCTTGCATGTGCATGATCTTCTGAAAGGCGGTTAATGTTGTTTTTTAAAGCAAAAATGCCCGCTGCTGCAAGAAAACCGGCTTGCCTCATGCCGCCGCCGAATACTTTGCGTACTCTTCTTGCCTTTTTGATAAAATCTTTTTTTCCCAGCAACACACTTCCGACAGGGCAACCAAGACTTTTGCTAAGGCAGACGGAGATACTATCAAACAATTCGCCGTATTGCCTGGGCTTTTCTTTTTTTTCGACAAGCGCATTAAAAAGCCTTGCACCGTCCAGGTGAAATTTCAGATTATTGTTCCGGCACACTTTGCAGATTTGTTTTATTTCTTCAAAATCGTAACAACTGCCGCCGCCACGGTTAGAGGTATTTTCCAGGCAAACCAATGAACTGTGTGCCCGGTGTGGATCATCCGGATTTATAGCTGCAGAAACCTGGTCAGCCGTAATGCGCCCGAGGTTTCCGGGCAATAATTTTACAGAAGCGCCTGAATTGAATGCAATTCCGCCACCTTCATATTGATAAACATGAGCATTTTCATCGCAGATCACTTCATCTCCGGGCAGAGTATGGCATTTTATGGCTACCTGGTTGGTCATGGTACCCGAAGAACAAAAAAGCGCTGCTTCCATTCCAAACATTTCTGCTGCATATCTTTCCAATTCATTTACAGAAGGGTCTTCTCCAAATACGTCATCACCCACCTGCGCTGACATCATTGCTTCCCGCATTGCAGGAGTTGGTTTTGTAACTGTATCTGATCTGAAATCAATAGTCATTGTCAAATTTTTTGCAATATACTCTCTTCAATAAATAAAAACTTTTTGATGCCATTTTCGCAACTCTCCGATCTCTTTGTTTCATACCCGGTAAAGTGCTCAGAAGGGTTTCATTAATTGTGATTTTCAAAACAGGTATGGAATAATTAATATTTAAAAGGTATGTACAGAACATAAAAATTATTTGGAACAATACTCAATCCACAAATAAGATTCGCAGCAGCAATAGAACAGTGATTCAGTTTTTTTGTTCACGGATCAGAAAACATATTGCAAATAAACCATTCATTTCAAATGACAGCCTTTCATCCCAAATAAAGTGGTAGCTGTAACCCTTTTTTAAAGGGAGCGTCAAACTTTTATCTGTGCTAACGGCCATTTATCATTGATCCCGGCCGTTTAATTTAAAATACTGTACTATATAATATATAGTACTTAATTTTGAGCCGTAGTTTCTAAAGTATATAACCATAAAAAATAAAAAATGAGAAAGATTTTCCTAATTATTGCTATTCTAATTGGCTCATTGCCAGTTGATAGCAGTGCTCAAACAACTGCAGGAAGAGTAATCGGAACAGTGACTGATGGGGATGTGAAAACAGTAGAATCTGCAACGATAACCCTTTTAAAAGCCTCAGATTCCACCATTTCAAAGATGGGGGTAGCAGATAAGGCAGGCAAGTTTATAATGGAAGGCATTCCTTTTGGGAAGTACCTGGTGTTAGTCAGTGCGGTGGGCCACCAAAAGGGGTATTCAGATATGTTTGAGATCAGCGCTTCTAAACCGGAAGTTGAGTTAAGCGCTATTCAACTGAAGCAGGAAGAAAAATCTTTAAGAGCCGTGACCATTGTTTCCAGAAAACCACTGGTGGAACAGAAAGTGGACAGGACCGTTGTCAATGTGGATGCATCCATCACCAATGTGGGCAATTCAGCGCTTGAAGTTCTGGAAAAAGCGCCGGGAGTGTCCGTGGATAAAGACGGCAATATTTCCTTAAAAGGAAAACAGGGAGTGCAGGTTTATTTAGATGGGCGTCCTTCTTATTTATCAGGGTCAGATCTTGCCAACATGCTTCGCAACATGAATGCCAGTCAGTTGGATCAGATCGAGATCATGACCAACCCGCCTGCTCAATATGATGCTGCCGGCAATTCCGGGGTGATCAATATTAAGACAAAGAAGAACAAGCAGTTTGGTTATAACGGAAGTATAACTGCCGGATATGCCCAGTCATATTATTCAAGAGCAAATGGAAATTTTAATTTCAATTATCGCACCGGGAAGATCAATATTTTCAGCAACGTTGGTTATAATTACAGCGAGCGTCACCAGGTCCTTTATATGTACAGGAATTTCAGGGATGAAAATTCCAAGAATATATTGTCCAGCCTGGATCAGGCGGCTTACATGAAATCTTCCAGTAAATACTTAAGTGCAAAAGCCGGGCTTGATTATTTTGTCAGTAAAAGAACCACAATGGGAATTGTAGTGAATGGTTATAACAATCCAACATTGTGGAAGAGCAACACGGATGCTTTCATTAAAGATTCAAACGGTTCTTTGATGAGCCAGACCAAAGCATATTCTGAAAATGATCAAAAGACAAAGAACTTCAGTACTAATCTGAACTTCCGTACCCAGTTAGATTCTGCCGGACAAGAGATCAGTGCCAATCTTGACTATATTCAATATAAGACAAGAACCGGTCAACCGCTTATCAGCAGTTATTATGATAAAACCGGCATACTGTTGAAAACACCGGACACACTGATGGGAAGCCTTCCTCAAAATATTAATGTCTATAGCGGCAAAATTGATTATACTCTTCCTTTAAAAAAAGGGGCAAAATTTGAAGCAGGTGTAAAAGCCAGTTATGTAAAAACAGACAACGATGCCCGCTATGACAGCCTGTTAAACGGACAATCAATTCCGGATGCCAACAGGAGTAATCATT
Source organism: Sphingobacteriales bacterium UTBCD1 (assembly GCA_002066995.1). Classification (GTDB taxonomy): domain Bacteria; phylum Bacteroidota; class Bacteroidia; order Chitinophagales; family Chitinophagaceae; genus UTBCD1. The sequence goes on from MWTC01000044.1 coordinate 7,974, forward strand.
TCGTGTATGAAGAAAATATCAATGCTGCCTATCTTAATTATACAAGGCCATTGAGTAAAAAGTGGAGCGGTCAGGTCGGGCTGCGGTTTGAAAATACCGTTGCAAAAGGAAATCAGCTTACAACAGGAGAGACCTTCACAAGGAATTATTCGCAGCTTTTCCCGACTGCATATCTTCAATATGCTGCTAATGAAAAGAATCAGTTTGTGATTAATTACGGAAGAAGGATACAAAGGCCTGACTATTCGGATCTGAATCCGTTCATTCTTTTCGTGGACCGGTACACCATTCAGACCGGAAATCCTGAACTGGCGCCTCAGTTCTCCAATAACATTGAGCTGACTCATACATACAATAATTTTCTCAGCACTACATTGAATTACAGTGCTACCAAAAATATCATTCAGCAGGTGGTCGAGCAGGATGAAACTACCAACGAAGGCATTTTGAAGTACACTAATATTGCCAACATGCACCAGATCGGCATTTCTGTAAATGCATACAAACAAATTAATAGTTGGTGGAGCAGTAATGCGTATGTGAACGGATACAGCAATCATTTTAAAGGAATAGTGAATAATGATCTTATTTCCCTGGGAGTAACCGGGGTGATGGTGCAGTTGCAGGAACAATTCAAATGGGGTAAAGGATGGGGAGCGGAAGTAAGCGGTTTTTACAGAAGTAAGGGATTGGAAGGGGTGATCTATATAAGATCCATCACTAAAATAGATGCCGGGTTCAGCAAGCAGGTCTTAAAGAACAAAGGAACGATAAAACTGAATTTCTCAGATATTTTGAACGGACTGAATATAAAAGGATATAGCAGATATGGCGCTGTGGATTTTCATTTCAGGAATGATAACTATGCTCAGTCGGTGGGTATCAATTTCACCTGGAGGTTCAATAAAGGGAAATTAAAAGCGACCGGCAACGGCAGGGAAGGAAGCGCCACTGAAGAACTGCAGCGTATCAAAGGAGGAAATAATTGACATAGTCATAAGAAGTAAAGCCATAAAGAATACATAATAACCGGGGTACTCTATTAAAAGCCGGATGCCGCTCCATATTAAAATGGGGCGGCTTCTTTTATCTTTGCAACATAAATTTTTTATCATGCCATCATTTGATATAACCAGCAAAGTGGATGCTCAGGCATTGGATAATGCCGTAAACGTTACCGCCCGTGAACTTTCCAACCGTTTCGATTTTAAATGTTCCCATCTTGTCATTGTGCTAGATAAAAAGGAATTCAAAATAAATATTGAAACAGAAGATGAAATGAAAATGAGGCAGCTATGTGATGTATTGATGAGCCGGGCTATGAAGCAGGGAATAGATCCAGCAGCATTTGATTTTTCAAAAGATGCCTACCAAAGCGGCAAGGTCATGAAAAAAGAAGTGCCAGTTAAGAACGGGCTAGTCCAGGAGGATGCCAAAAAAGTGACCAAATTGATCAAAGATTCTGGATTGAAGGTACAAGCCCAGATCATGGATGACCTTGTGAGAGTGACCGGGAAAAAAATTGATGACCTGCAATCAGTCATTCAGCTTTGCAAAACCTCTAATCTGGGATTGCCCATGCAATATGTGAATATGAGAAGCTGATCGTATTAACAACCCCGTTTGTACAGAATTTTTTTGTGAATAAAACGGTTGAAAAGCCGTGAACAACAGGTGGAAAAGAACAGGTTGAAAAATTTGGAAAAGGGTAATTGGTAATCTTATCTTCGGTTTACAACTGCACAAATTTTGGCAACAAAATGAAATGCAAAAAGGATAGCAGAAGTCCTTAAAAAGACAGAAGCTACTCCGGGAAGCATCAGGTAAGTAAATATAGTAGCGAAAGCTATTGTAAATATGAAGCCCGATGCTTCTTCATTTTAGGGCTGTGTATCAGGTACTTCATTATTGTTTCAGCATAATTAACCGGGTTCTGCCCGGTATTCTTTTCAAGTAATATTTGGATAAAATCGTTATCAGGCCTACCTTTGCCGACTTCAAATCAAAGAATTATGAAAAAGGGCATTCATCCTGAGAGTTATCGGCTCGTTGTTTTTAAAGACATGAGCAACGGATATACTTTTTTGAGCAGGTCAACTGCAGCATCAAAAGAAACAGTAAAATGGGAAGACGGGAAAGAATACCCGTTGGTTAAACTGGAAATATCCAATACTTCGCACCCATTCTTTACCGGGAAAAACATGTTGGTGGATACGGCAGGGCGCATTGATAAGTTTAAAAAGAAATATGAAAAAAAGAAATAATTCCTTAGTTTTATAATAGAAGATTTTTTTTGTTTTTCATGGCTATACTTTAGACCTCCTGACTTTTCGGGAGGTTTTCTTATGTTTATAAGAAAATCATTTTATGTGGCATAAGATTTCTTTCTAAAATAATTTTCATCCTGAATAACGGGAGGCTCATAACAATACGGGAAACCAGGTTCTTCACTTCATAATCGTAGTTTCTTTTATATTTTTTTTCCCGGCTTTTTTCTCATGAATTGCTGATTTGCAGTCATGTCTATCCTGCGGGAAATTTTATTATGGGCTTAAGGTATCATTATGTACAAGGCTATAAAAATTCCGGGAGCGGCGCCCCGGTTCTCTGTGGTCTATGTATGGCATGCTTTTCTTTGATACCTTCAGGATCCGTATTCATTAAAGAATGATCAAGCGCTTCAGGGATAAATCTTTTTATAAGTTCCTGCTTGCCTGATCAGGAATAATTGTCCGGCTTCAGTTAGTTGTCACAGTTCCTTTTGTTCTTCTCAGGTTAATTGGAATAGTTTTAGATAACTTTGGCTATATCACAGAGCGGAAACCTGTCAGGGGTTCTTGCTACCGTATAAAAAATTAACGTTGCAGAGTCATGAAAAAACCGGTTATTTTACTTATCCCCTTTTTTATAAGCAGTTTTATAATTACCAGAGAAGGAAATCAATCTTTTTTAAAAGCCGGCATAGATTCAGTTTATCAGGTTGATGGGCCTTATATTTTGTATCAGAAAGATTCCATCCTGGTTACATACCTGTACCAGGATGGTGAGAAGATTTATCCGGCAACGGAAAGATATTTGCTTACTGAAAAAGAGAAGATCAAACTCCATGTTAATACGGATGAAAGCGGAAAAACCTTCCCGGTTTATTTAAAACCAAAACTATCAGAAGAGAAATCTGAATATAAAAGAGTTTCCCGTTTGTTTATCTTATCCGATCTTGAAGGAAATTTTACAGCTTTCCGGAAATTGTTGCAGGCAGGCGGAGTGATGAATGAAAACTACGACTGGACATTTGGAAAAGGAGCATTGGTGTTAATTGGTGATTTTTTTGACCGGGGATCTCAGGTCACAGAACTGCTCTGGCTGATTTATTCGCTGGAAGATAAGGCAAGTGCTGCCGGGGGTAATGTACATTTCATCCTGGGCAATCATGAGATCATGAATATGAGTAATGATCTGCGGTACCTGAATGAAAAATATTTGCAAACCACGAAGACATTCAATGTGCCGTATGTATCACTTGTCGGGGAAAACTCCGAAATCGGCAGATGGCTTCGTACAAAGAATGTGATCGAAAGGGTGGGAGATATATTGTTTGTTCACGGAGGCATTTCGTCAGAAATGAATAATGTTAACCTGACTCTTGAAAAATTCAACGAACTGGCGAGACCATTTTATGCGGACACGACTTATCATTATCCTTATGTAGAAACAGATCTGTTATTTAGCGAAAATGGCCCTTTTTGGTATCGGGGATATTATATGGGAAAACAGATGGCAACTGATGAACAAGTGGACAGCACCCTGGATAAATTCTACGTAAAGCATATAATAACCGGCCACAGCATTGTTGCGGATACGATAAGCGTATTGCGAAGAGGAAGGCTTTTCGATACGGATGTTCATCATGCAGGTGGAAAGTCGGAAGCGCTGCTGGTAGAGAATAAAAAATTTTACAGGGTAAATCAAAACGGCGAGAAGAAACTTATTTATTGAGATCATTTAATTCTTTTCTCCGAAATCCTGTATCCAGCGATACATGCCGTCATGAAGTCCATCAGTAAAACAGGCTATATGCGTCCAAATCGGGCTCAATAAATTCTGCCGGTGCCCGTAACCGGGAATCCCGTCATCTACCAGTAATTGGATCACAACTTCTCTCGGTGTAGGTTTTGGATAAGTTCCCGCAATATTTTCCCCGGTCGCCATGATGGAGGGAACAAATTTTTTAATCCTGTCACTTGGTTCGGAGCCGTCACTTCCGGTATGCAGCAACGTCCACTGATGAGCTTCCTGGTCCAGTGCATGTTGCCGGGCGGCTTTATAAATGCCGGGATCAGGTTTCAGTACCCGGAGTGGTTTGGTTTTTTTCAGTTCATCTACCAGGGTTCTTAAAGCATTCAGCTTTTCTTCATTTGAATAATACCAATTAGTATCAATGGAAACAATCTGATCATTACCTCTCTTTTCAGTCCTGTATGAGAGGCTGTATTCCCGGCTTCCTTTACCAAAGTTCTTTTCAATATTTTCCTGCTCTTTTAACAGGGGCTCTATATAAACCAGGTAAGAAGCCGGGTTGCTTCTCAGCCGGTTGATCTCATCAATCATTTCTCTTTCTTCAGGTTTCATATAAGTGCTGTTTCCTGCGGTATGGGTTAAGCCGGTCAATTGCACATTTGACTGGAAAAGAAAAAGTACCGAAAAAAGGATGAATAAAGCTTTCATGAAATGTTCCTGAACGTAATTCATTAACGTTATTATCCGGAAAATGTTATCCGGTAGTTAAATCGGAGAATTACTATAATATGGCGGGTGCTTGTACGTTTTAAAAATGTTCTTAAATGTGTTTCTTTGTTTCACAGATTTATTTATTAAAAAAAATCCATCATCCTTTAAACTTAATTGCCGGGGCACAGTCAATTCCCCTGACAATTTCCAAAAATCAAAAACAAAAATTTATGAAAACTAAACTTCCCGTATTAGCTGTACTCGCTTTGTGCACAGCTTTGATTTTTAATGCTTGTAAAAAAGATTCTTCATCTTCTTCATTACCGAATGAGACCACACAGGTATCAACAGAAGCAGATGATCAGACCACTGTATCTAATGAAGTGGACAATGCTGCAAATGATGTGAACCTGATGGTAGAAGCCAGCGCTTCTTTTTCCGGAAAAGGTTATGAGATCCAATCCCTCATTTGCGACGCTACAGTAGCAGCCGATACGAGCAGCGGCACCTGGAAACTTACCTTCACTTTTAATGGCAGCAATTGTCTTGGCAATCGTACCCGTAACGGTGTTATTGTCGTTTCAACCCCTGCACATACTCATTGGAAAAATGCCGGAGCGGCTATTACAGTAGCGTTTCAGGATTATAAAGTTACCCGCACAAGTGATAATAAGAGTGTTACGTTGAATGGTTCAATTGTATTTACTAATCAGTCAGGCGGCTTATTGCTGAACCTTCCAACTTTGGGAACCATCACTCACAGCATCACCAGCAGCGGTATGACCATTACATTTAATGACGGAAGCCAGCGTACCTGGCAAATAGCTAAACAAAGAGTATTCACATACAGTAATGGATATGTAATCACTGAAACAGGAACTCATACAGATGGTAATACTACAGGAATTGCTATCTGGGGAACCAACCGTTATGGAAAATCATTCACCTGGCAGATTACCCAACCCCTTGTTGTTCGCCAGGATTGCAATTTCAGAGTTGTGAGTGGCCAGGTTGTAAACACAAGACCTGCAGTTACCGCTACTGCAACTTTTGGGTTGGATTCAGCCGGCAATCAGACAACATGCCCGGGTACAGGAACTTACTATATGAAGATTGTTTGGGTTGATGCAAGTAACGTTACCCGCACCGTTATCCTGCCTTACTGATCTTAAAAAGATATAAAGCATATTTTTGACCATCCTGTTCATTCAGGATGGTTTTTTTATTATTCCTATCTTTCAGGCATGGCAGCTACATTGATCACAAATATTAAAGGACTTGCCGGTGTTAAAAACAAGAACAAATTGCTCAGGGGGAAGGAACTGGCTGATCTGAATATCATCCCTGAAGCCTTTCTGTTAGTGGAGGATAAAGAAATCGTATCATTCGGGAAAATGGAAGATGTGGGGACTTCTACAGCTAATGTTCAGCAAAAAGTTAATGCTTCGGGCCGGTTTGTTCTTCCATGCTGGTGCGATTCACACACTCATCTCGTCTTTGCTGCCAGCCGTGAAGAAGAATTCATTGATAAAATAAAAGGGAAGAGCTATGCTGAGATTGCAGCAAAGGGAGGAGGAATTTTAAATTCTGCAGCAAAATTAAATGCAGCCACTGAAGATGAGTTATTTCATTCCGCATGGGAACGTTTGGAAGAAGTGAGCCGGCTGGGTACAGGTGCGATTGAAATAAAAAGCGGTTACGGCCTGTCCGTAGCAGGTGAATTAAAGATGTTGCGTGTGATAAAAAGGCTCAAAGAAAAATCCGGGCTTTTTATCAGGTCAACCTTTCTCGGTGCGCATGCTTTCCCGTTAGAATTTAAAGATGATCACCGGGGATATATTGATTGTATTATTCATGAAATGTTGCCCGTCATTGCGAAAGAAAAGCTCGCGGATTATATTGATGTGTTTTGCGAAAAAGGATTCTTTTCCCCGGAAGAAATGGAGATCATTGCGAAAGCAGGGATGCAGTACGGATTAAAACCCAGGCTTCATGTAAATCAATTGAATTCCATTGGCGGAATTGAAACAGGAATAAAGCTGGGTGCCATCTCCCTGGATCATCTTGAAACAATGAGTGAAAAAGATATTCGGATGATCACCGAATCGCATACTATCGGAACATTATTACCGTCTGCAGCTTTCTTTCTGCGGATGGCTTATCCGCCTGCACGGAAATTAATTGATCATAACGGAGCAATTGCACTTGCCAGCGATTATAATCCCGGCTCATCACCAAGCGGTAATATGAACCTTGTAGTTGCCATGAGCTGCATTCAGATGAAAATGCTGCCTGAAGAAGCTATCAATGCCTCAACGATTAACGGAGCTTGTGCTATGGAATTGGAAAATGAAACAGGAAGTATTATGGCGGGGAAGCGGGCGAATATTTTTGTAACCAAACCCATTCCATCACTTGCTTATTTGCCGTACTCTTTTGGCTCGGATCTTATTGAAAAAGTGATGATCAATGGGGAATGGTTATAAAGTTTTTCTGCTAATTTTAGTAGATGGGTCAATTAAATTCAGAACAGATACTGATAGCGCTGTGCAGTCTTGTGGTCTTGTCCTACGTGTTTTCGATCATCGGCCGGTATTTCAGGGTACCCTCGGTTTTATTACTTTTATTTGCCGGCATATTGTTCCGTATCATAGCCGATCATTATAGTGTACAGTTGAATTTTTCTGCAAAGCTGGTGGAGACACTTGGAGAAGTGGGGATCATCATGATTGTACTTGAGGCAGGGCTTGATCTCAGACTGGGGAAAGAAAAAATCAAACTAATCCGCAATTCCTTTTTGTCTGCCCTTGTGATCATGGCGCTGTCAACTGCATCTGTTGCCGGTATTCTATTTTATTGGCTGCAGGAACCCATTCATCAATGCCTGGTATATGCGATCCCGCTTTCCGTAATGAGCAGTTCGATTGTACTTCCCAGCCTGCATCCCCTGACGGAGCAGAAAAAAGAATTTTTAGTGTATGAAGCGTCCTTCTCTGATATATTGGGAATTCTTGCTTTCAACTATTTCACTGCTGAGAATTCAATGACATGGAGCTCTGCTGCAACTCTTGGTTTCAGTATTGTAATTTCAGTGATTTTATCTGTTATATTATCTTTTATATTATTCCTTATCCTCGCAAAAACAAAACTGGACATTAAGTTCTTTCTCATTTTTGCCTTGTTGGTACTGATTTACTCCGGCGGCAGGATGTTGCAACTTCCTTCATTGCTGATCATACTTGTATTCGGATTATTGATCAATAACTGGGATAAAGCGCCTTCAGTAAAATTGCAGCGCTTCTTCCCGATCACCGAAGTGGATAAGATCAGGCATTTGCTGCATTCCATAACGGCAGAATCATCATTTCTTATCCGCACATTTTTCTTTGTTCTCTTCGGTTTTTCTATATCTTTAAAATTTCTTGGTGATCAGGAAATAATTATGGTAGGCAGTTTCCTAGTTGCAACTCTATTTGTTGTGCGCCTTTTATACCTGCGTTTTTTTCTGCATACAAATGTTTTCCCCGAATCCTATTTTATCCCGAGAGGATTGGTCACCATTGTGCTGTTTTATAAAATTCCGGAAAGCCTGAAACTCGGTTCATTCAACGACGGACTACTTTTTTTTATCATTGTTGTTACCGGCATCATCATGACATTGGCAATGATCTTTTATAAAAAGAAGCCGCAACAAATTGTGGAAGAAGAACAATTTGCTGAACGCAACCAGGAACCCTGATATTTTATAATTTACTTTTTGTCGTACACGGATTTTGTGGTCATATCACCGAAATCGGAAGATGAATTATTTTCCACAACCAGTGTTTTGCCGTCATTGGCCAGGCTCCATTTCTCCGTCCCTTGTATTACCATCTGCTGCCCGTTGAAATCAAGATTTAGTGTATAAGTGATCGAGAAAGATTGGCCGTCATCAGTCCATTTCATTTTGGATTTCTTGGATGACTCGCCAATCAATTTTGTAGCAGTTTCTTTTCCGTCAAATGTGAGTGTCTCGCTGGTTGTATTTTCATCGCCCTGAAAAGAGGGCGCTGTCCTGGCAATGATAATGGCATCGTTGGACTGGTCAGTTTTTATTGAGGTTGTGGCAAAGTTGGCAAACTGGCCCAAATCACTTTTATCGGGGTTTAATTTCCATTCGCCCGAAAAATTTACCCGGTCGGGTAATGAAGTGAATGAAAGCAGGAAAGCAGGAGCCAAGACAAGGATAAGCAGTTGCGTCAGTAATGATTTTTTCATAAAAAAATATTTAGGTGCTAAATTTAGGAAGAAGATTTTAAACATAATGACCATTCATAATAATTTTATGAAGGAAAATTAATGTTGGGCCCGAATATTTTCAAAGATCATAATTTGGTTTATGTTTGGAGACAATTGAATGCATTTTTGGTATATTCGGCTTCAGTTCTGCACTTTTAATTCATCTAAAAAAATAAATTCCGGTTATGCATAATTATATTCTAATCGTTGCAGCAGTGTTCATTCTGTCTTGTAACAATCCGGACAAAGACGGATCACAATCACAGCAGCCTGATAAGGGAAAATATGAAAAAGGAAGTTTCGGATATGATCTTATGCTCCTGAAAAAATTTCATAAGGACCTGGTTGTTCTTGGCAATGATAGCTCCGGCTCAGCTGTTATTATTGCTCCTGCCTACCAGGGCAGGGTAATGACTAGCACTGCTTCGGGGAGTAGCGGGTTGAGTTTTGGCTGGGTCAATCAGGATTTAATCGCATCGGGCAAACCTGCTGCGCACATGAATGCTTATGGCGGAGAAGACCGCCTTTGGCTTGGGCCGGAAGGCGGACAGTTTTCAATTTTTTTTAAAAAAGGATCTGAGTTCGTCTATGATAATTGGTTTGTTCCTAAAGAGTTTGACACAGAACCTTTCAATTTGATTTCATCTGATCGCACACAGGCAAAATTTGAGCGGCTAATACACCTGGAAAATTATTCAGGCACTCAGTTTGATCTCAGGTTGAACAGGGATATTCATCTACTGGACAAAAATGAAATTGACAGTGCATTGGGAATTTCTTTACCGGCAGGTTTGAAAGTTGTGGCGTTTGAATCTGATAATGCTATCACCAACCAGGGTAAGAAAGCCTGGGATAAGAAAACCGGTATGCTTTCACTTTGGATTCTTGGGATGTTGAATGCTACTGAAAAAACAACGGTGGTTGTGCCATACAAGCTTGGTGATTCATCGAAGTTGGGAAAAATCGTTACAACAGATTATTTCGGTAAGATTCCTTCAGACAGGTTGAAAGTGGAGAACGGACTGATATTCTTTAAGGCTGACGCAAATTACCGGAGCAAAATCGGGATATCTCCTGCAAGAGCTTTACCTGTACTTGGGAGCTATGATCCTGAAAATAATGTGCTGACAATCGTACAATTTGATTTGCCTTCAGGCGCTAAAGACTATGTCAACTCATTGTGGAAGCTACAGGATCATCCGTTTTCAGGAGATGCCGTAAATTCTTATAATGATGGCCCGATTGACGGGAAACAAATGGGAAAGTTTTACGAGGTGGAGAGTTCATCTCCTGCTGCCGCCCTGGCTCCCGGAGCCACTCTTACTCACCGTCAATGCACGTTCCATTTGCAGGGAGAAAAAAAAGACCTGGATGAGCTTGCAAAAAAGATTTTTGGCATAGGGGTGGATGCTGTTCATTTATAGACGAGAATAAGAAAAAATGTAACTTTAGTCAGCGATAATTTATTTTTAAAATAAAAAAGTTTAAAATGAAAAATTCAACGATCAGGTATTGCAGGATTCTTGCAATTGCTGCTTTTATTTTACCATCAGTAGTTTTTGCACAGGGAGATAAATCAAAAAGAGCAAGCCCGCCTGCTACTGCCACAGGCAAGTTTGGAGAAGCAACTGTTACTATCAATTACAGCAGTCCTTCTGTGAAAGAAAGAAAAATCTGGGGCGATTTAGTTCCTTATGGCCAGGTATGGAGAGCCGGTGCTAATGAAGCTACAGTATTTTCAACTGATAAGGATATTAAGGTGGAAGGAAAATCTTTGCCAGCTGGAAAATACAGTTTGTATGCTATTCCCGGTGAAAAAGAATGGACGATCATCTTCAATTCACAAACGGGGCAATGGGGAATTAAAATGAGTGGTGAGACAACTGAAGATCCCGCAAAAGATGTCTTACGGGTAACTGTGATACCCCAAAAAGCAAAAAGCTTTACTGAACATTTGACTTATGCCATCGACAAAAATGGTTTTGCCCTGGTTTGGGAAAACTTGGAAGTACCCGTATCTGTAAAATAATTTCTGAAAAATAAAATACTTATGCCGGAGTTGTAAAAAACTCCGGCATTTTTTTACAAAAATGACCAGGTATCAGGAGTCTTTTCTGTTTAAGAAGCAAGTGCAGGGCAAAAAAATATTTTACAGGCATCGTTATTGATGCCTGCAAAATATGTTGCATTGATCAATAGTGAAATTCAAATAAGCCGGGAAGCAGCCGCTACTTTTTAATTGCTTTTTTAATGAAACCTATAATGGCCATAAGAATTCCACCTCCGACTCCTCCACCAAGTACATTAGTCAGAATACTGGTTATGTCCAGTGAGCCATTGCCGGTGGGCAGACCTAATGGCCCGAGGAGCTGTCCTCCTAATCCACCACCCAATATGCCGACAATAGAATTCCCGATGGTTCCCAGTGAGAATTTTTTCATGATACCGCCGGCAACATTTCCGCCAACGGCGCCGCCTGCTAATTGAATAAGTAATGAAGTAATGTCCATAACTGTAGTTTTGGTTCAATTAAAAATAATACATATTATGGAAATCCGGTATTTTTCTTTAAAGAAATGCCTGTTTGAGTATTCAAACTACATGAATAGCCAAAGCTTTTTTGCGGCAGGGTACAATTGCATCTTATCAGCACAATCCCTGATATAAAATCCTTTACAATATCTTCGCAGTATGCAACAATTAATAGAATGTGTTCCCAATTTCAGCGAAGGGAATGATATGGGAATCATTAAGCAGATCACTGATCAGATAGAATCAGTAGAAGGCGTTCGTCTGCTAAATGTAGATCCCGGTAAAGCCACCAACAGAACGGTGGTAACTTTTGTTGGAGAGCCAAGGGCAGTAACAGAAGCTGCTTTTCGTGCCATTAAAAAGGCAGGAGAACTGATTGACATGAGCCGGCATAAGGGAGAGCACCCGAGAATGGGAGCTACAGATGTTTGCCCTCTGATACCGGTTTCAAACATTTCCATGGAGGAAACCGCCACATATGCACAACAACTGGCAAAAAAAGTGGGAGAAGAGTTAAAGATACCGGTGTATTTGTATGAGGCAGCACAGCCTGATAAAAAAAGGAGCAACCTTTCAATAATCCGTGCCGGTGAATATGAAGGATTTTTTAAAAAAATAAAAGAACCGGAGTGGAAGCCAGATTTTGGGCCTGTTGAATTTGATGCTAAAAGAGGCGGCACTGTAATCGGGGCAAGAGATTTCCTGGTGGCATATAATGTGAACCTGAATACAACATCAGTACGCCGGGCCAATGCTATTGCATTTGATGTAAGGGAAGCAGGAAGGAAGTCAAAAACCGTGGTTAAGGATGAGAAAGGAAATGAGGTTGAAATTGAAAAAAATCAACCCGGCACATTAAAATCTGTAAAAGCCATTGGCTGGTTCATTGAAGAATATGGGATTGCCCAGATATCCATGAACCTTACCAATATCAATGTGACTCCTGTTTATATAGCATTCGATGAAGTATGTAAAAAAGCCGGTGATCGTGGTATCCGGGTTACGGGAAGCGAACTGGTTGGGTTGATCCCATTGAAAGCAATGACTGATGCCGGAAAATATTTTTTAAAAAAACAAAAAAGATCGGTTGGCGTTTCGGAGAAGGAATTGATCCGGATTGCAATAAAATCTATGGGGCTTGATGAGTTGACGCCGTTCAAACCGGAAGAGAAGATCATTGAGTATATGCTGCGGGATCCCGCCGAAAGTAAATTGGTACGCATGACCCTTGCTGATTTTGCCGATGAAACGGCAAGTGAAAGTCCAGCACCCGGCGGTGGTTCTATTTCATCTTATGTAGGTGCATTGGGAGCATCACTGGCAGCAATGGTGGCAAATTTATCTTCACATAAAAAGGGATGGGATGATCGTTGGGAAGAATTCAGCAACTGGGCGGAAAAAGGCCAACAGTATAAAGATGAAATGATCCGGTTGGTGGATCAGGATACGGAGGCTTTCAATAAAATTATGGAAGCATTTGCTTTTCCTAAAGCGACTGAAGATGAAAAAAGGACCCGGAAAGAAAAAATACAAAGTGCAACGAAAACAGCAATTGAAATCCCATACAAAGTGATGCAGACTGCTTATGCAAGCATGGAAGTAATCAAAGAGATGGCAGAAAAAGGGAATCCTAATTCAGTATCGGATGCGGGTGTTGCCGCATTATGTGCCCGGAGCGCCGCGATGGGGGCATTCCTGAATGTCCGGATTAACACTGCAGGTTATGAGGATAAAAAATTTGTTGCTGATGTTATTTCAAAAGGGGAAGAATTGGAGTTGAAAGTTATTGCTTTAGAAAATGAAATCCTCAGGATCGTCCATTCAAAGATCAGGCCTTAGGAATTTGATTCAAGATTCATAATTTTTTCGAAAACCTGTTCGTATTGTTTATTAAGTTGTTCTAATTCGGCAGCTACTTTTTTATAGGCGGCTTCTGTTTTCAGAAATTTTTCTTTGTTGGCATAGGTACCCGGTTCAGCCAAAGCCGTTTCCAATAATTGTTTTTGTTCATTGAGCCCGGTGATCTTTTCCTCCAGTTGCTGAAAAATACGCTGTTGCTTTTGCAATTCTTTTTTGCCTTCCCGGCCCCCAGAAGGCGAGGCGCCGGAGTTATTTAATTCAGCTTTGTTTGGTTCTTTTGCAGGTTTCTTTTCAGATTTGTTTGATCTGTTCAATTCTTTTGACTTTTCTGCTTCCTGGCTTGCATTACCTGCTGGCAGGCTTTGTGATAAAGATCCCTGCCGCTCTTTCCATTCCGCCCATTCTTTGTATCCGCCTTTGAATTCTTTGATGTCATGATCTGCAATCTCCCAGATCTTGTTGGCAGTCTGAGAAATAAAATAGCGGTCATGGCTGACCAGGATATAACTGCCTTCATATTTATTTAAAGCTTCGGCCAGCAATTCGCAACTGTGCATATCCAGGTGATTGGTCGGCTCGTCAAGCAATAAAAAATTTGCCCTGCTGATAATTGTTTTTGCCAATGCCACCCTTGCCTTTTCACCGCCACTCAGTACTTTGATCTTTTTCTCTACATCGTCGCCGCTGAATAAGAAGCAGCCAAGAAGAGTTCTTAGCTCAAGTTCTGTTTTCTGGCTACCGCATTCCATCATTTCTTCAATGACAGTGTGTTCCAGATTCAATGCTTCCAATTGATGCTGTGCATAAAAACTTTCTTCAACATTATGACCCCATTTTCGTTCGCCGGAAAAGGATTCCGTACCTGCGATCAGGCGAAGCAATGTTGATTTCCCTTTTCCATTTGCCCCTATCAAAGCAATTTTATCACCCCTGGTTATTTCAGCTGATGTATTTTTTACAATGACATTTTCTCCAAAAGTTTTTGTAACATTTTTTAATTCAACCAGGACCTTGCCGGGTACCTTGTCCATCCGGAAGTTGATCCTGATATTAGGGCGTTCTGTTTCCGGCTCTTCGATCCGATCCAGTTTTTCAAGTTTTTTGATCAGGCTTTGCGCCATGGCAGCTTTGCTTGCTTTGGCCCTGAAACGTTCTACTAATCTTTCATTTTGCCGGATATAATCTTGCTGATTTTCGTAAGCCCTTTGCTGAATTTCAATCCGTTCTTCTTTTTCCTTTTCATAAAAATCGTAATTACCATTGTAAATATGAATATGCTTTTGATACAGCTCGACAATTTTGGTCACCATCCGGTTCAGAAAAAATTTGTCATGGCTGACAATTACCACAGCACCCTGGTAGTGCTGGAGATATTTTTCCAGCCATTCAATAGAAGGGAGGTCGAGGTGGTTGGTAGGTTCATCCAGTAATAAAAGATCAGGTTGTTGCAGTATCATTTTTGCCAGCAGCACTCTCATTCTCCAGCCTCCGCTGAATTCCCGGTATGAACGGCCCAGATCGTTATTGGCAAAGCCAAGACCCTGCAGCACCTCTTCTGTTTGATGATGAATATTATAGCCGCCGAGAATTTCCAGTTCATGCAGTTTGTCTGAATAATCATGAACCAGTTTGTCATCAGGATTTTTTTCTAATTCTTTTCCTAATTCTTCAATTTGTTTTTCTAACTGCAAAATTTTTTCAAATGCTCCCAGCGCTACTTGTAAAATTGATTGATTTGTATCGAAGCTTAACAGGTCCTGGTGCAGGTACCCGATAGTAGTGTTACGGCCTTTCTCTATTGTTCCTTTTGAGGGAGAATATTCTCCTGCCAGCAATTTTAAAAGAGTAGATTTACCGGTTCCGTTAAAACCAATAAGCCCGATGCGTTCGTTAGGCTGTATATGCCAGGTAGCATCCTCTACAATAGTACGGGCGCCAAATTCAAATGTAACATTTTGTAAACCTGCCAGCATATCAGAAAAGCTGCAAATTTAATTACAATTAACAGTTATTGGAAAAGTAAGTACGATTGATCCTCCGATCATGGTTATTTTTGCAGAAATTAATCGGCTTATATGAAAAAAATACTGGATTTACTAGCAATTATTTTACCATTGATCCTGTTATTTCTCCCTTTACTGGGAAAGCTTTATACGGGCAGGCCAAAAAAAAATGCAGAATCCGTATTACGCTCTCCATGGATCATCCGTTTTATCAGCACTTTTTTGGTCGTTACGTTATTATTGACCGGCATTATCCGCTATGTTTTTTTCAGTAATGCATCTTCCGGTTCTGGTGATTCAATACCGGAGCCTCTTTCTGTCAGCAAGCACAGTTCTGATTTTAATGAATCACTGCAAAATGTTTTGAACGCCTATTATAATCTGGCAGGCGCATTTGCTTCCGGTGACACTTCTTCCATCCACACTACGGCTGTTGCACTAAAAAATGCATTTGGAAATTTTAAAATGGAAGAGCTGAAACAGGACTCCACCATTTACCTGACAGCCATTGACCCGGTCAGTAATTCAAAGGCGGAGTTGGAAAGTATTTTAATTGATCCGTCCATGGACGAAAAACGTGGATCCCTGAATATTTTATCTGATAACCTGCGCAACCTGTTGGTGGTGGTAAAATATGATCTTACAAAAGTGTATTGGATGCAATGCGATCAGGCTTTTGGAGAAAATAAACCAGGGAACTGGCTGAGCAGGTCAATTGATTCAAAAAATCCTTATTCATTGAAAGATGGCAAGCCCTGCGGGTTTCCCAAAGACACACTCAACTATATGCAACAGGAACCGGTAAAATAATAATTCTGTTGTTATGATGTATTAGACCAATGAGAAAGAACATTTTTATTGTACTGGTATTAATAATTTCTGTTTACGCTCAAGCTCAGAATAAGACTCCGCACAGTGGCAGGTTCACATTGAATGGATATGTCCATGACAGCCTTTCAGGGGAAACCATTATTGGTGCTTCGATAATCGTTAACGGGGAATCAAGAGGTGTCCTGAGCAACCAATATGGGTTCTATTCAATTACTCTTGATTCTGGTTCCTATGTACTCAATGCTTCGCATATCGGATATAACACAAAATCCGTGCAGGTAAATCTTGACAGCAGCCTTTCCTACAATTTTGAAATGATCCCTAAATCAGCAGCGTTGAAAGAGGTAATTGTTTATTCCAGACGACGTGATGGGAACGTAAAGAATGCGCAGATGGGAAAAATTGATCTTTCTATAGGGCAGGTCAGAAATATTCCGGCTTTATTAGGAGAAGTGGATATTTTAAAAGCGATCCAGCTATTACCGGGCATTCAAAATGCAGGAGAAGGGAATGCGGGCTTTTATGTCAGGGGAGGGGGACCCGATCAAAATCTTATCATGCTCGATGATGCGGTAGTGTATAACACAGGGCATTTGTTTGGATTTTTTTCCATTTTTAATTCTGATGCCATCAAAGATGTATCGTTGATCAAAGGGGGAATGCCTGCCCAGTATGGTGGGCGATTGTCATCGGTGCTTGACATCACTATGAAAGATGGCAATATGAATAATATGGAAATGGAGGGAGGTATCGGATTAATTGCTTCCCGTTTTTCCATACAGGGGCCGGTAAAAAAGGATAAATCGTCTTTCATGCTGTCTGCCCGTCGCACATATATTGATGCCCTGGTAAAACCATTCATAAAAAAGACCAGCAGCTTTCATGGCTCAGGGTATTATTTCTACGACCTGAATGCAAAAGCCAATTACCGGTTTTCAGAAAAGGACCGTTTATATCTCAGCGGATATTTTGGAAGAGATGTATTTGATTTCAGAGACAGGGATCAGTCATTTGCAACAAACATTCCCTGGGGGAATTCTACGGCCACATTACGGTGGAATCATGTATTTAACCGGAGATTATTTGCCAACACTACTTTGGTGTATAACAATTATAAGTTCCGTTTTGATGCCATGCAGGAAAACCTGGCATTAAACCTCTCGTCCGGAATCCGCGACGGGAATATGAAAATTGATTTTGATTATTATCCCCTGCCTCAGCATAAATTGAAGTTTGGCGGGTTGGTCACTTATCACAAGTTTATACCTAATGTGGTATCCGGTCACCAGGATTCAATGATCTTTCATCCCAACAATGAAAACAACAAGTATGCAATTGAAAATGCGGTATACCTGCAGGATGACTGGGAAGTCAGCAATAAGATAAAAATCAACTATGGACTTCGCTGGAGCGGCTTCACGCAGATCGGACCTTACATCAAATATGTCCGTGATATTAACCGGAATAAAACAGACAGTACTGTTTATAAAAGTTTTCAGCCGGTAAAAACCTATGGGGGACCTGAGCCCCGTATTACTGTTCGCTATTCATTGAATGATGAAACTTCACTGAAAGCAGCCGTTACACGAAATTATCAATACATTCATTTGGTGAGTAATTCAGGCAATACGCTCCCTACTGATCTTTGGGTACCGAGTACTTATATCGTAAAACCTCAGATGAGCTGGCTTTATTCTGCAGGGGTATTTAAGAATTTCAGCAATAATCAATATGAAACATCGCTGGAGCTGTATTACAAGGTTATGAAAAACCAGATTGAATACGGTAACGGGTACACCCCTTCACTTTCCGATCCTGAAACGGAATTTGTTTTTGGAAAGGGGTGGAGTTACGGTTCTGAATTGTTCATCAATAAAGTGAGGGGAAAGTTTACCGGGTGGATCGGTTATACCCTCTCATGGACCTGGCGTAGATTCAGGGATTTAAATAACGGACAAAAATATCCTGCAAAATATGACCGGAGGCATGATCTGAGTATTGTAGCTAATTATGAAAAAAATAATAAATGGAAGTTTGGGTCAGTTTTCGTGTTTGGTACCGGAAATGCGATCACACTCCCGGAACAGTTTTATGTGATCAGTGGTGTGCTGACGCAGGAATACAGCCGGCTGAACCAGTACCGGATGAAACCGTACCATCGTCTTGACCTTTCAGCAACTTATACTCCGGTTCCAAAAAAGAAAAGGAGAATAAAGTCTTATTGGGTTTTCAGTATCTACAACGTGTACAGCAGGATGAATCCATATTTCCTTTATTTTAGTCAGAAAGGGAGCCCGTACAACGGGACTTTGCAGATACAGGCAAAGCAGGTATCGCTTTTCCCCGTCTTACCAGCGGTAACATGGAACTTTGCATTTTAAAAAGGGGCAACAATATTTATTGGCCCGGATTTATTTTAATCATTTATACTGAAATTATTTTTAATGATTGATTAATTTAGCGAGCAGTTGAACCGGTTAAATACGATAATATAATAACCAAATTGTAAAGACTTTAAGTTTCATGCCATTTACTTTTTCACATCCTGGCGCTGTTTTGCCTCTTGGTTATCTTCCCAGGCGTTATTTTTCCATGACGGCTCTTGTGATTGGCAGTATAGCCCCTGATTTTGAATATTTTTTCAGAATGGCCGCCAACAGTTATTACAGCCATAGATGGTCGGGTTTGTTCTGGTTTGATCTTCCATTAGTGATCGTACTTGCATTTGTTTATCATGAAGTGGTACGTGACAAACTGATTGATAATCTTCCGGCAATTCTGGCAAAAAGATTACAGGCATTTAAAAAATTTAACTGGCCGGCCTATTTTAAGAAAAACGTACCAGTGGTCATTGTTTCTGCTATCATCGGTACTGCCTCACATATTCTTTGGGATGCATTTACCCATGAGCAGGGGATCTTTAATACGGAATTTGAAAGGCTGAAGGAAATTTACAACATATCAAACCATCACCGGTTTGCTACTTACAATTTGTTACAACTGATCAGTTCCATTGCGGGTATGCTCATTGTACTTTATGCTTTATTACGCCTTCCCCCCGATAAAAATTATAAAAGAACTACGTCCATCCTTCCTTTCTGGTCTTTGATCATTGTTGTTACACTGATGACACTTGGGATAAGGCTTCTCACCGGCCTGCACCTGCGCTATTACCGGAATGTTGTGATGACCGTGATATCAGGAAGTTTGATCGGGCTTTTATTAGCCTCCATTTTTTTCCCGGGGGGAGAAAAAAATAAGGCTTAGGTATCTTCCTTTTTAAAAACAGTGATCGTCGCCTGATTTTTCCTGACCATACTCAATAGGGCAGATGACCGGGTTCATTTTAAATTTTCAGAAAAAAATGAAAATTTGTTCTGAATAAATTTCTAAAGGATCATGGGTAAATCTTTTTATGAGTCATTCAAAGTTGACGGCGAAAATTTGCTGAAGAAAATCAAGGAACTGATCAAAGAAGGTAATGTCCGGAGGATCATTATTAAAGATAAGCAGGATAAGGAGCTGATTGTGTTTCCTCTTACGGTTGGCGTTGTCGGCACCGTACTTGCACCGGTGCTGGCAGCTGTTGGTGCTATGGCCGCACTGATCGGTGAGTGTACTATTACTGTGGAGCGGGATGCCTGATATCACACGGGGGGTAAATTTTTCTTCCAGATATTAAAATGAATCCTGAATTTTTTCTCGATCAGCAATTTCCTCCAGTCAACGAACAGGAAAAAACATATCAGCAGGACACCAAGCGTTGTGCCCAATACTGTTT
This sequence comes from Sphingobacteriales bacterium UTBCD1, assembly GCA_002066995.1. GTDB lineage: Bacteria > Bacteroidota > Bacteroidia > Chitinophagales > Chitinophagaceae > UTBCD1. The sequence goes on from MWTC01000044.1 coordinate 27,987, forward strand.
TCCAGGACAGGAAACTGTGTCCTATATTTTCAATATTTGTTACTACATAATCACCCGTGATCACCATCACGGCATCACTAATAAATTTTCCGGCAAAAAAGGCAGGAATGATGTAAATGGCTTTTATCCTTGCCACTCCTGCAGCAGTAAACAGGGGGGTGGAAGGCATTGGTATTAAAGTATATAAGAATACAAAGAGATGTATTTTCCAGCTTTTGGATGAAAGTTTTTTACCGATAAAATGCAGGTCTTCATTTTTTTCTTTTTTAATAAATCTTTTAGAGAAAACAGGTACATACAGGCTGTAAAAATATCTTCCTATTGTAGAACCAATGACACCTACTATCAGTACGATCCATATATCAAGCTGGTACCTGACCTGGAAGAAAACCATAACCGTCCATGCCGGGGGGCCTATCAACGGAACAATATCCACTAACAAAGAACCCAGAAAGACAAGACCATAAATTAAAATATTCATTCTGTAATATGTAGGCAATGTCTAAAATGAAACATGATTTTTATAAGCTGAAGATATGATTTTGATTCGGCGTATTAGGGTACTTAATTAAATAATAATAAGAATTCATTTTATAGATATTGTATGTTGTACTTAAATTTGAATAATGAAAAGGATCGTTTTACTCACATTATGGACATTCAGTTTATTCGGTGCCTGGTCTCAGAATATTCCGGATTCTACGCAAAAAATTATTGCGGGAAGAACAAACAGTCCCGAACAGCAGCAAAAGCCTTATGTGATCATGATCTCGGCTGATGGATTCAGGTATGATTATGCAGAAAGATATGATGCAAAGAACCTGCTTGCTTTCAGTAACGGGGGTATAAGGGCAGCATCCATGATCCCTTCTTATCCTTCATTGACTTTCCCTAACCATTATTCCTTAGTCACCGGGTTATATCCTTCACATCACGGGTTGGTCAACAATTATTTTTATGACCGGGACCGTAAAGCATTTTATTCCATGCGGGATCCGAAGACCATAAGAGACGGCAGTTGGTACGGCGGGGTACCTTTATGGGTTTTGGCCGAACAACAACAAATGCTTACAGCCAGTTTTTATTGGGTTGGATCAGAAGCGGATATTAATGGCATTCGCCCGACTTATTATTTTAATTACAACGAAGCTATTCCAATTGACCGGCGTATTCAGATCGTGAAAGAATGGTTGCAGTTGCCACCCGACCGGCGACCCCATTTTATCACTTTTTATTTTCCTGAGGTAGATCATAGCGGCCATAATTACGGGCCGGATTCACCGCAAACCGAACAAGCTGTCAAATGGCTGGACTCAAGTATTAAAAAATTTGTTGACACCGTCAATACAACAGGATTACCGGTAAATTTTATTTTTGTTTCGGACCACGGAATGACCCGGATTGATACCGGCAATACTTTATCAATGCCCGCAGCTGTGGATACCAGCAAATTTATTATTCCCCGCGGCTCCGAAATAGTGGAACTGTATGCAAAAAATAAAAATGATATTGCTGATACTTATGCCAGACTGATGCAGGAGGCAAATGGATATAAAGTTTATCTGAAAGAAAATATGCCCGCAAGGATTCATTATGGGGCTGAAGATGATGTGTTCAACCGTATTGGTGATATTATCCTGATACCCGATTGGCCGAAGGTGTTTAATTTTTCTTCGGGCAAAGAACAACCCGGCGCACATGGATTTGATCCATACCTGGTGAAAGATATGCAGGCAACTTTCTTTGCATGGGGGCCTGCATTCAAGAAAGGAGTTACCATCCCCTCTTTTCAAAATGTACATGTGTACCCGGTTGTGACAACCATTTTAGATTTAATATTTACAGGCAAAACAGATGGTACGCCAACAATCGCCAATGAGATACTGAAATGATCAGTTGATTGCATCAATACTGTATCCAGGAAGTAATATTTATCCCTACAGTTTTACACATTAAAAATAATATTGCTGCCACTTAGTAAAGCTGCATTAATTTTTTTGAAAGAAAAATCTTTACCTTCCCTCTTACTAAAATTTACTGCAATGAAAAAAATTCTTACAATTATCCCTGCACTGCTGTTTGTATTACAACTGTCTGCCCAGGAAAAGCTGGACATGGACATGCTTGGAAAAATCAGAAAAGAAGGTTTGGAGAACTCACAGGTAATGGATATTGCATTTCACCTTACTGATGCCAATGGCCCGAGACTTACCAGTTCGCCCGGTTTCTTCCGTGCTGCTAACTGGGCAAAAAATCAACTGGCTCAATGGGGCCTGGTGAATGCTGCATTAGAACCCTGGGGAACTTTTGGAAAAGGATGGGAACTGAAAAAAAGCTATGTGGCAATGACTGCACCGTATTACCGTCCTTTGATTGCTTTTCCTAAGTCATGGACTATGGGAACAAAAGGCCTGAAAAATGCGGAAGTATTGCTGATTGATGCAAAAGATTCAACTGATCTTGTAAAATACGAAGGTAAGTTAGGCGGGAAAGTATTAATCCTTTACCGTGCAGATACATTAAAGCAAAGTTTTAAACCTGATGCGGAAAGATATACTGATGAAGAACTGGAGAAAATGGCAAAGGCTGAACCGCAGCAACAACGCCAGTTTCAACCGGGAGATACAGCTGCACAAAGAAGATTCAGAGAACAATTTCAGCGGAATCGGGGGCCGATGCGTACACTTACCTTGTTGAGGGATATGGCAATGAAAGAAGGCGCTGTTGCTATTTTAAGTACATCCAGGGGCCAGGACGGAACCGTTTTTGTGCAAGGTGGCGGTTCTTATGCTGCAGGTGCTCCTGAAAATTTCCTGGACATTGTCCTTGCAATGGAGGACTACCTGAGTTTGCAACGGGTGGTAAAAGCAGGCATACAGGTAAAACTGGATTTAGATGTGCAAACCGAATTCAGCAATCCTGATTCGAAAGCTTATAACATAGTGGCAGAAATAAAAGGCACCGATCCCAAACTTAAAGACGAACTGGTGATGCTCGGCGGACATTTTGATAGCTGGCATGGTGCTACCGGTGCAACGGATAATGCTGCGGGAAGTGCCGTAATGATGGAAGCGGTAAGGATTTTAAAAGCATTAGGAGTGAAACCACGCCGTACTATTCGCATTGCATTATGGAGTGGTGAAGAACAGGGATTACTGGGCTCCCGTGCTTATGTTAAAAATCATTTTGCTGAGGTCGATACCGCTACTAAAAAATGGATACTGAAACCTGAGTATGATAAATTTTCAACGTATTTCAACATTGATAACGGCACCGGGAAAATCAGGGGAATTTATCTGCAGGGGAATGAAAAGGAAAGCGATATTTTCCGGCAATGGTTCGAGCCATTTAAAGATCTTGGGGCTACCACGGTTACTATATCTAACACTGGCGGCACAGATCATCAGTCTTTTGATGGCGTAGGGTTACCCGGTTTTCAATTCATCCAGGACCCTATCGAATATGATACAAGAACACATCATACCAACATGGATACTTATGATCATTTGATACCTGCCGATTTAAAACAGATTGCAACCATTGTTGCTTCCTTTGTATATAATGCGGCCATGCGTGATGATAAGCTCCCGAGAAAACCGATGCCGGAACCAAGAGTTGGCGGGTTTGGATTTTAATATAAATTGACTAAAATTGAAGTATGCCATGGTTTCAAATGCTATGGCATATTTTTTTTATTTCTTTTTGGATTTTCATATAAAAACCTGACCAATGCATTTTTCTTTTCATCCGATACCAGATACAAAAGATAGCGTTCTTCACCTGCAGTTACGATCATCAAAGCAGTATTGGGCGGAATACTTCCAAGATTCTCTCCAACCATGATCACTTCCTGTTCCGGTTTATTAAGCTCTATCCTGACATAAGTGGTGATAGGTTTGGTGGTCAGCATTTTGTTAGTGATAACAGGTATATTGTTTACATACACTGATATAGAATCGCCGTCTATGATGCCGTTGTCATAAAAATCAAGGCGTATGGTGCCTGTGTCCACTTTAATCTCTTTTACCAGTTCATTTTTTCGCTGAGTCAGCGTTGACGGTAATTTAATTTCGGGCTTAAAATCAGGTTGAACAGTCCTGGTCAAAACCAAAGTTCCCGGAGGGCAGGTGGTTTTATTACCTAATGTGGTACCGCTCCAGCTACCTCGCAATTGCTCTTCATTTCCGCCTTTATGAAAACTCAATGAATAACTTTTGATGCAGGGCACACAATCGTAAGGGATGTGAAAGGAGATCATATTTGTTTCATTAATCAGGATCTCATTTTTTAACGGATCATACGTGCCTTCAAATTCCTCTCTAACAAAATTGCTGGTATCGGCATAGTGGTATGATGTTCCGGTAATTCTTGTAGCAGCTATTTGAATATGCATTTCGATATTGTAAACCGGGAAACATCCTCCCGGTCCCTGTACCAGTCTTCCTTTCCAGATTCCATTAATGTTTTGAGAACTGCAGGTCACACAAAAAAGTAAACAGGTTATAAAAGTTGAAAAGCGCATTAAGATTGAAAATAAAGGAAAAGTGTCAATGAGTGCTGAAAAGTAAAAAAACGGAAGAATAATTTTTTGCTCCCGGCCCGTTCACCCTGGTTAAAAAAGCCGGAGATCAATCTCGTCAGGGATCTTTTGGTTTTTGATACCTGAATCGTACCACAGCGTTCTTTTGTTCATTGGAAGATATGAATACATTAAACCGCTGATCACCGCATTCAACGATCATTAATGAAGTGTTGGGCGGTATGCTGCCCAGGTTTTCGGCAACCATTGTCACTTCATGTTCATCATTATCATTCTCCATCTTCAGTTTGAAAATTATCGGCTTTTCGCTCAGCCCTTTATTGTGCAGCACTAATTTTTTATCAACATATACGGAAATTGTATCTCCATCCACCACCCCGTTATCATACACTTTGATAGTCACATCGGGATTGTTAACAATCAGCGTTTTCACCAATGCATTTTCCCTGTTTTTGATCACATCGGGAATGGAGAATGAAGGCTTTTGAATGGTTTCATTTATTCTGGGTTCTTCGATTTGAGCTGCTGAATCACGAATTTGCTTTTCAACGGGATTATTCTTGGAGATACCTTCAGGCGGTTTGATGCCGGGTTTTGATATTTTGGTGATGTCGCTGTTGGGCGTATTAATCGTAACCGGTGGGTTTTTTTTCACAGTTGTCCTGTTGATTGTTTCATGGGGTTTTTTTTTCACTACCGGCTTATTGATCTTTTCAGGAACAGCCTTTTTTGTTGCAGGATTCTTAACCGGGGGCCTGGCAGTTGTGACGGTTTCCTTTTCCTTTGGTACAGCAGACTTGATGGAGTCTGCCTTTAATTTACTTCTCAAAAAAGGTTCAACATAAAAATCAGAAGTTGTAACTTTTCTCAGGTACACTTTTCCTCCGCCGCAATTACCGCCTTTTTTTGAACCGATACCGTCTTTTTCAAACTTACTGGTGAATGTGCCTTCCAGAAATTGTTCTCTGCCCGAAACAGCATATTGAAATTCGCATTTCATAATGCATGTAGTGGAAAATGAACTCATACGTACTTCAACTGTTTTAATCTCACTGATCAATGCCTTTTTCTCCTGCTTGTTATAATTCCCTGTCAGCACGGCCTTACCGTAAAACACGGTTGAGAGGTAGGAATAAGACACACCGGATATCCTGTTTCCGTTTTGATCAACCTGTAATTCAAATTTATACTGGTCATCATTTTCCGTAATGAAATAACCCCGCCATATCCCGGTGAGATTCTGAGAATGCAAAATAGAAGAGATCAGAAATGTAAACGATAGAAATATCCAGCGTAACATCAGTTTCATTGCAAGCCAAAACTAATAAATTCATCCTGACACTGCGATGGAAGGCTGGCAAAAGAGTGTTAATTTTGCACTTCAAAAAATACAGGATATTAGTATGAAGATCCATATAACGTTTCCCGATGGTGCCGTACGTCAATATGAAAAAGGAACAACAGCATTGGATGTAGCCCGCTCTATTTCAGAAGGCCTTGCAAGGAAAGTGCTGTCTGCATCGGTCAACGGGCAGGTATGGGATGCAACACGCCCCATCAATGAAGATGCTGCATTGAAACTGCTTACCTGGAATGATACTGATGGCAAGAGCACATTCTGGCATTCATCTGCTCACCTGATGGCAGAAGCTGTAGAGTCAATGTTTCCGGGAGTAAAATTCTGGGTTGGCCCGCCGGTTGAGAATGGTTTTTATTACGACATGGACCTTGGTGATAGAAAATTGAGCGAAGAAGATCTTGGCAGGCTGGAAAAGAAAATGAATGAACTGGCAAAACAGAATAATACATACATCAGAAAAGCAGTTCCTAAAAAAGAAGCGGTGAAATATTTTTCCGATAAAGGGGATGAATATAAACTGGATCTGCTGCAAGGGCTGAATGATGGTGAGATTACTTTTTACACCCAGGGAAATTTTACTGATCTCTGCCGCGGGCCTCATATACCGAATACCGGGTTTATCAAAGCAATCAAATTGACAAATATTGCAGGTGCCTACTGGAAAGGGGATGAAAATAATAAAATGCTGACAAGGATCTATGGAATCACATTCCCTTCTCAAAAAGAATTGGATGAATACCTGCACATGCTGGAAGAAGCAAAGAAGAGAGATCACAGAAAACTGGGTAAGGAACTGGGCATCTTCACTATGGATGATGATGTTGGTCCGGGTTTGGCCTTGTGGATGCCTAATGGAGCGATTATTATTGAAGAATTGGAAAAATTAGCCAAGGAAACAGAGCTGGCTGCTGGTTATAAAAGAGTGGTTACTCCCCATATTGCCAAAGAAAATTTGTATCTCACAAGCGGGCATTTACCCTATTACCAGGACAGTATGTACCCCCCGATGGAACTGGAAGGAATAAAGTATTACCTGAAGGCAATGAATTGTCCTCACCATCACAAGATCTATGCGGCAGAGCCGAGGAGTTATAAAGATTTGCCGTTGCGCTTAGCTGAATATGGAACCTGCTACCGTTATGAGCAAAGCGGGGAATTGTTTGGCCTGATGCGTGTCCGCTGCCTTCATATGAATGACGCACATATCTATTGCTCCAAAGAACAATTTTACGAAGAGTTCAAAGCAGTGAACGATATGTACCTGAAATATTTTAAGATATTCGGAATTGAAAAGTACATAATGAGGTTATCGCTTCATGACCCCGCAAAGCTTGGAAAGAAATACGTGGATGAGCCCGGATTATGGAAAGAGACTGAAGCAATGGTACGAGACGTGCTGATCAAAACCAATACACCCTATGTAGAAGTGCCGGATGAAGCGGCGTTCTATGGTCCGAAAATTGATGTACAGATATGGAGTATCATTGGCAGGGAGTTTACTTTGGCTACCAACCAGGTCGATTTTGCACAGGGCAGGCGCTTTAAGCTTGAGTTTACCACTCAGGATAATAAAGCGGAAACACCTTTGATCATTCACCGGGCACCGTTGGGAACACATGAAAGGTTCATAGGATTCCTGCTGGAGCATTATGCAGGAAAATTCCCCTTGTGGCTGGCGCCGGTACAGGTGAAAGTGCTGCCGATCAGTGATAAATTCCTTGATTATGCTAAATCTGTTTCGCAGCAACTAAAAAATGCAGATATTCGTGCAGAAGTTGATGACAGGAATGAAAAGATCGGGAAAAAGATCCGTGACACAGAATTAATGAAAGTTCCTTATATGCTTGTTGTCGGAGAAAAAGAAATGAATGAAAATAAAGTATCAGTCAGGCGTCATGGAAAAGGGGACACAGGGTCTGAAGATATTCCGGGATTCATCAAACGTATTTCAGCAGACATTAAAGAACGAAAAAGTGAATAAATAAGAAAGGGATCAACACACTGCCGGAAATTTCCGGCCCTGTTATTCGGTAACTGATGTAACCTGAATTTCAGAAAATGTGTGTTGATTTTTTTGTTCCTCAATCCCTGTTGAGGAATTAAAAATGAAAATTAAAATTACTCTTGCAGGGAAAAGAGTTTCATTTAAACAATTTCAATGGCAGTACCACAAAAAGGCGGATTTAACAGGCCATCCGGCGGAAATTTCAACAGGGGTGGTTTCAGGGGGAGATTTGTTCCCCGTAAAGAAGCAGAACACAGGATCAATCATTTTATCCGAGTCCCACAGGTTCGGCTAGTAGGTGAAAATGTTGAAGTGGGCATTTATAGTACCCAGGATGCATTAAAGATTGCCCAGGAACATGGATTGGATCTGGTAGAAATATCTCCGCAGGCAGATCCACCTGTATGCAAAGTGATTGATTACAACAAGTTCCTTTATGATAAGAAGAAGAAGGAAAAAGAGATGAAGGCTAAAAGTAAAGTATCCGAAGTGAAAGAGATACGGTTTACGCCCAATACAGATGAACATGATTTCAATTTCAAAGCCAAGCATGCGGAGAATTTTTTGAAAGAAGGCAATAAGGTGAAAGCCTATGTGCAGTTCAAGGGCAGAGCTATTCAATTCAAGGATCGTGGCGAATTGTTGTTATTAAAATTTGCAGAAAGGCTGGCTGAGACAGGTACGCTGGAAAACTTACCTAAAATGGAGGGCAGGAGGATGTTGGCAATTTTTACTCCAAAAGGAAAAAAGAAATAACCGAAAAATCATATATAGAATATACAAAGGGCAAAGAGATGCCCTTTTTTGTTTTGCAGATTGACTGGTCTGCCATCTTCCCGGAACCGTTTATATAAAAATTGCCGTATTCAAATTTATTGAGGGCATCTTTACTTATATTCGGGCTTAATTTTTATTAAAACTAATGATATGAAAAAATTTTTGATAAAAGTTACTGCGGCATTCTTTGCGGTAACTTTATATTCATCTGCTTTTTCGCAACAGAAAGACACTACACGCCCCGGTGGTTTAAACGCAGTTCTTAACGGAAGGCAGCAGCCATCAGCAGCAGTACCAAAGCCCTATAGTGAAGTGATTACAAAAAATGCCATTACTTATAACGGCTATTTCAAAGTACATAAGGTTGAAGACAAATATTATTTTGAGATCCCCGATAGTTTATTGGGACGGGATATTCTTATGGTAAACCGTCTTGTACGAACACAGGAAGGTGTCGGTTATGGTGGCGACCAGATCGGCCAAAATGTTATTCGTTTTGAAAGAGGGCCAAACCATAAGGTATTCCTGAAAAAAATATCTTATGCAGTTTATGCAAAAGATTCAACTTCGCCCATGTTTAATTCAGTAAGGAACTCCAACCTTCAGCCGATAGCAGCGTCATTTGATATAAAAGCATTTTCAAAAGATTCAACCGGTTCCGTTATTGATATGACAGAGTATATCAGCGGTGATAATGATATTTTATATTACAGCAGTTTTGCTAAAACTTCCTTACGCATCGGCTCGCTCCAGTCAGACAAATCCTATATCGTTTCCGTAAGGTCATACCCGATAAATATTGAGATTACTGCTGTAAAAACATACAGCAGAATGCCGGCACAGGCTACAACAGGTACAGGTGGTTTCGGCGCTGCCCAGGCAGCAACGGGAAACTTGACCGTTGAGTTGAATAGCTCTATGGTACTTTTGCCCAAAGAGCCTATGCAGTCAAGATATTATGATGACAGGGTTGGGTATTTTACCGTTGGATATACTGATTTTGATGCAAACCCGCAGGGAGTAAAGAGCATTCAGCTTGCAAAACGCTGGAGGCTGGAACCCAGGCCCGGCGATATGGAAAAATATAAAAGAGGTGAACTGGTGGAACCGCAAAAGCCCATTATTATTTATATCGATCCTGCTACACCTAAAAAATGGATACCTTATTTGATAGATGGCATTAATGACTGGCAGGTGGCTTTTGAGCAGGCAGGCTTTAAGAATGCAATTTTTGGCAAAGTGGCTCCTACAAAAGAAGAAGATAGTACATGGAGCCTCGAAGATGCACGGCATTCCGCTATTGTTTATAAACCTTCAGATATAGCAAACGCAAGCGGGCCAAGTGTGGCTGATCCAAGAAGTGGTGAAATCATTGAAACACATATCAACTGGTACCATAACGTAATGCAATTGATCCGGGACTGGTATATGATTCAGGCCGGGCCGAATGATCCTGCAGCAAGGCAAATGGTATTTCCTGATGAGTTAATGGGTCAGTTGATCCGTTTCGTGTCATCTCATGAAGTCGGTCATACTATGGGATTACGTCACAATTTTGGATCAAGTTCAACAGTACCTGTGGATTCTTTGCGCAACAAAAAATGGGTGGAAGCAAATGGACATACGCCTTCTATCATGGACTATGCCCGTTTTAACTATGTGGCCCAACCTGAAGATAATATCAGTGAAAAAGGATTGTTCCCAAGGATCGGAGATTATGATAAATGGGCAATTGAATGGGGGTACAAACTTTATCCCCAGTTCAAAAGCCCTGATGAGGAAAAAGGTTTTTTGAATCAAATCGTGATCGGGAAACTAAAGAATCCCCGCTTGTTTTGGGGCGATGGTGAAAGCAATCAGGATGATCCCCGCTCACAAACTGAAGACCTGGGCGATGACGCAATGAAGGCAAGCGCTTATGGTATCAAAAATTTGCAACGTATCATGCCACAATTAATGACCTGGTCGAGAGAGCCGAATGATGACTACTCAAATCTTGAAGAAATATATGGCCAGGTAACTGCACAATTCAATCGGTATATGGGGCACGTAACCCGAAATGTAGCCGGCATATACAGAACTCCTAAAGTAGTGGAGCAGGCCGGACCTGTGTATGAATTTACCCCCAGGTCAAAACAGGTAAATGCAATTGCATTTCTGAATCAGCAATTGTTTGCTACACCTACATGGCTTATCAGCAGTGAAGTCAATACCAGGACCGGAGGAAATCCTTTAGTAATTATCGGGAATATGCAGTCGTCTGTTTTGAACCGCCTTTTCAACAATGTTGTTTTGGGAAAATTGATTACTGCTGAAGCAGAACTCGGAAACAATGCTTATAAAATGACTGATCTGTTCGGCGATCTAAAGAAAGGTATCTGGTCAGAGTTGACAACCAGAAAGCCTATAGATGTTTATCGCAGAAATCTGCAGAAGTCTTATGTTGAGATTCTCATTAATCTTTTGAATCCTCCTGCCGCTGCCACGGTTACTGTAACAGTCAGCAGGGCAGGTGCGCCGGCTACACCTTCTTTGAATTTCAATAATTCGGATATTAAAAGTTTAGTGAGAGCACATTTAACTGCATTGAGGGCAGAGGTCATCTCTGCATCAGCAGCAACTGCTGATCCATTGAGTAAATACCATCTTCTGGATATTGCGAAACGAATAGACAATGCGCTGAATCCTAAACAATAAGCAGTTTTGATCAGAATTTTTTAAGGGGTCGTATCAGGCCCCTTTTTTATTAATTTGACTTTGTTAGTTAAGGCTCATCGCCTATCTTTGCAGCCCATTCAAAAAAGTTCTTTTCTTGTTTGACTGGAAAAATTGCTGAAAAGGCCCGACAAGGATTCCGGCTGTACGGAAACGCCTTAAAGCGTAATTTAAAAAGCATGTAAAATGCCTAAGGTAAAAACAAACTCCAGTGCCAAAAAGCGCTTCAAAGTGACAGGCACGGGAAAGATCACTTATCAAAAGAGCTTCAAGCGTCACATTCTGACAAAGAAATCCAAAAAGCGAAAACGTAATTTAAGAAAGGATGGAGTTGTGGATAAAGCCAACTTGAATTTTGTTAGACGTCTTCTCAGGTTAAAATAAACTGCCCCGTTATTAAATCAAACTTTTTAATCTAAAATATTTAAGATATGCCACGTTCGGTAAATGCGGTTGCGAGTAAAGCCCGCCGTAAAAAAATATTAAAGCAGGCCAAAGGATTTTATGGGAAAAGAAAAAATGTTTTGACCGTTGCGAAAAACGTTGTTGAAAAAGGGATGACCTACATGTATGTAGGCCGCAAGCTTAAAAAAAGGGAATACCGCCAGTTATGGATTGCCCGTATCAATGCAGCCGTGAGGGCTGAGGGTATGACCTATTCTTTATTTATCAGCAAATTACAGGCTAAAGGAATTGAGCTGGATAGAAAAGTGCTGGCTGATCTTGCCATGAATCATCCGGAAACTTTTAAAAACCTTGTGGCTGAAGTGAAATAATCTCCTGACGGAGACGAAAAAAGCATCCTGCAAACTGAATGCAGGATGTTTTTTTTGATCAATACCTGATCATAAATTTTGGAAAAAGGAAACATCACCATCTGTACTTATCTGGATGACCAGGTTTTTAGTACCATTGCTTATTTCAGCAAAATAACTGTCCTGATCCTCGAATTGTGTTGAATACAGGTTCATGTCCGTGTCATTATACTCGTTGTCTTTAAAAAATATAACCCTGTTTATCTGGTAACCCGGATAATCCCTGTTGATCTTTTCCTGTGCTTTTTCCGACAGGTTGGATATGGAAACGTCTTGTGTAGTTCCTACCAGGTCATTATTGTCATCATAGTAAGCTGTTTCGAAAGTGCCCCCGCTGTTAAAAGTGGCTTCGGCAAAATCACCCTCATACCAGGTTACATCTGTTGCCTGGGGAAAATCCAGTGCAAATTGCTGTGCAGTCTGATAATTAACCCAATCATGATTCTTCATCTTTCTGAAATGTAAACCGGCACTTTTCATATTATCGTTTACGATTTTGTGGCCTATACCGGCAATTGGAAAACCTCCTGCGTAAGCAGGTATCAGGATGGCTGACATGAATATGATCTGCGTTGCAAAAATTATCTTTTTCATAGCTTGATTTTTTTTAAGTTTATTAATCAGATTTCTACATTATGACGATGCAGCTGATGAATCATTGCTCTTGTTAAGCCACTTAACCGGCACTTAACAGCAGTTAACGAAAGCATGAGAAATCAGGTAACGGATAATAAAATTTTATATACTCTTTACACAGGCTGATAAAAATTTTGTATATGAAATATCAAACACATTACATTTGTATCCATTAAAAATCACTTAAGCAAAATGCCTACCGAACAAAATGTCACCAACACTTATTTTGAACTGGTAAATCAAACATTTAATTTTCCCCAGGAAGGATTGGAAGTTCATGACAACTCCCTTTGGTTTAATGATATTGACATTAAAGCATTGGTAGAAAAATACGGAACTCCCCTAAAACTAAGTTATCTGCCTAAGATCGGTAAGCAGATTAAGAAAGCCAAGCAGATGTTTGCATCCGCTTTTAAAAAATACAAATACGAAGGCAAATACTTTTATTGTTACTGTACCAAGAGTTCTCATTTTTCTTTTGTAGTGGAAGAAGCTTTGAAGCATGAAGTACACCTGGAAACTTCTTATGCTTATGACATTGAGATCATCCGGAAGCTATATGAAAAACGAAAGATCACAAAAGACATTCATATAATTTGTAACGGATTTAAGCAAAAAGGCTATGTCCGCAGGATTGCAAGCTTGCTTAACTCAGGATTTCAGAATGTGATACCGGTTTTGGATAATAAGGAAGAACTGAGGGAATACACCAAAGCGGTAAGAGTTCCCTTTAAATTAGGAATACGTGTAGCAGCCGAAGAGGAGCCTACTTTTCCGTTTTATACATCAAGGCTTGGTATTCGGGCAAAAGACATTCTGGAATTTTATGTGGACAGGATAGAAGGTTACGAAAGCAAATTTCAGTTAAAGATGCTGCACATCTTTTTGAACAAAGGGATCAAGGATGACATTTATTATTGGAGCGAACTGAACAAGATCATAAACCTTTATTGCCAATTAAAGAAAATCTGCCCTGAATTGGATTCAATTAATATTGGTGGCGGTTTTCCGATCAAGCACTCTCTGGGGTTTACCTACGATTACCAGTTTATGATCAATGAGATTGTAAGGAATATCAAAATTGCCTGTAAGAAAGCCAGGGTTCCCGTACCAAATATCTTCACTGAATTTGGCAGCTACACAGTTGGAGAAAGCATGGCTCATATTTACAGCGTGATCGGTCAGAAAATTCAGAATGAACGGGAGATCTGGTACATGATTGATTCATCATTCATCACTACGCTTCCGGATACCTGGGGCATTGGCGAAAAATTTTTAATGTTGCCGATCAATAAATGGGATCATGAATACCAACGGGTAGTTTTGGGAGGAATGACCTGTGACAGTCATGATTACTATGATTCGGAAGAACATATCAATGAAGTGTTCCTTCCGAAATTTAACGGAGGCGAACCTTTATATGTGGGATTTTTTCATACCGGTGCTTACCAGGACCAGATCAGTGGTTATGGTGGTATCAAGCATTGCCTGATTCCTTCACCCAAGCATATTATTATTGATTATGATAAAAACGGGAAACTAACTGACTGGCTTTATGCCAAACAACAATCAGCCCAGAGCATGTTGAAAATTCTTGGGTATAAATAAGAAAAAACCTACCGGCTGAAGTTGCTGAAAAGAGTCAGTGATGTTCAAAAACCTGATCAGCAGGAGAGGGACTGTTTCTGTTAGTAATAACGCCTTCCATAGAATCTTCTGCCGCCATTTCTCCATTCTCTGTACTCTCTTTTATCATAATGTATTTTTCTGATATAAGTTCTGTCAATATAATACCTGTTGTCCCATCCTCTCCAGTAAATATATCCTTCCGGGCTGCGGTAATAGAATCGGCCATCCGGGTAGCGGCTGATCACAAAACCTGGATGGGCACTGATGATCAGTGATACAGAAACATTGGATGAGGGATGGCGGTCATAAAAGTATTCACGGCCGGGACTGCAACTAACAGCAAGAGCATAAATTGTTATGAGTAGTACTGCCTGTAAAGTTTTTATTTTGTTCATGATGAGTATTTTTATATATAAAAAATCAATTCATTTGCCGGGAAAACTTAAACAGTATTAACAGGAAACATTTTCTGATATTGTTAACAGCAAATTTTGATTCCGGTAAAAAAATATTTTCTTCATTAGAAAGAAAAACCCCATCGTGGAAACGACAGGGTGTAAACCAAAACCAACTGCTTATGAGAAAGTATTTAGCGAATTGTAATTTCTTTTTTTGCTTCTTTGACTTCTTCTTTCCTGGGAAGGTTTAATGTTAATATCCCATTAATGTAATTTGCTTCTATATGATCACTGTCAATGTTCTCATCCAATGTAAAGGATCTTTTTACTGAACGGTAATCATATTCTTTCCTCACCTGTTTTTCATCTTCTTTTTTTGTTTCGGTTCTCTTTTCAGCCGAAATGGTCAGAATGTTCTGGTCAATGTTTACTTTAAAATCATTCTTTTCAAATCCGGGGGCTACCACGTCAAGAATATAACTTTTTTCAGTTTCCCTGATATTCACCGGTGCTAACCCTTTCCATGCAGAATCATTGAAGTCATTCTTATATAAGACGGGTATTTCGGAAAAAAAGTCTTCAAACAAGCTGTTAAAACTCTTGTCAAATGGTTTTCTGTTGAATTTTACTAGTGTCATAAAATTTTGTTTTCTGGTTTAAAAATTAATTTGATATAAGCAGGAATCAAATGATATACCGCATGATTTTTATTAAAATTTTCATGACAATTCCTGCAATAATTCCTTTCTGAAGAGACATTATTTCCGAACACGGTAATTTTTTGTGACAGATTTGCCTTAAAGTATAGTTTTGAAAGAAGGACAGATTTTTTCTTTTAAATTTGCACTTCAATTTTAAATCATACAAATATGTATCCTGAAGAGTTTGTAATACCCATGAAGGAAGAGCTGACTGATATTGGTTTCTCCGAACTTCTGACCCCCGAAGATGTAGAGGCCCAGTTGGCAAAAAAAGGTACCACGCTGGTTATGATCAATTCTGTTTGTGGCTGCGCTGCCGGCACAGCAAGACCAGGTTTGATAATGGCAATGGCGAATACAGCCAAAAAACCGGATCATCTTGCCACAAGTTTTGCAGGTTTTGATATTGAAGCCGTGCAGGCATTGCGCCAACACCTGTTGCCGTATCCTCCATCTTCTCCTTCCATAGCATTGTTTAAGGATGGAAAGTTAATTCACTTTATCGAGCGTCATCAAATGGTAGGTATGCCTGCACAGGCCATTGCAAGTAATCTTGTTAGTGTATTTGAGGAGTATTGCAATTAATCTTTCTGATAAGCAATTCCCGTTGACGGCAAAGCGGAACTCAAATTTAAAATAGATCTGATTCAGTTGTATATTCGCTTTAACTTAAAACAAGCAACCGGCTGGCAGTATGTATCCAAATCTGTATTATGCTTTCAAAGATCTGTTTGGAGTTGAGTGGAAATTTCTTCGATTTGTAAACTCCTTTGGTTTTTTTGTTGCCATTGCATTCATTCTTGCAGCCATTGTGCTGGCTGTTGAATTGCGCCGAAAAAGCAAGCAGGGACTTTTACAACCTACTGAAATGACGGTGATGGTGGGCCAGCCTGCAACAATCAGCCAATTATTGCTGAATTTTTTATTCGGATTTTTATTCGGGTATAAAATCCTGGCGTTGTTTCTCATGAACAGCTCCGCTACGGAAGATCCACAGGCTTTTATTTTTTCACCAATGGGCAGTTGGCCTGCGGGCATTGGCCTGGGGCTTTTGTTTGCAGGATTGAAATGGTGGGATAAGCATAAACAAAAGTTGCCTAAACCGGAGCAAAGAAAAATCAGGATTTGGCCACAGGACAGGGTAGGAGAGATAGTGATCATCGCCTTGGTGTTTGGGCTATTAGGTGCTAAACTCTTTGATATTTTTGAAAACTGGGAGGCATTCCTTCAGCATCCTTCTGACTTTATTTTCTCCCGTGCAGGCCTCACATTTTATGGAGGATTGATCTGTGCTGCCCTGGCTATCTGGTGGTATGCAAAAAAGCACAAGATCGGATTCTGGCATTTGAACGATGCTGCGGCACCCGCACTGATGCTTGCTTATGCAGTGGGCAGGATAGGCTGCCAGGTAGCAGGAGATGGAGATTGGGGAATTGTAAATAATAAACCCAAGCCCTTTAGCTGGCTACCGGATTGGATGTGGTCATACACATTTCCGCACAATGTCAATGAGGCGGGAATAAAAATCCCCGGGTGTAATGATCCCAAATATTGCTTTCAGTTGGAACATGGAGTTTTTCCGACTGCATTTTATGAGACAGTTGCCTGCCTGATCCTGTTTGCAGTTATTTGGTCTCTAAGAAAAAAGTTCAGGGTACCGGGAACCCTATTTGCATTTTATCTGGTACTGAATGGTATTGAAAGATTCCTGATTGAGACTATTCGGGTAAATGTGAGAATGGATTTTTTCGGCCTTCATCCTACTCAGGCAGAATTGATTTCTTCTCTTTTATTCATCTCCGGTGTGGTGCTCTGGGTTGTGTTGCAACGCAGGGCTGCCAGGCAAAAAACGGTTGTTAGTTCAACAAACGGAAATACCTGAATGAAATTGACGATTATTGCCACATGACGAAACCTATATCAGGAAAGGGTTTTATCATTTTTTTTACAGCCGGGCATATTGAGTAAAAGCTGTGTGTAATTTTTGCGTCCAATCACTATGATATTCCGAGTTTACGTAGTATTTTTGCAGACGGTCGAGGACGGTAAATTCACAACATTAGCAATTAACTATCCATTTGCAACTTTCTGCAAACGAAGACTGACATTTATTCGTTTTAATAAAAATTTGTACTTATGCGGCAGCTGAAAATTGCCACCCAGATTACGAACAGAGATTCACAAGCTGTTGAGAAGTACTTGCAGGAAATCTCCAAGATTTCAATGATCACTCCCGAGCAGGAGACCACGCTTGCCCAGCGTATTAAAATGGGCGATCAGAGAGCTTTGGACAAACTAGTGCAAGCCAATCTCCGGTTCGTGGTATCTGTTGCCAAGCAGTATCAGCATCAGGGTTTATCGCTTAGCGACCTGATCAATGAGGGGAACCTCGGATTGATAAAAGCGGCACAGCGCTTCGATGAAACCAAGGGGTTCAAATTTATTTCTTACGCTGTCTGGTGGATTCGCCAGTCCATCCTTCAGGCGTTGGCAGAGCAGGGCAGATTAGTCCGCCTGCCTCAAAACAAAATTGGCACTTACAACAAGGCTAATAAAGCATATATGGCTTTCGAACAGGAACATGAAAGAGAGCCTTCTACTGAAGAATTAGCTGAATTACTGGAAATGAGTGAAACTGAAATCAACAATATTTTCCAGAGCAACACACGTCACACTTCATTGGATGCACCTGTGCACGAAGCAGAGGATGTGGCAATGGGTGACCTTTTGGAAGGAGGCGATGATACGGACGATGATGTGATGAAAGATTCTTTGCGGAATGAGATCAGGAGGGTATTAAGGTCTCTTTCCCCCAGAGAAGCAGAGATCGTAAACGCTTATTTTGGCCTTGATGGTGAAAATGGAGTTACGATCGAACAGATTGGTCAAAAATATGATCTGACCAAAGAACGTATCCGCCAGATTAAAGAAAGGGCGATAAAACGTTTACAAAAAGCCCGTTACAGTAATGCATTAAAAGCTTACCTGGGTCAATGACTTAAAGTTCCGGCATAAATTACCGGAACAATAAGAATAGCAAATTGGGAAAACAGCTCTGATCAGGTGATCAGGGCTGTTTTATTTTTAATATGTTGCCCGGTTTTTTCTATTATATATACGGAAGCAAATTGTTTTCCCATTCCGTTAATTTTGCTATTCTATTTTCTCAACGAAGCTGGCGGATCGGTGTTGAGGTAAATGACTTAAGTGCTATCAGAGGGTTGGGGAAAAAGGATTTCAACGAAATTTATGAATCATTTTTTTGTAAAGACTCTCAGCATTTATTTTTCAAAAAAAATTTCACTTTCACTGCTGCTTATGATGTGTTGCTCATTCCCGGTGATGGCACAGCAATACACAGACAGCATCTTGAAGGAGCCAACTCTTACGAATGTCATTCAATATGCATTGAAGAATCAACCGGCAGTACAGCAGTCGCTGATAGATGAAGCCACAACTCTTTTGCAGGTAAAATCAAAACTGGCCGATTGGTATCCTCAGGTTAATTTTAATTACCTGTACCAGCACAATTTCCAGGTTCAGACGAATATCATTGGGGGCAACCCCGTAAGGCTGGGAGTTAATAACACTTCAGCATTACAATTTTCGCTGTCTCAAACTGTTTTTAACAGGGATGTGTTGCTGGCAAGGCAGACAAAAAATATTGTACTGAAACAATCAAAACAACAATCTGACAATACCAAAATTGATCTGGTGGTTGCTGTTTCTAAGACGTTTTATGATCTGCTGACGACTATTCAGCAGATAAAAGTTGCGGACCAGAATATTGACCTTCTTCAACAAAGCCTTAAAGATGCCGTGGCCCAGTACCATGCAGGTATTGTGGATAAAACAGACTACAAGAGAGCTACTATAGCCTTGAATAATGCAATAGCAACAAAAAAAGTAAATTCAGAAGCCCTTCTTGCAAAAACGGATAACCTGAAAGCGCTGATCAATTATCCCCGGGGGGTGGAGTTAAACATTGTTTTTGACAGCTCCAGGCTGGAAAATGAATTTGCACTGGATACATTGCAGGGAGTGGATTACACCAGGCGGATTGAATACCAGATACTGGAAACGCAGAAAAAACTGCAGGAGGCGAACATGCAATATAACAAATGGAGCTACATCCCGTCATTAACGGCAAACGGCGCTTATAACCTGAACTACCTGAACAATAATTTTTCAAAATTATACAGTCAGTCTTTTCCTAATTCTTATGCAGGCCTTACCCTTTCGTTCCCGATTTTTGAAGGAGGAAAGAGGAAATACAATATTCAGCAATCGGAGTGGCAATTAAAAAGAACAGATCTTGATATTGTGAACTTTAAAAACCAGGTGAATTCTGAATACAGCGCTGCAATGGCAAATTATAAATCGAGCCTTTCGTTTTTTTTAACGATGAAAGAAAATGTTAGCCTGGCACAGGAAGTGTTTGATGTGATCCGGCTGCAATATCGCTCTGGGGTAAAAGCTTACCTCGACCTGATCGTGTCAGAAACAGATCTGCGTACGGCACAGATCAATTATTTTGATGCATTATTCCAGGTGATCAGCAGCAAAATTGACGTAGAGAAAAGTAAAGGTGAGATCCGTTATTAAAATACTGAAAGAAAACATTTTTGATATGGTACTAAAACTTATTGGGAATTCTTTACAGGTGGTTGCCGTGATCAGCCTTGTATCCTGCGGCCAAAAGCAACAGCAGCAAGGGCTTCCTCCGGCAATAGCAGTTACGGTGGATACTGTCAGCTCGGTCAATGCAGTTTATTATGACGAATATCCGGGAACCGTTGTAGCATTAAACCAGACAGATATCAGGCCGCAGGTGACCGGTTATATTACCAATATTTATTTCAAAGACGGACAAAACGTAATCAAAGGCCAAAAATTATATTCTATTGATCAGCAATTGTACAATGCCAATTACCAGCAGGCAATAGCAAACCTTCAGGTACAACAAACCAACCTGGTAAAGGCGCAAAAGGATGCCGACCGTTATCATGAGCTGGACAAACATGATGCTATCGCAAAACAGCAGGTTGATTATGCAGATGCTGCCCTGGAAGCAGCAAAAAAGCAGGTGGCAGCAGCACAGGCAAATGTGGAGGCAGTGAAAGCAAACCTGAATTTTTCTATCATACCTGCACCTTTCAGCGGAACAATAGGGATTTCACAAGTGCGCCTGGGGACTTCGGTTGTTGCAGGGCAGACCATCTTAAATACGATCTCAACGGATAATCCGGTGGCAGTGGATTTTGCAGTGGATCAAAGTGAAGTTTACCGGTTCTCACAACTGCTGCAACAGGGACAGCGTGTGAATGATTCAACTTTCTCTATTGTATTCGGTAATGATGTTTACCCTTCTTACGGAAAAATCAGTTTGCTTGACCGGGCTGTGGATCCGCAAACGGGCACTATAAGGACAAGATTGATTTTCCCTAACGATAAAAGTTTATTAAAATCCGGTATGACCACTACTGTAAAGGTTTTAAATAATACATCGAAAAAAGTAATTACAATTCCTTACAAAGCAGTAACGGAGCAACTAGGAGAATTCTTTGTCTATATTCTGGGCGACAGCAGTAAGGTAACACAGACTAAAGTTACATTAGGACGAACTATTGGGGCATCTGTGATTGTAAAAGATGGTTTAAAGGGCGGTGAGATCATTGTGGTTCAGGGAGTGCAAAACCTTCATGAGGGTTCCGTGGTTTCCGTTTCAAATTCTGTAACAACTGCGGCCGGAAAGCCATGATCTTAATGATGGGTAAATTGAAAAAGAAGAATAGAGAATATAAAAAATGACTCTTTCTAAATAATGATAGCAGATACATTTATAAAGCGGCCGGTAACAGCGATGGTCATTTCCATTGTGATCGTGCTGGTTGGTATTATTTCAATGCTGAATCTTCCTGTTGCCCAGTTCCCCGATATCTCACCGCCTACAGTTTCCATAAGCGGAAATTTTACGGGAGCAGATGCCCAGACGGTGGAACAAACCACAACAACCGCAATCGAAACGCAGGTGAATGGCACACCAGGGATGACCTACATGAGCAGCAACAGCAGCAGTAACGGGTCGAGCAGCATAACGGTAAATTTTGATGTCGGGACAAATATAGATATCGCCGCATTGGATGTTCAGAACAGGGTGAGTGTTGCAGAGCCTGCTTTGCCTGATGCCGTGAAAAGATTGGGACTTACTGTTCGTAAGCGTAATCCGAGCATTATGCTGGTAATGGCTTTTTATTCGCCCAATGGCACACACGATACAAAATTCATCGGCAATTATGTGAGCTTATTTGTAAAAGATGCACTGCTTCGTGTCAAAGGTGTCGGCGATGTATTTACAAGAGGATACGATTTTGGAATGCGGATCTGGCTTAAGCCTGATAAACTTGCTGCGATGAAAATGACGCCGGCAGATGTCAACGCTGCATTGCAGGAACAGAATTTACAGGTAGCAGCAGGAACAATCGGCGGTAACCCCCAACCGGGCCAGCAGGCTTTTGAATACAGCGTACTCACCAATAGCAGGATCAATACAAAGGAACAGTTTGAAAATATCATTGTGCGTTCTAATCCATCAGCGGGCAGTGTGGTTTATCTGAAAGATGTTGCCCGTGTTGAATTAGGCCAGTTTGATTACAGTGTCAATTCATTTGTGAATGGAAAACCTGCTTCGTATTTATTGATCTATCAGGCTCCCGGGGCTAATGCACTGGAGACCTATGACGGTGTTATCAAAGCACTGAATGACCTCAGGAAAACTTTCCCCAAAGACATAGACTTTCTGATTCCCTCGGAAACAATATCCGTAGTAAAGGCTTCGATTGCAGAGGTTGTAAAAACTTTATTGATCGCCCTGGCCCTTGTCGTACTGGTTGTTTTTCTTTTTTTACAGAGTTGGCGTGCTACCCTGATCCCTGTACTTGCTATCCCTGTTTCAATCATCGGTACGTTTATTATGTTTGAAGCATTGGGCTTTACTATAAATACGCTAACCTTATTTGCCTTTGTGCTGGCTATCGGAATTGTTGTGGATGATGCCATCGTGGTAATAGAAGCGGCCCAGCATAATATTGATTTTGAAAAAATGTCCCCGAAAGAGGCTACGCAAAAGGCAATGAAAGATATTTCCGGGCCGGTAGTTGCAATTGCATTAATATTGGCGGCAGTGTTTATACCGGTTGGGTTTATACCAGGAATTGTTGGCCGGCTGTATCAGCAGTTTGCTATCACTATAGCAGTCTCCGTTATTATATCCGCATTTGTTGCATTGTCTCTAACACCTGCATTGTGCACCTTGATGCTGAAGCCGGCAAAAGATGAAACAGCGAGGAAGAGTCTTTCAGATAAATTTTTTGAGGGATTCAATAATGCTTTTGCCCGGATAGTAGACCGGTATGCCAAAGGAGTGAAAGGATGGATCAGGAAAACACCTTATGTGCTCATCATGCTTGCTGTACTCATTACAGGTCTGATATTTCTTTTTAAGAATAAACCAACAGCCTTTCTCCCTAACGAAGATGAAGGCCGCTTGTATGTAACTTATGAAATGCCCGAGGCCACTTCCACTACAAGGAGCGTTCAGTTGCTGGATACTCTTGTTTCCAGGATAAGGCGGATCCCTGAGATCAATGTCATCGGCGGACTGGCCGGAATAAATTTTGCCAGTTTCTCTTTCAAGGCAAACACGGGTACTGTGTTCATTATGCTGAAACCATGGGATCAGCGTAAAGGGAAAGGACAAACTGCCCAGGATGTGGCTGATAAGATTCGTGCTTTGACATCCGGTATAAAAGAAGCAAGAATTTTGGCACTGTTACCGCCATCCATTCCCGGTTTGGGCGCTACTTCGGGTTTTACATTCGAATTGCAACAGACCAGCAGCACCGATGATATCAAGCAATTTGAAAAAGTGGCAAATAATTTTATTGACAGGCTGAATCAGCGGCCGGAAATCGGGGCGGCTTATACTTTCTTTAATGCACGAACACCGAGCTATAATATTGATGTGGATAAAGAACAGGCAAAAAAGTTAGGTGTGTCAGTGTCAGATGTGTTTAACACTTTATCCACATTCCTGGGCAGCAGTTATGTTAACGATTTTAATCTTTATGGACGAAATTTTCACGTGATGTCACAGGCGGATACAAATTACCGGAGTTCTTTAGCTGGGATTGATAAATTTTATGTTCGTAATGCACAGGGAAACATGATTCCTCTTGGTTCTTTGATAACTGCCAAAGTGATTGAAGCACCTTCTACAATTACCCACTATAATATTTTCAGATCCATTGAGATAACGGGCACGTCAAAACCCGGTTTTTCCAGCGGGCAGGCAATTGATGCACTGAAAGATGTAGCGCAGACATTACCGGCAGGTTATGGCTATGAGTTTTCGGGAATGAGCCGGGAAGAAATTAATGCGGGCAATCAGCAAACAAAAATATTTTTTATATCCGTCATATTTGTCTTCTTGTTTCTTGCGGCATTGTATGAAAGCTGGTCGGTACCCTTTTCAGTATTGTTTGCAGTGCCTATTGGTGTATTCGGAGCTATTCTTACACTCACTTTGCTGCCGGGTATATCTAATAACGTTTATGCACAGATCGGCCTGATAACACTCATTGGCCTTGCCGCAAAGAATGCCATTCTTATCGTGGAGTATGCCAAAGAAAGAGTGGACAGGGGCGTGGAAGTGGTTGCAGCTACATTACAGGCGGTACGATTGAGGTTCAGGCCAATCGTAATGACATCGCTGGCGTTTATTTTTGGCGTTTTGCCATTAGCGTTCGCTTCCGGCGCTGCGGCTGAAAGCCGTAAAACGATCGGATGGACTGTATTTGGAGGTATGCTTGCGGCAACTTCACTTGCAATATTTGTTGTTCCGGTACTGTTTGTTCTGATCACTAAGTTTTCCTATGGCAAAAAATTGAAAACGTTGCGGGAAGAACAAGAGAAGCAAAACAAAATTGACCAGGAAATTGCAGATAACCGGATAGGGTAAAGACCTTATATGCTATGAAAGGAATCTATTGGATAAGCAGTTTTACAGTACTAATGGTTCTGTACGGTTGTGAAAAAAATATAAATATCAGGCTGAAAGCTTCCGAACCGGAATTAGTGGTTGAAGCTACCATAGAAAACGGGCAACCGCCGGTTGTAATTCTTTCACAAAGCATCAATTATTTTTCCAGGATCACCCCTGCGATTTTGGAAAACAGTTTTATTCATGATGCTTCGGTATTTGTTTCTGACGGATCATTGACGCATCATCTGAAAGAATATAAAATTTCTTTGGGCAGCGGCTATAATGTTTATTATTATTCAATAGATTCATCAAACCTTGCTACGGCTTTTACCGGCCGGTTACATTCTGCATATTCACTGCGCATCAATTGGAAAGGGAATGACTATACGGCCACAACTACAATCCCGAAAATCACAAAGAAAATTGATTCATTATTTTGGGAGCCGGCTCCCGGTAACAACAAGCCTGGCAAAGTGGCCCTGATGATCAGGGCAACTGACCCTCCGGGTCTTGGGGATTATATACGTTATTTCACAAAGAGGAACAGTGAGCCTTTTTATCCGGGACTGACCTCTGTCTTCGATGATCAGATCGTTGACGGAACCACTTATACTGTTCGTATTGATCGTGGTGTGGATCGTAATGCCAGCCGCAGCGATGATTACATGTATTTTGATAAAGGCGACACCATTACGCTGAAACTGTGCAATATTGACAAAGCCACTTTTGATTTTTGGAGAACAATGGAATTTAATTATGCTACTGCCGGAAATCCTTTTTCATCGCCTACCCAGGTGGTAAACAATATCAGAGGGAATGCTTTAGGTTATTTTGGCGGATATGCCGCTCAATACCATACGATCATTGTTCCCAGGTAGAGACAATACTAATATCACTTTTAAAATTTATTGCCTGATTCAATTTATTTTTGTAAAATTTTAATCAATTAAGGAATGGAGACAAACGCAAGCGAAAAATTAAGTTGCCTTATAATCGGTTCCGGACCGGCAGGGTACACTGCTGCTATTTATGCAGCAAGAGCAAATTTAAAACCTGTTTTATACCAGGGCATTCAGCCCGGAGGGCAATTGACCATCACAACAGAAGTGGAAAACTATCCCGGTTATCCTGAAGGAGTGATGGGGCCTGAAATGATGGTGGATTTTGAAAAGCAGGCTGCAAGGGTGGGAGCTGATATTCGTTATGGTATTGCCACTAAAGTTGATTTTTCATCTTCTCCTCATAAGGTATGGATAGACGAAAATAAATTGATCGAAACACATACCGTCATCATCGCTACCGGGGCATCTGCCAAATGGCTGGGATTGGAGAGTGAGCAGCGTTTAAATGGATTTGGTGTAAGCGCCTGTGCTGTTTGTGATGGTTTTTTCTTCAAGGGAAAAGAAGTGGCTATTGTAGGCGCCGGCGATACAGCTGCAGAAGAAGCTTTATATCTTTCTAAACTTTGT
Organism: Sphingobacteriales bacterium UTBCD1; assembly: GCA_002066995.1. Taxonomy (GTDB): domain Bacteria; phylum Bacteroidota; class Bacteroidia; order Chitinophagales; family Chitinophagaceae; genus UTBCD1. The sequence goes on from MWTC01000044.1 coordinate 54,075, forward strand.
ACTACTGTCCACATGTTTATCCGCCGGGATCAAATGCGTGCAAGTAAAATCATGCAGGAAAGGGTGATGAATGTCACCAATATAAAAATTTACTGGAATACTGATACGGAAGAAATACTCGGCGGCAATAATGTCACAGGTGTCCGGATAAAGAATAATAAGACCGGAGAATTGCAAACCATACTGGTCAGCGCTTTTTTTGTTGCAATAGGCCACCAGCCTAATTCTGATATTTTTAAGGGCTGGCTGGATATGGATGATGCCGGATATGTCAAAACAGTTCCGGGAACGTCAAAGACCAATGTGGAAGGCGTATTTGCAGCCGGTGATGTCCAGGACAAAATTTACCGGCAGGCAGTGACTGCTGCCGGAAGCGGATGTATGGCAGCATTAGATGCGGAACGCTGGCTTACAGCAAAAGGAATTCATTAATACAATGCTTCAAATGAAAGAAATGATCACCATTAGGCTCAATCAGCTTCATTTTTTTGCATACCACGGATTGTATCCTGAAGAAAAAAAGATAGGGGCAGAATTTGAAATAAATCTTTTTGTTTCATTTCAACCTGGCGATACAATCACAGGTTTGGATGAAACAATAAATTATGTGAAGCTGTATCTGTTACTGAAAGAAGAAATGCAAAAACCAAGAGAGTTGCTGGAAACATTCGTGATGGAAGTTGCCGAGATCATTCATAAATCTTTTCCATCTGTACAAAAAGTGGAGATATCCGTTGCAAAGCTACAGGCGCCGATAGCCGGATTTGCAGGGAATGTTGCTGTGCAATTTTCAAAAGAGTTTTAAAGGCTTTACACTATTGATCAACTTTTAAGTTTTCTCAAAAACGGTGAGCTCTCGAAAAAGGATCTTAAATTATCCGGATCATTAATAATGTCATTATGTGCATGAAGACTATGAATAAATATTATTCTTTTCACCCGGATGAATTGCACGATCAGGTCTGATTTTTTAATCGTGTCCATTTCGCTTTCGTACAATTGGCTTCCCTCATACAATATTGAATATATTGCTCCTAATAATGTTATAGTAAGTTCTGAAACTACTACTACGTATAGCGTACAAGTAGAAGCTTTTGACGGATGTAAATTAAGTGACTCAATAAATATTGATGTTGCAAATTGTCAGGAGTTTATTTATTTCCCTTCAGGGTTTACTCCAAACAATGATGGGCTTAATGATTCATTTAAGCCGTTAACCGGAGAAGTCTTGGCAAAATAGGAACTTCAGATATATAATCGCTGGGGGCAAATTGGTTTCAGGACAACCAACAAAACTATTGGCTGAGATGGGAAATTCAACGGTATATTACAAGGCAATGAAACTTTTATTTATCTGTGCAAATTTCAATTTTATGGTAAACCGGAAAAAACAATCAAAGGAACTTTACTGGTAATTCGGTAGCCCGGTCTTGCATAAAATAGTTCAAGGCTGCATTTATAATTCAGGTTATTCTTTTCAAATTACTTTTCCTTTCCATTTCCCACTCCTGATGTAAAAGAATGAAAGTATAAACATCCCGATCCAGTACAGCCATTCAGCCATCCACCCGTATGTAATAGGGAGAAAAAATTTTTGCAGGACAATGTACACATAAAAGCAGTAAAGTATAATGGAGAATAATTCTATCATGAAAGTCATGCGGCTGTTGCCGGTACCGGTAACGGCGCTCAGCCAGATAACGGAAAATGACATGAAGATCAAACCGCTTGATACTACTCTTAAAACCGGAATGCCTGCAATGATGAATGCTTCATCCTGCCCGAATACGGAAAGCAATTGTTTCGGAAAAATATTCATGAGTACAGCTACTACGGACGCCGCACTTGTGCTGATACGCACTATTTTCCGGATCAGGTATTGCACTTGTTCTTTTTTGCCCTGACCGATAATATTACTGACCATTGCTGTGCTGGCAGCAGCAAATGCCCAGGTGATACAACCAACTATTCCATATACGTTTCGCATAACACTGGATACTGCCAGGGCCAGCTGCCCGTGATGCTCAACAAGAATGAAAAAGAATTCCCAGCTGATTATGCTGATAGCAAGTTGAAACATCAGGGGAAGTGAAAGGGATAAAATAGGTTTAGCCCTTTCTTTATCCCATTTGAAATGGCTGAAAAGAAAAAATTTCTTTGTGATACCTTTGAAATGGATCACCAGGAAGATCACGGACATGCCTGCAAATTCAGAAATGATCGAAGAAATTGCAGCTCCGTTTAATCCCATCTCAGGGAAACCATGATGCCCGAAAATAAACAGGTAGTCAAATAAAACATTACAGGCTGTCTCAGCTATTGAACCGCTTACAAGAAACTTACTGTTATTAGTGCCTACTAACAGCGCATTCCGCATTTGATAAATATATAAAAAGGGTAGCCCCCATATCCTAATTTTTAAAAAAGTGATTGCATCTCCAGCGATTTCCGGGGAGAGGATTGCCTTTCTTAAAATGAACGGGGCGATAAACCATGTGATAAAAACGCCGATGGCAGCAATCACTAAAGAAATAAAAACTCCCTGGCCGAATACTTTGCCGATCTCATCAGGCCTGTTTTCACCGGCACGCCGGGCAATGATAGTTTGCAGGCCATTATTAAGGCCAAACCCAATCATGGCGAAGATCAGGTAATATACACCGGCAATACTGACAGTGGCAAGGGCATGCTGAGTATAGTGACCCAGGAAAATATTATTTGTAATAAAATTTATTTGCGGCACCAGGATAGCCAGGCTGATAGGAAGCGTTATTTTCAGGATCTGCCTGTTTGTGATATCCACCTGTAAGCTATTATATGCAGTAGATGATGCCATAAGTAAAATTCACAGATACCTGGTTTTTTATTTGGGTGAAATCTTGTAATGTTTCCCTGTTTGGGCGGGCAAACCTACAATAATTAAATTTTGTCTATTATTGCAGGCAATCAAAAAGAAGTTTTGGAAAGACTATTTCACATTTTGACTCACACTCCGCCATGGACAGGTGAAGAAATACTGGCATTCAGGATAGGGGAAAAGCATTGTTGTTTTGCCGTTACAGATGCGGGTGGTAAGGAACTATATGAGCTGGCATACCACACTGCCGCTGAAGTAAACGGTAATTTTATGAATCGTTTCTTTGCAGTTTACCCGGAACTGAATGGCACTTTCAGCAAAGTGATTTTGTGTTATGATTATTCTCAATTTGTTCTGGTACCCGGCAGCTATTTTATCAGCGAAAATGCCGCTGCAGTGTTGCATGCTTTACAGGGAACCGGCAGGGATGCGCCTGTACACACAGAACCAGTAACAGGAAGTAACTTGTATATTGTTTACCCGGTGAAAGAAGAGGTCAACCAGGGGATGCTGTCAAAATTTCCCACAGCTATCTGCACTCACCGGAATAAAAATTATTTGAAAAACCTGCCTGTTGTTAATCATTCAGGCAGTTTGCGGATTGATTTTGACCCCGAATATTTCTTTGTAGTACTGTCAAAACAGGGGCAGTTGCTATTGGTACAGTCATTCCCTTATTCCGTCCCGGATGATGTCATCTATTATCTGCTGAATATTTGCAGGCAGTTTTCATTGCCGCCTTCAGAAGTACAATTGATCATATCAGGCCTTGTTGACAAACAATCAGCATTGTTTCATGAGCTATACCAGTATTTCATGAATATAACTTTTAAAGATGCTGACTGGGCATTAAATGAGGATAATGATTATCCGTTGCATTTCTTTTCTTCTTTAAATGAAATTATTCAATGCGGATCATAAGCGGAGAGTTGGGAGGTAGAAGGTTCGATCCTCCGGCTAAAATGCCTTTTACCAGGCCGACGACCGATGTAGCAAAAGAAGGTCTATTTAACATCATTGAAAATAACCTGGATATTTCGTCTTTAAAGACTTTGGATCTTTTTGGAGGTACCGGCAGTATCAGTTATGAATTAGCTTCAAGAGGCGCAAAAGATCTGACCATAGTGGAAAAGGACAAGGCAATGTATGATTTTATCAGAAAGACAGCAGCAAAACTGAATCTTCCACATCTCAAAGTGATCCGTTCTGATGTATTCAGGTATATGAAGCAGTGCACAGAAAAGTTCGACTTCATTTTTGCCGGCCCGCCTTATGCCCTGGCAAATATTGATGAACTGCCTGCACTCATCTTTGAAAAACATCTATTAAATTTAAAAGGATGGTTTGTGCTGGAACATACACCGCGAAATGGCTATAAAACATTTCCCTATTTTAAAGCCGAAAGAAATTACGGCACCACTGTCTTCTCCATATTCATTCTGCCTCCTGCTATTCCCTGAGTAAAAGACTTTTAGCCTTATCAGTAATGTGTAGTACTTTTGCCTATGCTTTCCGGCTTTTTCCTGAGATCATTCAGGATCTTATTATTACCTTTTGCTTTAATTTATTGGCTGATCATCTTTATCCGGAATTGGATGTATGACAAAAAAATAATCAGCAGTGCATCCTTCGGGCTCCCGGTAATATGCGTGGGTAATCTTTCTGTGGGCGGCACTGGCAAATCTCCTATGACTGAATACCTGTTATCACATCTGCAGAACCGTTACCGGGTGGCCGCATTAAGCAGGGGTTATAAAAGAAGAACGAAAGGATATGCTTTGGCGGATGAAAATACCACAGCATTGGAGATTGGTGATGAACCTATGCAGTTTCATCTGAAATTTCCCGGGATCCCTATTGCGGTCGGGGAGAAAAGAGTGGAGGCAATTCCTGAAATATTACACGACAGGCCCGATATTCAGGTGATCATTCTTGATGATGCATTTCAGCACCGGGCAATTAAAGCAGGTTTAAATATTTTGCTAACTGATTACAATAATTTGTTCACCCGTGATTTCTACCTGCCTACAGGAGATCTGCGGGATCTGAGATCAGGATATAAAAGAGCTGATATTATAGTAGTGACCAAATGCAGGCCGGATCTTACCATTGAAGAGAAAAATAAAATAATTGAAGAAATCGGTCTGTATCCGCATCAGTCAGTATTTTTTACTGCTATTCAATATGGCGTGCCTTATCACGTTATTTCCCGGAATACAGGGGAGTTAAAGGGAAAAGATGTTTTGCTGGTTTCGGGCATAGCCAACCCGTCGCCTTTAAAAAAATTTGTTGAAACTCAAAGCGCCTGGTATGAAGCATTGATATATCCGGATCATCATATCTTCACAATTGATGACTGGGACGAAATCAATAAACGGTTTAATAAGATGGATTCAAAAAACAAACTGGTGCTATCCACTGAAAAAGACGCCGTACGATTGATGAAGTTCAAAGAAGAGATGGTGTCGTTGCCATTTTATATTTTACCGGTACAACATAATTTTTTATTCAGGGAAGGTGACATCTTTGATAAAAGGATCACTAATTTCATTGATAATTTTAAGTAAATGAAAAACTAAAGATGGGTAGAAAAAATTCAAAGAAACAAAAGAAAAGGAAAAGCTCATTCGGGGAAAAAATCGTTAAAGGCGTTATGGAGATCACAAGGTCAGGAATGGGGTTTGTTACAGCAGACAATATTGAGTCAGATATACTGATCCACCAGTCTGATCTGAATTCGGCATTGCATGGAGACATTGTACGGGTACTATTGAAAGAAGGAAAAGGGCGCCGCCTGCAGGGTATTGTGACCGGTGTGATAGAGAGAAAAAGAAGTGAATTTATCGGTCATCTTGAAATGAATACGGGCTTTGCTTTTTTTATACCTGAATCAGACAAGCCGATGCCGGATATTTTTATTCCTTTATCAAATAGCAGCAAGGCAAAAGATAACGACCGGGTGGTAGTCCGCATCACTGATTGGGGAAAAAAAGGAAAAAGACCGGTGGGTGAAGTAGTCAGCATTCTTGATCCGGGTAATGCCAATGATGCCGCAATGAAAGAGATCTTGCTGGAAAACGGATTTCCGATCGAGCTAACGCCTGATGTTCTTGAAGTAGCAGCACGGTTGCCGGACATCATTTCAAAGGATGATCTGAAAAACAGGAAAGATCTACGGAAAATTCTTACGTTTACAATTGACCCTGCCGATGCAAAAGATTTTGATGATGCTATTTCTTTTACTAAGTTAAAAAACGGAAATTTTGAGGTCGGCGTTCACATTGCCGATGTAAGTCATTATGTTGTTCCTGATACAGCATTGGACAAAGCAGCCTATCAAAAAGCAACATCTGTCTATTTACCGGACAGGGTTAATCCAATGCTGCCGGAACATATTTCCAACGAACTGTGTTCCCTGAGACCTGATGAAGATAAACTGACCTTTACGGCAAATTTTGAAATTGCTCCCGATTCGGAAGTAAAACAATTCTGGCTGGGAAAAACAATTATTCATTCCGATACCCGCTTTAATTATGAAGAAGTTCAGAAAATTATTGAGTCCGGTACCGGGCTACACCAGGAGGAGATTTTAATACTGAACGGGCTTGCACAGAAAATGCGCCGTAAACGATTTGAAAACGGTGCTATTAATTTTTCCTCGCAGGAGGTGAGATTCAGGCTGGATGAGAAAGGCGATCCCATCGGTATTGAAATAAAAGAAAGCAAAGAAGCCCACCAGCTGATCGAGGAATTCATGCTGCTGGCAAACCGCACCGTAGCAGAATTTATTTCAAAAATAATAGTCAACAATAAACCGGTTCCTTTTCCTTACCGTATTCATGATGATCCTGATAAAGAAAAGTTGATCCCCTTTGTTTCGTTTGCAAAAAAATTCGGGTACCAGTTTGATACTTCAACACCCGAATCCATTGCTGCTTCTTTTAACCAGATGCTGAAAAAAGTTGATGGCATGCCTGAGCAGCATGTGCTGGAGCAACTGGGCATTCGCACTATGGCAAAAGCTAAATATTCAACTGACAATGTCGGGCATTACGGGTTGGGATTTGAATATTACTGCCATTTCACTTCGCCAATACGCCGTTACCCGGATATACAGGTACACAGGATTTTGGAACAGGCGTTATACGGGAAAATCACTCCCGATAACAAGATGGAAGAAAAATGTGTACATACCAGCGAAAGGGAACGTGCCGCTATGGAAGCAGAGCGTTCTGCCAATAAATACAAGCAGGTTCAGTACATGTCAAAATTTTTGGGTGATGAATTTGAAGGAGTGATCAGTGGTGTGGCCTCATTTGGATTTTGGGTGGAAACAGTAGAACAGAAATGTGAGGGCCTGGTAAGCATTAACAGTTTATTGGAATATGATGAGTTCAGGCATGTAGAAGATGATTACAGCTTGGTTGGCCTGAGGTCAGGCCGTAAATTCAGGATGGGTGATAAAGTCAGGATACGGGTGCTTTCAGCCAATTTATCAAGGAGGCAATTAGATTATGAATGGGTTATTGACAGCGGAAAGATAGAAGGAAAATCCGCTAAGCAGGTACACCGGGCAGGTAAAGAAAAATTCAGGAATAAAAAATGATTCTGCTTATATTGTAATATGCAAAGCTTTGAACTACTGTCGCAGAAATTTACACTGCATTTTGATAAGACCCATTTACCGGCAACGCCGGCAAGTTTATATGAGCCGGGGGAATATTTTCTGAAGATGGGCGGTAAGAGGATCCGTCCTGTATTGTGCCTGATGGGAAATGAGCTGGTAGATGATATAAGGCCTGATGCCTGGCATGTGGCAACCGCCATTGAGTTGTTTCATAATTTTACTCTTATTCATGATGATATTATGGATAAGGCTCCCTTGCGCCGGGGATTTGAAACCTTACATGCGAAATATGGGGAGAATACGGCAATGCTTGCCGGCGATGTCATGTTAGTGACGGCTTATGAGCACCTGAATAAGATTGATTCAACCTACCTGCATAAGATCCTTCATTTATTCAACCGGACCGCAAAAGAAGTTTGTGAAGGGCAGCAGACAGATATGGATTTTGAAAAAGCGCAGGTAGTGGGTTTTGAAGATTATTTGCAAATGATCGGACAAAAAACTTCGGTGCTGCTGGCGGCGAGCCTTAAAATGGGCACAATTTTAGGTGGCGCCGGAGAGCGAAACCAGAATCTCTTATTTGAATTTGGAAAGAAATTGGGATTAGCATTCCAGGTGCAGGATGATTACCTCGATGCTTTTGGTGATCCGGGAAAGTTCGGAAAGCAGGTAGGCGGTGATATTTTGGCAAATAAAAAAACATTCTTGCTGATTCGTGCACAGGAATCGGCTTCTGCGGCAGGGAAAAAAGAATTACAATCCCTGCTGAAATCTGATGCGCCGGGTAAAGTGGAAAAGGTGCTTCAGATATTCCGTGAGGCTAAAGTGGATGCATGGGCATTACAACTCAAAAATAAGTTTTTAAATGAGGCATTGGCACATCTCGAGGATATAGCAGTGATCTCAAAAAGAAAAGAGCCACTCAAAGAGTTGGCTCATTTCCTGGTGGTAAGAGAATTTTAATAAATCTTATGTAAATACCGGGTACAAACTAAACCCATTGATAAAGCAGATGATTATGATCACCACATCTATTAATACACTGATAAAAAATACCGGAATGGTGATCCTGGTTGGTAAGGATGCCAGGTAGCTGACCACAGACATTCCCATGGCACCGATTGCAAATGGCCATAAAATAAAATGATTTCCTGAAAAAATTATTGCCGTTACTGTCAGGATGGTAATGACACATCCATGCCCCAGAATGGCAAGTGATATCCACATAATGCGGTTTTCTTCCTGGGCAGCTGACCAGTTTATAAAGCGTTTCCATTTAGAAAGGTGCTGGCCGGCTGTATCTGAGGAGGTTGCAGTGTCATGGTTCATTGTTTTCATACCAGTAGTTTTAAAGCGTAAATTATTTTTTAATAGTTACAAACTTAAGCGATTTTTGAATTTTGCCGGATGTCTTTTATCAACAGGCAGGCAAAAATAAAAAAATATAATATTCCACCGCTTAATAAGGCTTTTTTCTCTATTTTGAATGATCAAAATTAATTGCAATGTCAAATTCACTATTCCGGACAAAGAAGATTGGAGCAATATTATCTGATGCAGGTGATGAAGGACACAGCAGCGGGTTAAAAAGAGTGCTTACGGTAAAAGATCTTACATTTTTTGGTATTGCAGCCATCATAGGCGCCGGCAGTTTTAGCAGCCTGGGATCGGCTGTTTTCAGCGCCGGGCCCGGAGTGGTAATTTTATTTATCATCACCGGTATTGCCTGTGCTTTTACTGCCCTTTGTTATTCAGAATTTGCAAGCCGTATTCCTGTTGCGGGCAGTGCGTATACTTATGCTTATGCAAGTTTCGGGGAGTTGTTTGCCTGGATCATCGGCTGGGCATTGATCATGGAATATTCTATCGGGAACATTTATGTGGCTTTCAGCTGGAGTGATTATTTCACATCCTTTATGGATAAACTGGGGGATATAATGCATCTGAATCTTCATGTGCCTGATTATTTTTCTAATAGTTATGCAGAAGTAAAACACGCATTGGACGCAGGTACACAGGATCCGAAAATTCTTTATGCCTGGAATCATGCTCCTGTGATCGGCGGGCTGAGGATTATTTTCGACATACCTGCTATCGTCATCAATATGCTGATCACCTGGCTTGTTTTCAGGGGTATTAAGGAAAGCAGAAATTTCAGTAATGTAATGGTGATATTAAAACTGGCGGTAATCATTATTGTGATCCTTGTGGGCGGTTCATTGATCTTTACAGGAGGGCTTACCCACAATTGGACTCCGGTAAATGATGAAGGTGTCAGAAGCTTTATGCCCAATGGTTTTGGAGGGGTAATGGCTGCAGTCAGCGGGGTGTTTTTTGCTTATATTGGTTTTGATGCCGTAAGTGTATTGGCTGAGGAAAGTAAAAATCCACAACGGGACCTGCCCAGGGGAATGCTTCTTTCACTGGTCATTTGCACCATTGTTTATATTTTACTTTCCTTAGTGCTTGCAGGCGCTGTTAATTACAGGAATTTTAGCGGAGTGGGAGATCCGCTTGCATTTATTTTTGAAAAACAAAATCTGAATGTGGGGTGGATGCAATTCCTTGTATCTATCAGTGCCGTGATTGCCATGACAAGTGTGTTATTGGTATTCCAGATGGGACAACCAAGGATCTGGATGAGCATGAGCCGGGATGGATTACTCCCGCCGATGTTTCAAAAGATACATTCAAAATTCAAGACACCATCATTTGCTACTATTGTGACAGGTTTGGTAGTAGGAGTTCCCATTTTATTTACCGATAAAACCTTTGTACTGGACTTCACCAGCATTGCCACCTTGTTTGCTTTCGTCCTGGTCTGTGGTGGCATATTACTGCTGCCACGGAAAGAAAAAATTGCCGGAAAATTCAACCTGCCTTATGTGAATGGGAAATTCCTGTATCCGCTGATCATAGCTGTTTCTTTTATTCTCTTTAATGTTACAATCAGGAACTACATTCCTGATATGTTATCTTTTAATTTTTCTGCTGATCCGGATTATATATCAGGCAAAACAAGTTTTATGGAGCTGGCCACTCCCAAAATATCTCTGATCATATTTTGGATTATCTGTATTGTTCTTGTGATTACTTCTTTCCTTAAGAACCTTTCTTTGATACCATTGATGGGATTGACTACCTGCCTGTATTTACTTACCGGAATGACCAAGAGTAACTGGGCATGGTTTTTAAGCTGGTTGCTGATCGGTTTAATTATATATTTTCTCTATGGATTTAAAAAGAGTAAACTGGCAACAGAAACTAAATAAAACATTGTGTTTTCAAAGCGGTTATAATAATGTCGCTCCGGAGGTTGGAGGAATATAAAATCTGCTTTTAAGAGGAATTATAAGATATGATTGGACAATCTTATTAATTATATTGTTCAAGAGCATGGTGATTTGGCATTTTGGGACTTCTTTCTTTACAGATATCATATAATATTTTTGAACTTTCTTGAAAATAGTATGGACGCAGGGCATTCAAGGAATGTAGTCTTCCCTCTTTGAGAAAGATAGAGGCTTTTAGAAATAAAAATATATATAATCGTTCAGTAATTTTGTTTTACTTGTTTCGGATAATGAAATTTCAGATTGGCGATAAAGTATTGCTGCTTCATTCCAATGAAGAGGGCGAAGTGGTGGATATCATCAATGATGAGATGGTGCTTGTGAACGTTGATGGTGTCAGTTTCCCTGCCTATGCGGATCAGCTTGATTTTCCTTATTACAAAAGGTTCACGGATAAAAGCCGTTCGCCTGGAAAAGATGAAAAAAAATACATTGATGATGTTAAAAAAGAAAAGCCCGGCCTGGTTACAAAAGCGGAAGATGGCGTATGGCTCTCATTCCTGCCGTTGATGGAAATGGATGAAGCCGGGGAGGAAGTCGTTAAGGAAATGAAACTATACCTGTTGAATGAAACGTCAACTTCTTTTAATTTTATATTTGAACTGCACTTTTATGGAAAACCGGATTTTGAATTAAAAAATGAGATTCTCCCTTTTGAAAAATTTTATCTGTATGATCTCCCTTTTGAATCCATGAATGATAGCCCGGTTTTTGCATTCAAGTTCTCATTGAAGGAGCCTGTAAAAAATAAAGCGGAGTATTTTGAGACTTCACTTCGACTAAAGCCCAGGCAGCTTTTTAGCAAGATCGAAGATCTGAATGCGAAGCGGGAGGCTTCATTCTCTCATGTTTTATTTAAGAGCTATCCTGACAAAAAGGAAGAGCCGGCAATTTATATTCCGCAAGTTAGGAAAGAGAGAACTTATGATATCTCAAAAATAAGACAGCAGTTAGAGAAACCTCTTTCCGTGATAGACCTGCACATTGAAAAGCTGACGAACGACTGGCAGCGAATGAGCAATTTTGAGATGCTGACACTTCAGTTAAGGACATTTGAAAAATATTATAGTCTCGCAGTGTTGCACCTGCAACCTTCTCTTATAGTCATTCATGGAGTAGGCAGTGGAAAATTAAGGGATGAAATCCATGATATTCTCCGCACAAAAAAAGAAGTCAGGTCATTTGTAAATCAGTATCACCCTTTTTATGGATTTGGGGCTACGGAAATAACCTTTCAGTATTGAAGCATGGCAATGTAAATTTTCTATTATTCGTGTTCTCAGGAAATATTATTTGTATTTCTTAAACAATATTATGTTTGCCTTTACTTCTGGAAATTTTATCTTTGCAGTTCGTTCCCGGCAGAACGGGATCAGACTCTTTGAAATATTTGGCTACAAGCCGGGCTATCGCCCTATCGTTTACGATCGGGGAGGAAAGTCCGGACAGCTCAGAGCAATGCACTCCGTGTTAAGCGAAGCCCCCGGTGTTAAAAACAGGGGAGAGACAGTGCCACAGAAAATTACTGCCTCAGTTCACAAATGCTTTTGCAAAGGTGAACTAATCTGGCCTCTGCAAAATTTATTTTTTGTAAGAATTCAGAGGGTAAAGTTGAAAATGTGAGGTAAGAGCTCACGGGTCATATGAGTGATCATGTGATCGGGTAAACCTTGCATGCTGAAATGCCATGTAAGTTAGCGGTTGAAGGCTGCTCGCCTGATGCTAACGGGTAGGCAGAAAAGATAAATGATAGCATCATCTATCGAAGCTGGATCAGCAATGAGACACTCACCTTCTTTAAAAACTGAGGGGGGCCACATTGCTATAGTTTCGGTAGATGAAACAGAATCCGGCTTACAGGCTTGTAGCTTTTTTAATTTTCTCCCCGAAAATTTCCAAGATAACCACCTATCTCCATCAGCCATGCTACTCCTACATGAAGTACCAGGCCACCCAGGATGGATCGGGTGTTATAAATAATAATTCCCAATAATATTCCCCCGAAATAAGAGCTGATGCATTCGGTTATTGGTTTGCCGAAATGAATGGTACAATAAAAACAGGCCATGGGCAGAATAGTATCTTTTCCAAACCATTTCAGGAATGCGAGTACAAGGAAACCCCGGAAGAATAATTCAATAGTGATGAAGTCACTGCCATAAGAAAGTTCGAATAACAATTTATACCACCCGTTGAGTTTTAATTCATGGTTCAGTCCTGTAACTGACCTGAGTTTTGGGTATATTTCAAGAAAATCAGGCTGAGTGGATACTATTGCTATCAAAGGAATCATCATCAGCAGCACTACCAGGTATGATTTCCACAAAAAATTATCCGTGCTTAAACCAAAGTAAGAACTGTCCCTGTACCATATTCGCCGGATCAAATAGAGTGTGGCTGATACAACGACTAATAGAAAGGGCCAGTATAGAATGTGATCCCAGTAATTATTCCAAAGCGGGTCATCAGAAATTTGAACCCTGAAATCTGCTACTGCTTTAAATGAGAATATAGCAGGAGCAATGAAAAAAAGGAACACGAGACCCCGGCTTTTTTGAACGTTGCTTATTACTGCAGATGGGTTAAAAAGGTAGGGGATAAGGAAAGCAATGAAGAAAAGCCAGTAATGATAAAGAAGTGAAAGATAAAAAGAAGTACCCTCCACTCTTGCATCCAAATTGTAATAGTAGTTCAGGAATATTAAAAGTGCAGTAAAAAGCGATGTCAGCAGCAACACTTTCCTGTTTACTTCACGGAAATAAGCAAAGGAATATTTTATCAGAGCCGTCAATCAGGAGTGGAAAATAAGACTATACTTCCTTTTTTCAAGCTACAGGCAAAACTTTTTAAAATCATCTTCTACCTGGTCCATGCAGTTGATTTTTTATTCAGGGTCGCTATTTCGGTTGAAAATTGCTCCAGCGATTATTATTCAATATGAAATTTTACAAGGGTAGATATCTTTTGGAGTTTGATCACCGGGCTTCCGGGAGGAGCTTTTTCCTGTGAATATTTTATAACACCGACTCCGGGTTTGAAAAAGATCTCGTCTTTCCGGAAAGTTCTTGCATTTTTTTCAAACTGGATGCAATCGGGGAATTGGCCTGCAGGAGTATTTAATGCATCTTCGAGCTTGACCGATTTTCCAAGAGCAGCATTGTCATCGAAGTGGGTCAGGTACGAAACTGTTTCTCCTGAGAATAAAGAAAACTCTTTTCTTGCATCCCAAACGGGAGTAGGCGAGAAATATCTTTCCTGTATACTGAATATGCCCGAGTCGCTGGAATATAAAAACTCCGGTAGCCCTACTTCCATATTTGCCTGCCACCAGATCAGCCCGTCCGGTATTGATTGAAAAGTCTTTTCAAAGCGTAAAGTGTCGTATTGCGCTTTTTGAAAAACGCCATCTGTAAAAAATGAGTCAAGGTAAATCCAGTAGTTCTTTGTATTCAGCGGTAATAGTCCACAGTTTTTTCCTGTATAATAAACCGTTTTTAAGGAATCTGCCGGATAACTCCTCAATCCAGGGTTGTCCGTCTGGATGGAGCATGATTCTTCCTTAACAGTCCGGTTGATTGATTCTTTTTTGCAGGAATAAAACAGGATGAATCCTGAGAGAATGAGTAGAATTTTGTGTTTCAAGGGTTTCGATTTTGTCTTGTATGAGGCAACAAAATAGAAACTTGTAGTGAAATTTCATAGCTTAAGGGAGTATTTTTTCTTAGTAAATGTTATCTGAAAAAATCCAGAGTTCCGTAAAAATACGAGCGTCTGTACAATAATAAATTTCACTAACTAACTGGCATTCAGATTATTTAAATATTTTACTAAAAAAGCCTTTCATATCATTCCAGGAGGCGCTATCTGCCGCAGCATTATAAGCTATCGGCATTTTAAATTTTTTTCCTAAAGCGGTTGCATCGGGGTTGGTGAAAGCATGTGTTGCGCCCGGGTATTCTTTGATAGTATAATCGGCGCCAATAGAATCCATCTGGTGTTTGAACTCTTCCACATCTTTTTTAGTTACAAACTGATCATCCGTTCCCTGGCAAACCAAAATTTTTGCTTTTAATAAGCTTTTATCCGGGGCAACACCGATAAGATCTCCATGAAAACTTACCACTCCTTTCAGATTCACCCCGAGTCTTGCTGAATTAAGCACCACTCCTCCGCCGAAACAATAACCGATAGCTGCGATTTTGCCGGTATCCGTTTGAGGATAGTTCTTTAAAGTTGCAATGGAAGCATCAAGACAATCCTTTGGTGCGTTTGGGTTTTGATAAAACTCAGAAACAAATTTTCCGGCTGAATCCGGGTTATCTGCAATTTTTCCATTGCCGTAAACATCAACAGCCATGGCGATGTAACCAAGAGTTGCGAGCTTGCGTGCACGCATTTTTGCATAATCATTCAATCCCCACCACTCCGGCACCACCAGTATTGCAGGCCTTTTTTTCCCCGTGTTCTTGTCAAATGCAACGAAACAGTGCATGGTGAGTCCATCTTGTTTTATACTTACGTTTTCTTCTTTGATCAAAGGATCTTTTGTTTCATTTGTATTTGAAGAGTTATTGCTGCAGGAAGAAAACAATAAAACTCCTGCCAGGTAATAGATTATGGGTTGGCTCATGATTTTTTTAATTTTTGTGATCAATGATTCAAATGTCTGTTTGCCTGCCGGGATATTGTCAGTTATAATGAGCCGGCTTCATTTTATCTTTGGCTGTACTGAAATTTTCTTTCTGACCCTGCTTAGTGTTTCTAAGGTAATACCCAGGAATGAAGCAATATATTTAAGCGGTACCCTGTTGGTAAGATGGCTATACCTCTTTAAAAAATACAGGTACTTGGTCTCTGCATTGGTGAGCCGCACGATAAAAGCCCGGTCCTCTGCGTCCTTGTAATATCGTTGCAATATTTTCCTGACTACGATATTGAATTCGGGAAATTTCAAATATAGATTCTCTAAACCGGAGTACGATATAGCATAGGCATCACAATCTTCAACGGCTTGCATATTTTCTTCATTCAATTCCCTGTGGTCCAGGCAGGAGATGGATGTCACCATTTCATTTTCTGCGGTAATCCATGTAGTAATATCTTTTATTCCTTCTTTTATAAATCCCCGTATAACTCCCTTTTTTATAAAATATACGTGGTTACAAAGGTCACCTGCTTTCAATAAGAGTTCTCCTTTTTTAAAAGAAACAGGAAATAAAATTTCCTTAAGGTATTTAACCGCAGGATCACTCAGTGAATGAAACTGATTCAAGGTAATGACTAAAGAAGAAATTTCTTTTTTGTGATTACCGGAAGACAGGGATGCAGGGCTTGTTAAGAGAATGTTCATTTATTTCTGTTACTACAAACTTATCGAAATCCCCTGTATTAACCGGGTTCAGGCTGTAAAACTTTTATGTTAGTAAAGGGGCGAAGTGGATTTTATTGCATCATCAGGTGAATTACCTGTGTTGTGGCCAGGTTGGAAGTTATCCATCCGGCGAGTAATATGATGATACTTTTCAGAATTACCAGCCATTTGGAAGAGGTATTGAAAAAATTCAAATTTGTCCAGATGAAATAGGCGGTCATCAGGGGAATCTCGATATAATATGTTTCAAACCGGTGCGGAATCAGGTCAATGGCATTGGTCAGAATGGTGAGCAACAACAGAAATGCAAGCGAATAAACGAACAATATCAATGCTTCAGCATAATTGAAATTCTTTTTTCGGAATGCGATCCAGGTGATCAGTGCATAAAATGGAGTCATGACAGATTGAAAGATCACGAAATAATGCCGGTAAAAATGCTCCCTCATTTCCTCAAAAGGCGTAACATTTAAATGAGCAGGACGGCTGATCCAGTAAATGGCAAGACCGGCTAATGTGGCGCATATAAAAAGCATTGAAAACGGTTTCTGATAATTTTTCCGTTGACCCGCCAGGTAATTTTTTTGCATAGTGCCCGGATGAAATATCAGTTCTTTCAATGTATAGCCGAAACCTTTATCAAAATGTGTAAATGTGTGGATGACTTCATTAAGGATAGACAAAAGGGTGACACGCTTTACAATAAACGCCTGTCCGCATTCAGCACAAAATTTCCCTGTCCCTTTATGTCCGCAGTTACTGCATACCGGCATAGAACAAATCTAAATAGAACTCTTTAACTTTTTTTAAATGAAGTATTTAGTCAATTTATTTCCAGTTCGTCTTTTGATGGAAATTTTGGAAATGAATGATGTGGTTCGGCCTGGTACCAATATACTACCGAGCTGATGTCGGATTGCTGTACAAGGTAACGACCGCCGCTTTTCCAACCAAGGTCCTGGATGGTAACACTTAGATTTTTTTCAAAACGTATCGGGTCCATTATATGCCAGCGATACATACCGAACCGTTGCATCACATTGTAATGGCCGTCTCCGCGAATGACCTGGGGAAGGCCGGCATAAGCAGTTGAGAATTCAGTGTAATGAATTTCCTCCAACCCTGATTTATTTTTTGACTTCGTATCAAAGTCATAAGATCCGCAAAAATAATCTTCGGTTCCCGTACCATTGATCGTCGGGAATTTAGTATCCCCGTCCATATAAAATTTTATTTCACCTTCTCCCCACCAGCCATTGTTATGCACTCCCCATGCCAGGTAAGTACCGACATACTGGCCTTTACCTGTAATATTATTTACCAAAGTGTCTATTCCGCCATTCACCGGTTTTTGTCTTTTAAATTGCGCATGAAAATATGCGGCATCATCCGGCACGTCAGTAAGTGTATAATCCACCTGGTAGTATAAAACCATACTTTCGGTGTTTATATTGGTCATTGTGATCTTACATTTTTTGCGGAAAGGCATTGCCCAGTAACAATTAAATGCTGATCCCGGGTTGACAGTTACTGCCAGTGAATTCAAATGAGCATAAGAACCCCAGCCTGCACCAAAGAAATCACCGACAGGCACTTCTACCGAAGGTTCTTTTTCATCGTCCCAGTAAAAACGAATGATAGAAAAACGCCAGTTTCCGGTAGGTGTCATCCAGATATGCTGTATCGCACCGGGACCTGTAATCTCTGCTACAGAGAAAGTTTCCCCGGGTTTGATGACTACAAAAGGATTTACTTTCCATCCTTGCCCTAAATCTATTGCACTGCTGCGGGCAGACCCGTTTTCTAATGTTGCCATTCCGCCTTTTCCCGGCTCGCCGGTTGGATTTTCAGGGCTGATGGATCTTGTCTTTGCATTGCTTAACCGGAAAAGATTTCCAAGGTTCATATTGAGACCATCAAATTTTTCGGGCTTTTGAGCTGAAACTACGTTGGAAGCGATTAAAAGAAGGCAGAATATTTTTTTCATGACAGATAATTTTGGTGCACGGGTAAGTTAGTAATTTATTGGCTACATATAATTTTTGAACCAGACTTTTTGTAAAATCCGCCTGAAGCTGCAAGGTAGTAATGGTGATCTGGTATGATATAAAATAAGTGCAAAAACTACTGCGGCTAAAGATTTCAGGATCTCAATTTTTGCAAAGGAAAAGGCTTGTTCATTTCGTGTATCTTTGCACCCATTATGACACAGGAACAAATAAAAGAACTGCGGTCCCGCCTTGATGGGATAAGGAGGTTTCTTTGACGTCGATAACAGGCGTTACAAGATATCTGAAGAAAAACAATTATCACTGAGCCCCGGTTTTTGGGATGATAGCAAAAGAGCTGCTGACATCCTGAAAAATATCAAGCAAAATGAATATTGGGTAAAACTTTATGAACAGTCAGAAACTGCTGTAGAAGATTTTGCTGTTTTATATGAATTTTGGAAGTCGGGTGATGCTACGGAAGAAGAAACGAAGGTGGCGTTTGAAACTGCAGTCCGGGTCGTGGATGATGCAGAATTTAAATGTACTTTAAATCAACCGGAAGACGAATTGCCTGCAGTGTTACAAATAAATTCAGGAGCCGGGGGAACCGAAAGCCAGGATTGGGCGGAAATGCTGGCCCGCATGTACCGCATGTATGGTGAAAAACAGGATTGGAAAGTAACGGAACTGGATTGGCAATGGGGAGATGGGGCCGGGATAAAAACCTGCACACTTCAGTTCGACGGCTCTTTTGCTTATGGTTTTCTGAAAGCAGAAAGCGGTGTACATCGTCTTGTCCGCATTTCACCTTTTGACAGTAATGCAAGAAGGCATACTTCATTTGCATCAGTATTTGTTTATCCGTTGGTGGATGACTCCATCGAAGTGGAAGTGAATCCTTCCGAACTGGAATGGGAATTTTATCGCAGCGGCGGCAAAGGAGGGCAAAATGTAAACAAAGTAGAAACTGCAGTAAGGCTAAAACATATTCCCTCGGGTATTATTGTAGAATGCCAGCAGGCAAGAACGCAGGGAGAAAACAGGGAAAAAGCATTGAAGATGCTGAAAAGTAAATTGTATGAAGAAGAATTGAGAAAAAGGGAAGAATTGAAAAATGCAGCAAATGCAAATAAAAGAAAAATAGAGTGGGGCAGCCAGATCAGGAGTTATGTTTTGCATCCGTACAAAATGATAAAAGACCATCGTACCGGTTATGAAACAGGAAATGTGCAACCTGTACTGGATGGAGAGCTTGATGGATTCATCAAAGCATTTTTATTACTATCGAAAGAAGTGGAAAGCTGATCCGGTGAAAAGTCCTGGGGGCTTCATTAAATTTGTATTTTAATTTTCTTAAAAAATAATCAAATGAGTATAGGAACATTTTCTTACCCGATGCCATCCAATGAACCGGTACTTAATTATGTACCCGGATCACCGGAACGTAAAAGATTGAAAGAAGTTTTAGCTGAATTAAAAAAACAACAAATTGAGATACCGATGTATATCGGCAGCAAAGAAGTGCGAACCAATAAAAAAGTAGCGATTCATCCACCACATGAGTTGAATCATACGCTTGGATATTTTAATGCAGGCGAAGAGAAACATGTTCGCCAGGCCATAGAAGCTGCATTGTCCGCAAAGGAAGAATGGGCTGGTATGAGCTGGGAAAACAGGGCAAATATCTTTTTGAAAGCTGCAGACCTGATGGCTGCCAAATACCGCCCTTACATGAATGCCACAACAATGCTGGGCCAGAGTAAAAATATTTTTCAGTCTGAGATTGATGCGGTATGTGAACTGATTGATTTTCTCCGGTTCAATGTTCATTTCCTGAGTGAGATTTACAAACAACAACCGATCAGCAGCCCCGGGATGCACAACCGTTTGGAATATCGTCCGCTGGAAGGTTTTGTACTGGCAATCACTCCGTTCAATTTTACATCCATCGGAGGTAATCTTCCTACCTCTGCTGCTATGTGCGGCAATGTAGTGGTATGGAAATGTGCCAACACACAAATTTATTCGGCTCAAATGTTTATGAGAATATTAAAAGAAGCAGGTTTGCCGGATGGGGTTATCAACCTGATCTATGTGGATGGTCCTACGGTGGGCAGAGTTTGTTTCAACCATCGTGATTTTGTTGGGGTGCATTTTACAGGTTCTACAGGTGTGTTCAATAATATGTGGGAGACAATCGGTAAGAACATGGCAATGTACCGGTCTTACCCGAGGATCGTGGGTGAGACAGGCGGAAAAGATTTTGTCATTGCACATAAGAGCGCAGATGTGGACGTACTGGCAACGGCTTTACTTCGTGGCGCATTTGAGTTCCAGGGGCAAAAGTGTTCGGCAGCATCCCGTGCCTATATTCCTTCAAATCTTGCCGATGAAGTAAAGAAAAAACTAATTGCAGGTGTGAAGAGTTTTAAAATGGGGATTCCTGAAGATTTTACCAATTTTATCAATGCCGTGATTGACGAAAAAAGTTTTGAAAATATCAAACGCTATATTGATAATGCAAAGAAAGACCCAAAAGCCCAGGTATGGGCAGGTGGTAAATGTGATAAGAAAGCAGGATACTTTATTGAGCCTACTGTGATTGAAGCAAAAGATCCAAAATATGCAAGTATGTGCGAAGAGATCTTCGGACCAGTACTGACCATATATGTTTACCCGGCAAACAGGTTTGAACAGACACTGGAACTGGTAAATAATACATCGCCCTATGCGTTGACGGGATCTGTAATAGCTCAGGACAGGTCTGCAGTAGAATTAGCTACAAACAAACTAAGAAATGCAGCCGGTAATTTTTATGTAAATGATAAGCCGACAGGTGCAGTAGTAGGGCAGCAGCCTTTTGGCGGCGCCAGGGCCAGCGGTACCAATGATAAAGCAGGAAGTATTCTGAATTTGTATCGCTGGCTGAGTGCAAGAACCATTAAGGAAACATTCAACCCGCCGGTTGATTACAGGTATGCATTTATGGCAGAAAAGTAATCAATTGATTGTAAATCAATTAACTGTCTTACCTTCTAAAAACTATTTTTTCTCAATTTTTCCATCCTTTTTATTGGAGAAAGCTATGATTTATTAAATATGTTTTCTATGTTTGCGCCAATATTCTTAATCCTAAAAAAATAAAACATGAAAAAAATCTTTTTCTCTTTGTTGCTTTCTACTGTCTTTGTAATTGCAGCACAGGCTCAATTCGGAGTCAATGCAGGTCTTAATATTTCCAATCTTCACGGGAACGATCTTAGTGATGCCAAGAGTAAAATCGGGCCTCATTTTGGTGTATTTTACAACATTCCTGTATCAAATGGTATTTCTGTTCAAACTGAAGCTTCCTATTCCGGTGAAGGTGC
Source organism: Sphingobacteriales bacterium UTBCD1 (assembly GCA_002066995.1). GTDB lineage: Bacteria > Bacteroidota > Bacteroidia > Chitinophagales > Chitinophagaceae > UTBCD1. The sequence continues at coordinate 75,642 of MWTC01000044.1, forward strand.
AAAGGCAAATTCCGGTGATGGGAAATTTCTTATTGATTATCTGAATCTGGCCGCTTTATTCCGTTACAATTTTGAAGGTGGTTTCAATTTGGCTACCGGACCGCAATATGGCTTCCTGTTAAGCGCAAAATCAAAATATGGTGGACAAACTTATGATATGAAAGATAATATCAAGGGTGGTAATTTCTGTTGGGCATTTGGAGCAGGTTATGATCTGCCTATGGGTTTTGGCTTTTACGGCAGGTATAATTTAGGGCTGTCGAATATTGAAAAAAATGGTGAAGGCGGCAGTGTAAAAACAAATTGTTTCCAATTTGGAGTTCGTTACACTATTAATACAGGTGGTGAAAAGAAATAAATAAAATATTTTAATATTATTAAAGCTGCCCGCCCGGGCAGCTTTTTTTTCCGGTTAACCTTTCTTACCTCCTTCCTGTTTTCCTCGATTTTTTC
>MWTC01000012.1 GCA_002066995.1 Sphingobacteriales bacterium UTBCD1
CGCAAATATTCATCGCACAAAGCATTTATGTCTGTTGGTTCTTTAACACCACTACTGCTCCGGCTATGCTGCAACATTCCTTTTACAATAGCATCCGCTCTTTTTCCGTGGTGGTTTATTTTTTCAAGATTCTGTTTTATATCATTTAAAATATCATTCTCTGCTTGTTCATTCCTTTCGGTATTTGGCTTTGAGCGTTCAGCATTCAACTCATCAATCAGTTCATTATTCACTTCTGAGAAATTATTTACGAAGTTTAACGGGTTTTGAATTTCATGAGCTATGCCTGCAGTGAGTTCACCGAGTGAAGCCATTTTTTCGGATTGGATGAGCTGAGCCTGAGTAGATTCTAATTGATGTAATGTATTTTCAATTTTTTCATTTCGCTGTCGCAAAGTTTCATTGGCTTTTTTCCTGTGCCGGTTATTTCTATAAAGCAAAAAAACAATAACCAGAAAAACGACAATGCCTGACATGAGCAGGTATATTCTTAATTTTTCCCGGGATTCTATTTTTTCTCTCTCCAGTTTTTCCAATTTTGCCTGTTCTTCAACAAAAACATCCTGAAATGCAAGAAGATGTTTTCTCTCTTCCCTACTAAGACTATCGCTTAATGATTTAGACAGTTTTAAATATATGGTGGCGCTATCGGTTCTGCCCAGGCGATCAAAACCGGAGGCAAGCAGGTTATATGCATCTCTTTTCCACGCCGGGTCTCTGCGTTTTTCAAAAATTTTCAGACTTTCTCTGGCATAATACAAAGCAGAATCGTCTTTTTTTAAATCTGTATATATACTACTTAATGAAATACATGCCAGGCCCAGGTGCAAATTATCATTTGTCTCTTTTAAAAACGGTATTGCCTGTAAAACTGTATTAAGCGCTACATCGTATTTCCCTGTTTTCTGATACGTATCGCCCAGGTATTTCGTTGCACGGCCTAATCCTGTTTTATCTTTCAATTCTGAAAAAGTTGATAAGGCGTTTTTAATAAACAGGAGCGCAGAGTCTAATTTTTCTTCATACATATAAGCAATACCCATGTGAAAGGTTACATACGCAAGTTGTCCTTTGTCGCCGGATGCTTTTGCATATTTTTCAGCTTCTCTGTAATATTTCAATTGGTTTTTGGTGTTATCAATCCAGTTGCCTGTATATGCATTTAGCAATCCGATTAAATCGTAGCTTGTACTTATCAGGAGCATTCGGGCACCTGCCGGACTTTGGCCAGGCAGCAAATGCCGGATAGTTCTTTCAATAGCAGGGTCCTGTGCAATATTTAACGCATTAAAATAAAATTCCAATGATTCTGAAAACTTTTCCTGTTGCATCAGGATAATCCCCATTCGGTTCAATATATTGGCTTCGTTGAATTTCAGGTTTAATTTTACAGCAATAGGCAAAGCTTTTTCAAGGTAAAATTTTGTACTATCACGGTCTGATTGATCGTAATATGATCCGAGATTAGTATATGCTTCCATTCGGGCAGTATCGTTTGTTGCATCCGACAGGGCGCTGTATAAACTACTCAGATACGGGTCTTTTTGTTGCCCGGCAATCAATGATGGCAGCAACAGCAATGAGATTACTTTTAAAAAGATTTTCATGCTTTTTTAATTAGTTTGCAATTGAATAATAAATTCGCTTCCCTTACCTTCTTTCGTATCTGCTTTTATCTCTCCACCATGCGCCTTCACAATATCATACGCCAAACTCAGCCCCAATCCTGTTCCGCTGCCTGTTGGCTTTGTAGTAAAAAAAGGTTGAAAGATTTTGTCCTTTATTTTTTCAGGAATGCCTGTACCATTATCCTTAACCTTAACCTCAACCTTATCCTTTTCTTTTCTTGTACTTACAATCACTTCCGGCTCATAGCCTGGTTCATTTAGTTTCTTTCTTTCATTCACTGCATAAAAAGCATTGTTTATAAGATTGAGTATGACTCTTCCTATTTCCTGCGGCACTACATTAATTTTTGGAAGCGATGTATCAAAATCAGTTTCAAACTTTGCATTGAAAGTTTTATCCTTAGCCCGTAAACCATGATAAGCTAAACGCAAATATTCATCACACAAAGCATTGATGTCTGTTGATTCTTTCTGCCCGGTACTGCTGCGGCTGTGTTGCAACATGCCTTTTACAATGGCATCAGCTCTTTTACCGTGGTGATTTATTTTTTCAAGATTTTGTTTTATATCTGATGCAATGACTTTGGCTTCTTCAATATCTCCTTTATTCAATTCTGTATTCATTTCATCAATCAGTTCATTACTGACTTCCGAAAAATTATTGACAAAGTTCAACGGGTTTTGAATTTCATGAGCAATGCCGGCAGTGAGTTCACCGAGTGAAGCCATTTTTTCGGATTGGATAAGTTTAGCTTGAGCACTTTTGAGGTCGATCAACGCTTGTTCAATTTTTCTCTTTTGCTGTTGCAAGATGTTGTTTGCCTTTTTCCCATTTCTATAATTTCTGTAAAGCAGGCTTGTTATAAACACAAATATCACAATGCCCGACAGCAAAGTATACATTCTTATTTTGTTACGGGTATCAATTTTTTCTTTTTCAAGTTTTTCCAACCGTATTTGCTCATCAATAATTACATCTTGCGAGGCAAAAACACTTTTCATGCTGACATCATTCAGGCTATCCGATATTTTTTTTGCTAATTTCAGATATACCAAAACGCTATCCTTATTATTTAATTCACTGAAGCATGCATAAATTAAATTATAAGTTTGTCTTTCCCCTTCGGCAGCATGTATGCTTTTATGAGCTTCCAACCCTCTCTCTGCATAAAAAATAGCTGAATCCGGCTTTGATATTTTCTTATATAAACCGGCTAAAGAAAGATAGGCCCACCCCAATCGGCCTTGATCATTTTGATGGATGTCAATCTGAATTGCTTTTATTAATACGTTGCGGGCCAAATCAAATTTTCCTATTTCCTGATATGCATCACCCATAAATTTCAAAGAAAGGGCTTCTCCTTTTTCATCTGCAGATCTTAAAAAAAATGGATACGCTTTTTCCTCTAATAGAGCCATAGAATCAAACTTACCAAGGCTCGAATAAGTCATGCCTAAACTTAAATCTGACCATGCAATGAGACTGCTATCATTAGCGAATTCTGCAAAGCGCTTTGCTTCTTTAAAAGATTGCACTTGCCTATCTACATCGGATGTCCAGTTTGCCGTTAATCCATACAACCATCCTAAATCAAGATAACTCCATCTTAATAACCTTAACCTAACAAGCCTTGGCGTTTCATTGTTTAGTAAATGCCATGTCAGCTTTTCGCTAGCGGGGTCTTTAACAATGTCGATCATGGTCAAATACGATCTCAATGACCTGGAATAGTCTCCTTTTTGACTCAGCACATTGCCAATGGATGATAATATCGCCGCTTCATTTAACCTTAATTTTAAACTTCTTGAAAGTTGTAATGCTTGTTCAAAATAAAAAAGAGCACTATCACTATTGAGAGGAAGATAGTAGTTTCCTATTTGCCAGAGAACATCCATACGGACAGTATCATTTGATCTACTTGACAAAGCTAAAAATAGGTTATCCGGTTTTGATTGCTTCATTTGTCCATGAAGAAACGCCGGTAGCAAAGTAAATGAAAGAATTTTCAACAAATTTTTCATACTTCCTGAATTAAGAATTCTGAATATAAATTGTAAACTCACTTCCTTCACCTTCTATTGTTTCCACTTTCAACTCCCCGCCATGCCCTTTGGTAACTATATCATACGCCAGACTCAATCCCAGTCCTGTTCCACTACCGGTGGGTTTGGTAGTAAAAAATGGCTGAAAGATTTTGTCCTTTATTTTTTCAGGAATGCCGGTTCCATTATCCTTAACCTTAATCTCAATCATATCTCTTTCATTTCTTGTACTTACTATCACTGTTGGCTCATAGCCTGTTTCATTTAATTTCTTTCTTTCACTCACTGCATAAAAAGCATTATTGATCAAATTCAAAATCACCCTGCCTATTTCCTGCGGTACTACATTTATTTTTGGAAGCGATGGATCAAAATCAGTTTCAAATTTTGCATTGAAGCTTTTGTCTTTTGCTCTCAATCCGTGATAACTCAATCTTAAATATTCATCACATAATGCATTGATATTTGTTAGTTCTTTTTGCCCGGTACTGGTTCTGGAATGTTGCAACATGCCTTTTACAATGGCATCCGCTCTTTTACCGTGGTGATTTATTTTTTCTTCATTATCTGTTACATCTTTAGCTATAGATTTTACCTCGTCATAATTCCCATTTTCAATTTCATTGTTCATCTCCGAAAGCAATTCTTTATTTACATCAGAAAAATTATTGACAAAGTTTAACGGGTTTTGTATTTCATGAGCTATGCCGGCTGTCAATTCTCCCAACGATGCCATTTTTTCACTTTGTATTAACTGCGCCTGCGTTGATTTTAATTCTGATAACGTTATTTCTACTTTTTGTTTTTGTCTTTCTAAAAAAAGGTTCGCTTTTTGTTTTTGACGGTTATTGCGCCATAACAAAAAGACAGAAATGATGATCAGCGATAACCCGGCGAGGGAAACGATTAGAAATGATTTTTGCCGTTCCTTCTGGTTTTTCAGTTCTGTTATTTCTACCTGTTTCTTTCCCATTTCCGAGCTGTATTGATACATGGCAATTTTATTCTTCACCCCGGTGTTTAATATACTATCCCGGTAATTGATATACTGCAGATGGTATTTATAAGCATTCGGGTAATCCTTTTTATAAGCATAGGCATCTGCCAGCGCCCCCGCATTATCCCTCAAAAATTCCAATAATTCATATTCTTTAGCTATCTGCAGGCCTTCTTTTGCATAATAAATTGCGCTGTCGGGCATTTGCTTTTTTAAATAAGCCCTGCCAAGTATTCCTGTTATCCAGGACTTAAGAGTTGGCATATCCAATTTAGTATTAAGTGCGCTGAAAGCATATTGAAAAGCCAGGGGAAGGCTGTCCATGCGGGTATAGACATCTGCAAGGTTGCTTTCGACTATTTTTATATCCTGTTCAAGTATTGAATACCGGGCTGCTTCTTTATAGGCTTTTATAGCTTCGTCATATTTTCCGCTAAGCCTGCAAAGTTCGCCGGTATTATTTTTTAAGAGTAATAGAAGTGTGCTATCGTTGATATTTGTTTCTCTGGCTTTCTTATTAGCTTTGTCAAGAAAACTATAGGCATTTTCATAATCGCCAATAGAGGAATAAAGGGTGGCAAGGTTTGACCAGGTTTGTATAAGTGATTGTGGCCTGTTCATTTTCTCTGCTGTTGCCGCTGCTTTCATCCAGTATTCCATAGCTGCCGGGTAATTTGCCAGGTTATTGTAATAAAAATTGGCAATTCTATACTGGCAATTATAGACTCTTCGTAAATCGCCGGTTTCGCTATATATTATTTCCGCTCTTTTTAATAATTCAATTCCCTCTTTATTATTGTCATCTGTTAATATCGTGCCGCGAATCTGAAGTGTAAACGCTATATTATCCCGATCTTTGATTTTATTGGCAATGGCCTCTGCCAGCAGGAGCAGGGAATCGCTTTCCGCTTTTTTATTTGTTAGTGCCTTTGCCTTCGCAAGCATCGTTAATCCCCGCCCTTCTCCTTTCACATAGCCTGTTTTGCGGGATAAGTCAATTGCCTCAAGGGCATATTTCTCTGTTTCAACTGCCGGGCGGTTAAAATAACTAAGCCCAAGCAGGATATTCACCCGTGCGGTATCCTGTGCGGGGTGGGCAGCCAGTTTTTCTTTAAGCTGCTCAAATTCAGATTGGGCATTCACACAAAAAACTGCCGTGAAAGACAGCAATAATAACAGGAGTGATTTATTTCTCATGAGTATGTTATAATTGAATAATAAAATTTGTTCGGTTGTTTTCTAATTGTCAGAATCTCTCCTGCTTGCCGCAGGCAGGCAGGATTCAGACACCCAATAGAATCACAAATTCAGTTCCTTCTCCTCCTTTAGTTTCCACTTTCAACTCCCCGCCATGCCCTTTCGTAATTATATCATACGCCAGACTCAATCCCAATCCCGTTCCCTGTCCTGTTGGTTTGGTGGTGAAGAATGGTTGAAAGATTTTGTCTTTTATTTTTTCAGGGATGCCGGTACCGTTATCCTTAACCTTAATCTCAACCTTATCCTTTTCTTTTCTTGTACTTACAATCACTTCCGGCTCATAGCCTGGTTCATTTAGTTTCTTTCTTTCATTCACTGCATAAAAAGCATTATTGATTAAATTCAAAATCACCCTGCCTATTTCCTGTGGCACTACATTAATTTTTGGAAGCGATGGATCAAAGTCTGTTTCAAACTTTGCATTGAAAGTTTTATCCTTAGCCCGTAAACCATGATAAGCTAAACGCAAATATTCATCACACAAAGCACTGATATCTGTCAGTTCCTTTTGCCCGCTGCTACTGCGACTGTGTTGCAACATTCCTTTTACAATAGCATCGGCTCTTTTACCATGATGATTGATTTTCTCCAGGTTATTAATGACATCCTGCATGATTTCTTTTGCTTCTTCCGTTTCGCCTTTGTCCATTGCGTCTTTCATTTCATCTAATAATTCTTTACTCACTTCAGAAAAATTATTGACAAAGTTTAACGGGTTTTGAATTTCATGAGCAATGCCGGCAGTGAGTTCACCGAGGGATGCCATTTTCTCAGACTGTATCAATTGCTTTTGGGTGGACTGCAATTCAGTCAATGTACTGTCCACCTGTTTTTTGGCGGCTTCTAATTTATTGAAATCTTCATATCGTGCATACGCAGTGGCAAATGCGTCGGCTACGTATTGGATTAAATTTATTTCTTCTTCACTTAACTCTGTTGTATTGCCTACATACATCATCCCCTGGAGAAAGGGAACAAAGTGCAGATAAAATCCACCCTTCGGAACACTTGAAAGATATTCACCCGGAGATGTAATTACTTTTTGCTGAGTCAGTATATTGGCAAAGTCAGCAAAGTCGGTATCCTGCCAATGGTCTGTGTAAGGATTATTCGCCCTCCAGTTCTCAGGTATCAGCTGAATTTTGCCGGGTGTATTATAGGGTATGTGAATGGCAGTGATGGCTTTCCCTTCGGGTGTGGAAAGAAATGTATGAATCAGTTCTTTTTCTTCATCCATAATAAACACACCACAACGAATAAAGGGGATTCCAAGTATTTTAAGTTCTGTCCAGATAACCGGAGTTATTCTTTCTAAGTCTTCAGTTGTACGCATGGAAGCAATATCTGCACGGATGCGGTCTAATGCTGCCTGCTTAATGGCTTCTCTGGTGCTGGTTTCTGCTTTCTGCAGGTCACTGAATCTCTGATACGCCAAACCAAACACATTGGAAAACCTTCTCAATAATTTTCTTTCATTTTCTTCCGGTAGTTTATGGGTAACCATCACTAATGAGCCTCCCGGAAAATCACTTAATGACCAATATACCCAAACATCATCATCAGCTTTACCTTTTGTAGATTCAAGAATTACTTTGTAAGCAGCAGGAGCCCGCTTTTTTATTTCTTCAAATAATTCAATTTCATTTGCCTTATCCACTTCCAGTACATAGTCCATTTTTTTTGAGGAATAATTTTTAATTGTCTCCTCAAGTATCCTAATCCCCTTCTTTGGGTAAGAGGCTTCCACCTTCACCATTTCATCTTCGCTATCCGGTAATCGCAAAGCGGCCCAGGTCTCAATATAATCCGGTGTTACTTCATATAAATGGATAGCGCAGGTCTCCAATGCTTTTTGCCCAAGCAGGTGAAGCTGGCTTCTCATTTCACTAGCGACTTCTTTCAATTCTGTTGAAACATGCATACTCATTGCCTTGCTTCTCACCCTTTCCAATGCCGCTTCAATCTGCGCTTCTCTTGCCTGCGCTTCTGCTTTTTGTAAATCAAGGAACCGGGTATAGGTTTGTTCAAACACTTTGCCGAAGCGAACAAAAATCTGTGTCTCTTCAAATGGCTTTGTTGTGATGACTAATAAATAGCCTTGCTGAAAGGATACTGCATGATTTTTTTGCCAGGTTGGAATAGGGAATCCTGCATCCAGCATCTTTTGAAGACCTTGTTTAAATGCAGGAACTTCCATCAGCGTTTCATAATATTTTCGCAGCCTTTCTCCTTCAAAAACTTCCTCGTAAAGCGGCACATTGGTTTTCCATGCTTCATACATATTCTGCTCGGCAGGTTCAATGGTGTAGGGAAATGAAAAGATGCCGATACTTGTCCACTTGGTGATAATGGTGCTGTTTTTATCACAAATGGTAAATGCCACTCCCTGCAGGTCAGCGCCTAATTTTTTCAATTGATCAAATAAAAGATCTGCTGTGGGATTAAGTTCATCACTTTTCTGCATGGCCATGGTTCTGCTTCGCACTCTTTCCAATGCGGCTTCTATTTGCGCTTCTCTTGCCTGTGCTTCGGCCTTTTGCAGATCAAGGAAACGGATATATGCCTGCTCAAAAACCCTGGTAAATCGTTTTAATATTTCTATTTCATCCGCTGTAGGTACTATCCCGGTATAAGAGGGTATTAGTATAGCGGAGTTCTTTTGCCAGGCAAAAGAGAGGATGTGTTTGTCGTTATGATATATCCATTGTTTAAAATCATCAGGGAAATTTTTATAATCTGAATGTTGAAATGCGTAGTCAAAAAAGCTATTCTTTTCTTTAACAGTATATGCTTTTGAAAAATATTCGTCTCCTCTTTCTTTGGATTCCCACGCATCATTGAAAATAGGATGATCAAAATAAGGTAACAAATAGCTGCCGGTAAAAGTAAAATCGGGTGATACGATCCATTGCAACACATCTTTTGAATCCGGGAAATAAGTACAAAGAGTTACTCCATTTGCATCAAGCACAACACCAAGATCTTTTAATTTCTCAACTATTACTTTCACTACTTCTCCCAATTCTTTGGTTGAATGCATGGCGAGTGAACGGCTCCGAACTTTTTCCAATGCTGCTTCTATCTGTGCTTCCCTTGCCTGAGCTTCTGCTTTTTGCAGATCAAGAAAACGGATATAGGCTTGTCTGAACTCTTGTGAAAAACGTTTGAAAATAGCAAGCTGTTCATCTGAGTAATGTTCTGCTGCATCGTATCTACAAATAGAAACTGTTACCTCATTTAAATAGGCATCCACAATGCAGGAACCAGGCGCATCATAAATAAGCTTTTTAAATTCATCCGGTAAAGGTTGTGCAACTGAAAAATAATGGTCTAAAAATTCATTCTTCTCTTTTTTGGTAAATGTTTTTATCTGTATGGGATTACCGGTGTTTTCATATTGCTCAACGCTTTTTGATGTTTTGGTAAAATAAGCCGTTTTCTTATATGGAATAACATTGTTCTGTGCAGAGTTTTCGAGACCTGGAACACAACCCCAGAGATTCCAATCCCGGTTCTTAGAAATTGCACCATACATAAAGGAAACATAATCTACTCTCAGTCCCAATGCTACCAGTTGCTCACCAAAAGCTTTTGCCACAATAAACAAATCCTGCTGCTTTTGCATGGATAAAGTTTTTGCACGAACTCTTTCTAATGCTAATTGAATCTGCGCTTCTCTTGCCTGCGCTTCTGCCTTTTGCAGATCAAGGAAACGGGTATAGGTTTGTTCAAATACTTTGGCAAAACGTTTAAAAATATCATGGGACTCAGGTACAGGTTCGTAAGTAATAAATAATAAAAAACCCTGTGTAAAATAAGCATGGTGCATAATCTGGAAAGTAGGCAATGGATGTCCTTCATTAATTATCGAATCCAGAATTTTTCCCACTACCGGCAGTGTACGCATATACTGGTAATGCTTCACTAATTTTTTACCACCCATTTCCACTACATGAAATGTTTTGCCATCTGCCTGGCCCTTGCGCATTTCAATGAATAATTCATCTTCCGTTGTTGGAGCGGTGAATGGCGGCTGTAAAACTCCTTCGCTACTCATCCATAATGTTACAGCTGATTTATCTTCGTTCCATATACAATAACCGGCACTCCATGCAGGCATGCCTAAAGATTGTATTTGCTGAAACAACAGATTGGAGGCTTCGGGCAATTCATCACTCTTCTGCATGGCCATCGTCCTTGCCCGCACTCTTTCCAATGCCAATTGAATCTGTGATTCTCTTGCCTGTATTTCGGCTATTTGCAGATCAAGGAAGCGGGTGTAGGTTTGTTCAAATACTTTGGCAAAGCGTTTGAAAATATCATGAGCTTCAGGCGCCGGATCATACGTAATGAACAGAATATAACCGTATTTGAAAAAGGCTACATGATCAATTTGTGAAACAGGGAACGGAATGCCATTCGTTTTCATTGCAAGCAGTTGTTCTCCTACCCCGGACAGGCTACATAAATATTTATAATGTGCAGGACATTCTTCTTTGCCAATTTCATTAATAAATAATGTCTCTCCCCTTTGCCCGGCTTCATAATAACGAAGAAAAATATTTTCCCTGGGTGTTCTGTATTTTTCAAATGTACGTTCACCGTTACTGCCCCATTCCAATGAACTGTTTGGATCCTCATCATTTATATTGAAGGCGCAGTACCAGGACGGCACCCCCAGCAATTGAACTTGTTTAAATAGTTCTGAAGAAATAGCCGAAAGTTCATCACTTTTCTGCATGGCCATGGTTCTGCTTCGCACTCTTTCCAATGCGGCTTCTATTTGCGCTTCTCTTGCCTGTGCTTCGGCCTTTTGCAGATCAAGGAAACGGATATAGGATTGTTCAAAAGCCTGGGCAAACCGGTAGAAAATATTATTTTCCTCTTCAGTAAAGGGTGTGTTTTTATAATTCCCTATATAAAGATTGATATTTTTCATAATGAAGGTGGACCGTGCAAACCCGGGGCTGGATAAGACATAACTTTTCACTTTGTCGGGAAGAAGCCTGATTTCGGAATGATCAACCAGGTGTTGGAACCAAAGCCTGTTTTCTTCCGGTGTTAAGATGTCCGCAAAAAACTTCAAACCATCTTTTTGTGCCTCAATAACACGATTTGGCGCCGGGTTATTACAATAAGGAACCACAATGTAAATTGGATGAGATTGGCCTGCAGAAGACAGCCAGAATTTAAAATCATCAGTTTGTTTATTAACTCCGAAGCTTACATTATCAAAATAGATGTTCAGGTTTGTCAATTGTTCGGAAAAAATATTGATCACATCCAATAATTCTTCACTTTTCTGCATGGCCATCGTCCTTGCCCGCACTCTTTCCAATGCCAATTGAATCTGTGATTCCCTTGCCTGTGCTTCTGCTTTTTGCAAATCAAGGAAACGGGAATAGGTTTGTTCAAATGTTGTACCGAACCTTTTAAATAAACCATAGGCCTCCGGCACATGTTCATAAGTTATAAATAGAAGATTACCGTGTGAAAAGTTTACAACATGATTAATTTGATAAACAGGAAGTGTCAGTTTATTTTTTTTATTTTCTGTCGCTATTGATTCAACCTCTGGCAATGAAAACAAATAGCCATAATGTTCTTTCAGTTTCTTGCCTTGTAATTCTTCTATCCAGAATTCTTCACCTTTTTCTTTTGACGATTTGAAACGAATAAAAGTGGCATTTTCTTTTAGTGGAATATGTATAGGTGGTTGCATCTGACCGTGGTTGCTCATCCAGGAGGTACAAACAGTATCTTCTTTCTGAAAAATATTATACCCACAACTCCAGGCAGGAATACCCAGGGCCTGTATCTGCTGAAACAGCAATGATGCTGCATCCTGCAATTCATCACTCTTCTGCATCGCCATTGTCCTTGCCCGCACTCTTTCCAATGCCGCTTCTATCTGCGCTTCTCTTGCCTGCGCTTCGGCTTTTTGCAAATCAAGAAAACGGGTATAAGTTTGTTCAAATACTTTGGCAAAGCGAATAAAAATGTCACGGAATTCAGGATGTGGTTCAAATGTGATAAAAAGCAAAAATCCCTGTGAAAAAATAGCAATATTATGAACCTGCCTGCCAGGTGTTTCAATGCCGGCAGCTTCAGATTTTTTGAATGCTTCATCTAATAATGGATGAGAGCGAAGGAACTTATAATGCGCTGCTAATGCTTCCCCGGTAAGATCGTCTTCTAAAAAGTCTTCATTATTTTTCCATGCCTCATAAATTTTCTGATGCTGTTTAAAAGACTCAACAGGCATTTCAAAAGGAGGATTAATGGGCCCGGTGGGATTAGACATCCATGAAACCAGATTTTTCTTCACCTGATTAAAAATATTAAACCCGCTTGCATAAGTTTCTATTCCCAGGCTTCGCACCTGCTCAAACAGTAATAAAGCCACTTCTCCAAGTTCATCACTCTTCTGCATCGCCATCGTCCTTGCCCGCACTCTTTCCAATGCCAATTGTATTTGCGCTTCTCTTGATTGCGCTTCTGCTTTTTGTAAATCAAGGAAGCGGGTATAGGTTTGCTGAAACACTTTTCCAAACCGCATCAATACCGCATTCTCTTCATCCGTATAGGGAGTGCCTGAAAAATTTTCAATATACAAACCGATACTCTCCAACAATACACCTGAGCCGGCAAGCCCGGGACAGTTTTGATAATAATCTATTGTTTCCTCCGGCACACCGGGAACGAACTGAAAAAGATCCCGGTAAAATTTATTTTTTTCCTCAAAAGTCAAATGGTATTTGAAAAAATCTTCCCCTTTATTTTTTGCATCCCTGATGCTGTTATTGGGTGGGCAGTCAAACCAGGGAATGGTTACTTCTGAGGGAGCCAGGTGCTCGTCAGCCAGCCAGATATGCAGCACATCATCTCTTGTTTTATAATCAATTAAAAATCCGGTGTGTTCAATATGAATTTTCAGATGAATGAATTGTTCATACACCAGCCGGATCACATCTTTGAGTTCGTCGCTTTTTTGCATACCCATTGTTCTGCTGCGCACTCTTTCCAATGCCGTTTCTATCTGCGCTTCTCTTGCCTGTGCTTCGGCAAGCTGTAAATCGTTAAATCGGGTATATGCTAATGAAAAAACAGAAGTGGCCCGCTGCAACAAATCCCAGCTTTCAGCGGATATCTCACCGGGAGATGCGGCACCCATATAACCGTTAGAAAATTTATACAAGTGATAAGAACGGTCGGGAATGTTGTCACCATAAAACCCTGTCAGCACATTGGAATGTTCGGAACAGTAATTAATCCATTCTTTTCTTTCTTCTCCTTTCATAACGATAGTGGTTTTCTTTCTATCGGATCGGTAAAAAGATAACATCTCCCGTCCCACCCAGGTATCATTCAGGTTTATTGTCATGTAGTCTGACACTAATTTGTTATCCTTCTGAATGGCATACCAGCAATCTGTATTACCGCTGTCTTCATGACGAATGTAAATGGAACTTGTTTCTAATTCTTCCACACCAAGTGATCTCATTTCTGTGCGCAATATTTGGGCTACATCTGTAAGTTCGCTGGGTTTCTGCATCGCCATAGCTCTTGCCCGAACTCTCTCCAGGGCTAATTGAATTTGTGCTTCTCTTGCCTGTGCTTCTGCTTTTTGCAGGTCGAGAAAGCGGGTATAGGTTTGATTGAACACTTTTGTAAAGCGACTGAGGATGTTTTGATGCTCTTCTGATAATTGTTCAAGACTCCCGGTAAGCAGGCAACCAAAACTATCCGAGGAACCGGAGAGCCATGTTTTTTTAACACCGGACATATCTCTTTTTACGGCTTCGGGAAGTTTCGCCAACTCAGTCTTGCTAAAGCCAAATTGATCCCATTCTTCTTTTTCCTTACCCTCAAGCAGATATTGCCAATTTGTGGTCTTCTCCCTCCAGTGTTTCAGATATAATTGATGCGATGGATAATCATTATGCTGTACCAGGAACCCGTTTTCATCCAGCAACCCTTCTTTCCCGGATAGCCACCAGGTAATACTCAAAGTTTCCTGATTAACTATCATAATAAAGCAACGGTCCAGTTTTGCATCCAGCCTGGTAAGCTCGCCATATAAATGAAATATCAGGTTTCCAAGTTCTGATGAGTTTCTCATTGACATGGTAGCAGCCCTCACCCTTTCCAATGCAGACTCAATCTCCAGCTCCCTGTTTTGAGCTTCCACATCTTTTCTTTTTTTCTCCAGTTCTTCAATGGTTTCTTCCAGCAGGATGGCGGTAGTACGTTTTACCTTTTCGGTTCGGTCTAATTTGAAAGCAGTAATCTCCAATTCTTTATTGACATCTTTTAAGTAAGCAATGATTTTGTTTTTTTCTGCTTCCGTTAAATGTTCATTTTGTTGAAGACTATCTACAATATTTTGTAAGTGTTGGTTCATTCTAATTGTTAATTGGATTTCCTTTGTTTGGAAGTTTTAATAATGGATGTAAGGAGTTTCCGAATTTCAGTAATATCATTGAAAACCGATTCGTATTGTGGTTTATCCAGATATCCGGATTGATACAAAAGTTCAATCCAATATTCTGTTTCATTGGCTTCTTTTTGAGCTATGGCTAACTTATGAATGAAATCTGATTTGCTTTCTGCTTGTTCTGCTTCCCTAACCATCGCACCTATGGCAGTCCCGCATCGCAGTAGCTGCTTACTAAGAATGAATTCCTTCTTTTCAAATTGCAGAAACTGATACAATTTGACAATCCTGAGTGCAAAGGCAAAACTTTTTATTTTTATAACATTCTCCTTCATTCTCTCAAATTATCAATTCTCAATTAACCATTAACCATTCCTCATTCCCCATTATCAATCATTTCTCCTTTAAAGCTACTACACAAGTTGTCAGGTTGTGCATTTCCAAATTACCACCGGTTGCCCTGCCCAGTTCTGCATTTGAAAACATGCCCGCCATAGGTACATTCCAGACATTTTTAATGCCTTCCAGTTCCTTCGTCATTAATGGACCGAGTGATAAAATCCTGCCGGCACAACTGAATACCACCACTGCATCGGCTTCAGGCATTTCTGTTGCTTTTAATTGCTCCACACCTTTCACTACTTTTTCCATCACATCCCAATCCGGCGGCAATGAAAACCTCACCTTTGAACCCTGCGGCACAGTGCCACTGGTATAATAAGAACGATCATTCCAGTCAACCATCAAACCGGGGCGCATAACCGGATCGCCTTTTTCTCTTTGTAATTGCAAAGGGAAATTGGCAGCGAGTTCTATCAACAGGTTTTGATTTTCGGGAGTTACATTTTCAATGCCTCCATATTTCACCGTAAGATCCAATACCGGCATATCATCCACCATATACACATGGTTACCTTCACTTTTTGTAACCGTTCGTACAGTACCCACCGCTTTCCAGCCACAGGTAGCAATACCTTTTATTTCAATTTTATTTTCATTCAGCGCTATGCAGACAATTGCCTTACCGGCATCTTTGCCATTGGTAAAAACATAATTATCGGTAAACTCATAATCATCACCAGCACCACCGCCAAATACATTGATATCTTTCCCGGCAATATCTGTAAGCGCTTTCAAAATTTCTTCTCCATCGGTTGCATAATGACTGAGCCCGATAAAGAATGCCGGGTTTGCAAATTTTTCTTTTGCATTCAATGCCATTTCTTTTGCCACTTCACGGTAATTGGGTTCGGTGAATTCATGAAAATAAATTTGAAAATCATCTTTATTTAAATCAAGCAATAATATGGCGGCAGTACCTTTCTCCGTTACCTCACTGGTAAACTCGCCATTGGTGGTACAGCCGAAAACACTTATCCCTGCTGCATCCAATACATTTGTAATAGCTACCCTGTCCAATTTTTTGGAAACAAAACAAATGGCAAGTGTTGGCTTGAAATCATCAGAGATGCTTGCATCTAATGCTGATTTTATTTCTTCAGTTGATTTGCCTTTGATGGATTTTGCGAACACGTATTTAATTGTTAATGGTTAATTGATAATGGTTAATTCTCTTTATTCAACTTAGAGGTTTTGATGATTGATGTGAGTAATTTTCTAATTTCTGTTATATCACTAAAAACCGATTCGTATTGTGGTTTATCCAGATATCCGGATTGATACAAAAGTTCAATCCAATATTCTGTTTCATTGGCTTCTTTTTGAGCTATGGCTAACTTATGAATGAAATCTGATTTGCTTTCTGCTTGTTCTGCTTCCCTAACCATCGCACCTATGGCAGTCCCGCATCGCAGTAGCTGCTTACTAAGAATGAATTCCTTCTTTTCAAATTGCAGAAACTGATACAGTTTGACAATCCTGAGTGCAAAGGCAAAACTTTTTGTTCTAATTACATTATCCTTCATTCTCTCAAATTATCAATTAACAATTAACCATTAACAATTTTTTCTCCTTCATTCACAATTCACCATTAACAATTAGTTCCTCTCTTTCAACGCCACCCAGCTCACCGTGGTTCCATGAAACTCACACCGGTGTTCATCCAATTTTCCAAATTCACCCAACGAAAAAAATCCAACCATTGGTTTTTTCCAGGTTGCAGCCAATCCTTCTATTTCGGTTGAAATCATTGGTCCGAAAGAACCCAATCTGCCGATACATGAAAATACAATCAGCGCATCAGCATCAGGCATTGTATTTTCTTTTACTGTAATGGTGCTATTAACGACAGTATCTATGGCATCAAAATTGGGTGGCAATGAAAAACGAAAACTTTCCCCTTCTTTCACATCACCGCCTACCATGATTGATTTTTCAGCAGGGTTCATCAACAATAATGGCCGCATTAAAATACTTCCTGATTCCCTTTCAAACTGTAAAGGATAACCGAGGTCGGAAGGAATTAGACCTTTCTGTTTATAGTCTGCAGCTATTTCTTTCCCCAAAAATCTTTGAATCACATCCAGGGCAGGTTCATTGTCAATGGTAAAAATCCAGGGGCCTTCACTCTTCGTAATTTTTTTAGTGGTCCCAACCGGTTTCCATCCTGATACAGCCAGTCCGTTTATAGCTACTTTGTCCTGGTCAATCACCAATGCCAAAATCCCTTTGGTACAAGATGTATTGTTTGTAAAGATGATACCCGAAAAATCTGCAGGGTCGCCTGCTACACCGCCCATGATGACAGTTTCTTTACCGGCTGCATCAGTCAGTCCTTTAATGATTTCTTCGCCCGACATCCTGAAGTCAGCAGATGAAATAATGAAACCGGGGTTTTTAAATGCCTGTACACCTGCTTCACCTACCAGATAGGCTGCATCATAAACGGATCCGGCAGCTTCATTATCTTTTAATACTATCCTGAAATAACCGGGAGAAATATCCAATAGCAAAACAACAATATCATCCGGCACCATTCCCTGTTCGGTAAATTTTTGGGAGGTACTTACACCGAAAACGGCAATGTGTTCATTATTAAAAATAGCACATAATGACGCAGCATTTTCAAGATTGGAGATGAGGATAATAGCCAATGTAGCCTTGAAGCCGGTGCTTTTGATTTCTTCCAATTCATTTTTTATTTCAGTGGGTGTTTTTCCCTTGATAGATTTTGATTGCATAAATTCCATTTTTTTAGTTCATAAGGGCTACCCTTTTGAGAAGAATCGATATTTACTTTTTATTGCAACCGGCTTAACCCTTCTATTTTCCGGTATGGATTTTTGAAAAAATCATTGACCACTTGATTAAAAATGGTAGCATAAACAACAGGGGTTGAGTGGCCACTGTTGGGCAAAATCCATAAATAAGATTTTGGTATTGATTCAGCAATCAACATTGTATGCGGGGGACGAATGACATCATGGTCTCCTCCGATCACAAGTGTCGGACATTTGATTGTTTGTAATTGCGCTGTGGTGATATGCGGTTCGTAAGAGAGCAAATGAAAAAGTTTACGATAAGTTTTTACTTCAGGTGTTAAGGGTAACCGATTGATGGAATCGCCAAGAGATTTCGCCCAGTCATAAATTTCCGGTTCTACTGCCGAAGTGTCTGGTACAAGATTAGCACCTGTTATCGCTAATTTTTTCACTTTATCAGGATGGCGAATAGCAAGTAATAATCCATTGATACCGCCATCACTCCAGCCTATTACATAACAGGAATCTAATTTCAAGGCATCCAGCAATCCATTTAAATCATCAGCCATCATTTCATAACTTAATGAATCGCCATTGTCAACCGACTTGCCCTGCGCCCGGCTGTCTGCCAGTATCACTTTATAATGCTTTTCAAAAAAGGGAATTTGATTTGTGAAATCCTGGATGGAACCACCATTGCCATGGATGATCAGCAAGGGTTGGCCTTTGCCATACGTTTCATAGTACATTTTAAATCCCCGGTTAGTAATATACTTCCCTGCTTGTGGATTATTTCCATAATCTGTTTTCTGAACCGATGCAGAAGATGGTTGAGCATTAATATTTGTAGCAAGAATCAGAGTAACAATTAAAATGGATAGTGTTTTATAATTCTTCATGAGTTTTTATTTTAAATGGATATTATTTTATCAATCCAAGCTATATTATGAATTCATAATTATGAATAAAATTCTGCTCTTCTGCAATCTTACCTCCACGCATTTTTACCAATGTAGCGCCTTCCACACTTACATCTTTTCCTGTTGCCGGAATGCCGAAGAAGTTTCCGGTATGCTTACCCTCAAAACGCCAATGTTTTACCAATTTATCACCCTGGCCAAATACATCAATGATGGTGAAGCTGATATTGGAAAAACCGGTCAGGTAATTGGCATAATATGCCCTGGCACTGACAATGCCTACAATATCAGGATGTGCATGCATCACTACGTTTTTTGTAAAACTGGAATCGTTGAATAAATCCAATTTACCATGATTGATAATTTCATCCCAGGTATGTGTGTACATTTTAATATTGGCTGCTACGGAATCTGTTGCAGGCGATGGCACATTACCATTAGAACTGCAGGAAGTAATAAGGCTTGCAAAAGCAATCACTGAAAATAGTATGAGTGCTGGTAGTCGTTTCACTGTTGTTTGTTTTAATGAATAATTATTGATTGATTTGAGTACCGTTACATCTAATAAAGGCTTCATTTTATTCTTTGAATAAGTGAATCTTCTTTCGGTGCTTTAAGTTTAATTACAGTATCTAACAATTCATTGGGAACAGTAGTAGATAAAATGTACTGCTTCAGTTTCCATTCATTCCCTTGTTTCACCAATACACCGGAGCCTCTGCAGATTTTCATTTGTGTATTCAGCAATTCATCAAACCAGGCGATGGTGCCGGTATTGTCAAAATAGATATGCCTTCCGAGTGTAGTAAAATTCCATGCCTTGCCTTTGTCAAAGATGGGTTTTGCCCAATCCATAAATTCTTTTTTGTTCCATCTTTCGGTAGCATCCGTTCCCGTGAAGATGGCATCTTCAGTGTAAAAATTAAAATAGGCATTGTAGTCTGCCCTGGCTGCTGCCTGGTTGAAGGAATCCAATGTGGCATTGATTTGCACTTTATACCGGTCATTACCAAGTGTCTGAGATAATTTGCGGGATTGATCTGAGTTGCAGGAGAAAAGTGAATAGGTAGAAACCAAAGCTAAAAGCAACAGAAACCTACTCGGTTCATTCATTCTTATTAATTTAATATGTAATGTATTGAATAAATTCTGTCCCTAAATATTTTTACTGAAGTTTATTTGTAAGCGTGTTTCTCCCGGGAATACCCGGTCAAATAAAATGGATCAAGGCCAAGCTCTTTTCTTACCTGTTCCACTTCTTCTACCTACCTGAGAAGGTTCCCTGGTGAAGTAGCTGCTGGTGCATCCGGATTGTGCAGCACAATTGATCATAATAATAAAATTCAATCTCTTCTTTTGGTTAAAAATCTTCAAAACATTCAAAATACTTGTTTGAAAAACCGGGCACCCTACATTAATAAATGCTTTTATTTTTCACCTTCTCCTATAAATGCAGAAAACTTCATGGTAATTTCTCGCGGTCCGAAGATTTCAATTAAAGAGTTTTCAAACCGTGAGGCCATTACAGGCAATGCATCCGGGTCTTTTTCCCTGACGGCATCTCCTATAGAGTGCTTAAGCAGATATCCATTTACTACATCCAATGCGGAGGGTGAAGTCCCCTCCATCTCAACTTTTTTGACTACCTTATTTTTGAAACCGGCTGTGGTAAGATAGCTTAGAAGTTCATCCTTATGATGCAAACTAAAGGGCACTAGAAAACGATTGGAGTCCTTGCCAAAAAAGGGCAACAATAAATCATTGAAGAAAACCTTATGCGTTATCGCATTTTCAGTTTTGTCCCATGTGGCGAAAATGTATTTTCCTTTTGGCTTTAAAACACGGTAAACTTCATCAACCCCCTTTTGCTTATCCTCGAAAAACATTAATCCGAACTGGCAAAATACATAATCAAAAGAATTATCAGGGAAGGGCAGTTGTTGAGCATCAGCTATTACAAACTTTACAGGTTTTTCTTTAACCTTTGGCTTTGCCACATTCAACATATCGGTATTCAGGTCAAGTGCGGTTAATTTACCTCCGGGAGACAACCGGTTTGCCAAATGCCTGGTTAGCCTTCCGGTACCACTGCAAACTTCCAATACATCATGAGCTGTTGCAGGGAGCATTTGTGCTACGAAATGAGCATAAGGTTCAAATAAAAACGGGCCGAGATAAGTGTCGTAGTTTATCGCCGAATCCCCAGAGAATTTGAAAGTTTCCTTTTTCATTGTTTTTCTTTTTTTAATTGTAATAACTTTTTTAATAGCGGCTCTGCTTTGCCAAAGCTTTAACCTGCCCGGGTTTTATACCTTTTACACTTGCATAAATATCCCATGCAGACAAGGCAAATCCTTTTTTATTTCAGGAATTTCTGCCAATGCTTTCAGGCAAACAAAACCTCCCATGCTATGACCAAACAATACAATGTTTGAAGTGTTTATTTTTAATGAACCGGAATACTTTTTACAAAATGAAACCACATTCTTTACATCCTGTACACAATTTTCAAAACTGAAAACACCCTGGCTTCCCCATGAACCCCGATAGTCAAAATAAATCGCATTCCTTCCTTTTTCCCGCACCACCTGCGCCAGGTCAAGGTTTCGTTCATTTCCCGGGAAACCATGTAGTATTAAAAGTGTAGGATGCTTTCCTTTTCCATTCGCAGAATACATAAATCCGGCAATGTTTACCCCGCCGGATGGAATGGATAATTCTGTCATGGAAGCCGGCGATGCCTTGTCCCGGTTGATATCATGTAATACAATTGAATCGGGTTGCGCCTGAGAGAAATACACGCTGAAAATAAATGCAATTAGAAAAACGATTTTTGATTTTTTCATTTTAATGATTTAAAATTATTAATCCATGGTCACTTTATAAATTCACCTATTTCATGTTTAACTTATCTAATGGATATTAAATATCTCAATCAACTATCTTTATAGTTTTGATTCTTTAACCAATCTGGTTTCCATGGTTTTTAAAACTGCCTAGTTGCTTCTTCATGGTTTCTTAAATACATTCAAACATATTCGTTAAATCTTCATTATTTACTTCCAACATGCAGGCTTTAGACATTCAAGTAATGATGAACCTCCACCATTATTGGGATGGATAGGTTTTATCTAAATAATTTAAAAGGTCAACCATGCTTTTCCTGTAAACTTGTTCGTACATTATGAGTGTTATTAAAGTTCCGTTTGCATTTCCGATTTTATTGTATAATTGAACTGTCTCTTCTTTGTTGTATTGCGTAAAAACCCGGTAATTCTTTCTGAACTTAAATAAGATCGTATCTGTAAAATTAGTTGCAGGTTGCGGCAAACGCATTATTTTCTGTGCCTGGTGAGCAGCATCCCAATAGGTGCTTAGGAAGAAATCATTATTGAATTTTAATCTATTGTTATAAACTCTGCTGATGGAGTCAATCGTAGCCTTATTTCTGAAAATATTGAAGCCCCCTGACTTTAATTGACTAATGGTATTATCATTTTCTTCAAAAACGGGGATTAAAGAATAAAAAGGAAAGAAATGATATAAAAAACTGTCCTGCTCATTTATATCTGTTAAAGATTCTATGGGTATTTTTAAAGCACTGTCAAGGTGCTGATGCCACAAATTTTGAAAGGAAACCATTGAATCAAGTTGAATGATATCATTGCCAAGGTCTAAGCGCAGGTTTTGAATATAATGGTGTTCCTTTTCTTTATTGACAAAAGATTCCCTGATGTTTTCTGCAAAAAAACCAAGCGTTACGGCAAGAAAGATCATGATAAACTCAAGGAAATATTCCTTGAATCTCTTTCCTGCCCGTCCGGCAGGCAGGTTTTCTACGTGTGCGTGATGATGTACTTCCATTTTTTTAAATAATATTATTAATTGCGATATTCTTTGTTAAGAAAATCCAACAACCTCTCAGCTCCAATCTTATCCCGGTTTAAAAGCATCGCCAAAGTAAACAGCCTGTTTCTGAAGTATAATATATCATTTGACAGGCAGATATATTGTTTTTTATCTGTGAAAATGAAAGCATTTCTTTTGATCATCATTGTATCTGACAAATTAAGATCCTGAGAAATACTTTTTTGCAGCATGAAAAAATCAGTATTCTTTCTTAAAGTACCGGTAAGTGATGGCGAAACAGTTTCATTGATACCTGTTTGATTGACAAGGCTGCGACGGACCAAAGCATCGTAAGCAGCGATACTATCAGCAATTTTTTGATTTCTGATTAATCTCATTCCGCCGGCATTTTTTAATTGGGAAATAGTTTTATCAGTATAAATGAAATCGTTGAATCCAATAGCTGGTAAAATAAGTTTAATAGTACTAAAGGAAACCCCTTTATTTACACCTTCATATAAACCACGGGACAACAGATCAAGCTTTGTCAGCTTGACATTCATTTCCCGCGATAATGAATCTATTTGACTGATGTCAGTTGCAAGATCTAATTTTAAAGATTGAATGAGTTGCTGCTCTTTTTCTCTTTCGATTTTATGTTCCAATTGGTACTCTGCTAAAAAGCCACAGAATACAGCGAGGAATAGCATAAAAAACTCAAAGAGATAATGTGTCCATCTCTTTCTGCCTGTTTCAACAGGATGATGTACTTCCATAAAATTTATTTTAAACGATACTCCTTTTTTAAAAATGAAACAATGCTACGTATCTGCAATCCCTTGTATTTCTATTTCACCAAACCCAACTGCTTCATGAATTCATAGTTATCAAAAAAATCCTGCTCTTCTGCAATCTTACCACCACGCATTTTCACCAAAGTAGCGCCTTCCACACTTACATCTTTTCCTGTTGCCGGAATGCCGAAGAAGTTTCCGGTATGCTTGCCTTCAAAACGCCAATGCTTCACCAATTTATCGCCCTGGCCAAATACATCAATGATGGTGAATCTGATATTGGAAAAGCCGGTCAGGTAATTGGCATAATAAGCCTTTGCACTGTCAATGCCCACAATATCCGGGTGGGCATGCATCACCACATCTTTTGTAAAATTGGAATCAGTAAAATACTCCAGTTTGCCATGATTGATAATTTCATCCCATGTATGGGTGTACATTTTAATGTTGGCTGCCACAGAATCCGCTGCGGGCGTTTGCACATTTCCATTGGAAGTGCAGGAAGTAAACATGCCAGAAAAAGCAATGGCAGATAAAACTATGAGTGCTGATAATTGTTTCATCGTTGTTGGTTTTGTTTCTGTTAATTAAATAGCTATAGTATGTATTGCTGATTTTAAACCCATTTAAAGCATACTAATGATGTATTAGCTTATTAATAATGCTATCCTCTGCAGACGCTTTCATTTTTACTACCGCATCCATTATTCCATTCGGTATGGTCGCCGATAAAATATATTGTTCCACTTTCCAGTCAGGGCCTTTTTTTACCACAACTCCGGAGCCGCGGCAGATTTTCATTTGCGTATTCAACAGTTCATCAAACCAGGCGATAGTGCCGGTGCTGTCAAAATAAATATGGCGGCCCATTGAAGTAAAGCTCCACGCCCTGCCTCTGTCAAAAAAGGGTTTTGCCCAAATCATAAACTCTTTTTTATTCCAGCGTTCTGTTGCATCGGTGCCGGTGAAAATGGCATCATCTGTAAAAAAATTAAAATAGGCGTTATAGTCTGCCTTTGCAGCAGCTCTATTGAAGGAATCCAGCATGATATTGATCTTATCCCTTTTATCCGACACGCTGTTTTTTGATTCTGCTTCCTTTGTATTGCCTGGATTGCATGAGCTCAATAATGAAATGAAAAAGAGAATGAATAGGGTTGCAGGCGCCAACAGTCGTTTCATTTTAGCGGGCATATATGTCTGATTTTTATTGTTGAATAAAATCAACATTATATTCTGGAATGTTACTCCATTACGCCGGATCTTCAGCAGCAAAGCTTATCATTGATAGTACAGATTCGCTGCTGCCAAAAAATTATCATAAAAGAACCTCCTAATTAAACAGATCACTGATGCGCTTGTCTCATGTAAGTTCCTGAAAATTTTTCCGGATAATAACAGGCAGAAAATAATGATTTCCGTTTCGTTGTTTTCGTTAATTCAATCCGGTATAAAATTAAGTAGCTTTTTATAATATGCCGATTTTTTTTAAAACATCCTTCCCTGTCGTTTTTAATGGAAATCCGGGCTTGCCTGAAAGATGTTTTTCTATACCCCGGGAAGCAGGAATTGCAACAGATGATGCACCGTTGATTATATCTTTCCGGCAGTATGACAGTAAATCAGCGATCCTGTAATAAGCAGCAAACAACTAAGCGGGGGAGCAAACCATTTTCTTCTTCATAAATCCAGGAGCCTTTAAAATGTTAGCTATTCTTCATGCCCTGTCCATAAAGCGCCGCCAATGCTATCCCGGATTGCACCTGTTACTGAAGAAAGCACATTATATTCCTGCCGCCAGCGAAGCACCCCGATAAAAGCCATGATCAGCGCTTCTTTAAAATTCACCAGTTCTTTTTCCGGAACAGCCACTTCCATATTCAGGGTTCCCAGTTCCTGCCTTGCTCTTTCCATTAGAAAAATATTTAAAGCGCCGCCGCCGGTTACAAGAAGTTTACGATTACCCGGTTTGAACCCTGCAAAGCCTGCAAGAGAATTTTTCAATTGAATTATGATATGTTCCGTGTAGGTTCTTAATGCATCTGCTATTGAAATCCCTGATTGATGAAGGATCGGGAATACTGTATCTGTTCCAAAATCATTAGCCAGCGATTTCGGGTAAGGAAGCTTGTAATAGTCCAGGGAGTTTAAAGCATTCAATACCTTTTGATGAACTATTCCGCTTGCTGCCATTTTACCACCCTCATCAAATTCTTTCCCCGCCAGGTTTGCCAGCATATTCAGCACACGGTTGGCGGCACAAACATCAAAAGCAATATACTTTTCCCCGCTCACCGAAATATTGGCAATACCGCCGATATTCAGGAAATAATCATAATCAGTGAACAACAGTTTTTCACCAATGGGCACAATAGGCGCACCCTGCCCACCTAAAGCCACATCCATAGCCCGCAGGTCTGTAACAACAGGCAAACGTGTTTCTGCAGCAATGGCAGCACCATCACCCAATGCCCCGGTCATTTTTTTTGCAGGCAAGTGAAATGTAGTGTGTCCGTGAGAAGTGACCAACGATACCTGGTAGTGCAGCCCGTTCTCTTCAATGAAACGGTTTACTTCTTTCCCGATATAATGTCCATATTCCGCATGCAATAAAAGATATTCCAAAGCTGATAAGCCGGTTGCCTCTCTTAATCTCCGCACCATTTCAGGAACATAAGGATAACAATCCGCTTTCAGTATCCGGAAACTCCATTTGCCTCCATTCTCATGAAATTCCACGAAAGCAATATCCAGCCCGTCCAGTGAGCTGCCGCTCATTAAACCAATTACTTTATAGACCATCCCGGTTAAAATTTTAAAGATTAGATTTGCCGGGCAAATTACGAAGAACAGTTTACGTATGGAGAGTGGCGGCCGGGCTACGTGGGTTAACCGAAGATTACACACATCTAAATCTTAAAGCATGGTCAGAAACCTGAGCGAACAACATAGCCTTGTCAGCAACTGGGTCAGCGAACTGAGAGACGTGGAAGTACAAAAAGACAGGATGCGTTTTCGCCGCAACCTGGAACGCATCGGGGAAGTAATTGCCTTTGAGATCAGCAAAACTCTGCCATTTGAAGAAAGAGATATCATCACTCCCCTGGGAATTGCCACCAGCAAGATCTTAAAAGAACAGCCGGTGCTTGCAACTATTCTGAGAGCCGGGATTCCGCTGCACCAGGGGTTACTGAATTTTTTTGATAAGGCAGACAATGCATTTATTTCTGCCTATCGCAAGCATAATAAAGATGGTTCATTTGATATCAGCCTGGATTATATTTCCTGCCCGGATCTTGAAGACCGGGTTCTCATTATTTCGGACCCAATGCTGGCAACCGGCTCCTCCCTGGTAAAAACAATTCACTACCTGAGGCATGAAGGCCCTCCCAGGGAGATACATATTGCAGCAGCCATTGCCTGCACGGTGGGAATTGAGTACGTAAAAAGAGAACAACCTGCCGTAAAAATCTGGTGTGGTGACATTGATGACGAGCTGACAGCCAAAGGGTATATAGTTCCTGGCCTCGGCGATGCCGGCGACCTGGCTTATGGTGTTAAAACTCAGAATTAAAGCAGCATTTCATTTGCAGAATTACTCTTGTTATTATTTCCGTTTTTGTTTGCTTTTTTGTATTTTTCCAATTCACTTTCTGACAAACTTTGAATGAAAAAATTTATTTTAATCCTTATTCTTTGTGAGGCTTTGGTAAGTGTGTCAAATGCCCAGGATCCTAATTTTTCACAATTCTTCGCCTCCCCGCTTACATTGAATCCGGCAATGACCGGGAAATTTGATGGTGTGTACCGTATTGCCGGAAACTACCGGAACCAATGGCCCACGATTAATAATGCATTCACCACCGCTACCGCTTCTGTTGATTTCGGAATTATGAAAAAACGTATCCCGGATTATGATCAGTTTGGCGTAGGCATCATGGGATTTTCGGATAAAGCAGGAAATGGCGTATTGGTGTCAAATGCGATGGCACTTTCCGTAGCTTATCATAAGGCACTGGATGAGGATGGCTTTCATCAGATCGGGGCAGGCTTCCAGGGCGGATTCATGAACAGAAGGCTGGACCTTACAAAAGTTGTTTTTGAGGATCAGCTTACTCCGCTCGGATTTACCGGAGTGACCAGTGAAATATTCAACAGCAACCAGATCAATGTAAAATATTTTGACCTGAATGCAGGCATTCTTTATAATGGAAGTACCAATGGCTACAATAATTTTTACTTTGGTGCATCCATGTATCATATCAACCGGCCGAAAGAAAGCTTCCAGGGTGGTGAATATTTTTTAGCAGCAAGAACAACTTTCCAGGCAGGAGGAAAAATTCCGGTAGGACCGGTCAATTTCTTTCACTTCAGCGCCAACTACAGCCTTCAGGCTAAAGCTCATAATGCCATGCTTGGCGGCGCTTATGCAATGAACCTCACCGGTGATGAGGACAACCCGACAAATCTTTACCTGGGCAGCTGGTTCCGGCTTGGTGATGCAATCATACCTTACGTAGGTCTCGAATTCGGAGAATTTCAATTCGGTGCAACTTACGATGTAAATGTATCCAGCCTGAAGCCCGCATCAAATCTTCGCGGTGGTGTGGAAATCTCGCTGATTTATATTAAAAAGCCTACTGACCCAAATGCCAAAAAGCTTAATTGCCCGAAATTCTAAATTTTATTTCCCTGATCTTATTTCATTCTCTCCTTTTCCGTTTTATATCTCCTCATTTCTTTTATCTTTCCGGATAATACAAGATGAAGAAACTTTTCAGTAACCTGACTTTTTGGGTATTGGTGGCCATCGTCGCAGGAATATTTGTCGGACAATTTGTCCCGGAGTTTGCACTCTATCCGGTATTAAAACATCCCTGGAAAGAAAGAATTTTGGGACAGGATCTTGAATTAGGAGTTACGCTGAGTGAGTTTTTGGGAAAACTATTCATCAGTATCATAAAACTCTTCATCAATCCAATTATTTTTCTCACCATCACTTTGGGCATCATCAATATGGGCAGTCTGAAAAAAGTCGGCCGCATAGGTATAAAAGCGCTGCTGTACTTTGAAGTGGTTTCCACCTTTGCATTGATCATAGGAGTAATCATTGCTCTGGTCATTCAACCGGGACACGGTGTGGCTACCCACATAACGGAGGGAGGCGACGTTTCAAAATATGCTGCCGGAAAAGGTTTTAACTGGATACATTTCTTCAAGGAAAATTCCACACTGCAGGTACTGGTCGTTGCACTTATTGCAGGGATTGCCTTCAGCAATTCTTCTCACCGCCAGAAGATTATTGCAACAATTCTGCCCGTTGCTAAAATCATTTTTAACATCATGCACAAAGTCATGCTGCTGGCCCCAATCGGGGCTTTTGGAGGAATGGCTTTTACGATCAGTAAATATGGTATCGGCAGCCTGATGCCGCTGGCAAAACTGATGGGAACTATCTATGCCACCATGTTCATATTCATCTTTGTAGTATTATGGCTGATACTAAAACATTACAGGATCAGTATTTTGAAATTGCTGAAATATATCCGAGAGGAGATGCTGGTGGTTTTAGGCACTTCGTCTTCAGAAGCTGCATTACCATCATTAATGGAAAAGCTGGAACGTATGGGATGTTCCAAACCGGTGGTGGGGTTAGTGGTTCCTGCCGGATATTCTTTTAATCTTGATGGCACCACTATTTATTTATCCATGAGCATGATCTTCCTGGCGCAGGCATTTCATGTACATTTATCCTTTACTCAGGTTTTTTCTATTATCGGCATCCTGATGGTAACGTCAAAAGGGGCAGCCGGCGTAACAGGGAGCGGTTTCGTTGTTTTGGCAACTACTATCACAGCGATCAAAGTAATACCAATGGAAGGTCTTGTATTGCTCCTGGGCGTAGATCGTTTTATGTCGGAAGCAAGGGCCATCACAAATTTTATCGGAAACAGTGTGGCAACAATATGGATCGCCAATAATGAAATGGAGTTTGACCGGAAGAAAATGGAGGAAGTTTTTTAAAGAAGTAATGCCGGAAGACAGAATGGGTTGCCAGTTATAAAAAAACTGACATCAATCCGTATCATTTTTTCCCGCTCACAAAAGGACTATCTCTGATATAAAACCTATAAGGATAAACCGCAGCTTTCCCCGCAGCTTCTACCCCGATCCTTGGAGATATTCCAATCATTTCCTTATCAGGAACAAAGCCGTCACCTGCGATAAATAAGTGTTCGCTCTGAAGGGAACAACCATTATCTTCAATAGATATGCCCATGGCAACAGACAAGCTTCCCGGGCCTTTTGTCAATGAATGATCAAACAGTTTTTTACCTCTCCGTTTCATCATTTCGGCTATTCCTTCTTCCGGCTCCAGTGCACGGATCAGTATTGCATGAGGAATTTCTTTCTTATTTGTTACCACATTAAATAAATGATGAATTCCGTAACAGATATAGACATAAGCAGTGCCTGCGCCCGAATACATCACTTCATTGCGGTTTGTTCTTCTGCCACCAAAAGCATGAGAGGCGCCATCCTCAATGCCATCATACGCTTCACATTCGACAATTCTGCCTGAAGTGACTTTACCCTTCCGCTTTGTTACCAGTATTTTACCCAGCAGCTCTTGTGCAATCTGCAACACATTTTCTCTGTCATAAAACGAGACGGGTAACTTTCTCATGGCTTTATACTAATTTTTTAACCACAGATCTTTTTATATTTACTCTTTCAAATTTAAAGATTGCTCAAAGAAATAGTTATAGCCATCCAATCCTTTTCTGAAGTGAACCATTTCATCCGGCAGCACAAATTATGGAAGTGGATCATCATCCCGGGAATAGTTTATGCCCTCCTCTTTATCGTGAGCATGTATTTCTTCGGCAAGTCTGCCACGCATGTGATAGAATACCTGACTACCACCACCGGGTTAGGAGAACGGCTGCAAAAATTTCAAAGCAGCTGGGCAGGATTCCTTTTTACATTCGCCGGTATTATCCTGTGGCTGCTGCTGCTTCAATTTTACTTTTCTTTATTCAAATACATTATTCTTATCATCGGATCCCCGCTTTTTGCCTACCTGAGTGAAAAGACCCAGGTTATACTGGAAAATAAAGAAAAAGAGATCAACTGGAATGACCTGAGAAAAGATATATGGCGAGATATCAAACTCGCAGGCCGGAATGTACTTTGGCAGACATTTTTCTTTGCTATTCTTTTACTATTAACACTCGTGCCGATAGCAGGATGGATCACCCCGCTGATAGCCTTATTCCTGGAATGTTACTATTACGGTTTTTCCATGTTTGATTACAGTTTTGCCAGGCAAAATATTCCATTGCGTGAGAGTATAGATTTTGCAGGAAAACATAACGGCCTCCTGATAGGCAACGGACTGATCTTTTACCTGATGCACGTAGTGGCAGGAATCGGCTGGGTATTAGCTCCTGCTTATGCAGTCATCGCTGCCAATATCAGTTTGTATAAAGTCAAAACCAATTAAATGGCAAAGGGTATTGTTTACCTCATCCCTTCATTGCTTGATGAAGAAAATACTGAGAGTATTCCTGCATATATATTGACTGCAATCAACGATTGTGAAGTTTTATTTGCAGAAAACCTAAGAACAGCAAGAAGATATTTAAAAAAATTACAGAAAGATATCGTAATAGACCGGTATGAATGGCACACTTTATCTGATGAGCCGCCTATTCATGGAATATTTCTTCAAAAACTAAAAGAAGGAAAAAAGATCGGCATCATCAGTGAGGCAGGCTGCCCGGGAGTAGCTGATCCGGGACAGACGTTCGTTGCCATTGCACATGAAAATAATGCAACAGTGAAACCTCTTGCCGGCCCCAATGCCATCCTGATGGCATTGATGGCAAGCGGCATGAACGGACAACGATTCCAGTTTCTCGGCTATTTACCTATCAGGGATCACGAAAGAGACAGGATGATAAAAGAGATCGAAGCCGAGTCATATAAAAAAAATTGTACCCAGATCTTTATCGAAACACCCTATAGAAACAACCAGTTATTAGACGCATTGCTTAAAAACTGTAAGACTACTACTCAATTATGTATTGCTGCTGCACTCACCTCACCGGAAGAAAAGATACAAACTCTTACCATAGGCCAATGGAAACAACAGAAACCGGAGCTGAATAAAATACCCTCAACCTTTTGTTTGCTGGCACGTTAAAACAATAGCCGGTTAACAAAAAATTTGTTTCATTAAATACAGAATTATATATTTTTGTTACCGATATACAAACGGCTATTAAAAAATGATCAATAGTCTGAAACATACCAAACAATTTGCCTTCCACGGGCCAATGACCACCGGCGTTTACGCAGTGGGGTTTGATGTCTTCACTTTTGTCCGACCACGACGTGGTTGCTGACAGGACTGAGCCGCTAACCAGGCCCCTGTCAGTGAAGAAGCACCCGGACTTCCTTTTATTCCTGGATTGGTAATCCGCACTTAAACTATAATCTTTTCAATTTGGACAATCTTAATATTATTATCAGGGTAGCCACAGCAGCTGACAAGATCTATTCCAAAACCATCACAGATGAAATGGAGTCGTCTGCAAAAGAAAGAGGTACCGGAATTGCCAAACGCTCTCCGGAATACATTGATCAAAAAATAGAAGAAGGTAAAGCAGTAATTGCAGTTACTTCAGAAGGTATATGGGTTGGATTTTGTTACATTGAAACATGGAGTCATGGAGAATACGTTGCCAATTCCGGGCTGATCGTTTCACCTCAATTCAGAAAGACAGGTGTGGCAAAAGCCATTAAGAAAAGAATATTTAACCTGTCAAGGGAAAAATATCCGGAAGCCAAGATTTTCGGGCTTACTACCGGCCTCGCCGTTATGAAAATCAACAGCGAACTGGGCTATGAACCTGTCACGTATTCTGAATTGACACAGGATGATGCTTTCTGGGATGGATGCAAAAGCTGCGTGAACTATCCAATCCTTTTAAGTAAAGGAAGAAAGAACTGCTTATGCACTGCCATGCTCTACGACCCGAAAGATCATTATAAACCGGAAGAAACAAAACAATTCTTTGAAGAAAATAAAAAAGGTTTGGAACGATTACTCCGCTTTAAAAAATGGAAACTGCTAAAGCCATTCCTGAAAAAAGATAAGAACGGAAACAATAATGGAAATGGAAATAAAAGCAGTACCAGGATCTTAGTATATTAAACTATCTCAAAAAAACAGGTCACAGAATTAATAATGAAAAAAGTAGTATTAGGTTTCAGCGGGGGATTAGACACATCCTACTGCGTCAAGTATCTCAGGGAAGAGAAAGGAAATGAAGTACACAGCATCATTGTGAACACCGGAGGCTTCAGCGACAAAGAGCTGAAGCAAATTGAAGATCATGCTTACGCATTAGGAGCTACATCACACACAACAGTAAATGCGATAAAGGCATACTATGACCGCATCATTAAATTCCTTATCTATGGAAATGTGCTTAAGAATAATACATATCCCTTGAGTGTGTCTGCAGAAAGGCTGATACAGGCATTACATATTGCCGGTCATGCAAAAAAGATAAATGCTGATGCCGTGGCTCATGGCAGCACCGGCGCCGGTAATGACCAGGTCCGTTTCGATATGATCTTTCACATCATGATCCCGGGTATAGAAATATTAACCCCGATCAGGGATTTACAACTTAGCAGGGAAGAAGAGATAGCCTACCTGAAGAGCAAAGGTGTGCAAATGAATTTTCAGAAAGCGGTTTACTCCATCAATAAAGGCTTATGGGGAACCAGTGTGGGCGGCAAAGAAACACTTTCTTCCAACGGAATGTTACCGGAAGAAGCCTGGCCAACTCAGTTAAATGAAAAATTAAAAAATCAAAATGTAAAACTTGGTTTTTTAAAAGGTGAATTGATTTCCGTTGACGATAAAAATTTTGATCACCCATCCGAAGCCATTCAATATTTACAATCCATTGCCGGGCCCTTCGCCATCGGCAGGGATATTCATGTCGGCGACACCATTATCGGCATCAAAGGCCGTGTGGGTTTTGAAGCAGCCGCTCCCATGGTGATCCTGAAAGCACATCATGCACTGGAAAAACATGTGCTGACCAAATGGCAACTGAACTGGAAAGACCAACTGGCATTGTTTTATGGCAACTGGCTGCACGAAGGTCAGATACTGGACCCGGTGATGAGGGATATTGAAGCATTTTTCGAATCTTCGCAGAAGAATGTCACAGGCGCTGTGTTTGTGCAATTGATGCCTTACCGTTTTCAGATCACAGGCATAGAATCCAAATACGATCTGATGAACAGTAAATTCGGAAAGTATGGCGAAATGAATTCAGGGTGGACCGGAGAAGATGTAAGAGGATTTTCAAAGATCTTCGGGAACCAGACAAGTATCTGGCATTCGGTTAACAGGGAAAGCGATCAATATTCAGTGATGAATGATTATTGATCATTAATCTAAAAAGTATGGCAATTAAAATCGGAATAATTGGAGGTGCAGGATATACCGGCGGTGA
This sequence comes from Sphingobacteriales bacterium UTBCD1, assembly GCA_002066995.1. GTDB lineage: Bacteria > Bacteroidota > Bacteroidia > Chitinophagales > Chitinophagaceae > UTBCD1. Next base: position 33,634 of record MWTC01000012.1, read on the forward strand.
ACTGATCAGGTTATTGATCCATCATCCGCAGGCAGAGATCGTTTTCATCCACAGCAAAAGCCATGCAGGCAATCCGGTATCAACGGCTCATCCTGACCTTCTGGGCGATACGGACCTTGTATTTACCGGTAAACTCAGTGAAAATATTGATGTGCTGTTCCTCTGTCTGGGTCATGGCAATGCAAAGAAATTTTTAGAAGAAAATCCCTTTTCAGAAAAAATCAAAGTCATTGATCTTTCAAACGATTTCAGATTAACTAAAGCAGCTCGCTTTCAATTAACGGGAACCGGGAACCGGGAACCGGTAACCCGGGATTTCGTGTACGGCCTCCCTGAATTAAATAAGGAAAAAATCAAATCGGCTGAAAACATTGCTAACCCCGGTTGCTTTGCCACCTGTATTCAACTCGGATTATTACCCCTGGCAAAAGCCGGGTTGCTGAATGAAGTGTACACAACAGGAGTTACCGGCTCCACCGGCGCAGGACAAAGTTTGTCAGAAACATCTCATTTCAGCTGGAGGGCAAATAATATCCAGGCATATAAAACCTTATCGCATCAGCACCTGAATGAAATCGGCGAATCCCTGAAACAATTACAACCCAAAGGGAATATCTCCGTAAACTTCGTTCCATGGCGCGGAGATTTTACCAGGGGAATCTTTGTCAGTTCGCAACTGAACTGCGAGTGGAGCATTGAAGAGCTGAACAAACTATACAAAGATTTTTATCATGGGCAGCCTTTTACCCATGTCAGCGATCATCCGATCTTTTTAAAACAGGTGGTCAATACCAATAAATGCCTCATTCAATTGGAAAAAGTGGGAACCAAGCTGGTGGTACATTCCATTACCGATAATTTATTAAAAGGAGCCAGTGGCCAGGCAGTACAAAACATGAACCTGATGTTTGGCCTCAATGAAAAAGCAGGATTGGATTTAAAGCCTGCCGCATTTTAAATTGTAAAATTATGAAAGCAACGATCATCGGTGGGGGAAATATAGGTATGGCTTTGGCCGAAGGCCTGACAAGAGCTGCTATTTGTAAAAAAAATGAAATCACCATTACAAGGAGAAATGCCGCTGCATTGACCGCACACTCTGAAGCCGGGTTTAAAACAAGCACGAATAACCGTGAAGCGATATTGAACGCAGCAATAGTTTTTGTCTGTGTGCTTCCTCAGCAGTTAGATGAAGTGCTGAGCGACCTGCAGCCGGCAGTTGATGTAAAAAATCAACTTTTCGTTTCTGTGGTAACGGGAGTGCATACAAATGTTTTCCGCGAACGGTTGGGAAATAAACTGCGCATCATCCGTGCCATGCCAAATACTGCAATGAAAATCGGCGAAAGCATGACCTGCCTTGCTGCTGCTAATGCCACCAAAAAAGATATTGAACTGGTGCAAAATATTTTTGATACACTGGGCCAAAGCATCGTCATTAATGAAGATATGATGAGTGCTGCCACGGCGCTTTGTGCCTGCGGCATTGCATTTTTTCTGCGAACCATCCGTGCAGCTTCACAGGGCGGTGTGGAGATAGGTTTTCATGCACACGATGCCCTTAAGATAGCGGCACAAACTGCTTTGGGAGCTGCCAAACTTCTGACAGTAAACCAAACACACCCGGAGCAGGAGATTGACAAAGTAACATCTCCCAAAGGATGCACGATCGCAGGCTTAAATGAAATGGAGCACCAGGGATTGAGTTCTGCCTTAATCAAAGGCATAAAATTTTCGGCACAAATGGCAGATAATCTTTATAAACAATCATAAATATTTTCATACTTTCTGCTTTGCAGGGAAATTTGAAATGGCCCGAAACTATATTGAATGACTTTTTAAACATTAAATAATTAAAAGTCCCTCCTGCGGAGGGCTTTGGGGAGGTTGCTCATGAAACTATTTGACGTCTATCCTGTCAATGAAATAACCATCGTAAAAGCAAAGGGCTCTTATGTGTGGGATGACAAGGGCGAACAGTATCTCGATCTTTATGGCGGACACGCCGTGATCAGCATTGGCCATTCACATCCGCATTGGGTGAAACGGATCGAAGAGCAACTGGAAAAGATCGCTTTTTATTCCAATTCGGTCAGGATACCCTTGCAGGTGGAACTGGCGCAAAAGCTTGGAAAATTTTCCGGCAAAGAAGACTACCAGCTTTTCCTCTGCAATTCCGGCGCCGAAGCCAATGAGAATGCATTGAAGCTGGCTTCATTTCACAACGGAAGGAAGAAGGTCATTGCTTTCAGCAAATCATTTCACGGCAGGACCTCCCTGGCAGCAGCGGCCACTGACAATAAAAACAATTTGTCGCCGGTAAATGAAACAGATAATATCATTTTCCTTCCGTTCAATGATGAACAGGCACTGGAGGATTGCTTCAATGAAAATGGAAAAGAAATTTCTTCCGTAATCATTGAAGGCATACAGGGTGTCGGCGGCATCAATGTTGCCCATGAAAGTTTTTTAAGAAAGATCAGGGCATTGTGCGATGAGTACGGCTCCGTGTACATTGCCGACAGTGTGCAATGCGGATATGGCAGGAGCGGAAAATTCTTCAGCCACGATTTTGCAGGGGTGAACGCAGATATTTATTCAATGGCAAAAGGAATGGGAAATGGATTTCCCGTGGCAGGAATTATTGCTTCTCCAAAATTCAAAGCAAAACATTTTATGCTCGGCTCTACTTTCGGCGGAAATCATTTAGCCTGTGCAGCTGCATTAGCAGTATTGGAAATAATAGAAGAAGAAAAACTGATGGGCAATGCCGTAATGGTTGGAAAGTATTTAAAAGATGAACTGGAAAATATTCCTCAATTAAAAAATATAAGAGGCAGGGGATTGATGATTGGCTTTGATGTACCCGAAGAATTAAAAGACCTGAGGAAGAATTTATTGTGGAATCAGAAAATATTTACCGGAGAAGCAAAACCGAACACCATCCGGTTACTTCCATCATTAGCATTGAAGAAAAGAGATGCAGAACAGTTTATTGAGTCAGTACAAGCGGAGTGTGAAATGCAGAAGGCGGAAGGCTAAATGTAAAATAATTGATGAGAGATTATAAAAAATATGATGTTTGGAGGAAAGCACATGATTTTACTCTTTTCATTTATAAAGAAATAATTTCAGAATTTCCGAAATCAGAAAGCCGGGTTTTCAACATTAAGCGTCCGGCTTTCGCTTTAAGCATAAAATGAGAAACTTTATTTCTGTTAACGATATAAAGAATATTGATCAACTGGTTCAAAAGGCGCTGGACTATAAAAGTGATCCGTTAAAAGATAAAACACTGGGTATCCATAAGCGCATCGGATGTTTGTTTCTCAATCCGAGTATGCGTACAAGGCTCAGTACACAAATAGCTGCGCAAAATTTAGGAATGGAAGCCATAGTTTTTAACGTAGGACAGGAAGGCTGGGCACTGGAATTTGAAGATGAAGCCATCATGAGTGGCAATACTGTAGAGCATGTAAAAGATGCAGCGCCGGTATTGGGAAAATATTTTGACATACTTGCCATCCGCACTTTTCCTTCATTAAAAAACCGGGAAGATGATTACAGTGAATTATTCATAAAACAGTTTATAAAATACACCGGCGTACCCATTGTAAGTTTAGAAAGTGCAACACTACATCCGTTACAAAGCCTAACGGATGTACTTACCATTACAGAGGAAAGTCAAAATTCAAAATTAAAAAGACCAAAGATCGTCCTTACCTGGGCGCCGCATGTGAAGCCCCTGCCCCAATGTGTGGCTAACAGTTTTTCCCAATGGATCAATGCATGGGGGATAGCTGATTTTGTGATTACCCATCCGGAAGATTATGAACTGGACGAACAATTCACCAAAGGAGCAACGATCACACATAACCAGGATGAAGCTTTGAAAAATGCAGATTTTGTATATGTCAAAAACTGGAGCACTTACCGGGATTACGGAAAAATTTATTGCAACGATCCTGAATGGATGCTCACCAAAGAAAAATTATCATTGACCAATAGTGCTAAAGTAATGCATTGCCTTCCTGTAAGAAGAAATGTAGAACTCAGTGATGAAATTTTAGACAGCCCGAATAGCATTGTAACACAACAGGCTGGCAACAGGGTTTGGGCAGCACAGGCGGTGTTAAGTGAATTAATAAAATCAAATTTTTAATTTTTATTGCTTGATGGTTTTATGGTTGAGTTGTTAGTCATAAAAATCGGAGGAAACATTATAGATGATGAAGCAAAGCTTTCATCCTTCCTGAAATTGTTTGCCGCAATTGACGGTCCGAAGATCCTGGTTCATGGCGGAGGAAAGCTGGCAACACAGATGGCCGGAAAGCTCAACATACATCAGAAGATGGTGGATGGCAGAAGGATCACTGATGCAGAAACATTGAAGATCATTACAATGGTCTATGCCGGATACATCAATAAAAATATCGTTGCAAAACTGCAGTCGCTTCATTGCAACAGTATCGGGCTTTGCGGAGCGGACGGCAATGCGATCCTTGCACACAAAAGAATACATCCGGATATTGATTACGGATTTGCCGGTGATATTGATTCAGTAAATTCTTCTTTCCTGAAAACCTGCCTCTCCAATGAAATGACTCCCGTCATTGCCCCGGTCACGGCGGATAAAAACGGGCAATTGTTAAATACCAATGCCGATACCATTGCAGGTGAAATAGCAAAAGCAATGAGTTTTTTATATGAAGTAGAACTGATTTTTACATTTGAGAAAAGCGGTGTACTGCTTGATGTCAACGATGACTCATCGGTTATCAAAAGGCTTGATAAAAATTACTATGAACAGCTCAAACATCCTCCTTCAGTGAGTGAAGGAACAAAAATATTTGCAGGGATGATTCCCAAATTAGACAATGCATTCGCTGCGTTGAACAGCGGAGTAAAACAAGTGAGGATTGGAAAAGCAGAAGAATTGGATCATTTAATAACAGGAACCAAAGGAACCCTTATCAGCAATGAACCCTGATCAACTAAACCAATTATATGACGAAGCGACCGGCCTTTTAAAAAAACTGATCGCCACTCCTTCTTTCAGCAGGGAAGAAGATAAGACCTCTGAACTTCTGGAAAATTTTTTCAAAGAAAGAAATATTCTGGTTCATAAACATTTATATAATGTGTGGGCTAAAAATAAATTTTTTGACGAAAGGAAACCCACGTTACTGCTGAATTCCCATCACGATACCGTAAAGCCCAACTCTCAGTACACAAAAAATCCGTTCAATCCCATTATTGAAGAAGGTAAGCTTTTCGGGCTTGGCAGTAATGATGCCGGGGGATCTTTGGTGTCGCTGATTGCAGCCTTCCTGTATTTTCATGAAAAAGAAGATCTGAAATACAATCTTATCCTTGCCGCTTCAGCAGAAGAAGAAATTTCCGGCATCAATGGAATCGAATCTTTGTTAAATCAACTGGGACCAATTGACTGTTCCATTGTAGGGGAACCTACCCAAATGCAAATGGCAGTTGCAGAAAGAGGATTGATGGTGCTGGACTGCATAGCTAAAGGAAAGGCGGGGCATGCAGCGAGAAAGGAAGGTGAAAACGCCATTTACAAAGCAATTAAAGATATTGAGTGGCTTACCTCTTATAAATTTCCTAAGGTTTCCGGTTTATTGGGACCGGTGAATATGGATGTAACGGTGATTGAAACGGATAATAAAGCCCATAACGTAGTCCCGGCGCAATGCAAATTTGTAGTGGACGTACGGGTGAATGAATTATATACATTCGAAGAAATTTTCGGAGTGATAAAAGCAAATATAGCGAGTGAAGTGAAAACAAGAAGTTTTCGCCTGCGCTCAACAGCTATTTCATTAGACCATCCATTGGTACAGGCGGGGTTGCAACTCGGAAGAAATTATTACGGCTCTCCTACCACTTCGGACAAAGCACTGATGCCATTTCCTGCTTTGAAGATGGGGCCCGGAGATTCCGGCAGAAGCCATTCGGCAGATGAGTATATTTATGTAGAGGAGATCAGGGAAGGGATCGGATTGTACATTCAGTTATTGGAGGGGGTTTTATAAGTTTGTTGTTGGTTGGGGGTTGCAGGATACAGGTTACAGGTTGCAGGTTTCTGGTTACAAGGGAAAGTAAAACGCCTTTTATATGAAAAGTTACAGGGAATTGGATATTTATAAGGAATCAAAACAATTAGCAATTGAGGTTCACAAAATGACTTTATCCTTGCCAAAACTTGAATTGTATGAAGAAGGAAGTCAAATTCGCAGATCTTCTAAAGCTATTGCAGCATTAATTGTTGAAGGATATGGTAGAAGACGGTATAAAATGGATTATATCAAATATCTTGTGTATGCCCAGGCTGAATGTGATGAAACAATAGTACACTTAGAATTTTTGTTTGAGACAAATTCTTTGCAAAGCGAAAAAATATTTCAAAGTCTGAAGTCGGCATATAACGTTTTAAGCAGGAAAATCAACAAATACATTCAATGGGTTGAAGAAAACTGGAACGAATTTCCGGATCAAAGTACCGGAAACCTGTAACAGGCAACCTGAAATAAAATAATTATGAAACTTTGGCAAAAAAATACAGATTCGCTTAAGGAAGTTGAACAATTTACCGTTGGCAATGACCGTGAATTTGATTTGCTCCTGGCACCTTTTGATATATTAGGCTCTATTGCACATGCAAAAATGCTGGCTGAAGCGGGGTTGATCAGCAAAGAAGAAAGCGATCAACTGGTAAAAGAATTACAAATCATTTATAGTTCCATTCAAAATTTCCCGCCTGACGGACGGGCAGGAAAATTTAAAATTCAAAATAATGTCGAGGATGTTCATTCCCAGGTAGAATTTCTCCTCACTGAAAAATTGGGTGATACCGGTAAGAAAATTCATACGGCAAGAAGCCGCAATGACCAGGTGCTGGTGGATATAAAACTTTTTCTCCGCCATGAAATAGAACAATTGGTCAATAACGTCCTGCCTTTCTTTGAACTGCTTCAGTCGCAAAGTGAAAAATATAAAGATTATCTTTTTCCCGGCTACACACATTTCCAATTAGCCATGCCCTCCTCCTTCGGATTATGGTTTGGCGCTTATGCAGAAAGCCTGGTGGATGACCTCACAACCTTAAAAGCTGCTTATGATGTGGTGAATAAAAACCCGCTGGGTTCTGCTGCAGGCTATGGATCATCATTTCCCATTAACAGAACGCTGACCTCAAAACTGCTGGGTTTTGATGATCTGAATTATAATGTGGTGTATGCTCAGATGGGCAGAGGAAAAACGGAACGGATCGTTGCGATGGCGTTGTCCAATATTGCCGATACGTTGTCTAAACTCAGCATGGATGCCTGCCTGTACCTGAATCAGAATTTCGGGTTTATCAGTTTTCCTCCTGAACTGACCACGGGTTCCAGCATCATGCCTCATAAAAAGAATCCTGATGTATTCGAACTGATCCGTTCCCATTGCAATCAAATAAAAGCATTGCCCAATGAGATCATGATGATGACCACCAATCTTCCTTCCGGTTACCACCGCGACCTGCAATTATTGAAAGAACATTTATTTCCCGCTTTTAAAACATTGAAAGATTGTATTGAAATGGCAGGGCTGATGTTATCCAATATAAAGATCAAAAAGGATATCCTGGCCGATGAAAAATACAAATACCTTTTCACGGTTGATGAAGTGAACCAACTGGTGATGCAGGGCATTCCCTTCCGTGATGCATATAAAATCGTTGGACAAAAAGTGGAAGACGGAACCTTTACTCCTCCTTCTTTGAGCGAAGCCGGTAAGGGGATTCATGAAGGGAGCATCGGGAATCTTTGTACGGAAGAAATAAAAAAGCAAATGCAAAAAGTCTTGGACTCATTTCCATTTGCATCTGTAAATACCGCAATTAATAATTTGCTGAAATAATTTCTGATCACTTATCTTTAATTGTTTATATGCTGATTCCGGTTTCACTATATTTAAAAGAGCCCTTTAAAAACAACATAAAGATTGAATCTTTTATTGCATTGCTTCGTGCCGGTACGAAACAATACAAGAGTAATTGAAAGATGTTATATTTATAACAATAGCTTCAGCCTTTCCCGTTAACGGGCTGCACCTATTGGCTATCATAAATAAATCCTTTCTCAATAATGATAAACTATTTCAAAGCATCCTTCAAAAGAAAAATGGCAAGGCGTTTTACAAAAGAATACCCGCCTAAGATTGCCACTTACCAACTTAATGACATCGGCACTGTGGAGTTTGCCAATTGGACAAATCCTTTAGCTCCCTTACAGCAATTAAGTCCTGAAATGGTTGAGTTTTTCAAAAAATTTATTAAAAAAGGAGATCTCGTAATAGATATCGGGGCAAATATTGGTGATACCACTGTACCCATGGCTCTCTGTGCAGGCACTGAAGGCCTGGCATTGGGGTTTGACCCAAACCCTTATGTTTTTAAAATATTACAGGCAAATGCCAGCCTGAACAAGGATAAAACAAATATTGTCCCCGTTCCCTTCGCCATATCCAGCCAGGAAGAAGAATTTTATTTCATATCTTCTGAAGCTTCTTTCAGCAACGGAGGGATATCACCGACAAAAAACAGTAAACATGGGAAATTTGTCCACTCAGAAAAAATAAAAGGAGTTAACCTGAAAAATTTCCTGGAGACGCATTACAGGCAATGGCTGAACAAACTCTCCTTTATAAAAATTGATACGGAAGGGTATGACAAGGAAATCATCAGGTCCATAAGTGACCTGATAGTAACTTATAAACCTGCTCTCATTGCAGAGAGTTTCGGCAAAGCTACAGACGAGGCTAAGATGGAATTATTCGGGAATATCGAACGGCTCGGCTATGAAATATTTTATTTTGAAGACTTTAATGTTACAGCAAAAATTCAAAAGCTTCATCACAAATCTGACATGACAAACTACCGGCAAACCATCAATATCTATGCTTTGCCCGAAAAATGAACTACCTGCTTTGTGAAGTCACCTGATTTTCTTTGCCAGTAATTGGTCCGGCCTGGCACAGATTGAAGGCCTATGTTAATAAAACTGAATGCCGTCAAAACCAATATAAAATCGCCTTGGCAAATCGTGATATGAAGTTTTATTAAACAAAATAAAAATCAGATCCCTGGTTACCGGCGAAAGAGTAGCATTGGGAAATCCCTAAACACGTTTAATCCGGACGAAAGAAGAAAATAAGATCATTGTGGATCTTTGGAATGGCTCAACTCTGGAAAAAATGCTAAATAGATCTTACAACTTTCATCCAAAAATCCTGAACAGACTCTGTCTCCGATATGATAATTTTTTTAATGAAATGCAAAGTTTTAAATCGAAAAAGATATACAAATCCTGCTTCGCCTAGCTTTTCTTATCTGAAAACAAAAAATCAATGGGGAAATTCTTGATAATATACTAGTTCCATTCACAACACAATCATCTTCATTAGTACCAGATCAATGATAAGCCCCAAAGAAAAGAGTGAGCCGAAACGTTTGTTGTACAATAAAGCCTGCTGTACCAAATACAAAGACCAGACAAGATATGCTCCTCACAAGAGAGCAATAGCCAGTGAAACTATAATATAAATGTAGAGTGTAGTCCTTGAGAGCAATCCATGCTCCACTGTTTGCGGACCGTATTGAGATCGTTAATAATTATCCTTATCAATTCCCATTTTAGAATCTACCAGGTCATTGATCAGGTTATTAGATGCATGGGCAAAGATCAACCCGATGAAAGCCGCTGCAAAGTTCGTCCAGATAAAAGTTCCCGAATGAAATACCAGCAAGCCGCCGATGATACAGGAAATAGCTGTCATGACAAAAACAGCCGACCGTGTTGAGATCAGCCATTTTGAAACAACGTCCAGTTTCATCCACTCTTCCTACGGGATCCTTGGTATTGTTTTCAGGGTTTTGCACCACATTTTAAAATTGATCGTATGCATGGTTTGCTGTTTTCCTTAACAAATAAATTAGTTGCAGAAGCTCAGTAAACATAAGATAAGTACCCGAAAAATTATCGTTTACATTTGGAAAGTTCAGGCCGGCACCGGATACCTGAAGGAACTTTAAAAAATTTTTCCCTCTCCTTCCATCTTTACTTTAATAATTTTCTTCAGGCCTTCCATATTTTCCGTATGCAATTTTTGCATCATATTCCTGATATGCGCTTTCAGTATTTTTTTACTGATCCCAAACCGGCCGGCAATGTGACTAAAGGAACGATTCTTCAATAATTCCAGGGCTATTTCCAGTTCCCGTTCAATGAGTTCTTCAGATTTGAATTCCATTTTACTTCTATAAATAAATGATAAAGAATTTTCATGACCATCAGAGAGTAAGGGCTAAAACAGCAAGCTAAAGGCAGAGTGCATTTCAGATCAATAAACGGTTGCAGGCTAATTCTTTCAAAAAAAGCTGTTGATGCTGCCGGGAAGCAGCTTCAACAGCTGGCGGATCGTTTCATTCAAATAACCTGAGTTATGCAATACACCCTGCTCTTTGAATCCGGAAGGCGTTGCAAACATTCATCAAGAGGTAGCCGGATTTTTTTTAACAGCCTGCCTGACTTTCCCTTTTAAACATTTTAAAATTTTGCAGGGCTTTTCAGCGGCACTTCCTGAATAGTATAGTCATCCTGGTCTTGTCCGCTCAATAATTTATCAAGATGGCAATACACAACATATACCCGTTTGCCATCGCTGGTAAGTGAAGTGGCAAATACAGGCCCTGTTGTGAAGGAAGTGCTCAGGCTTGCATTATTCCACTGGTCATTACTGATGAAAGAAAGAACTTTATCATCACTGACCACAACCAGTTGCTTACCGTCTTTACTGAGCAGTATCCCATCGGGAAAACTCAGGCTTGCGTCTAGCTTCACTGCTTTATAACCGGAAGGATTATTAACCGGAATTTTTATCACCTGGTTGAGTGCTGTATGAGCCACCAGTAAATATCCGGCTGCATTATATTGAATACCGTTAAAACCAAATTCATCAGGATTTACTGCAAAAGCATCATCTTTAAAGAAAACGGAAGCATTCCCGTTCTGGTCCACTTTAAAAATAACCGGGGCAGCGCTGCTGGTAACATAAGCATTACCGTCGGGAGCTATCACTTCATCATTCATGAAAAGAGGTTCGCCCGGCAGTAGTGTTGAAAGATCCGTATAGAAAAGTCTTTGGCCATTGTTGAGATCATAAGCGCCTATCCCACCTTCCACATTGCATACCCAAAGACGATGATGTGCTTTGTCCACTTTAAGCCCGGTGGTACTGGTCAATTTATTGTCAGTAACTACGGGCTTCCAGACGCCATCAGTAGTAACAACACCCACGGTACCGAAAGCGACTGAACTGACGTAAAACCAATTGTGCACCGGGTCATAAGCAAGACCTTCAGGAAAAAGATTATGTTCTGAAAAACTGATTTGTTCCGGTATTTGAGGTCCTTTAGGGCCTCCCGGCAATGAGTCCTTTTTGCACCCGGCAAAAAGAATGGTGGCTGCTAAAAACAGGATGGTAAGTTTCTTTGTCATGGTATTATTTTTTAAAATGAATAATCGAAATAACCGTTTACAATTTTTGAATAAGACAGCTCAAAAGTCAAAAACAAACCGGTCCGGAACAATACACTATTTCCTGTATTTTGCCGATACCCTTTTTGGTGTAGTGTGAATGAAAACTCAGGAAATGATCAAAGCAATTTATGCTCCGCCGCATATTTTACGAGGGCGGCCGAATTCTTCAGGTGAAGTTTTGCCAGTATGTTTTTCCGGTGGGTGTCCACGGTAACGACGCTGAGGAAAAGCTTTTGGGCAATCTCCTGGTTGGTAAGCCCGTCGGCAATATACCTGATGATCTCAATTTCTCTTGGAGTGAGGGGTTTTTCACCTTCTTCAGATTGAACGCTACGATCATTGAGATGAAGAAATAAATTATTGGAAATTTCAGGGCTGATATATTTTTCCCCCCGCATCACTTTTTCCAATGCTGTCAGCAGTTCTGTTTTACCGGTATCTTTATTAATATAGCCGTCTGCACCCGCTTTCAGCATCTTACTGACCACAGAAGCATCACTGTTCATACTCACTGCAATAACCTTTACATAAGGCTTTTCCTGCTTAATGCGTTTTACAGCTTCAAGCCCGTTCATCACCGGCATATTGATATCCATGATCACACAGTCAATATCCGCTGTCAATGCTTTATCCACCGCTTCGCTTCCGTTGTTGGCTATATATATTTCTCCAATTGTTTTTTCCTCTCCCAGGATTTTGGAAATACCATCTGTTATAAGGCGGTGATCATCAGCTATCAGAATATTTACAGGTACCTGATAAGGTTTCATAAAATATTTTTAGTGTAAGGTATTTCAATTAACACACTGGTGCCTTTTCCCGGTGATGAGTCAATCGTCATTGTTCCTTTCATGAGTTTGGTCCGTATATCAAGATTGTGCAGCCCGTAACCTTCACTCTTACTGTTCATATCAAAACCTTTTCCATCGTCTTCCATCATTAAAATTATTTTTTCATCCCTGTGTCCTATCTGTAAGGAAACATTACGGGCCCGGGCATGCTTCAATACGTTATTTATTAATTCCTGCGTAATCCGGTATAAAGACAGTTCATATTCTTTTTTCAAACGCCCATTCATGCCAAAGATCACCAGGTTGAAATGGATCTGTCCTGTTTCATTGATCTTATTGACCAGCCCTTCTACTGCAGTGGTATATCCGAATTCTTCAAGAACGCCCGGGCTTAAGTTACGTAACAGCCGGCGCACATCCTGCATGGATTCGCTGATCAGATTTTCGGAGTGCCGGGACAGCGAATGTATCTCTTCGTTTTTCGTTTTTTCCGCTTTCTCTGATAAAGAAGACAAAGACAACTTTAACGCCGAAAGCTTTACACCCACATCATCATGCAGTTCTCTTGCGATACGTTTGCGTTCTTCCTCCTGCGTAGCAACCATAATGTTCATTCGTATTGCCTGCTTGCGTTCAATGATGAGGATACGGTTCTGGTACAAACCATACAATATTCCAACTGCCATGATCACATACAAAATATAAGCCCACCAGGTAAGCCACCAGGGCGGCATCACTTCAAATGAATATTCTGTTTCACTCCAAACCCCAAAAGGGCTTAAAGCTTTTAGTTTAAAAGTATAACTCCCCGCTTTCAGATTGCCAAAGACTGCTGTAGTATTATTGCTGAGTGTGCTCCAATCCTTATTGTAGCCTTCCAGCATATATTGATATCTTACCTGTTTGGCGATTGCGGGATCAATGACAGAATAATCAATACTGACCGTGTTGTCATTATAAGGAAGGACCAGATCTACGGGTACCGGATAAAATTTAGAGACTCCACTAAGTTTTATATTTCGGTGTTTCCTGGTGATGCTATCTAAAATAACAGGCGACAACACTTTTCCAAATGTCGTTACCATTTCATTTAAAACTATAAGACTGTCTGCAGCATCATTTCCATAATGCAAGCGCAAGAGATCGTTCCAGCAGATGTTTTCATTATCAACTTTTACGCTTTGTATTACTAATTTTAAAGGCCCGGGGTCTTTTTTATGATCAGCCGGGTAATCAAACCTTATCAGGTCATTAAGACTGCTGCCGACCCATACAATTCCTTTATCATCTACACATAAAGCGCCGGAATTCACTTCTTTTACCGGGTATCCGGTATTTTCATTAAATACCCCGAAAACTTCATCAGGCTTATGGTCAGTGTTTGATAATGATTCTCTAAGAGCACACAACCCTTTATTTGTACCGAACCATATTATATTCCTTTGTTTATCTTCAGCAATAGCCCATACACAATTATCGGGCAAACCTTCTGCTGTCGTATAGTTAATAAAATTCTTTCCATCAAATTTACTGGCGCCCCTGTTTGTACCAAACCAAAGATCCCCGTTCTTAGCATTCAGCGTCATATACACGGTATTACTTGCCAGTCCGGAATCAATAGTGTAATTGGTAAACCTTGTGCCATCATATTTACTTATGCCGTTATCGTGGGTAGCAAACCATATATTACCGGAATTATCTTCTGCAATACTCTGTATGTTGTTTCCCGGCAAGCCCTGATCGGTAGTGAAATTTGTAAAACTTTTTCCATCGAATTTGCTGGCGCCGCCAAATGTACCAAACCAGATATTTCCTTTTTTATCCTGCATCATGCAGGAAACAGTATTGTTGATCAGCCCCTGTGCCATTGTATATCCTGTAAATCCGGTGCCATCATACCTGGTAACGCCTCCTTTATCAGAGCCTAACCATATATTACCTTCATTATCCTGCATGACACTCCATATCAATTCGTCAGGTAATCCCTGCTTTGTAGTAAAATTTAAAAACCTTTTTCCATCATACTTGCTGACACCGCCCTCATACATGCCAAACCACATGCTACCTGACCTGTCCCGGATGATGCCAAACACAGAATTTCCGGCCAAAGCCCGGGGCAGAGAATAATTCATGAGGCTATTGCCTTCATACTTGCTCACTCCTGATCCCAGTGATGTAAACCACAGGTTGCCTGTTTTATCTTCTGAAATGCTTGTTACTCTATTTCCGGTTATGGATTGTGCATTACTGTAATTAAAAAATCTGCTTCCATCATATTTGCTGATACCTTTTGACTGAGTGCCAACCCATAAATTACCGGTTTTATCTATTGTCATGCAGTGAACATTGTTATCGGACAAGCCATTATCTGTAGTATAAGTTGAAAATGCAGTACCGTTAAATTTGCCTACCCCTGACTTTGTACCAAACCATAAATTGTCTTCTTTATCCCGGACAATACAGTTTACAGAATTACCCGGCAGGCCATCAGCTTCCGTATAATTCCTGAACTTATTCCCATCAAACCGGCTTACTCCTTTTGCAGCAGTGCCAAACCAGAGATTTCCATTTCTGTCTTCCATCATGCACTGTACATAATTTTCTGCAAGGCCTTGTGAAGTTGTATAATTAATAAATTTCTTTCCTTCAAACTTACTGACACCACCTTCGTGTGTGCTGAACCAGAGACCGCCATGCTTATCCTCAATGATGCAGGAAATAAAATTGCCTGCCAGTCCTTCAGCGGTAGTATAATTAATAAACTGGTATCCATCATATTTACTTACACCTGCGCTTGTACCAAACCACAGGTTGCCTTCTTTGTCTTCAATTATTGAAAACACTACATTACTTATCAGCCCCTGTGCAATAGTATAGTTTGTGAACCTGTTTCCATCGTACCTGCTAACTCCCCCGCCGGCAGTTCCAAACCAAAGATTTCCTGACTGGTCTGTTGCACTGCATAGAACTGAATTCAGCGCCAGCCCCTGTTCGGTTCCGTAATGAGAGAAAAAAGGAATGCCGCCATAGGAGGAATCTATTTTGACAGCAGGCTTTCCTGCCGGTATTGTCTTTGGGTGATTAACAATAGTGAGTGGAACTATGTCAGGTTTGGAAAAAGTTTTTTTACTGACGTTTCCCGACTCCGGTTGTTTTTTAGAAATATCATCATGACCCGTTGACGAAGAATGATTATTGTTGCAGGAAATAAGAACAGAAAGAATACACAATAAAAAGAGAAATCCCCAAAAGGAATAATTGATCCGGCGATCCTGTTTTCGTAATTGAAATTGATTCTTCACCAGGAATTTCTATCTGTTCAATAAACATACAATTTTTTTCTCAGCTGCGATTCCAGGAAAATTGCTTATCACCCCGGCAGTAAAGGGTACCCGTTTTTGTGTACTACTTCCATGCTCAATTTTTGGGAAACTCATCACTTGAAAAGAAGCGGTAACTCCACGATGAAAACTCCACACAAGATTGTAATAAAATAATCAGTAATCCATTATCATAATCCATACCCGCTTTGCGAAGCGTCCTCGCTGCGCAATAGTATTTCATTGCCTCCGGCAATATTTCTTCACCATCCATACTTATCCACCAGGTAAATGAATGCTGCCATATTGATAGCTCCTAATTCCAGTTCTCTTTTATTTACATTTTCAAAAACATCATTTGCAGCATGATGATAATCGAAATACCGTTGCGAATCGGGAGACAGTTCCGATACCGCAGCTCCTAACCTTGCTAGCGGTCCTACATCGGCTCCGCCGCCGCCCCTGCTGATCTCATACACACCGTAAGGATAGAACAGCGGGATCCAGCTCCTGGCTTTTTCCAGTTGTTCCGGTTTCCCGCCGAAGCTGAAGCCTCTCGGTGTGAAACCACCTGCATCGCTTTCTAATCCAAAAATATGTTTCTCATTGTTCTTCTTTGCTTCTTCAGCATATTTCGCTGCTCCACGCATTCCGTTCTCCTCATTCATGAATAATACAAAACGAATGGAATGTTTGGGCTTATATCCAAGCGCTTTGAAGGTTCTTAATATTTCCATTGTCTGCGTTATTCCGGTGCCATCATCATGTGCTCCTTCTGCCAGGTCCCATGAATCGAGGTGCCCGCCCACTGTGATATATTCGTTGGGAAATTCCGAGCCGGTCAGTTCACCAATCACATTATGACCAATAGTATCCGGTAAAAAATGTCCGTAGGTAGTCAGGGAAACTTTAACAGGAGATTTCTGTAATTGCCCATCGAGCCAGTCTGCATCCTGTAAACCGATAGCCACTGCAGGAATTTTCGGATAGGCAGTATCATAATTTGTAGATCCTGTATGCGGAAAATTATCTGTACTATGACTCATGCTTCTTACACTCACGGCCACCGCTCCGTATTTAGCTGCCCGGCTTGGTCCTGCACCACGATAACGCACTGCATCACCGTAAGACATGAATGTCGGAATAAAAGTCGGGTTGAAATGATAATTATAAAAAACTATTTTTCCTTTGACCTGGTCTTTCTTCGCTTCCAGTTCATCAAAAGACTTTACTTCGATGACATCGGCAGTGACGCCTCTGGACCCGCTGCCTTCCGAATTCCCCAATGCAGCCACATTAAGCGCTTTTTTTGCCGAGCCATTGTATTTTGCCTCTGCTTTGTCCTGACCTCCCCTTACCCAATGCGGCACCATACATTCCTGCAACCATGCTTTATCTGCACCGCTTTCTTTCATGGTTTTCAATCCCCATTGTTCTGCCTTCACCATTCCCGGCGAACCGGCAAGCCTTGCCCCGACATTCCTGGTAAGTTCACGAAGATTGTCATAAGCTTTTCCATTGAGGAGTATTTCATTCGCAATCCTCCGGATAAACAGCGAATCTTCGTTTTGTGCAAAGAGGCTGATACAAATAAAAAAAAGTGATGTGGTAAAAAAAAGTCTTCTCATTTTAATGATTTTAGCTAAAATAAACTAATCCCGCATTATGAAAAACAATTTTAAGATGAGCGGTAAACTTCCATTGCCCTGAAGTGTTTACCTTAGAGTTTGCCATATTGTAATTTTAATTTATGAGAATCGGAATCGTTTGTTATCCCACCTTCGGAGGCAGCGGAGTATTAGCCACGGAGCTTGGAAAGGCATTGGCGCAAAAAGGCCACCAGGTACATTTTATCACATACCGGGAGCCTGTAAGACTTAATGTATATGTGCCGAATATTTTCTACCACGAAGTGCATGTGCCTACCTACCCGCTGTTTGACTATCCGCCTTATGAAACTGCATTGGCAAGCGCTATGGTGGATGTGATCAAAAACAATAACCTGGACCTGCTGCATGTGCACTATGCTATCCCGCATGCATCAGCTGCATACATGGCAAAAAAGATATTGGAAAAAGAAAACAGGAATATTCCTGTCATCACCACATTACATGGTACAGATATCACACTGGTGGGCAGGGATAAAACTTATGCTCCCGTAGTTACTTTTTCCATCAATGAAAGTGATGCGATCACTGCCGTATCCGAGGACCTGAAAGAAGAAACATACCGCTCTTTTAAAATAGAAAAGGAGATTGAGGTAATCTATAATTTCATTGATGTAAGCAGGTTCAGCAAGAAACCTATCGATGCATTCAAAAAAGCAATTGCGCCCAACGGGGAAAAAATCCTGTTGCACGTGTCCAATTTCAGAAAACTAAAACGGGTATCCGACGTAGTAAAAGTTTTCAACGAAGTGCACAAGGTCATCCCTTCAGTGCTTTTATTTGTTGGTGACGGACCCGACAGGCCCACCGCTGAAGAACTTTGCCGTGAGCTTGGGCTCTGTGATGAGATACGGTTCGTAGGCCGCCAGGAACAAATGGAAGATATTCTTGCAATCGGTGATCTTTTTATATTGCCTTCGGAATATGAAAGTTTCGGGCTTGCTGCACTGGAAGCAATGGCAGCCGGAGTACCGGTTGTTTCCACCAACGTAGGAGGTTTGAAGGAGATCAATGTACCGGGAGAAACCGGATATATGGCAGATGTAGGCGATATCGAAGCCCTGAGCCGGTACTCAATATCTATACTGAAAGATGAAGAAACATTAAATACATTTAAGAAAAAAGCGGCTGCACACGCCAAAATATTTGACATTAATAATATCGTTCCGCTTTACGAAAAATTATACGAAAGGTTTTTGAAGAAATTATAGATGCCTTCAAAATACAATTAACCGGGGTAAACCTTCAAGGAAAATCCGGTCAATGCCGGGAAAGCCAGATTTCGGGATTCACTTCTTTAGATTCCACCATTAAAAGAAAATCAAGCTTACCGCCACCGCCGCCTTCATCATCAGCACCAAGGCTGCCCAAAGTTTGTCCTGTTCTGATATTATCTCCTTTTTTCACATTTACAGATGAAAGGTTACTATAAGTGGTAAAATATTTACCGTGGCGGACAGTTACATTCATTTCGCCCCCCGAATTAAAGACACCTACCACAACGCCATTAAAAATGGATTTTACCGGAACACCTGCCTGCGGGGCACAGATCGTTATTCCATGATTGTATCCTTTTAACGAAGTGCCTTCAATCGTGTATGGCCCGAAATGAATGCATACATACCCGTTATCAACAGGCCAGGGCAATTTACCCCTGTTCAATGCAAACTCACTGTTCAGTTTGACATCACTTTCATTCAGGTCAAGGAAACTTCCCGATGTGGACGTTTTAATCGTGGAAACATCTGCTACGGGAACTGAAGGCCCTGCTGGTTTTTCCGTAGAAGTAGTTTTAGTTGCTGCGTTTGCATCAGGATTTGCAGGAACTGCAGCATTTGATTTCGCTTTTGCTTCTTCAGCAGCTTTTTTCTTTGCCGCTTCAATTTCCCTTCTTACAATTGCAGCCAATGAGTTTTTAATATCATTATCTCTTTTCTTTTTTGCAGCCAGTTGTTTTTCCAGATCCTTTTCCTGCGATCTTAGCTGCGATACCACTCCGGCTTTTTCATTTTTCTGCTCAGAAAGTACCTCCATTTGTTTGGTTTGATTGCCCAGGGCGCTGCTCTTTTGTTCTTTTCTTTCAATCTGCTGTTCTTTCCTCTTTGCGATCAACTGCTGTGTTTCCAGGATAGTGCTGACCTGTTTTTCCCTGTAAGTACGGTAGCTTTTCAGATAACTGATTCTTTTTAAAGCATCATTAAAACTACCGGCAGAAAAAATAAAATTAAGGTAATCATAAGAACTCCTGTTCTTATAAGAATACACAACGCTGCGGGCATATTCGGCTTTTAACGTGTCTAATTGTTTTTGTAAGCGATAAACCTCAATGCTGCTTTTATAGAGATCATCATCAATCATTCTTATTTCCCTGTTGATATTATTGATGTACCGCTCCTGCAGGTTTATTTTCCTGTTCAGTATATTCAACTGGGTTACGCTTTGCCTGGTCTTTCCTTTTAACTGGTTGTACTGTGTTTGTATGTCATTAATGTCTTTTTGAAGTTGTTGTCTTTCTTTTTCAAGGTCCGCTTTTTCCTGCTGGGAAAAAACCGGGGTGAAGTTCAAAACACCGGAAATGACAAACAGGTAAATAAGGATTTTTTTGATCATAGCTATCAGATATTATGTTCTGAATTCAGTGCCCGGGTCCGTTACCGTATAACGGCAGCCTGCAAAATAAATTTTACCGGCTAATTTCTTTTATATTTTTCCGGCACATTAAACGGAAAGCTTAACGTTTTATTAAAATCATACTGTTTAAAACTAAGCTGAATATCCAGTTTTGATTTTTCCGCTACTGTGATCTTCCGGTACGTGGAGAAATTCGGCCCTCTCTTGGTTTCATAATCAGAATAAGTCAGGTCACAGGTACGGTTCCGGTTCACATCCACATCATCCAGCTTGCTATGCTGTAAATTCTTATCATCATCACTGACAGTGATCAGGTTTTTGAACCAATCGCCTATACTCAAAAGCGATACGGTATTATTGATCTTGCTGTATGATACAATATTGCTGTCCAGGAAAACAGGATTACCGACGATCAGCTGTTGTAATGAAGATAAATCCAGCGGCAGTGCAGTCACATCCTGGAGGTAGGACATGCTTCGGACCGTGTATTTTTTATTTTGCTTGTCCATCAGCTTCACGGAGTCTTTTGTTATCAGTACCCGCATAGCCTCCATGCTAAAAATGGAATTGACCGATATCCAGATCACACTGTCTCTATACATCCTTATAAAAGCATTCACATTATAATTTTTATTATCGCCTCCTTCATAATCCACATTTACTTTAGCTGAAAACGTAGTGAATTCAATTTTTTGCTTTTCAATTTCATTGTATGTACTCCTGATAAAATTAAGAGAGTCCAAATGAGGGTCATGGTCAGGCTTCACTGCAACGGAAGCAGTATCTTTTTTAACTCCTGTTATAGCTTTTTGAATCTTTTTTGTTGACCTGCATGCTGCAAAAAACAAAACAGGTAAGAGTATTATCAATAAAGTTTTGTTCATGATCTGTGTTTTATCCGCTGCCCGTATGGCCGAAGCCTCCGTGATTTCGTACTGTTTCCGTTACCAGCTCAACAGGCAGCCAGTTTATTGTGTCAACAGGTTGAATGACCAGTTGTGCAATTCGGTCGCCCGGCTGAATGACCTGATCTTCCTGGGAAAGGTTGATTAATATTATCTTAATTTCTCCCCGGTAATCAGAATCAATAGTGCCCGGGCTATTCAGGCAGGTGATGCCTTGTTTGATCGCTAACCCGCTGCGGGGCCGTACCTGTATTTCATAGCCTCCGGGAATTTCAAAAAACAACCCTGTTGGAATCAACGTACGTTCCATTGATTTTAAAACTCTGGGTTTATCCAAATAGGCCCTTACATCCATTCCCGAAGATCCTGCAGTGGCATATTCAGGTAATGGATTAGTAGAGTTGTTCACAACTTTGACTTCAATAAGCGACATCCCGGCAAAGATAATGAGGCTGTTTAAGGTGAAAAAGTTTACAAACTGCCAACTTTCTGAAGAAGAACAGTTGCATAGGCAGTCAAACCCTCTTCTCGCCCAACGAATCCCATTCTTTCAGTGGTCGTTGCTTTTATGGAAATGTCATTTTCGTTCAACCCGGTTACTGAAGCGATCATCCGGCGCATTTCATCAATATAAGGCCTGATCTTCGGCAATTGAAGACAAACAGTGCTGTCAATATTTACAATAGAATAATGTTCCCTGCGAATCAGCTCCAGTGTTTTTTGTAAAAGGATCCTGCTGTCAATATCCTTATACTCCGGACTTGTATCAGGAAAATGAACTCCGATATCCCCGAGGCATGCGGCACCCAGCAGGGCATCACAAATGGCATGAAGCAACACATCTGCATCACTGTGGCCAACTGCACCTTTATGATGAGGAATTCTTACTCCTCCCAGCCAGAAGGTTCTGCCTTCAGCCAACTTGTGGAAATCTATTCCAAAACCAATACGGTAAGGGGCTATACTGTTCATTGTATTACAAATATCATAAACAAAAAGCGCCCCGATAAATCCGGGACGCTTTTAAAAGAATTTTATTTCATTTACTGGTTGTTATTACTGGTATTATCACTGCCATCCAGGTCAAATACAATGGAAAAACGGAGTGTGTTTGATAAAGGATTCCGGTTAACTCCATTTCCGGTAGGTACCAGGTAAGAAAAATTCAAACCGAAAATATTATACTTTACTCCGACACCTGCTGTAAAATAACGGCGGTTTCCTTTAGTTTTATCCTCATAAAAATACCCCGCACGAAGGGCAAACTGGTTGTTATACCAATATTCAGCGCCCAGGGAAACCTGGAACTCTTTCAGCTCTTCACTGAATCCACCCGGCGCATCTCCAAATGAACTGAACCAACTGCTGACAAGGCCTTTACTCCTGTATGCATCGAGTGCTGCCTGGTCGCCAACAGCAGGAGGAGTGGGTACTAAAAGTTTATTGATATCAAGGCCTAACTGGATTTTATTTTGTTCGTTGAAGTTTTTAGTATAAGAAGTGCCTAATCCCAGATTGGCAGGAATAAAATCCTTCTGGGATGCATTGGTAGTATAATTGATCTTGGAACCAAGATTGGTCAATGCTGCTCCAAAAGCCCAGCCATTTCCTTGTTGATTTTTATCATCATAGTAAAATGCAATATCACCCGCAACAGAATTGCCTGCTTTATATGTAGTGCTTCCAACAGAAACGCCACCGGCAAGATTGGAATTGATATATTTCATACTAACCCCTATGCCTGCTTTCTCAGAAAGTTTGCGTGAGTATCCGAAATCAATTGAAAACTCGCGGGGGCGAAAACTACCAAAATCATTTCCCAGGTTATCAGTAAACTGAATATTTCCCAAACTGAAATAACGAAGAGAACCGGATACTGCCTGGTTTTCATCAAATTTATAATAGCCTGCCAAAGAAGCAAGATAAACATCGTTCACAAGGTCTTTCAGCCAGGGGGTATAGGTAGCGACCAATCCTCCGTTTGATTCGTTGAATGCTACTTTGCCAAGATTCCAGAAAACCGAACTGGCATCAGGAGTAGTTGCTAACCCTACATCACCCATACCTCCCGAACGGGCATCCGGTGAAATACGAAGAAATGGAACTGCTGTTGTAACAACATTGATAGGCTGAACCTGTGCATTTGTAACAGAAAAAATGCCGCTGCAAATCATCAAAGCGGCAGCTAGCTTAAAAGCAGCTCGTCTCATTAGCATAAATTTATATGGTTTTAAAAATAAACCTGCTTTCATAAATACCGGATTATTGCAATGTGGAATTTAAAAAACAACAAGTTTTTCAATTTTTTCTTTGGTTTTCAGGCCGGGAACAGTGACGGATAATTTGTATAGGTAAACACCCCTGCCGACTTTACTTCCAAATTCATCCTTTCCGTCCCATTGCACTTCACTTGAACGGTCTCCGGGGGTATTTATTGTCTTTTGTAACACATTTATTATCCGCCCGGTAAGTGTAAAAATCGCTACCCGGACATGCAGATCCTGTCCCGGTTTATTATGCTCAAACCAAAAACTGGTATTTGTGGTAAAAGGATTAGGATAATTAAGCACATGACTTATCTGAAGTTCGTCATCATTGGCTACTGTAAATTCAATAACATATTCGCTGGAATTGTTCAATACATCCCATGCCTTAATTTTAAGAGAATGCGGACCGGGATCCATTCCGGGAAGCTGAAAGCGGATGCTGCCCTGCTGATAACTGTTCAGATCACTTTGATAAAAATCATTAAGTACGAAAAATTTTTTATTGTCATTATCCAGTGTGGCAACAATATCGTGGCCAATACCTGTGCCCGTAGTATTGATCCCTGATGAATCTGATAATTTTATGATCAACACCGGCGTTTGATTCACTATTCCTCCATTCACAAATTTTTCATCATTCATCCATGCTTTGATCTGCGGGCCTTGTTTATCATTATCCGGGTTATTGGAATTACCTCCAACAAGAAAATGGGTTGAAAAACCATTCGCATCATCCAGGCTGTCATGGGCATATAAACTAAGCTTCCCGGATCCATATTGGTAATTTATGTCTTTCGGCATCTTAAAACTGAAAGAAAACTTTCCATTAGACACCGAAGCCTTTCCTTTAAACAAAACACTTGACTGATCGGAAAATGTAGTTACGGGACTTGCCGGGTCGTTGCCCAGTGTAGTTACCTGCCTGGGTTTATCAAATACAGTAAGGTAAGCAATTCCATTAAACCCGGCCAAAAGCGTTGCCTGCTTATCTCTTACCTCGCCATCTATAGTTACTTTATCTGTTGCCTTCAGCGTGTCGGTTTGAGCTATAGGTTTACCATTGATCTTTGTTGCTACCACGTTCAGTTTTGGAAAAGCAAGTGTTAATGCAGGATCTCCCAACAAAGTAAACTTCCTGTTATTTACAATATCGGCAGAAACCTGGTAAGTATAATTTTTTGCATCCCTGACAGCATCACCAAGTGTTTTATATTTTCCATTTGCGTCAGCCTGCAAAGAAATCTGCAGATAATTGTTGTTCATTATTCGGTTGCTGGATGCATATACTGCCCTCGTAGTTGTCATCAGTGCAATGCCTCCTGTCGCAGGCCTTACCAAAAGATTTACCCCTATTGAATTAACACCAGGATTGTCATAAGGGGCAAAATCGCAGGTAGCTGTTATAAATAAGGGCAATTTGTTTGGATTTTTCCAGCTATTGATGATGCTCTGGTCAAGAATTGTTTCATCAGCAAGACGCCGGGCGCCTCCATGCCCATTATAATTCCAGATCAGTGTCCCGTTAAATACCTGGTTATTGATCGCCTCATTCACCTGGGGATAGCTACTGCCGCCGGCACCGCTTTCTTTTTTGTAAGCATCCAGGTAAATTTTTTGCAGATCAAAAACCGGGGTAACTGAGCCAACTGTGCCGGTGATCACTTCTGCATCCTGCAAGTGAAGGTCATTATCCCCGTCATCTGCAATGAACAGCATATTGTTTCTCCACGGGCCAAAACTCTGCGACCCGGTGTATGTGATAACTTTATCAACAAAACTTTTTGCATCACCATTGCTGACGGCAGGAACACGCCCGATACCGATATCAAGATTGCCGGCAATTGTTCCCGAATTAATATCTTCATCATCATCGAGGAAACCATAAAAATCATCGGAAGTATATGTGGACAAAGGATCCAACGAAATATCACTTTCATAAGCCGGTACGTAGTTGGTATTATTCTTTAGCCGGTATTTATAATCGTAAGATGCAGCTCCAAAAAGCAAGAGATACTTTATGTTACCGGCCGTTGTGTTTTTATATTTATCATAATACATTTTTACAAAATCCCTGACCGTAACCGGATCAGGACTTCCGCTGCCAAACTCATTATACACCTGGTCTGTGGTCACTACAAGTACACGCAACTTTTCTTTTTGCTGATGAAACTGAGCCAGGCGCTGTGCCTGCAGTAAAAAAGCAGGATAGGTTATAATTAATAAATCCACTGGCGAACTGTTATGTAAATTCTGATTAGGTACATTTCCAACCGGAGTGGGAGTTAAAAAATTACTGGAATTAAAAGCAACATATTCCCGGAGTTTTGAACAATCATTTACAAAATGCAAATCCGTATTTACCATATTTGTTTGCATCTGCACCGGCGTTAAAGGATCGGTAATATCCCAAACCCGGGCAGCAGCAGTGGCATTACTTATTATAAATTCGCCCACATTATTTCCGACGCTTTGCCAATCCCTGAATAAAACCTGGTCCGATCCGGAAAAAGAAAGGTTCCTGCGACAGAACAGTTCAAACCAATCCAGCCATCCCTGAGCGTTAAAACTACCCGGGTTATAATTGTATTGAACAACGACATTGGGTTGTGCAACATTTGTTGCCATTACAGCCATAGACTGCTGTGCAAACAGGTCCAGTGTGGCTCCTGTTACCGGCAAAACAACGATCTGACCGGCAGGCTGATTATTGATCCTGACATCGAAGTTGCTACCGCCACCTACCGACCTTGCAATGCAATTACTGACCAATGTCAGCGGAAAATTAGTTTGAATACCGGGTATGGTAACGTCAAAACTCCGGGTCAATGATTTTCCAGGGGCATTTTCAAATTCCTCGCCATACCATTTTTTTCCGCTGGTCAAAAAATTTACCGTATCGAGTTCGTGAAAATATCTTTCCGAAAAGCTTGTGACAGTTATATTCGGAGAAAAGTTATTAATTGTATTTTGAATCCGTTTTCCTGATCCCCCGATAGTAAGAAAGTAATAAGAACTATCAGAGTAAAGATTTTTTTTATGTGAGAATTTTGAATCCAGGGAATCTTTGACCCACTGATCCGGACCCGGGGCATAAAATAAAATGTAATCGTTGCCATTCAAAATTCCATCTCCGCCGTCAGCTGTTAAAATCGCATTTTCCTGCAGGTCATCAATCCTTGATAAGGCATTGGCTTCAGGAAGCATTTGGCCACCGTTGCCATAAAGGCGTATAGAATTAGAAGCGAGATTATTTGTGTTGATCCCCATCCTGTTCAAAAAAGGAATATCGATCTTATAAACCCCCGGATCTTTAACTGCAATTTTATACCAGTTGCCGCTGTTCAAAACAGAATTTGTATGATAAATCCTCTGTGCTATCGGTTTTCCCGGAAGAAAAAAAAGTATTGCCAAACAATATAAAAAGCTACGGGCTATCATAACATTCAAATCTCTGATTAATAGGGATTTTACATACTCAAAAAAGTATTTCTGCGTATTTATTGTAATTGAAACTGTCTATATTCGCAAGAACGGCGGAATTCTTATACAATATTTACCCCAATCCGGCGTTAAATTTATTCCAATTCACAGGTTTATGCAAAAAACTATGAAACTGAAAAATCTGACAATCCTATTATCCGCAATCATTGTTCTGGCTTCCTGTAAAGGCAAAGGCCTTTTCGGAAAAAAGAAATATGATAAATCCGAAGTCACCGGATGGAACTATAATGACAAGAACATGGGTGGTTACCAGGTAGCCAAATCCAAAGACCAGGCTACAGGCCCCGGCCTCGTTCTTGTTCAGGGCGGTACTTTCGTAATGGGTCAAACCGACGATGATGTAATGGGCAACTGGGACAATATTCCCCGCCGTGTATCTGTTCCATCATTCTATATGGACCGTACTGAAGTGGCCAACGTTCATTACCGTGAATATATTCACTGGCTGGAAAGGATTTTCGATCCTTCTGATCCTGACAATAAGAAGATTATTAATGCAGCTTTGCCCGACACATTGGTATGGAGAAGCGAATTAAGCTACAATGAACCGTTTGTTGAGTATTATTTCCGCCACCCGGGCTTCAATGACTACCCGGTTGTAGGAATAACCTGGAGGCAAGCTCATGATTTTTGCCTTTGGAGGGGAGACAGGGTAAATGAGGGTATCCTGATGCAGAAAGGATATATCAACAAACAAACTCTGCAAAGTCAGCAACAGGAAAATAATTTTACCACCGAATCATATTTATTAGGCCTTTATTCAGCTGCTCCCGGCAAAACAGCCACTTCTAAAAAGAATCCGCTGAAGACTTCCCAGGGCCAACCGAGAACACAGGTTACAATGGAAGATGGACTTCTGCTTCCTGCTTACCGGCTCCCCCGTGAGGATGAATGGGAATATGCCGCCTACGGTTATATTGCTCAAAACCCAAGGCCAAGCAAGAAAGACAGTAAACGTGGCGAGGAACTGTTGATGAACAAACAGGTGTATCCCTGGGCTCAAAATGTAAATGGACTTCGTGAAACAAAACACGGAAGCTGGCAGGGTGAATTCCTGGCAAACTTTAAACGTGGAAACGGAGACGTTGCCGGTGTTGCCGGTGGTTTGAATGACCGTGCTTTCTACACTGCTCCGGTAAAATCTTATTTTCCGAACGCTTATGGCCTTTATAATATGGCTGGTAACGTGAGCGAATGGGTTGCCGATGTATATCGCCCTCTTTCTTCACTTGACGTTGATGATATCGCTTCCTACCGTGGTAATAAGTTCCAGAAATTATACAT
This sequence comes from Sphingobacteriales bacterium UTBCD1, assembly GCA_002066995.1. Lineage (GTDB taxonomy): Bacteria > Bacteroidota > Bacteroidia > Chitinophagales > Chitinophagaceae > UTBCD1. The sequence continues at coordinate 61,600 of MWTC01000012.1, forward strand.
TGACCCTTCAACCGGTGAAGCTAAAATTGACAGTCTTGGTAAAGTGGTTAAAGTTGATGTAACAGATAAAGAAAGTGCCAGCCGCAGAAACTATCAGCGTGGTAATGTGATCAATTATCTTGACGGTGACAGTTTATCCCAGTCTTCTTACGGCTACGGAACTACTACACTGATCAGCGATAAATCAAGAGTGTACAAAGGAGGCAGCTGGGCAGACATGCCCTACTGGTTAAGCCCCGGCACCCGCCGATTCTTAGAAGAAGATCAATCATTAAGTACTTTAGGTTTTCGTTGTGCTATGGACCGTATGGGAAGCCCCGAAGGAAATTCCTTTAAAACAGGAAACTACTGGAAAAAACAAAGACAAAAAAGATAAAATATTGCTTTTATAAATTCCATAAGCCCCGACAGAAATGCCGGGGTTTTTTCTTGCTTATGACTCTTAAATTTGTGTATGCGGATTGAAGAACTCTATAAAATATATCTACAAAACCCCTCCATTCAAACCGACTCAAGGAAACTGAGACCCGGTGATATTTTTTTTGCATTAAAAGGAGACAATTTCAACGGAAACAAATTTGCAAAACAGGCAATAGATTCCGGTGCAGCTTATGCAGTCATTGATGAAAAAGAATTTGAAATCCCGGGTAAAACTATGCTGGTCGAAAACGTTCTTACATCTTTGCAGCAACTGGCAAAACATCACCGGCTGCAATTCTCCATTCCCTTCTTTGCGATCACCGGCAGCAATGGTAAAACAACAACCAAGGAACTCATCCATGCTGTCCTGTCAACAACATACAAAACATACACTACCGAAGGAAACCTGAACAATCATATCGGCATTCCATTGACCCTATTGAAAATAAGATCCGATGCAGAAGTGGCGATCGTGGAGATGGGCGCTAATCATATCGGAGAGATTGCTTCTTATTGCAGGATCGTCCTGCCCACTCATGGACTCATTACCAATTGCGGCAAAGCACATCTTGAAGGCTTTGGCAGCGAAGAGGGCGTACGAAAAGGAAAAGGAGAACTTTATGACTATCTGAAAGCAAACAGCGGAACTGCTTTTGTAATGTGGGATTATGATTATCTCCGGGAAATGAGCAAGGGTATTGCTGTGATCAATACTTACGGAACTCATGATTCGGAGATTGTAGGAGACATCATCGCCAGCGATCCGTTTTTACAGGTAAAATTTAAAAAAGGGACTACAATAACTGAAATACAAACTCATCTTGTGGGCGGGTACAACTTACCGAATGTTCTGGCTGCAGTGGCTGCAGGTAAATATTTTAAAGTCACGGATGAAAAAATAAAGAATACTATAGGGAACTATATTCCTTCCAATAACCGTTCTCAATGGATCAGGATAGGTACTAATGATATTATCCTGGATGCGTATAATGCCAATCCATCCAGCATGAAGCAGGCGATCGATAACTTTTCCAAAATGCATGCCCCCAATAAAATACTGGTATTAGGTTCCATGGCTGAATTAGGAAACGATAGTATCAAAGAACACAAATCACTTCTGGAATTAATAAAAAGAACCGGGTGGAAAAATGTGATACTTGTAGGCGCTAATTTCGAAGCGATCAGTTCGAATTATAACTGGTTCGCAGATTCTGCAAATGCCGGCGAATGGATTAAAGAACAAAATTTTCAAAACTGTACTTTTCTGGTAAAAGGCTCCCGCAGTATGCAAATGGAAAAAGCGATCAGGAATTAATATAAGATCACCATATTAAAAAAGTCTGCAATATGCAGACTTTGCGGAGAGGAAGGGATTCGAACCCTTGATACCCTTTCAGGTATACACACTTTCCAGGCGTGCCTCTTCAACCACTCGAGCACCTCTCCTGATCAGGTTTGCAAAAATACTGGTTGAACTATTAGAGACCGAATAATTTTACCGCATTCTGTGTGGTGATCCGGGCAATTTCTTCCAGTGGAAGTTGCTTGACCTCAGCCAATTTTTGAGCAACATACTTTATATAGGCCGGCTCATTTCTTTTTCCCCGGTAAGGTACAGGAGCAAGATAGGGAGCATCAGTTTCCAGTACCACATTAGCCATGTTCAGTCCGGACATTACTTTATCCAATCCCGATTTTTTAAATGTCAAAACACCGCCTATTCCAAGATAAAACCCAAGATCAATGATCTGATGAGCCTGATCTGAGGTCCCCGAAAAACAATGAAAGACTCCTTTTAATTTTCCTTTTTGATTCTTCCTTGCTATTTCAATGCATTCATCAATGGAATTCCTGGAATGGATAACAATAGGAATATCATGCTCCATTGCCCATTCGATCTGCTGTTGAAAAACTTCTATCTGCTGATCCTTGTAAGTAAGATCCCAATAGAAATCCAGCCCGGCCTCGCCAATGGCAATGAACTTTCTTTGCTTCAAATAACCACTTACAATCTTTATTTCTTCTTTGTAATTTTCTTTCACCGAGCAGGGATGAAGTGCCATCATGCTCAGGCATTGACCGGGGAAATTTTTTTCTGTTTCTAAAACACGGACATGAGTTTCTGAATCAATGGCAGGCATCAGTATTTTCATTACTGATTCTTTCTCCGCTCTGTCTATCGCTTCTTTGCGGTCATGATCAAATTCACTCAAAAAAATATGCGAATGTGTATCAACCAGTTTCATTTCATGTACTTAACCTGATGCAAATCTGAACAAAATTGTTTACATCCGCTGTGGCCGGACTTAGATAATTGCAACCGGCAAATTTCAGAAGTTCATTAGCCAAACAGCAGTCTTCAAACCGCTCATGCCAATTGAAGTTAACCAGTTTCATATCTTACCCGAACTTACCCTAAACTGTACTAAATTGTGAGACAGGGTATTCGTTGAATAATTGGTAATCAAAGATAAAGGCTCAAATATTAGCCCCGTCACCCGATGGTAGAAGTTTCCGTATTTTATAAGAAGAACCCACTATTCTCACAGTGAAAGTATATCCAGAAACATACATCTTCGACTTAAAAATGAGAGTACCGGCTCCCGGTTCTTTCATAATAAATTGAATAACATACTAAATAAGTTTGCGTTTTTTAAAAAATATTATACCTTTAAACCAGTTTTCATAGGGTACGGATTAAAAACGGGCCAGGGTTTCTACCCAGGCCCTAACTTTTTTATAAGGGATTCAACTCACTTAAGACTTTCTTCCAGTACTTTCAAATTGACCTGATCAGTTGCAGGTTCATTGACAGAATCCTGTAATGAATGGAAACGAAACCCTTTTTCATGAAAGAATTTCAATGTCTGCGGTAAAGCATATTTTATTCTTGGAGAGGCTTTGCTGCTATCATGGAAAACAACAATGGAGCCCGGCTTTGCATATTGTAATACGTTCAATGCGCAATGTTCCGGTGAAATGCCAAGGTCAAAATCTCCGCTCAGCACATCCCACATCACCACTTTTATTCTGAGTTTGTTCATGTACTCAGATAACCTTTTAAATTGAGATATCTTTATCCTTCCATAGGGCGGGCGGAACAGGGAAGAATCAATCAGGCCGGAAGCCTTTTTTACATCCTCGAGGTAAGTTTTGTTTTTGGTCTTCCATCCATTCAGATGATGGTAGGTATGATTGCCCACTGCGTGACCTTCATCTAATATTTTTTTGTACACGTCAGGATACGCAGCCACATTTTTACCAATACAAAAAAATGTTGCCTTGGCCTGGTACTTTCTTAATTCATCGAGGACAAATGAAGTGACTGAAGGATGAGGTCCGTCATCAAAAGTGAGATATAATATTTTTTCACTGGTTTCCACATTCCAGCAAAGTGATGAAAACAGTTTTTTAATCAGCCATGGTGTTTTAACCGGGTATCTCATATCCTCATAAATTGCTTAGTTCAGGAAACAGGACTAAGATACATAATTACACTTATTGTTGTTCCTTGTTCTCAGCTTTGTTCATGCGCCATCCAACTTGCCTCTTATGGCTTCCATCTTATCTTTGCCATCTATGGAAAAAAGAGTCAGGGTACGTTTTGCTCCATCGCCAACCGGCGGGCTCCATTTGGGGGGTATGAGAACTGTTTTATATAATTATCTTTTTGCCAAACAACATAATGGAGATTTCATCCTTCGCATCGAAGACACCGACCAAAGCCGGTATGTGCCCGGAGCCGAACAATACATTTTTGACTGCCTGAAATGGGCCGGGCTGGAACCGGATGAAAGTCCTGTGCATGGCGGATATTATGGCCCCTACCGCCAGAGCGAAAGAAAAGATATTTACCGGAAATATGCCGGGCAACTGGTAAATGACGGATATGCATATTATGCTTTTGACACTCCGGAAGAATTAGAAAAGATGCGGCATGAACTCAGAACCGAATCCAATCCTTCTCCTCAGTATGATCATAATGTCCGCATGAAAATGCGCAATTCACTGACCTTACCGGCAGAAGAAACAAAAAAACTCCTGGCTGAAAATGTGCGCCACGTGATACGCATTAAAGTACCGGAACATGAGACATTAATCTTAAAAGATATGATCAGGGGTGATGTGCAATTCGATACATCTGTAGTGGATGATAAAGTATTGCTGAAAGCGGATGAAATGCCTACATATCATTTAGCGGTGATCGTAGATGACTACCTGATGAAAATATCACATTCTTTCCGGGGTGAAGAGTGGCTGTCATCAGCTCCCGTTCATATTTTATTGTGGAAATATCTGGGATGGGAAAAAGATATGCCGCAATGGGCGCATCTGCCTTTGATACTTGGCCCCAATGGCAAGCTGAGTAAAAGAGATGGCTCCAAATACGGCTTCCCTGTCTTTGCCATGAACTGGACCGATCCGCAATCGGGTGAATTGACAGAAGGATTCAAAGAAAAAGGATTTCTGCCGGAAGCATTCATCAACTTTCTCGCCATGCTCGGATGGAATGACGGTACCGAACAGGAGATTTTTACGAAAGAAGAACTGATCCAAAGATTTTCGATGGAGAAGGTTCATAGCGGCGGAGCCAAATTTGATTACGAAAAAGCAAAATGGTTCAACCATGAATGGATGAAGAGGTCTGAGGCCGGAAGACTGAAGCAGGAAGTTAAAAACCTCCTACTTGATAAAGGCATTGATAAAATTGATGATTCTTTTTTGAAAAAAGTGATCGGCCTGGTAAAAGAAAGATGTGTTTTGATCACTGATTTTTACGATCAATCTTATTTTTTCTTTAAAGCGCCTGAACAATATGATCTGGCTTCGGTAAAACCAAAGTGGAATGAGGAAAAGAAATTATTTTTTGCCGAGGTAATAAGGAACTACGAATTGAATAATGTATGGATCGCTGAAGACCTTGAAACCAATTTTAAAGAAATCGCTTCTGCCAATAAGATCAAACCGGGAGAAGTACTGCTTCCGTTACGGATCATGCTGGTGGGAGGGAAATTCGGGCCGGGTGTCTTTGCCATCGCTGAATTGCTGGGAAAAGAAGAAACCATTCACCGTATAAAAAAAGCATTGCCTCTTTTCTAACCCAGGCTTTGGATCAGTTCCATCACCGGAACAAGACCTGTAAGTCCCAATTGTTCGATCATATTCAGATCTGCTTCATCCAGTCTTTTCAGGCCGGTGGTATTGGCATCTGCATGTGCAGTGGTACGGATACCCGCAATCACGGTGGACACTTCGGGGTAACTCAGCACATAGCTCAAGGATAACTGTGTCTTATTCATTCCATATTTTTCACACAGATCCCAAACCGGTTGTAATGCTTCATTGGTAGTACGGACCACTTCCGGTGTAATCCTGTTCTTCCTGTGATCATTTTCAGAAAATGAGAATTGATGATCGAACTTACCGGTCAGCAATCCAAATTGTAATGCCATTCTTGCAATGACTCCGTAACCTTTTTCTCCTGCTATTTTCAGTAACGGTAATGATCTTTGATTCAGCAGGCTCAAAACCAACTGAAACCCATTGCCTATATTGTTCTCTAAAAAATATTCTGCTTCCGGCAACGGATCAAATGTATTCAATGATAGACCCCAGTAACGGATCTTACCCTGCTGCTGCAATTGCATCATGGCTTCAATGCATTCTTCGTTTTGCAGGTGCTGCAATCTTGCCGTGTGCAATTGATAATAGTCTATGACCTCACGCCGCAATCTTTTCAGGCTGGCATCGCAGGCTTTTAAAATATGATCTTTGGAATAATCTACGGTGAACCTGTTATCCCTCGATACATTTCCTGCTTTGGTGGCAATGATGACCTCTTTGTTATTCCCCAGCATTGCGCCGAGCAATTCTTCCGAATGGCCCAATCCGTAAATATCTGCCGTATCAAAAAAATTGATCCCGAGATCCAATGCACGGTGAATTGCTTTTTTAGATTCTTCATCATCGGCATCGCCCCATCCTATCGCCGTATTTCCAATCATCGCCCCGCCTCCAACGGCCCAGGCGCCAAACCCGATCTCACTTACTGTCAGATCCGTATTCCCGAATTTTCTGTAATGCATGCCGTAATATATGAATTACCTGAAAATAACTACCTTAACCTCTATGAACGATGCAAGATCACTGAACAGATTTCTCTGGCTGCTGATCGTTATCAAACTGATCTTGCCTTTTTTCCTGCAAAACAGTTTTTACCAGCCTCACCGCGATGAATACCTGTACCTGGCCGAAGCCCATCACATGAGCTGGGGCTATATGGAAGTGCCTCCATTGCTGAGCCTCCTTGCATGGATCACTAATTTCTTTGGCGGTAGTATGTTCTGGATAAGGATCTGGTCGGATCTTTTCGGCGCTCTTACTTTTTTGCTGACAGGCAAGATCATCATTTCACTGGGAGGAAAAACATTTGCACTCTTAATGGGATCACTGTCTTTCATACTGGATGGTTATATGCGGCTGTTCTTTCTTTTCATGCCCAACTTCCTGGATGTTTTTTTCTGGACACTCATTGCATTCTCACTGATACGTTATGTACAAACGGAAAAGAACAAATGGCTTTATTGGTTTGGCGTTGCTGCCGGGCTGGGAATGATGAGCAAATACTCCGTGGCATTTTATATCATCAGCATTCTTGCAGGTATGCTCCTGACAAAAAACAGGAAAGTTTTTGCCAACAAACATTTTTATTATGCTTCCCTGATAGCCTTGCTGATCTTTTTACCCAATATCCTCTGGCAATATGAGCACCGATTCCCTGTCATCAATCACATGGATGAATTGCAGCAGGAACAATTAAAATATAATTCTGCCACCGGGTTTATGGCAAGCCAGGTCATGATGAACCTGCCCTGCATTTTTATCTGGGTAACCGGATTGATCTACGTCTCATTTATCTCATCAGGGAAAAAATACCGTTTTACCGGATGGTCGTATCTGCTTGTGATCATTTTACTGATCGTACTGAGAGGAAAGGATTATTATGCGCTGGGCGCTTACCCTGCATTGTTTGCTTTCGGGGCTTATCATCTGGAAAAAGTAACATCCCTCCGCCTGCGTTGGACCCGGTATGCCATGCTCATATTTTCTTTTGGCCTTGGAATTTTCGGTATGCCATTAACCATGCCTTTGGCAAAGCCGGAAACACTGGTCAGGTATTATGAAAAAACAGGGCTTAATAAAACGGGGAGTTTTAAATGGGAAGATCAGAAAATGCATCCCTTGCCACAGGACTTTGCCGATATGATGGGATGGAAAGAACTGGCAATGAAAACCGGAAATGTTTATAACAGTTTGCCTCCCGGAGAGAGAACAAAAACTATGGTTTACTGCCGGGGCTATTTTACTGCCGGAGCATTGAATTATTACAGGAAAGAAGCCGGCTTGCCCGAAGTGTACAGTGATAATGCTTCGTTTCTTTTTTGGATGCCGGATAAATATGATATTAAAAACCTGATCCTGGTGGGCCATACCATGCCCGGAAAAGATGATATCGTTTTTCAGCAATTTGAAAAAGCCGGCATTAAAGATTCCATTGACATGCCTTTATTCAGGGAAAACGGAATGAAAATTATTTTATTCGAACATGGAAATGATTCATTGAACAGTATCATTGAGAAAGAAGTGGCCGGGCTGAAAAGTAAATTTCAGCGTTAAGCGTATTTTCGTATAGTTTTAATTGAACAGGTAACCTAATTTTTAAAAAGATCCGCAATGAGCAAGACTACAAGTCCACACTCCGGGGGATTTAAGGGACAAAGGCCCATTCGTGTTTTAGTAGCAAAAGTGGGGCTCGATGGTCACGACCGGGGCGCCAAAGTAATTGCTACGGCACTGCGTGATGCGGGAATGGAAGTGATCTATACCGGGCTAAGGCAAACTCCGGAGATGGTTGCAGCAGCAGCATTACAGGAAGATGCGGATGCCATCGGCATCAGCATTCTCAGCGGGGCTCACATGACAGTGTTTCCAAAACTGCTGCAACTCCTGAAAGAGAAAGGGATGAATGATGTGTTGCTTACCGGCGGTGGCATCATTCCCGGGGATGACATGAAAAAACTGAATGAAATGGGCGTGGGAAAATTATTTGCTCCCGGCGCTCCCACTCATGAGATAGCCGAATACATCAGGGATTGGGTAAAAAACAACCGGAGTTTTTAAATTTGTAACATGAAAGGCCAATTGAAAAAATTCAACTCATTTGAAGAGCAGGAAAGATATTTCCTGGAATATTTTTTCAATCTTACACCTTCAGAACGTTTACGCTCATTGGCAGCATTACAAAAAAAGAATTACAAAGACTTCAACAAGCCCTCCCCCAAAAAATTAACCGTTCAAAAACATTATTTCGCCAATGGATATTGAACATCCGGGTTTTATTCTTTTATAGAGATAAAAACGGCCCCTTATTATTTTTAAAAGATATAAAACTGCGGGCATGCAGGCCAAAAGATTTATAGGATGTAGCCAAATGTCTGACCAACTTTCCGAAGTGGCGGACTTTTACCGATAAAGTTCATCCTTCGAATGAATTTTCAAATTATCTAAAATGTTTAAACGAAGCCGCTATCCCGCCATTGCTACAAACTGGCCATCCTGTGCTGTAGTTCTATTCTCCACCATTTTTAAATGTTGTAAATTTCAGGCTTGTCTGTTCTAAAAATGGTTTTAATCTCTTTTTTGCCAAGTCAATATATTCTTGAGAAATATCGTAACCGACAAATTTTCTTTCTGATTTAATTGCTGAAACTGCTGTTGTTCCGCTACCCATAAAAGGGTCAAGAATTATGTCCCCTTTAAAGGAATAAAGTTGAATTAGTCTGTAAGGTAATTCTTCAGGAAAAGGTGCAGGGTGTCCAATTCTTCTTGCACTTTCTGCATTCATTGTCCATATTGATTTTGTCCATTCCATAAATTGCTCTTTGGTTATGGAATTTTCTTTTTTACCTTTTTCTCTTTTATAGTCGCCTTTTGAGAAAACCAAAATGTATTCGTGTATGTCTCTTAAAATTGGGTTTGCAGCACTCTGCCAACTTCCCCAGGCTGTTGAAGGGCTTGCACTTGCTGCTTTATTCCAAATGATTTCACCACGCATATTATAACCAATGTCTATCATCATTTTGGAAATATGGTCAGAGAGCGGTATGTATGGTTTCCTTCCAAGATTGGCTACATTTATACAAGCCCGTCCACCATTTACTAAAACTCTAAATGTTTCTTTAAATGAGTTTTCTAAGAGTTGTAAATACTCTTTTAATGACAAGTCTTCATCATACTCTTTTGAAACATTATAAGGCGGTGAAGTAATCATCAAGTGAACTGAGTTGTCAGGCAACTCTTTCATATTCTCAGCCGTGCCAAGAATGAATTTGTTTTCCAACTCATCTGGAAAATCATTTTCATTTTTATCAAGAATTTTTTTGTCGCCAAGCTCCGTGTAAAGTTTAGAATTATAAAACTTTGAGCTGTCGTGGTTAATTCTTCCGTTTGTTCCGAAAGCACTTGTTTCAGTTCCTTTTGGTCTTTTCATATTAGCTTCGGATTAAGGTTAAAAATTTTTCTGCTTTTGCAACGTCTGTATTTTCCTGACCTGCAATTCGTATAATTTCTCCAAGTTTGATTTTTGAAATCATTGAAGAAAAGTAGTTCATATCATTGGTTACAAGTTCTTTGCAGTTATTAAAAAGTTGGTTTCTGTCTAAAATTGTTTGGAAACCTAATTTCGGTGTATTTTTTACATAATCAGAGTTTGTTGGATTAGGATTTAAAGACCAAAAACCCTGAATAACTCCTGAAGTTTTTAAGAAATCTACCTTTTTAACATAGCTATCAGTAATAGGGCTGTTACCTAAAACAACTATCGGTACTTTTGTTGAAGCAATGCCAGAAACGCGAATGTTAATTGACTTACCAATTGCTTTAAGCATTGAATCGGAACGTAATAATGCTGGATTACCTTTGTGTTGTTTATAGTCGCCAACATAATCAATATTATTTGGGTGTGTAAATTTATAATTGGAAACAACACTCATTTTGATTTCAAAAAGTAGTTTTATATTTTCAGATTTTTGAATGGTATTGTTTGTAGTGCAAAATGCAAGGTCGGCACTTGATTGCCTTGAAAGACCAAGTTCATTACATACTACACTATTTACTGCGTAAAGCCCTAACTCTTTTGCAATTGGTTCAAATAGTGTTTTACTCCATTTTTCAGTAAACTGCCCGATAAGTGAATTTCGGCTCTGTAAGGTTTGTCCTTCTGCGTCTGAGCCTTTTGGAACGTAGGCAAAATAACCACCTTGTAGGTTATAAAAGAGTTGTTCTGGTGAAGCAAAGTTTTTTAATGCTTCTGTAAAAAATTGTATTTCAGTATCGTTATTCCAAAGTGTCATCTTGTATTATTAGATATGTTCTTAAAAAATTCAAATTTACTCTTTTTATCAGGCTATTTTCAGTTTTGGTGTATTTTTACAATAGCACAAAACTGGAAGAGTTAAAAAATTCAGGTGAATAATCAATATTATTCTGCATCCCTCACACAGCGGAATCCCACCGTAGCATTTCTTTCAAATCCCTGCGACACTCTCAACAACATTTGTCGGTAATGCAAAGGCTTAGGCCCACCCTGCACGTACCACCAGCTTCCGCCGGGTTTATAATAGCTTCCTCCTTTCAAAATGATGTATTGATAGGTGTCGTTATGATACCAGTCATTGGTCATCTGCCAGACGGAACCAACCAGATCATACAATCCGAAAGGATTCACTCCTTTTTTATATTTCCCGACAGGATACAATTTTCCGTCACCGGTATTACACAAAGACGGATCAGGAGTTCCATAATCAACAAGCGTTAAAGTAGTGCTGATATTTTTTACCTGCCTGCCTTGTTGTTTTACCCGGTTACCCCAGGGCCACATTCTTTCATCTATAGTCTGTGCCGCATACTGCCATTCGGCTTCGGTTGGTAAACGCTTACCTGCCCATTTTGCATAAGCCTTTGCATCTTCATAGCTGACATTCACCACCGGAAAATTTTCTTCTCCCTTCTCAGGACTTCCATTCACCCAATGCTTCAGAAAATTTACAGTGTCGGTAGGGTGATATTGAGTTGCATCCAGAAATTTTTTAAAATCATTATTGGTCACAGGATATTTGTCCATGTAGAAACCCGGCAATGAGACCGTTTTAGGAAAATCCTGTTTCGGATAAGAAATGAATTCATCTCCGTTTGCCACCTGCATGGTAAATGAACCGGCAGGAATTTTAACCATTAAATCGGGAGCAGATGAAGCGGGCAAGGTCTTTTCAGGTTCTGTGATCCGCAAAGGCATTCCCGGAGGAATAAAAAGAATATATTCATCCAGCAATTCACTTCCATCAAAAAGGCTGATCACAAATTTCCCCTGCACCCTGCCGAACTTTTCAAAAAGGTGAAAAGAAGCTGAATTTGAATGAAGCTCATAAGGTTTCTTTTCGTAGGAAGGATCGCCTGCCCATATTTTTATTATGTTACCCTCTTTTGAATCAATAAACACTTTATCTCCTTCCATTGTAACGGTCAATAACTTTGGCAATGCTGCAATGACGCTTACGGCTCCTTCATTGTTGGTTCCCAAATATTTTTTGTTGAATGACTCCAGTTCTGCCAAAGCATAGACTTCGTCATTAATCTTTTTAGTTGAAACATTTTCATGCTCCCACAGATCCACAAAATGAAAACCTTCTTTTGGTTTCACCGGGAATAACGGCCCATTGAAGCCTTCCGGCGACAGGCTGAAAATTGTATAGACCGTTTTTCTATCCGAAGGCCATTCATTCACATAGATCTTATCCTGCAGAGAAGGGATCAGTGGCGTCCAGTCATAAGAATTGAAAACATTTGAATTCTCCTTCAGTATCTTGACACATCTTCCCCAGTATTCATAATCATCATTGATCCAGTCCGGCCTGCCCTGCCTCATGATATTGATCTCCACTCCATAACCATTGAATAAAGCCGAGCTGTATTCCCTGCGGATCCGTTCTTTGTTTACCTCCACCACCCGGAAGATCGCAAAATCAGGTTTGATAAATTTATTAAGATTCAGGAACGGCACATAGTAAATGTCGTTATGCACTCTTCCCGAAATGATCCCCTGCATGTCTTTGGGTGTTGCCATTCCTTCGCTGTATAAGACCACGCCGGACTTTGCATCATCCGCCGCCTGTTGCAACGCTTCACTTGCTTCGGCTCTTGTGTCCAGTATCACGCCATCGGCATCAATTCTTTTAATGAAATCACTCATCGAATGAAGAGAGGCTTTTTCATCTTTATCATCCCAGGGATTATAACTGAGAAAATATTTTGTACCCAGGGAATGAGAAAGCTCTGCCAGTTCCCGCTGTTTTGCAATTCCGCCGGGAAGGTCTTCCATCAGGTTCCATTGTGTTCTCTGATCCAGTCCCAGCACAGGCCAGGTGGGCCAGATGGTGAAAATATCATCACCGCCATAGAGCCGTTTTGATTCTTCAAGAAATTCCCTGAGATGATAGGCTGAATCCGGGGCATTGTAATAATTTTTCTCCCATGCCATCATCAGGTGCATGGTGTAAGAATGACGGATATAGTCAAGGTCTTTTCTTTCATACAGTGAATTATTGAACTGACTGACTTCGTACAACATTTTGTCCCGGAAACATTTTTTTAAAGCCACATGCCAGCCGCCATTCACGATATCTGCATACAGGTAAAAACCGATCTTTTTACCTGGCTCAAGATTGTACGGCATCCTGTTCAAGAGGTAATTCTGAATGCTGTCATTATCTCTTGCCAGCAAGGCATACAATGTTTTTCCCTCTTCCAATTCTATCGCCGTAAAATTGAGGTCATTTTTATTGTGAGGCACGACCACTCCGATCGGTTCTTTTCCGGGCTGATAAAGAAAGGAACGGCTTGTATCTGCCAGCGGTTTTCCTGAAATGAAATAATAATGATCATTCCTTCCAAAAGGGACAATGTTGGAAACAGGGACCGGTGAAGTTCCATCGTTGAAAAATGTCAGATGTGCTTTATATCCTTCATGAAATGTTTTATCGGGTTCAATGGATAGCCGGAGTTTTTTATCTTCTCCGAACATCGAATACATTTTATCACCGGAGTTCATTACCTGGCGATCCAGTTCAACAGAAAATAAATTCAGTGAAACGGGAATGGTTTCTTTTCCTGACTGCAAACCACTGATCATATAAGGACGGGACTGATCAAAGACCAGTTCTTTCAGTTCCTGTGCCTGAGCATTGCAGAAAACGAATGCAGCCAATAGGAAGACCGGATATTTTCTCATGAGGTATTTCTAAAATTACAATTTTTAAACAACTGCCGATGGTTTAGATTTGCCTCAGTAAATTAATTGATATGTACCAGTCATTACTGACTCAACTGGAGAACGGCATCCTGACGATCACCATCAACCGGCCCGATAAACTCAATGCGCTGAACAAAACGGTCATGAGCGAACTCAATGAAGCGGTTGATGAGATCTACAATAATGATAACATAAGATCGGCGGTCATCACCGGCGCCGGCAATAAGGCATTTGTTGCAGGTGCAGATATCAGTGAGTTCTCAGGATTGTCGGCAGAAGAAGGAATGGCTTTGTCGGAAAAAGGGCAGATACTTTTTTTCAAAATTGAAGATTGTCCCAAGCCCATCATTGCAGCCGTAAATGGTTTTGCCCTGGGCGGCGGCTGCGAACTGGCAATGAGTTGTCATTTCAGGATAGCAAGTGAAAACGCAAATTTCGGGCAGCCCGAAGTGAACCTTGGCCTGATACCGGGATACGGAGGCACGCAGAGGCTGACACAACTGATCGGGAAAGGAAGAGCGATCGAAATGCTGATCACCGCCAATATGATTGATGCACATACTGCATTGCAATACGGGCTGGTGAATTATGTTGTTCCTGCCGATGAGTTGCTGAACAAAACCGTATCGGTTTTAACACTGGCCAACAGCAAGGCTCCCAAAGCTGTTGCCGGATGCATCAAAGCAGCCAATGCGGTGTTTGATGAAAGTATGGATGGATTTGAAACCGAAGTAAAAGAATTCGGAAGATGTTTTAATACCCATGACATGAAAGAAGGCATTGCCGCTTTTAAGGAAAAAAGAAAAGCAAATTTTACCGGAAGCTGAGTCATGGATCATCATTAAATTTTTTCGGATGAAGAAAAGAACAGATTATATTTCCTGGGATGAATACTTTATGGGAGTGGCTCTATTATCGGCCAAAAGAAGCAAGGATCCTAATACACAGGTAGGCGCCTGCATTGTAAATGATAAAAATAAAATCGTGGGGGCAGGATATAACGGCCTGCCGATCGGATGCAGCGATGATGAATTTCCCTGGCAAAAGGAAGGTGATTTCCTCGACACCAAATATCCTTATGTATGCCATGCGGAACTGAATGCCATTCTGAATAATATCGGGATAGACCTGAAAGGATGCAAAATCTATACGGTGTTGTTTCCCTGCAATGAATGTTCCAAGGCGATCATCCAGGCAGGGATCACGGAAGTCATCTACCTCTCCGATAAATACAAGGGCAATGATATCTTTAAAGCTTCGCGGCTGATGCTGGACAAAGCAGGAGTGAAATACAGGAAGGTGGAATCAAAGGTCAATGAGATCAACCTTTCCTTTGATGTGGCGAAAGTGTGAGCAATAATAAAACTAACCGGGAACATTACCGGTCCTTTTCTCTTTACATACAGTTAACAACAACTTCCGGTGAAGCAGGTAACTTCGCTTAACATTTTTTCCAATCATCAATCAATCAAACATTATGTTCGACGACATTTTAAACGAAGTAAAACAGGCATTAGGCAATCATCCCGAAGTGGCTTCTCTTTCTCCCGACCAGCAGGAAGCTCTTCACAATGCCATTGCAAACCACATCAACAACACGGTACAGAATCAGCCTGCCGCTGTTTCTTCAGGAGGCGGTTTATTATCTTCCCTGGAAAATGCATTAACTTCCAACAGTCCCGTGACCGGTGCGGTGGAAGGCGGGATCGTCAGCAGCCTTGCCAGCAAATTCGGCTTATCTCCTGCATTTACCGGCGCCATTGCCGGAGCCCTGCCCGGATTGATCCAGAAATTCAAACAAAAAGTTTAGTGATATTTTAAACTGTGCTATTCTTTAAAACTCCGCTCTTGCGGAGTTTTTGTTTTTTATTTCTTCCCGGCCAAGTCTCACAGCCAAAGCCTTTGTGTGGAGTGAATCCGGCGAATGTCTATGACAACTTTTTTCTTTCGTCAGTGTACCGTAATCTTTACTCAAATTTTTGGGCGAAGACACAATCGCTACAAAAGACTTTGATTATTCGCTCATCTTTCTTTACTTCCCGGTCAATCGTTCATCAACCAGGTATGCTTCCGGCTTATAGATCACCGGATATCCTGAGGCATTTTGAAAACTGATGGTAATTGATGCCGCTTCTTTTACCGGGAACACCAGGATCCTTTTATGACCAATGGTAGTAAAAGATTTAGTAAAGACTGTTTTTTCCCTGTTTTTCAAAACAATACGGCCAAGATTGATTTTTTGACCATCTTCAAGCCTTTCTTTCAGTACAATACAATTCACTTTTTGCGGCGAGGGAAATTCAAAAGTAATAAAAGACATGTCATCAGCATTCTTATCACCTAACCTGTAGCCGGTGCGATAATCCAGGCCTCTGCGTTCTGCAACCACATTGTCTAAACGGGCTGAAATATTTTTTAAAAGATCACCGGCAAAACTTTCTTCCCTCAGTTTTTTAAACCCCATCAGCGAAGCAGAATCTTCCGGTGAAATAAGTCCTTTCCTGTCGGGAGGAACATTCAGCAACAAGTTGGCTCCGCGGCCAACCGATTTCAGGTAGAGGTCAAATAATTGTTCCGGTGTCTTCACTTTTGAATTTTCATTTTCATGCCAGAACCATCCCGGCCTGATGCTGACATCACATTCAGCCGGTATCCAGTTTTTTCCATGCACATTTCCCCGGTTTAATGTATCTGTCGGCGGTGCGCCGGCACCCGGGGTGAACCCTGCCGTGTTCAGGTAATTCCAGTTCGTTTCACCGGCAATACCCTTCTCATTTCCGCACCACCTGATATCGGGGCCCACATCACTGAAGATGACGGTGGAGGGAGAAAGTTCCCTTACGGTATTTTCAAATCTCTTCCAGTCATAGACCTGCTTTTTGCCATTGGGACCTTCGCCATTGGCGCCATCCCACCAGAGTTCCCAGATGGGGCCGTAGTTCTGAAATATCTCTTTCATCATATTCACGAATACATCATTGTATCCCGGTGTTCCGTACTTCGGATGATTGCGGTCCCAGGGAGAAATATAAACCCCGAATTTCAATCCGAATTTTTTACAGGCTTCAGATAATTCCTTAAGAACATCTCCTTTCCCGTTTTTCCATTTGCTTTCCCTGACAGTGTGTGCAGAATATTTGCTGGGCCAGAGGCAAAAGCCGTCATGATGTTTGGCCGTAATAATAATTCCTTTTGCCCCGGCATCCCTGGCAATGCGGCACCATTGTTCGCAATCAAGATCAGTAGGGTTAAATACATCTTCGGGTTCATCGCCAAGCCCCCATTCCTTATCAGTAAAAGTATTGGGGCCGAAATGCATGAAGAGATAATACTCCATGTCCTGCCAGGCAAGTTGACTGCCGGTGGGTAAACCGGGGGATTGTTGCGCCTTTCCTGCAAAAGGAGTAAGCAAGGCAACGATCAATAATATTTTCAATAGATTTCGCATTATTTAATGATTACTGATTTTATCTCTTCACCCACGGGGTGATCGGTTTTGAAAGTATAGCCAAGTAGCCGGGCCATAGTCTGGGCAAATTGTTTCTGATAAAGCTGCCCGCTTTGTTTCATCTCACCTGTTGCTTTTATTCCCGGGCCCATCACAGCAAACCAGATTTCATGAGCACCCGGAATATCGCTGCCGTGATCCGTCCATTGTTTTTTATTTATGTCTCCTCTTCCATGATCCACGGTAAAGAACAGCGCAGTCTTATTCCTGTATTGCGGTGTGCTTTGAATGTAATCCCAGATATTTTTGATCCATTCATCCACCTGTCTTGCAGCATCGAGATAAGAACGGTACTTTCCGGAATGCGCCCATTCATCGGTTTCGCCGTAACCGATAAAAAGTATGCGTGGTTTATTTTTCTTCAGGTATTCCATGGCAGCATAATGAGTGAATACATCCAGGCATTCATCATTCAGCCAGGGCCTGTATCCGTCAATGCGCATGGCATTGATCAGTTTTTCATTTGCCGTAGGGTGTTTTCCGCCAATGGTGTCAAATGCAGAATAGACAGGGAAACCGCTGCGCTGCTCATTTAAAATCCGGTCAAAAGCTTCCCACGCTCCGAAAGCTGCTATTTTCCCTTTGAACTCCGGCTTCCTGTTCAGAAATTCAAGCAGGTTCTCATTGGGATTGGGCTTATAATTATTGCTGTTGACGGCAGTGTCAGGATAACCTGTAAAAATCTCGCTGTAGCCGGGATATGAAAACCAGTAAGGATTGGCATTGTCAACATAGTTGCCATAGGTCCTGTTTCCATAGATTTGTCCGTTTGCTTCAATCGTTGTCCAAAAGAAAGGCATCAGTTTTTTTCTTCTCCCGTTCATATCATCACTCCAGTAGTTTTTATAGATATAACTGCTGTCACCTTCATTATAGTTTTTATCATTCGCCAAAGCGGTATCCATTCCTTTAAAAACCTCCTGCCATCGGTAACCGTCGGTGGTGATGATGACCAGGTTCTCAATTTTATTCTGTGCCAGGATATCATTTTGAACCAGTACGATACAAAAGAAAATAAAAACGCAAGAGAACTTTTTCATGTATTATTAATTTTCATTAGAAAATACAGATCACAGCCCGGTTACAGTTTACGGATCTTAATATTCCTGAACCAGATCTCACTTCCATGATCCTGCAGGCAGATGTGCCCGGTCTTTTCCATACCATATTCGGGTGTGTCTTTCCATTTTCCTGCGGCTTTTCTTTTAAGCCAGTCGTCCGTCCATGCATCAAACTCCAGTACCTTCACTCCGTTCAGCCAGTGTTCCCGGTGAGCGCCATTGACCACGATCTTTGTAAGATTATATTCTCCAACCGGCTTTGTTGGCCTCGACGTGGTTGTGAACATCGCATAATCAGCAGCAGTGTTTTGCCAGGCTTCCAGTTTTTCGGGAAACCCGGTATCATCTATCAACTGGTATTCGGGACCGCTCAGGTAAGAAGCATCATAATCTTCACTGACGTGATAGAGAATGCCGCTGTTGCCTTCGGGAGAAATTTTCCATTCAATGGATAATTCGAAATTGGCATATTGCCCCATGGTAATGATGTCAGCACGTTTATCACTTTTATCAGTTGTACTTCCTTTGCAATAAAGATTTCCATCCTTAACAGACCAGGAATCTGCCGGTTTGTTTTGATACATGCGCCATCCGTTCAGGGTCTTTCCGTCAAACAACAGTTTCCATCCGGCTTTTTTTTCTGCCTTTGTCAATGTATTATCTTTTTGCTGTGCAAATACGGATGCAGTTAAAAAAAGTATTGCAATAGTAAAAACAGTTCTGTTCATATTTAAGAATTTAGATTTACTGAGAGTATTGTTTCAGTTTTTTATACCAGTTTTAAATTCACCGGATCCCACTTAACCGGTTTCTCATTGAAGTAACTGTCGTTGCAAAGCAATGCCGGCGCAGCGGCACGGTAGCCAAACAAAGCATCTTCGGTGACATTTCTTTTTTCACGAATGGCGGAAAAGAAATTATAGAAGTGATCAAAGTGGGCGCCTTTGTATCCGTCTTCTGCTTTGAAAACAGTGGCATCAGGCTCTATCATTGTCTTTCTTTCATACCTGCCGCTGTTTTCCTTTTTCAGTTTTGTTGCCAGCAAAGGATCATCGGCGGGAGCATAGGCTTTGTTGTGAAATAAAGTGACTTTATCCCACTCCACGTTCATGCTTCCCTCACTTCCCACCAGCCGCAGGTAAGTGTTATCGCCGGTGCCGTCCACAAAATTCACACGCAATGACAGGTTGAACGGCGGGTGTTCAGGTGTTTCGGGATAATCAAACATTCCCATTAAAATATCAGGCACTTCCCTTCCATCTTTCCAGTAACGCAATCCGCCCATTGCCATAATTTTCTGCGGCCCTTTGGAATTGGTGATAAAATGAAGGCTGGAGAATAAATGAACAAACAGATCGCCGGAAACCCCTGTGCCATAATCACGATAGCAACGCCAGCGGAAAAAACGTTTGGCATCAAAAGGGCGGTCGGGATATTTATTCAGGAACATTTTCCAGTCAACGGTCTTATCCGATGCATCGGCGGGAATGGGATATTGCCAGGCGCCTTCAGGAGAATTGCGTGCCCAGAATCCTTCAGCATAATTCAGTTTCCCGATAGCGCCTGCTGCCAGCAATTGTTTTGCTTTCTCATTTCCCAATGAACTCATGCCCTGGCTGCCCACCTGGAACACCACTTTATTCCTGTTTTGCGCTGCCACCACATCTGCACCTTCCGTAATGTCATGCACCATCGGCTTCTCGCAATACACGGATTTTTTATAGTTCATTGCTTCCACAGAAATGTCCTTATGCCAATGATCGGGCGTGCCGACGATCACTGCATCAATATCTTTCCGCTGCAACAGTTCCCTGTAATCCCTTGTAGTGAAAATATCATTTCCATAATTCTTCCTCGCTTCTGCAATGCGCCCGTCATACAGGTCGCAGGCGGCAACAAGTTTTACACCCGGCACTGTGATCGCTGTATTGGCATCCGCAGTTCCCATTCCTCCTGCGCCTATCAGCCCGATCTGAATGTTATCATTGGGGCTGTAATATTTTTTCAATCGTAAAGGCTGCTCCTCTGTTCCGGATTGTTCTGCAGCAGCAGCTTTAAGAATTCCGGGTGCAAATGCAGCGCCAGCAATACCTGCAGAGATCTTTTTCAGAAATTTTTTCCGTGAAGAATAATCAGTCATTGGCAGTGATTTAGATTTTATAATTAAAACTTTTCAATTCTCTTTAGCCGGCCTGAAGACAATGATATCTCCTTTTGACATATCAACAGAGGCAATTCCATTTTCAAATCTTATCTTTTTACCTTTCAATCCTTTTACCTTCCGGTTCACGAAAGGTAATTTAATTAATAATTTTCCACCGGCTTCACTTTGGATCACTATTTCTTTCACTTTCCCTTTTTCCTTTTTTGCCGATACCAGGAAAGCTCCTTCTGTTCTGAAGGTTTTAAAAGAAACATCCTGCCAGCTATCCGGAATGGCAGGAAAAACCTCAATGAATCCTCTGTCACTTTGTATCAGCATTTCCTGTATTCCTCTTGCAAAAGCAAAATTCCCTTCGAGGGTGAACGGGCGATAGGTAAAAG
Organism: Sphingobacteriales bacterium UTBCD1; assembly: GCA_002066995.1. Taxonomy (GTDB): domain Bacteria; phylum Bacteroidota; class Bacteroidia; order Chitinophagales; family Chitinophagaceae; genus UTBCD1. Next base: position 82,499 of record MWTC01000012.1, read on the forward strand.
ATGAATATTGCCCGCCTTTCTGATCGCCATTCAGGTGGAAACTGTTGATGGAACAAAAATTGGTGGCAAAATGCCGGAGCATCTCAGCAGCTTTATTTCCTTCTTTTGCCTGTGCATAAACACATCCCATCCAGCTGAAGGAATAACCAACCCAGTTGCGTGTCCCCTTATCCTCGATCCGCTGAATAGACTTACGGATGATCTCTTTGTCTTTTTGATCATCGCCATTTAAAATTCTCAGAGGAAAGATCGCCATATAGGGAGACAGGTGGCGGTGTGATTCATCTAGGTTCTGGCCCGGTGCAACCGTCAGGCCGGTTTCGTTAACGTCAAGGTCCGGATATTTTTGCTCTTCGGAAAAGATATTTTCTGAAACAGGATCGTGATTTTCTTTCAGTATCTCGACGTATTTCCGGTAAAAATATTTTATCAGGGAAAGATCATAATTGGTAATGCCGGTGAACCATGCTTTGATGCTGTTGTCATGATATTCGGGAGAAGAGCTTAACGGCAATTCATATTTCCCTGTCTTTGCATCGGTGATCTTTATTTCCGAAAAATATCTTTCCGCTTCTTTAAAATAGGGAACGCATTTCTCCTTCAGGAAATTTTTGTCCATGGAATATTTCCACTGCCAGTAAAAATTCTGAGACAGCCATGCCACCGTTGTCGGGCTCATGGAATACTGGATCCATCCGCCCATCGGCTTTCCGCTGATGGTTGTGACTCCCGGCACATTCAATCCCTTCGTCCCGAAATATTGCTGTGTCCATTTTTTGTTTTCATCTTTTATATTCCACAACCAGTTGGTAAATCCTGATGTCAGGTCCAGGTGATTGGAAATATAACCCGGCCAGTAGCTGAGTTCCGTATTCAGGTCGTGATGAAAATCCCCTTTCCAGGGCGGAAGCTTCCCGTTATCTGCTGTCCACACCGCCTGCAAAGAGATGGGCGGAGTGTTGTTTCGTGCCACACAGCCGAACTTATACATGTCCAGATAATATTGTCTTTGCAAAACAGGATCGGGTAATGATACGGAAGAGCGGCTCCAGAAATCTTTCCACCATAAAATATGTGCCGACAATGTGGTGTCAGCAGGTTTGTTCTTTACATTATTTTTATTAGCATCATTTTTTATTATTTGCCAGACACCCCTGATGTCATTACCAAACCGTTGCCACTGCACCGTAACCGTATAAGCCATTCCATTGTAACAGGGCTGGTCATATTTCAGGAAATTTTTTTCTTTTATGATCTTCCCGGGTGAATAGCCCAACCGTTCAAGCTCCTGTCCTTCCACCGAGTTTCCTTCCATTCCTTCTGTTCCGGAATTATAGGCAGGAGGGATAAGCTCCACCTTCAGATCGTCTTTCAGACCTTTGAAAATAAAAATCCCGTTATCCGAGCCTGCGCATACATAAGTTTCCAGTTGCACACCGCTGTCCCATTGAATGGTGCAGACCGCTTTTTTAATATCCAGCCTGTTCAAAACAACTTTTCCGAAAGAACTCATATCGAACTCCAGCGCCGCTCCGGGTATTTTGGTTGGTGCCGGATATTTTTCATAAGGCTCATCTCCTATTCTCTGAACAGAATCATATTGATTTGATCTCACCTTCTCCTTCACCCATTTAAACTTCAATTGATCTATTTCGGGCATCGGGCGGTCATCCCAAAGATCAACGCGGTCCAATGACATGCGGAGTTTGTCATCTTTCTGCCAGATCAGGGCCCCGATCATTCCATTACCTAATGGAATCGCTTCATCCCACCGTTTTGCAAGTGAATCAAATTGCAGGTTGTATCGTGATAAATCCTGGGCAAAAAGAGATAACGGAAGTACCAGGAAACACAGATGCAGGAAAACAACTCTCAATGACCCATGAAATGATTTTTCCTTACCTGCCATCACATGAATATTTCAATTAAATAAAACGGATCCGGGTATTTCCTGTTTCTTTCCTCCATCCTGCTGCATCTTCACTGACAGGCTGTTTCCTCCGCCGCTGTCAAAATAAGCAACCCGTATCTTATGAAATCCTTTTTTCAAAGCCACCCTCCCGCTTTTTTCCTGGGTGCCATGCTCGCCTCCGTTGTTGACCACTTCCGTATCATCAATGTACAATACACTGCCGTCATCGGAACTGGTGTAGAAAGTGTATGCAGCGTCTTTTGAGATCTTGATATACCCTTCAAAAAGAAAAGCGAATTTGTCATCCCTTTCCTTCTTATCGAGTGAAATATTTTTTGCAACACCCGAGGTTTTTGCAATTCCGTTTACCGATCCGATGCTGAAATTATTTTCCGGCTCGAAATATTTGTACCTGATACCCGGTTTCAACCCGCTGACCGGAACTGCTTTCATCCATTCATAACGGATCACATTTTCTTCAGCAACTGCACTGGAAATACTTTTGGCATCGAAAGCCTTTGCTTTCACCATACCGGTTTTATCAAGTGTAAAAGGTTTTGTATAAAGCAGGGAAGCTTCTGAAGGTTCCGATCCGTCAACTGTGTAACGGATCATCTCGTTTTCTCCTGCTGAAAAAGAAACCAGGGGTTGCAATCCGTCATGAGGATATTCCACTTTGATCTGTGGTTTTTTTAAGAAGGCACCGTAATTACCGATCTTCAACACATAAGCATAAGGAGCTTTTATTTTATTCGGATCATAAGCGGGCAGATCAATCACAATATTTTGCCCTACCTGTTTCCAAGCCACGTTCTCTTTGGTGGAAAGAAAACTGATCAACGTGCCGGCAGGAAAAGAGATGTCCTTTAATACCAGCTTCCTGTCCGACGGGTATTTCGGAAAAATGGCATAGAGGGAATTGGTTGTGGGATTGTATGTATAAAAAACTTCTTTCACGGCATAGCCGGGATCCGGATCAATAGTTAGCTTCAGCATGAAATCAACATCTTTTGAATTGTAATCCCTTCTGCCTTCACTCCATTGTGATGGAGTTTTCCATCTTACGGTGTTATATATCGCTTCTCCGTTGATCTTCATCCATTCTCCGATCTGCAATAAACGTTCTTCCATAATGGGAGGGATCTTGCCATGACTGTCCGGGCCGATATCCAGTAAAAAATTTCCACCACGGCTTACTTTATCAATAAGATGAAGTATCAATGATTGGGTGGAGCTGTAATCCCATGAATCTTCTGCACGGTTATAGGCATAACTATACCCCATGCCCCTGCTTTCTTCCCAGTAATGATCTTCAAAATCCACGTTTGGCTGGTACTCCGGTGTGAAAACAGCGCCATGGTGAAAACGGATGCCGCTGCCCCAACGATCATAAGTCACCACTCGGTCCTTCACCGGGCTGTCATTATAAAGCCAGGCCAGAAACTCAGTGCTTTTCCATGCAGTATCACTTAAATCCCAGTCTCCATCTGTCCAGAATACATCCGGCTTATAATTATTAATAAGATCTTTCATCTGGGGCCACATGTGTTCCGATATGTATTTATTTTTATCCGTTTTCCAAAGCGGGTTGAACCATTCATACAATGAAAAATACATTCCCGGGTGAACAGAAGTTTTCCGCACTGCTTTAAACAGGTCGCCTAACAAATCCCTTTTCGGGCCCACATCCACAGAGTTCCACGGAAATCCCCAATCATGGTTTGCTTCTTTACTGGGCCAGAGGCAATAACCATCATGATGTTTAGAAGTAAGCACAATATATTTTGCGCCTGATTCTTCAAAGATCTTTGCCCACTCATTGGGGTCAAACAATTCTGCTTTGAAATCTTTGGCAAGATCATAATAGGTTCTGTTGCCAAATCTTTCCTTTTGATACCTGATCCTTGCCGAGTCGCCGTTCTCCAAACCATTCTGATACCATTCGGAATAATTACCAACTGTGCAATAAGCCGGAACAGAATACATGCCCCAGTGAATAAAGATCCCAAACTTGCCGTCGCGGAACCATTGTGGCACCGGCCTGGCATCCAGCGATTCCCATGAAGGGTGATAGTTCTGGGCATAAGAGGATAAAGTGAAACAAATGCTCACAATAAAAATGATCTTTTTCATTTGCATATTTTTTTCTTTTCAATAGCCACAAATAATTCGTCTGAAATATCCAGGTCTGTTCCGCACAAACTTTTCTTTTATGATTTATTCCATGATCCTTAAACTATTTATTCCAATGATGAAACTCCTTTGACGGTTGTTACATCTTTCTGAAACAGATCAAAGACCACGATCTCATTTTTTCCTTTCTTCAGCCAGGATGCCGGGCAATACAAATGGAACTGTGGGCCGATCTTCCAATACCTTCCGAGATTATGCCCGTTCACCCACACCACTCCTTTTGAAAAATTGCTCATGTCAAAATAGGTATCGCCTGTTGCGGTCAACTCAAATGCTGATCTGAAAAAAGTGCCATGGTCATCCCCGCCATTACCGGAAGGTTTTAATGACTGAATAAAATTCTCCGTCATGGGTAATGGATATATCTCCCAGTTCATCAGTGTCATTCCGTTCAATGTTACCCGGTCTGTTATTCCTTTTCTGTCTATCATGTATTGGGCAAAATTGATGCGTCCCATTCCTTCCATTAAAATATCAAGCTGAGGATCCTTCACATCGGTTTTAGGAAGTGATACTGTCCACTTGCCGCCATCCCTGAAAATGGTGTCAATGAATTTACCATTCAGGAAAACGAGTGCATAATCATGAGGTTCGGTGATCGTTAGTTTTCCGCTTTTATGCCCGATCAATCTGGTGCGATATAAAACAAAGCCCTGCTTCTGACCCCATGACTCCATTGGTTTTGGTTGCGGAGAATGTATTGGTTTGGGCAACTGCGACCAAAAAGTTGTAAAAGGCTCCAATCGAAAAGAAGGGATCAGCATCGTTGGTGCCAAATGCGGAATGTCGGGGATCTTATAGTCCACATATTTTGAGATCAGGTTTCTCAGCATGAAATATTTGGGTGTGGGCTGACCCTGTTCATTGATCGGTGCATCGTAGTCATAGCTGGTGATATCAGGCTGATAGCTTACCGGTGAGGATGCATTGGCGCCGGCAGTGAAACCGAAATTCGTTCCGCCATGTATCACATAAAAGTTGAAAGACTTTTTATGCTGTAATAAATATTCCACTTCTTTTTTTAATTCATTCGTATCAGGCCTTGCCCATTTTTCGCCCCAGTGTGTGAGCCAGCCGGGGTAGGTTTCGCTGCTAAAGGAAGGAACGTTCGGGTTTTTCTTTTTTGCCTGATCAAAATCCGCATCACTGCTGCCGCTGTCCAGTCCGATGGCCGCTCCTTCAATACTTCCTGCATCTAACATGTAGGGAGTGGCCCCATCTGCTGTATAAAAGGGGACATTGATGCCATTCCTGATCCAGATCTTTCTCAATGTTTCCAGATATTCTTTATCATTTCCATAGCTGCCATATTCATTTTCTATCTGCACCATCAGTATCGGACCACCGTTGGTGCAGAGCAAAGGCCTTACTTCTTTTGCCAGCCGGTCAAAATATTTTGTAACAGCGCTCATATAGCGGCTGTCCATGCAGCGCACTTTGATATCGGGGATCTTTAAGAGATAAGAAGGTAATCCGCCAAAATCCCATTCTGCACATACATAAGGTCCGGGCCGGAGCAATACCCACATTCCTTCCTGCTGACAGATACGGATGAATTCGGCAATATTGTGATTCCCGTTTTTAAAATCAAAAATACCTTCTTCCGGCTCCTGGTAATTCCAGAAAATATAAACTGCGATCGTATTACATCCCATCGCTTTTGCCATCTGAATACGATGGCGCCAATATTCCGCCGGGATACGTGCCGGATGCATTTCACCACTGATGATCTGAAATGGTTTCTTATCTAATAAAAATTCGGAGTGACTTAAAGTAAATTGATGTTTTTGTTGTGCATTGGAAAAAATGAAAAGCAGAACAAATACTGCAAGCAAAATTTTTTTCATATAAAGCATTATTGCCGAAATTAAGTAAAATAAGCACTCATCTTTTACGCAAACGATTCTCTTTTTGAACGTACCTTTGTGCCGCAAATTTTTTTTATGGAATACAGGATCGAAAAAGATACATTAGGCGAAGTTCAGGTACCCGCTGACGTTTATTATGGCGCACAAACGCAACGAAGCATTGACAACTTCAAAATCGCACAGGATATTAATAAAATGCCGAAAGAGATTATCGGTGCATTTGCCTATCTGAAAAAAGCTGCGGCAGTCACCAATTTTGAAGCAGGAGTTTTACCCAAAGAAAAATCGGATCTGATCGCACAGGTATGCGATGAAATACTGGAAGGAAAACTGGATGCCTATTTTCCTTTGGTTGTCTGGCAAACAGGAAGCGGCACACAAAGCAACATGAATGTGAATGAAGTGGTTGCTTACCGCGGGCATGTGATCAAAGGCGGCAAGCTGACCGATAAAGAAAAGTTTCTCCATCCCAATGATGACGTGAATAAATCACAGTCGAGCAATGACACATTCCCGACTGCCATGCATATTGCTGCCTATACCATGCTGATGCATACAACCATTCCGGGAATTGAAAAACTCAGAAACACACTTGCCGCAAAGAGCAAAGAGTTTATGAAAGTGGTGAAGATCGGGAGAACACATTTCATGGATGCCACTCCGCTTACAGTGGGCCAGGAATTCAGCGGGTATGTTTCTCAGTTGGATCATGGCCTCAAAGCGATCAGAAATTCACTGGCGCATCTTTCCGAACTGGCATTGGGAGGCACTGCGGTGGGCACAGGCATCAACACTCCGCCCAACTACGCTGAGAATGTAGCTAAACACATTGCATCGTTGACGGGATTACCTTTTATCACTGCGGAAAATAAATTTGAATCACTGGCCGCACATGATGCTATCGTGGAAGCACACGGAGCTTTGAAAACAGTTGCCGTTAGTTTAATGAAGATCGCCAATGACATCCGCATGCTTTCCTCAGGGCCGAGAAGCGGTATCGGTGAGATTCACATTCCCGATAATGAACCAGGATCTTCCATCATGCCGGGAAAAGTGAATCCGACACAATGCGAAGCTCTGACAATGATAGCAGCGCAGGTATTGGGAAATGATGTTGCCATTAATATTGGCGGCGCCACCGGCCATTTTGAATTGAATGTGTTCAAGCCGGTGATGATTTATAACTTCCTGCACAGCGCCCGGCTGATCGGGGATGGTTGTGTTTCATTCAATGATAAATGCGCAGTAGGATTAGCTCCCATCGAAGCCAATATCAAAAAACATGTGGACAATTCCCTGATGCTGGTAACGGCATTGAACACTCATATCGGATATTACAAATCGGCTGAGATCGCACAGAAAGCACACAAGGAAGGAACCACCCTGAAAGAAATGGCGGTGAAGTTAGGTTATGTCACACCAGAACAATTTGATGAATGGGTGGATCCGGCTAAAATGGTGGGAAAGATCGGTTGAAAAATCAAATAGTAAAATTTCGATAGTAAAAATAGAAAAATTAATCAGCCCGGCAATTTTCTGATCCAGGAGCTTGCAAAACTATTTCTTTTCTCCTACTTTAACGTTTCAAATAAAATCCGTCCTATTAAAAGCATAAAAAATGAAAATAAAATCTCACTCAAAACTGTATTTTGCAGCGTATCCTCTCAAAGCGATCTTACAGTCTTCTGCTCCTGAAGAAAAAAAATCACCCGTTTTAAAACTGCTTCTCTCCAATAAGACAAAAACGTTTAGCCGCTTCCGGGTAACACCCATGCTTAATCCTTATAAGAATGAAGATATCAAAGCTGGCCAGGATTTAATAAGAAAAAACGAATAATGCAGGTGATCCGGGTAGCAATGAAAGGCATAAAAATTATTAATAAACCTTGAGCCATAACCCTAAAACAAATGCCCCGGCAAATGCCGGGGCTTTGTCTTTTTCATCCTGTCAAGAGAAATTTTTCTTCCGGATAGAAAAAATGCTATCCCTGCCTGACAGTGCTTATTAAGAAAAATGAGTACTCAATAAATTTTTTTCAAAAAAACCGAAGCCCCGGCATTCACCGGGGCTTCGGTTTTTTTAATGAAAGCAATTAGTTTATTGCTTGACCACTTTATAGACCTGCTGATCTATATCGTATCCATTAAACATTTTCAGGATATAGACTCCTGATTTAAGAGGAGTGACATCAATTGAAAAATCATTTTTAAATACCTGTTGCCGGGTTATCATCTTCCCGGTCAGGTCATACAACTCAACCTGTAATGGTTTGCGGAAATCATCCTTTGCCTGTATATACAATGTCTGCTTCACAGGATTGGGTCTTACCAGGAATGTAGTGGTAGTAACTATAGTAACTGAAACCACCTGGCTGTAGGTGGATGATCCATCTATATCCACGATTTTCAAACGGTAATAAACAACAGAAGTGTTTTGATTGGCTGCTTCATAATCTATATAAGAATAACTGTTCGTGTTATCACCGCTTCCTTTAGCTGATTCCGTACCGATCTTAGCGAAATCTACGCCATTCATGCTGCGCTCAATTTCAAAATGAGATGTATTGATTTCATTAGAAGTTTTCCATTGTAACAAAGCCGTAATATTTTGTAAAGAACCGGAAAACGACAATAAATGTACAGGCAATGTCACATTGGATCCGCTGAAATAAAATGAAGAGAAGGAATTGATGCTTGCCTGTAAAACATAACCGCTTGTCCCGTGGGCTTCGGCAACTGTCGGGTTGATCAGCGTGGTGCTGGTGCCGATAGAAGAACCGCAGGCATCTCCATTTTTAAGGATCTTCAGGCTGGCGATACCTGTAATACCGCCTAAAGGATCAGCATATAAAGCATCATACTCTGCTTTGGAAATATATAACCTGATCTTAACGGCGCTTGACGGCTGAATTTGCGGAGTGATGGTCATGTTCCTGTCAAGGTAATGAACTCCGCTTTTCGCTCTGATAACGCCAGAGTTGATATAAAAAGATGAAGTAACCGTACCAAGATTATTTCCGTTGGGATAAATTTCTGCCATTATATTTCCGTCAGGTCCGGTAATGGGAACCCAGAGATTATTATTGGTATTATCAATCGTTACTGACGTTCCGGGAGAACATGTATTTGCCGTACCCGCTGTTACATCAATTGCACCGGGTATCGTACTCTTTCCCGCAGCATCTGCATAACCAAGGAAAGTATATTTTATGATACAGTTGGTACACTGAACTACTGTAGCCGTGCCAGCAGCCGGGCCGGAACTTGTAGCGCTTTCCTGGCTGACAAATACATCTTTGCCATCAGGTGAAAATGCAAGATCCCTGTACCTGTTTTTACTCTGAAAATAAGCAATGGTATCAGCCCCGTTTGTATTCACGATGGAGTTCCCGTCAACGCCAAGTTTTAAGCGTAGTATCCTTCCCCATTTAAGCCCTGCTATCACTAAAGAATTCTTCCAGCCTGGAATATAAGTCTGCCCGTAGTAATCCATACCCGACCATGCTTCAGAAGGCCATGTGCCATTAGGGGGGCTCGTAGTCCAGATATTACTGACTGTAGCCTGATTAGGAGCATACCCGCTGAACAAGGGATCTTTATAATTAGGTATTGCTGCTGCGGCAGTAGTTTCATTTGTAATTACTGCAAGTGTTGAAGGTCCGTTATTAGGGGTACCTGCACTTGATCCGTTATAATTATTATCTGCTGCATACCCGATCACATAGGGATGCCCGTAATTTTTTGCCCTTTCAATAACATTTATTTCATCATCACTGTATGGGCCGTGTGACGATCCATATAAAATATCAAGTGTAGAATTATAAGCAAATCCCTGGTTATTCCTGATCCCCGTGCACCAGATCGCACTTTGCGCTGCTCCGTTATATGGATTATCATTCGGTATCCATTGATCATAAGCACCTGCGTCAGCATCAGCTTCCAGGTTAAAACGAAGGATCTTTCCTTCATAAGATGACATATTCTGAGTTTTGTTCGGTCTTAAATTATTTGATAACTGGCCTGCTCCCATATCACCATTAGGATAGAATAAATAATTAGTACCCCCGACAGGAGCGATAATCAATCTTTGAGAATTATGGTCGCTGCTGCCGGGTAATGTATCGCAAATCATTACAGGGTTCTTCAGTTTCCCTGATACAGCATCGTACGTAAACCTCACTAAGCTGTTTTTAAAAATATAACCCGGACCATTTGATCCTCCATTATATTTCAGAACGTACGAAATATAAACATAGGGCTTACCTGTATTGAATTGTGGGTGTATTGCTAACCCTGCAAATCCACCTTGCGGCCAGGGGTTTTGTGAAGCATTATTAAATTGAACTTTAAAAGACGGAAAATCAGTTGATGCATTGCTTAAGTCAAGAATTGTTCTTTGAGCTCCGGTAACAGGGCTCATTTTATAAGCTTTATATCCATGTGAATCTGTGATCCATAAAGAATCATCCGGTCCGTAAGTAACTTCCCAGGGAGTATTGATGGCGCCGCTTGATAAGACAGTTCGATTCCATATTTCATTCATGCGGCTAAACGGTGTTTGAGAGAAAACCGTTACTGAAATGAAAAAGAGGCATAGCAGCAAAAGGATCTGGCTTGAGAATTTTTGCATAAGAATGGATTTGATAGCCAAATTACTACAAGCTTCATAATCAACAAATAGAACCTTTACTGAGTTATTATTACTTCTTTCAGGTAGATCTACTATTGCATGAAACGTAAAATCATTGTAGGTTTATACCAGAAAAAACCCTGTGTAAACTTCGAAAATCCTGATGCTATGAAACAAATTTTACCCTGGAAAACCCTGTTGCTTTGTTCAACAATTTTCACTTCCATTATATGTTGTTTTAGTGTTTCATTACATGCACAAGCACCATTCAATGATGAGTGTGTTAATGCCATTACACTCCCTGTAGGTGTGAATACCTTCTCTGCATTCCCGACTACCATTGCAGGAGCAACAGCATCTCCGAATCCTATTGCCCCCTGTACAGGACCTGTTGGTTATGATGTGTGGTATAAGTTTACTGCTACATCCAATTCGTCCATCATTCGCATCAGCGGGCCGGGAGCAAACTTCAATAACCGTTATATACAGGTATTATCAGGAAGTTGTGGTGCACTCACTTCAGTAGCCTGTGGTGCAAAAAATTCAGACTTAACATTTACATCAACAGCCGGCACTACCTATTTTATCAGGGTATATTCTACCGATATTCCGGCACCCATTACGAATGCTGATTTCGGTATTTGCGTAAACGGGGGTGCAAATGCGCCTATCCGTTTCGGAAACAGCTACGTTAACGTTTCTAAAAAAACCAATGGCGGAGTAGTGGAACACGGCGATACACTGGAAATAAGATTCACTATCAATCACACTTCGGGTTCAGTTTCCAAACTTCGTTATGTAGATAATGTCCCTTTCAATACTGCAATGCTTACCGGTACAACAGATTCGATCAGAATTATTACCAACGAAGGATTAACTTATAAAAAATATACCCTGGCTTCCGGAGATGACGCTGCAACTTATACAGCATCACCCGGTATGGGAGAATACAACATCAGATTAAACCTGGGTTTAGGAGGCACTAACCCTGGGGTACCGGTAAATAACACATCAACAGAATCTGCATCAGCTACAGGTACAATGGCCAGTAATAATAAACCTAAAGGAGGCGGTGGTTTATTATTTGCCATTGCCTACCGGGTAGTGGTAACCGGTTTTGCAGGAGATACAATTACTCTATATCCTGCACAATTTCTTTATAATAACGGAGCATCTGATTTTACACTAACTGCCACACCTTTTAAAATTTTAATCAGCAACCCGTTAAGCCTTTGCACCAACAGTATTGGACTGAATAATGCAGTTGAAAACGGCGGGACGTTTGGTAATGGAATTTCTTTAAACAGAGGAACAGACCTGTCAATACCTATTTCCGGATACACATTCGTACCAAATGTGTCTCCCAGTTTTACTGTAAATGATGGCCGGTATGCTATTGTAAAAAACTTAAGCCCCACAAGTGGTACACAACGAAATGCTTCAAGGAAACCCAACTGTACCGGAACCGGTCAATTTGATTGTAGCAACAGGATGTTTAACGGTTACTGGTATATTGATGGTGATCACACGGGAACGAACAATGCTATCGGCAATAACCCTCCTGATGCCGTCACTCCCGGAGGATATATGCTGATGGTAAACGCAGACTATGTGGCATCGGAAGTGTATCGCCAGACCGTTACTAATCTTTGCCCTAATACTTACTATGAATTTTCAGCATGGATAAGGAATATCTGTCCTACCTGTGGAATTGATTCCACCGGCGCACAATTCACAGGAACACCTACCGCTCCTGCCAACGGGTATCCGGGAGTATTACCCAATCTCACATTCTCACTAGACAATCTTGATTTTTACAATACAGGTGAAATTGATACTCTTGGGTGGCTGAAAAGAGGTTTTGTATTTAAAACCAAACCGGGACAAACAACAGCGACATTTTCTATACGTAACAATGCGCAGGGAGGCGGAGGAAATGACTGGGCCATGGATGATATTGCCATTGCCACCTGCCTGCCTACCATGCAGTATTCTCCTTCCATAAATCCTTTTGTCTGCATGGGCAATGCCCTGCAGATAAACGATACCGTACGTTCCTTTTTTGATAACTATTCCAATTTTAAATGGCAACGCAGCACTGATGCCGGCAGTAGCTGGTCCGACATTACAACCCCGGTGGACACTACTCTTAATTATAACGGATCCACTTATCAATTTATAACAAAATACACTATACCCCCGGCTAATACTAACATGTCCGACAGCGCCGATCTGTATCGTGTAGTGGTTGCCACCACATCAGGCAACCTGGCCAACCAGAATTGCCTGTACACCGATGCATCCACCATCATCACGGTTTCTGTTAATGACTGCGGAAAGCTGCTGGGATTAGATCTTCTTTCTTTCAACGGAAAACTTAACAATAACGGGAATGCTGAGCTCCAGTGGGTCACCGCTAATGAGAATGAACCGGTTTCTTTTGATGTTGAGAAAAGTTCAGATGGTACTACTTTCAGCCGAATTGCTACTGTAAACGGATATGGCCATGGTGCTGCCAATAATTATTACCAGTTTACAGATCCTGCAAAAATATATGACCGGGTATGGTACCGGATAACTTTTTATGCCGATAAAGCCCATAAAAAATATTCACGAACTGTTCTTTTCACTGCACAGTCGTCGGGGTTCAGTTTGAACAACCTGATAAATCCATTCAGCAATGAACTGAATTTTGAAATTGTAACTCCTAAAAGTTCAAGATTAGATATATCGCTCATCAACATGTCAGGCATGGAGATCAGAAAAGAAAGTTATATGGTCAGCGAAGGTGCCAATAGCATGAGTATCCGGAATACTGATAATTTACCGGCAGGGATGTACATACTGCAGGTAAGAAACCAGGACCAGGTCATTAACCGGAAAGTTATCAGAAAATAATGCTGAGCCGGTTCTTTGTTTGAACATACTTTTGAATTGGATTTCTGTAAATACCTGTCTGATTAAAAAATTACCTATTCCCAGATAAAACCGAGATAATAAACAAGTTCCTTCCTTTCCATAAAGGAAAACCCGTATTTGCAGGAAATTTCTCGAACAGTATTTTTTACAGAAATACGGGTACATATTCCTGAAATTTTCCTGATATTGCTACTATTGCCTGAAGTATAGAGTTGTTTTAACTTGTTAAGTGAGAATGATACGTGTAAGATGGAAAATCAATGTCTATGAAACAACTTGTACCCGGAAGAACCAAATTACTGCATTCCTTTTTTTTCACTACAATCATCTGTTGCTGTGTGGTTTCAGCATGGGCGCAACCTGATATCGGGAGAAGCTATATCAATATTAGCAAGGGTAACAATGGAGGAACAGTAGAACCCGGAGATACTTTGGAAATCAGGGCGTCTTTTGTCGTCAGATCAGGAACCTACGACAGTTGCGGATACTTTGACGCAGTTCCTGCCGGCACTACTTATATCCCCGGTACAATCAGGGTATTGACGAACGAAGGAAAAATCTACAAACAATTCACTGATGCATACGGAGATGATGCCGGATATATTTCCGGTAGTAATATCAGAATCAACTTAGGATATAAAACAGGCTCTGCACCTGCTACAGCTTTTAAAAGAGGGAAGGTTGGAAATACATATAAACCTTCCTTTTATAACAGTGCATGTATCATGATTGCATCCTTCAGGGTGAAAGTAAACGGCGCATACGGTTCTAACATCAACATCACAGGCGGATACATGTCATATAAAAATGGGCTCAACCCGGTAGTAAACCTGGCTCTTAATTCAAAAATCATACAGGTATATCCCAATTATGGCATTTGCTCTAATACGGTTGGTACTAATGCTATCGGCACTGAAAGTAATGGTACTTTCGGCAGCGGAAAAAACAAAAACCGCGGCACTTCCGGTAATGTACCTGCAGGTTACACTTATAACATCTTTGATATTAGTTCTCCACAGGATTACTATTACGGGATTACAAATAATACTTCTACCAAATCAAATTATACTACATCCAATACATGGTCTATTCCCGATAACAGTTCCCCTACTCACAGGGTTTTTACATTATGGGATATTATCGGCGATCATACCGGAGCAGCTTCACCTACTGCAGGAAATCCGGCTACCGATACAGTAAACAGTACCGGAGGTTACATGCTGGTGATCAACTCTGCCTACAGAATTGACTCTGCATTTGTCCAGACCATTACAGGACTTTGTCCCAATACCTATTATGAGATATCATGCTGGATGCGCAATATCTGTTCCCGTTGCGGTTGCGACTCAAATGGTGTTGGAGCCGGCGGAGCGGGTTACATACCTACTGCTTTAAAAGATTCATCAGGTGTGCATCCCAGTTTATCATTCCAGGTTGACGGAGTAGACTATTACACTACAGGAAACCTTTTATACACCGGTCAGTGGGTGAAAAAAGGATTTACATATCTGACAGGGCCGGCCCAAACCGGTTTTACCCTGAAGTATTTTAATAATGCCCCCGGTGGTGGTGGCAATGACTGGGCACTGGATGACATATCTGTGGCGACCTGTTTGCCCACCATGCAGTATTCTCCCTCAATAAATCCATTTGTCTGTATGGGAAATACCTTGCAGATATATGATACGGTACGATCATTCTTTAATAACTATACATACTTTAAATGGCAACGCAGCACTGATCACGGAGGCAATTGGAACGATATTACAACGACAGTGGACACTACACTTGTATTTAACGGATCATCCTACGAATTCTTAACGAAATACACTGTTCCGCCTGCTCATACCAAAATGTCTGACAGCGCAGATCTCTACCGTGTAGTAGTGGCAAGTACCGCTTCCAACCTGTCCAATGCCAATTGCCTTTATACCGATGCTACTTCCATTATTACACTTTCTGTAAGTAATTGCGGGATACCGCTTGGTATTGATCTCCTGTCTTTCAGCGGGAAACTTAATAATGGGAATGCAGAACTTCAATGGGTAACTGCCAATGAAGATGAGCCTGTTTCTTTTGGCATTGAAAAAAGCCTGGATGGCATTAATTTCACAACTATAGCAACAGTGAAGGGATACGGGAATATTTCTGCCAATAACTTTTACCGATTTACAGATCCTGCCGGAATCAATGAGAAAGTATGGTACCGGATCGCTGTTTATGACGACAAGGATCATAAAAAATACTCCCGTACAATTCTTTTAAATGCACAGGCAACCGGTTTTAGTTTGAATAATGTGATCAGCCCTTTCAGCAATGAACTCAACTTTGAAGTTGTCATTCCACTAAGCTCAAGAATTGACGTTGCACTTATAAATCTATCGGGCGAACGAGTGAGAATAGCAAGTTTTGCCGCCAACAGCGGCAGCAACAGCCTGAGTATCTCCGGCACGGATAATTTACCCAGGGGAATATATATTCTGCAGATAAAAAACCAGGGAGAGATGATCAACAGGAAGGTTATGAAAAAATAAATTTTACCGGAGAGATCAAAACGCAGAACTGATTGTATTTAAAAGATAACCGGCCAGAGATAAATTTATTCAGACTATCTCAATAACAAATTCTTCCTTCCTTGTCCTAAGCCCTTGCCATATACTGCCGCCGCAATATTCCGGCGGCTTTTTATGAAACCTGCACTTTATCATTAACCTCGGCGCTGGTCTCTGCAACCGGGTGCATTTCCTTTTGAGGCTTTTTAAAAAATCTTTTTTGAAAAACAAGAAGAGTGAGAACACCTATTGATATGGAAGCATCCGCAATATTGAAGATAGGGCTGAAGAATTCAAAATCATCACCGCCTATTACCGGAAGCCATGAAGGAAAATGAGATTTTATAATCGGGAAATATAACATATCCACTACACTGCCGTGCAGAAAGCCTGCATACCCCTGTGAAGAAAAAGCAGCTACACCGGAATACGTTACATATTCATGAATACTGGCGTCATAATGTAGTCCCTTGTCAAAGATCAATCCGTAAAACATACTGTCAATAAGATTACCCAATGCCCCCGCATAGATCAAAGCCGCACAAATGATAAAACCACGGGTATGTTTCTGTTTTACTATTTTCGACAAATACCAGGTGCCGAATATGACGGCAGCCAGTCTGAAAAGTGTCAGTACCATCTTGCCCGTTTCATTCCCGAATTTCCAGCCCCAGGCCATTCCGGGGTTTTCAATAAAATGTAAACGGAACCAGGAAAAGCCAAATACACGGAGTACTTCACCGGTTGGGTAACTGGTCTTGATCCAAATCTTCAATGCCTGGTCGGCCACAATGATCAATGCAATAAATAAAAAGACATTACGAAGCTTCACTTCAGTGATTTTAAGCAACAAATATATGAATTCAGCACAGGCAGGCGGAAAGGTTAACTGTTAAACCTGAATTACACAACCCAAAAAGATCACAGACAAAACTCATTCTTCATAATAAACCCTCTTCACCCGTTGGGAAATTCCGGTCATAATTTCATAGGGTATCGTACCCGCCCAACGGGCCAACGTTTCCACCGGCAACTCTTTTCCGAAGATTATGACCTCATCTCCTTCTTTTACATTGGGTATTCCGGTAATATCAATCATGGTCATGTCCATGCAAACCATTCCGATCACCGGCGCTAAAGCTCCCTGCCCAACTGTGTCATTCCCGTCCGTACCGGCATGGGTGGGCATCCATATCTTTCCCATCCCGTTACTTAACCGCCTTGAAAAACCATCTGCGTAACCTATGCGTACGGTGGCAATGACAGAATCCCTGCTGACCTTACCTATCCTGCTGTAACTGACCGTTTCGCCCGACTTCAGTTCTTTTATCTGGGCAATGGTGGAACGGAGTGTTGCTACAGTCTGTAAAATAAGTTTGTTTCCAGCCGTGGTATCAACACCATACAAACCAATTCCCGGCCGCACCATATCTAATTGCATTTCCGGATGACGAATAATAGCGGCCGAATTGGATATGTGTTTTAAAAAAGAATATCCGAGTTTCTTTTCTAATCTTCCTGCACAATCCAGAAACAAGGAATACTGATACCGGGTAAAATCATCCTGAGCAGGATCTTCAGATGCGGCCAGGTGTGAAAACACACTCTGTACCCGGAAAGATGGCGTGGAAGAAATCATGGCTGCCAGTTTCTCTATTTCATCATCACGGAAACCAAGGCGGTTCATTCCTGTTTCAATTTCTATATGAACAGGAAACTGCTGTAAATTTTCTTTCTTAAGATAATGATCCAGCGCCTGCAATATGCCAAAAGAATATACTTCAGGCTCCAGGTTATTCTCCACCATTGTTTCAAAGCTGCTTTCTTCAGTATTTACCACCATGACCGGTAAAGTGATCCCTGCTTTGCGTAATTCAACACCTTCATCAGCATAGGCCACCCCGAGATAATCCACTTTGTGATATTGCAAAACGCCTGCAATTTCTGCTCCGCCGCTTCCATAAGCAAATGCCTTCACCATGGCCATTATTTTTACCGATGGGTTTAAAAGTTGCCGGTATTGTTTCAGATTTTCTGCCAGTGCGGTCAGGTTAATTTCCAACACGGTCTGATGAACTTTCTGCTCCAGCAATGAAACGATCCGCTCGAATTCAAATATCCTTGCACCTTTTATTAAAATTGCTTCTTCTTTGAATAGTGATGTACGGAATTGTTTTAAAAATGATTCCGTACGTAAGAAATAGTCCTGCTGAATGGAAGAGTGCTGAAGCAACACCGGCAAATGATGAGTTATCCGGTCGCCGATGCCAATGATTCTTCCGATATCATGCTGTTGTATTGTTTGTGCAATATGGCTGTACAATTCCTCATCACTGATCCCTGCCTGGAGAAAATCAGAAAGGATCAGTGTTTTTCTAATACCGGCGCTCTGCTGATCCAGAAAATTCAATGCGATCTCCAGAGAACTCAGATCGGCGCTGTAACTGTCATTGATGATCGCACAATGATTCGATCCTTTTTTTAATTCCAGCCGCATATTTACCGGCTGAAGTCTTTTCATTCTTTCTCTGATCTTTTCCCTGTCAATTCCTAAGTACAAAATCAAACAACAGCAGGTGATCGCATTTTCAACAGATGCATCATCCGTAAACGGAATGGTTATTCTGCATTCATCGGCATCACACAAAAGAGATATCTTCGTTTCATCAACACCTTTTTTGATCTCCCGAACTTTGAAATGATTTTTTTCTGAGGTTCCCCAGGTCAACACTTCCAGGTCGCTGCTCATATATTCAAAAATTGCTTCCTGCCCTTCAAAATCTATCTCTCTCCCGATCAGGCTCTTGCAATTCCGGAATAAGGTCAGTTTTTCCCTGAACTTATGTGCACTGTCAATAAATCCCTCATTGTGTGCTTCACCTATATTCGTCAGGATGCCGATACCGGGGCGGATGATCCGTTCCAAACGATTCATTTCACCCTGCTTTGAAATTCCCGCTTCAAATATTCCCAATGTATGATTTTCATTCATCTGCCATACACTCAGCGGCACCCCGACCTGAGAATTATAACTTTTGGGGCTGCGGACAATATTGTAATCTTCCTGCAACAACTGGAACAACCATTCCTTCACAATTGTCTTGCCGTTACTACCGGTGATACCTACCACGGGAAAATGAAATTGCTGCCTGTGATAAGCTGCCAGATCCTGTAAAGCAATCAAGGTATCATCAACAAGAATGAAATTTGCTTCAGGAAACAGTGAGGAATCGATCTTTTCACTGATCACAAAATTTCTTACTCCTTTACGATACAACTCTGCAATGAATTGATGCCCGTCTCTGCGTGGCCCTTTTAATGCAAAGAAAAGTGAAGTACCTGGTGAAAATATTTTCCGGCTGTCCAGCAAGATCTGATCCACATCCGGATTCTGATGCATTTGCAATAAATCACCATTAATGATTGAAGAGATTTCATGTACCGGATAGTTCATTCTTTTTTAGCTTTTTTTGCAGCTTCATGAATTGAATAGGCAATAGAGCCTCCTATACAAACCACAATGACCATCATGGAAGCATAGATCGGAACCGTAAAATGGAAAATCTCAGCCAGCATTTTAAGGCCTATGAATACAAGCACGATGGCAATACCCTGCTGAAGATGGCCGAATTTATTTACTGCGCCTTTGAGTAAAAAAAACATAGACCTCAGGCCCAATACAGCAAAAATATTAGAAGTGTAGATAACCATTTTATCCCTGGATATTCCCATCACTGCAGGAATAGAATCAAACGCAAATATAAGATCGGTCACCGCCAGCATGATGACTACCACAAATAATGTGGTGTATGCCGGCTTATTGTGTTCCCGAATAATATACCTGCCGTTACCGTCATGCGGAACCAAAGGGAGAAACCTGTTCAAAAATTTATAAACCCTGCTTTGCTGGGGGTCAAATTCGGCGTCTTCTTTTTCTGAAAACATTTTAATACCGGTATATACAAGAAAAGCCCCGAAAATATAAAGCACCCATTCAAATCTTTCAACCAGTGCAACACCCAATGTTATAAAAATAACCCGGAAAATCACGGCCATCAGAATGCCGATCATCAGTACCTGCCCGCTGTATTTTTCTTTAATAGAAAATGACGAGAAGATCAGGATGAAAACAAAAATATTATCAATACTTAAACTCCACTCCATCAGGTATCCGCTGAGATACTGAAATGCAAGCACTTCACCATCTTCCATCCAGATAAAAACAAAAAAAGCCATGGCAAGAATAACCCAGAAAAGAGTTTGATACAGGGCATTCCTGATGCTGATGATCTTATTCTTTCTGCTGAGAAGGCCGAGATCAAATACAAGAGCAATTAGTAATACGATTCCAAAAACAAGATAGGTGATCTGCTGTGCTGTCATTAATAGTGATTATAAATCCGTTGTAAAGTTACTGAAACCGCAGGTGGAAAATTTCAATTGCAGCCCTGTTTACTCGTACTGCTTCCTCCGGATCTGCCGGTAAATCAATCCGAGGATAATAACCAGTAAAACAGGGAGTACGATGTTGATCAGTTGCCATTGTGATTCTTTTTCTTTTACCTTTTTAGAATCCAATAAACGAAGAACAATATTTTTATTCCTCGTCGCAATAATCTCAGGATTGGCGACCAGGTATTCCAGGCAGTTTTCAAAAAACTCCCTGTTGGCAACAGGAATAAAATATTTTCCGTCATCCGATTGCTGCTGGTATGCGAGATAAGTGAATTTATTCCATCCCATCGGCAGAGGCCCGTATTGAGGCAAAGCTTCATTCAGCGCCATATCCCCATCTGCAACAATAATCATTTTGTTTTCACCGGATTTTGAGATAAAAGGAGTATTAAATTTATTCAGGCTGTCATTTTGCTGTTGCGATATCCTGTTTTTATAAAAAGAAGAAAAATCTCCCTCCAACAACACTGCTACAGGGATTCCTGATTTGTTGAATTTTTGATCCTGAGGCGCATTCCTGTTTTCGTCCAGGCTGATGAGTGCCGGCGTAGAGATCGTTCTCGAATTATCCGAGGAAGCTAACAGGATCGTTTTCTTTATTCCTGCAGCATCAATGGTATCAATCGAATTGACAAATCTACCTCCTACCAATCCTATATTTTTTGTGATGGGATTATTATTAGCAGGATCAAACAAAGGGTAATAATTCCAGTGCAAAAATTCCTGCTGCGGATTATTTGCAGCGCCTCCCACAACAAATGGTATCGCTTCGCATTGCAGGTCCATCACCAGGTCGGTATTGATCCGGGCGCCATAATGAAAAAACAAGTCAGTAAGATTCAGATTCCTGTCAAATGCAATAGTCTGGGATTTAAAAGCCAGGCTGTCTGATTCGGCATAAAGATTATCAATGTAGCACAACAGTTTACCTCCACGCATCACATACTGATCCAATTTCAGTTTTTCATCTTCTGAAAATTGAAGTGATGGTTTCACAATGATCAATGCCTTTATCTCATCCGGAATAACCGGTTGTTTGCTGAGGTCGAACACAAAAAGTTTATACTCTTTTGTAAGCACCTGCTGCAGATCATAAGTGCGGTAATCATTGGGTTCCCCGTTACCCTGAGCATAAGCAACTACAGTCTTGTCGTTTTTTCTGAGTTTGTCCAACGCACTGAGGAATTGATACTCCAATAAAGCTTCAGCGCCGTTAATTTCATTTTGAGAAATGATCCGGTTGCTACCTGAATAAAGATTTACCAATTGTTGCTTACCCCTATAATGTATTAATGCAACAGGGAATACAAAATTCTGTTGCTGCCCTTCTTTCAGTTGGACCGTAAGATTTATGGGAGTAGCTCCAAGTCCCACGAGTGAATCCCCGTAACTGACATTTGTTCCCGGCATTACTTCTTTGGGAGATATAAAACGATAATTCACTTTTGAGCTGTTGTAATCTTTCAATAACCTGAGAAACTCATCAGTACTGTTTGCAAGTTTTCTGAAGCCAGCCGGAAAATTTCCTTTCAGGAAAATATCTATCGTCACTTCATCATCCAGGTTTTTGATCAGGTGTATCGTCGCCGGACTTAGTGTATATCTTTTTTCTTTGGTAAGATCGAAGCGGGTGTGAAAAGATGATCCCAGAAAATTGATGGCAAGCAGGATCAGCAGCAGGTAGAGCCACCAGATTTTTGCAGAAAATATTTTATCGGAAATATTTTTCATTTTATCGTTTCACAAGGTTTCGGTTGGTAATGGCAAGAAAAAGAAAGATCACGGTCAGGAAATAAATGATGTCTCTTGTGTCCACCAATCCGCGGCTTATACTCTGGTAGTGAAAATCAATCCCGATCATCCCGATATAATAATCCAATCCGTTTGGCAGCCCGGGAAGTTTGCTGATGGCGCTAAAACCGTAATACAACAATACACAACCGATCAGGCTCGTGATAAATGCCACCACAGAATTATTGGTAAAACTGCTGGCGCAAATTCCAATTGCCGTAAAGACTGATGCTAAAAAAAACAAGCCGATATAAGAACCGATTGTTGCGCCACTATCTATTCCTTCGGACGAAGAAAGGCTTTGTATTGAAAATATATATACCACCGTCGGCAGCAAAGCAATCAATACTACAATAAGGCTCCCGGAATATTTTCCCGTAATGATCTGCCAGCGTGTCAATGGCCGGGTTTGAAGGATCTCATAAGTGCCCCCCTTAAACTCATCGGCAAAACTGCGCATGGTGATAGCCGGGATCAGTAATAAAAATATCCACGGCGCCAGCAGGAAAAACCGGTCCAGGCTGGCATAGCCAAAATCAAAAATATTGTCCTGGAATACAAACAGGGCAAGGCCGTTTACCAATAAAAAAACAATAATAGCAATATAGCCGGTAAGGCTGCTGAAGAATTGACGAAGTTCTTTTTTGCAAATAGCCCACATAAAGGTGCAAAATACATTATTGATCCCAGATTTCAGGTCAGGGGCTGCTTCAAACCATTCATTTAATTTCTGTATAACATTTTTATACAACGAAATCAATAATAATGAACTTAATAAAATAATAAGCGCAGGTGCTATTTTTTATCTCTCTGGTCTGCAATCCGGGATTATGTTTTCCAGTAAGGATTTAATGTTCTCAATTGATTGATTGTTTCTATAAACTTTACAATGGCAAAGTCAATTTGTTCTTCTGTGGTAAAACGTCCCAGGCTAAAACGTATCGAGCCGCGTGCCAGCTCATCTGCAACACCTAAAGCCTTTAAAACATAAGAAGGTTCTCTGGAAGCTGAAGAACAGGCAGAACCGGAGGAAACAGCAATATCTTTTTGGATGCCGGAAATCAATCCTTCACTCTCCACAAAATTGAATGAAATATTGGTAACATGCGGCAGCCGGAACCGGGTGCTTCCATTCACAAATGTGTCTTTCAATTTCAGCAAAGAAGTTTCCAGCTTATCCCTCCAAGCACTTAAACGTTTTGCTTCCTGCTTCATTTCCTGCTTACATAATTCACAGGCTTTTCCGAAACCGGCAATACCCGGAACATTCAGGGTACCGCTGCGTATTCCCCGTTCATGGCCACCGCCATCAATTTGTGCAGTCAATTTTACCCTTGGGTCTTTTCTCCGGAGAAACAAAGCTCCCGCTCCTTTCGGCCCATACATTTTATGAGATGAAAATGCTAACAGGTCAATCCCGTCATTGTTCACATCAATAGGTATTTTTCCAACTGCCTGCGTAGCATCACTGAAAAAGAAAACACCTTTCTTTCTTGTAACGGCACTGATCTTTTTGACCGGCATGACAGTGCCTGTTTCGTTATTGGCATACATTATTGCAACAAGAATAGTCGTTGGTTTGAATGCCGCCTCCAGTTCTTCGGGATCAACAAGCCCTTCTGAATTCACTTTGAGATAGGTCACATCAGCTCCCAGTTTTTCCAGGTGCCTGCAGGTATCTAAAACCGCTTTATGCTCCACTACACTGGTGATAATATGATTTCCCTTGCTGCGAAACATTTCAAAAACACCTTTCAAAGCCAGGTTATCTGCTTCGGTTGCTCCTGAGGTAAAAATTATTTCTGTAGAAACAGCTCCTATCAAACCGGCCACCTGTTCCCTTGCATACTGCACTGCTTCTGATGCATGCCATCCGAATGAATGATCACGGCTTGCGGCGTTTCCAAAATTTTCTGTGAAATAGGGAGTCATAACTTCCATAACCCTCGGATCACAGGGTGTGGTAGCATTGTAATCAAGGTAAAGAGGTAATTTCAGCATACATCCAGGTTTACCGGTAACTTCAGTGGTACCATAAAATTAGCGGAAATGATCCCGATCAGAAACATTAATTAAGCCCAAACAATTAATTTTACCACGATCGCAGGAATAAAAATATTCAACCAACAATTTTACTATGAAAAAAATTGAACATATAGGAATTGCTGTTAAAAGCTTGTCTGCTTCCGTGCCTTTGTTTGAAAAACTGCTCCATTGCCGTCCTTATAAAACAGAGCAAGTCGAATCCGAAAAAGTAAATACGGCTTTTTTCATCACCGGCAACAGCAAGATCGAACTTCTCGAAAGCACGGAAACAAACGGAGTGATCGCCCGCTTCATACAAAAAAAAGGAGAAGGCATTCACCACATTGCCTTTGAGGTTGATGATATTGAAGCTGAAATGAACCGGTTAAAAAATGAAGGATTCAGATTACTGAATGAAACTCCCAGACCGGGTGCAGACAATAAGCTTATTTGTTTCTTGCATCCGAAAGACACAAATGGCATACTGATAGAAATATGTATGGAAAAAAAATAACCGGCTTATTCCAAATGTTCTTCAACGATGGAGTCGGTGCCGGTGATTCCTAATTTTTCAACAGCGGCCTGTGCCGCTATCTGTGAGGCGTCTTTTTTATTAAAAGCCTTTCCCTCTGCAATATTTACTCCGTCAATAACTGCTGCTACCGTAAACAATCTTCTCCCGTTTTCGAGATGTTCATCTACTGTTTCAAATTCCAGCTGTTTCCCGTTCTTATTGGCCCAGCCGTATAATTTATTCTTCAGATTAATCTCGAGACTTTCCAGGTCATCCATGAACATATAAGGTAAAATGACACATTCTTTCACCCATTTGCTGGTCTTTTTATAACCCTGGTCAAGATAAATAGCGCCAACCAATGCTTCGAGTGTATTGCCGAATATCTGGCTTATTTTTAAAGACCCGTCCATTTTATTGTAAAGAGTGATCTTTTTCAGCCCCATGCGGATGGCGATGTCATTGAGTTGCTGGCGATTTACCATTTTACTTCTCATCTCTGTTAAAAAACCTTCTTCTTTATATGGGTATTTCTTAAAAAGATAATCAGCTATCAATGCGCTGAGTACTGCATCTCCCAGGTATTCCAGCCGCTCGTTGTTCTCATCAGCTCCTTCCCGTACAGAACGGTGAGTCAATGCAGTTTTATATAATGAGAGATCAGAGGGCCTGAATCCCAGTATATTTTTCAGTTCTTTTTTAAGAGATGCGTCTTCGTGTGTTTTAAAAAAAGTTTTCAAAAGATCCTCAGACTTTAAAATGCAAAGAAACAAAAACTGAAAGGATAAAAAAACAGTTATTGCCTGTACTTCTTTACAATGACGCAGGCATTATGCCCCCCGAAGCCAAAAGTATTACTAATAGCGGCCCTGACAGTGCGATGCTGCGCTTTTCCAAATGTGAAGTTGATACGGGGATCTAAATCGGGATCATCCGTGAAGTGGTTGATGGTAGGTGGCACAATATCATGCTGTACACTGTTGATGCAGGCAATAGATTCTATCACGCCTGCAGCGCCCAGGCAGTGGCCCGTCATGGATTTTGTGGAGCTTATGTTCAGGTCATATACATGTTCACCAAAAACAGAAACGATGGCTTTTACTTCTGCGGTATCGCCTAAAGGCGTAGCAGTGCCATGAGTATTTATGTAATCGATATCTCCCGGTTTCATCCCCGCATCTTCCAATGCTGATGCCATTACATTTTTAGCGCCTAATCCTTCAGGATGTGGTGCTGTGATATGGTATGCATCCGCTGTAGCGCCTGCCCCGGCAAGTTCACAATAAATTTTTGCTCCTCTTTTTATTGCATGCTCCAGCTCTTCTAAAATGATCACACCGGCGGCTTCTCCAATTACAAATCCATCCCGGTCCTTGTCATAAGGGCGGCTTGCTGTTTTGGGATCATCATTACGCTCACTTAATGCTTTCATCGCATTAAAACCGCCTACCCCGGCTTCACTGATCACACTTTCTGATCCTCCTGTCAAAATAATATCAGCCTTACCCATGCGTATCAGATTAAAAGAGGACATCATTGCATTGGTAGAGGATGCACAGGCACTGACCACAGCATAGTTTGGTCCCCGGAACCCATGTCGCATGGAGATCTGGCCTGCTGCAATATCAAGAATCATTTTAGGAATAAAGAAAGGATTGAAACGGGGAGTTCCATCTCCTTTTGCAAAATTTATAACTTCCTCCTGGAAGGTGATCAGGCCGCCAATGCCACTGGCAAAAATAACTCCTACCCTATCCACATTTACATTATCCCTGCTTATACCTGCATCTTTCACAGCCTGGTCACTGGTGACCAATGCTGTCTGTGTAAAGCGATCAATCTTTCTTGCTTCTTTCTTTTCCAGGAAATTAGTAGGCTCGAAATTTTTTATTTCGCAGGCAAATCTTGTTTTGAATTTGGAAGCGTCAAAGAGTGTGATGTAATCTGCACCGGAAATTCCATTGATCAGACCGTTCCAGTAATCATTTACGGAATTGCCCAAAGGAGTCAATGCACCCATTCCCGTTACAACAACTCTTTTTAGTTCCATACAGCAAGCAAATATTAATTTATTTTAAAGCTAAAAACCGCCTTCACAGTCTGTGAACCAGAAGGCGGAATCAATTGATCTTTTTCAGTATTCTCTTTTAAAAGAGAAAAGCTGAATTATTTGGCATGTTCTTCCAGGTAAGCAACAGCCTGACCAACAGTAGTGATGGTTTCAGCCTGCTCATCCGGAATGGAAATATTAAATTCCTTTTCAAATTCCATAATCAATTCAACAGTGTCCAGGGAATCGGCGCCCAGATCATTAGTAAAAGAGGCTTCGTTAGTCACTTCGGCTTCGTCAACGCCCAATTTGTCAACGATAATTTTTTTTACTCTAGATGCAATGTCTGACATGACGTTTAAGTTTAGTTTTATGGGTGCAAAAATATACTTTTTGATTAAATCAGCATCGGAAACTGTATTTTTTCATTTTAATACCAATTCCCTGTAAACGAGACCTTAATAACACATTTATAATATCCTGTCCCTCAAAATAAAGAAAAGAAACGGTTGGCAGTATTATAAGTTCTTTGTAATTTGAAAACCTGTGGACTCAACTGCTTTTTAATGGCCCTGAAGATTATAGACTACGGTACTCCTGAATACCAGCAAATGGTAAAACTCAGAGATGATATTTTGCGCAAGCCGCTGGGGCTTTCTTTTGCCATGCATGAATTGAATGAAGAAAAGGACAATATGTTCATCGGGGCTTTTGATGATGATCATATGTTAGGTTGTTGCATGCTGGTGGAGGAGGATCCGGGTATTGTCCGGCTGAGGCAAATGGCTGTTTTAAATGACCTGCAGGGAAAAGGAATCGGAAGGGCTTTAATGAATTTTGCCGAAAACCTTGCAAGAGACCGTGGTTTTAGGGTCATCACCATGCATGCAAGGAAAAATGCAGTAGGGTTTTATGAGAAAATGGGGTATAGGGTTACCAGTCCTGAATTCATCGAAGTGACCATTCCACATTATGTAATGGAAAAGAAATTATAAAGCCTTAACCCTGCCTTCCTGCCTATTTCTTTTTCTTCACCTTATCTTTAAGTAAATGTCTCAGTTCATAGACCTCGTTCTCATCTTTACACCCATCTTTAGGTACCAGAAAAAATGAGCGGCTGTCGAAATAAAGATGAAAAAAATTCGGGCTTTCAATAAAACTGCTTAACGATACCCATTGCCAGGAGCGGGAGCCTCTTTCATGACCCAGTGTGAAACCATCTTCATTAAAATTCATACTGAAACTGTCTTTAAACGTAGCAGCCCTTCTATATACAACGGAAGGCATTACAAACCAAAAGCTGATCATCAGTATGATCCACAATGTGGCGCCGATTACAAAAGCGAGTGGCGTGATTTTATGCATCAGATAAAGTATCAAAGAAGCAAGGGCAAAAACATTTACCAATATAATCATGATCCGTATTTCGGGCCTGCTGATAAAATGATAACGCAACGCCTGCATCACCTGCCCTTTTTCATATTTGAAATGAATAGTCATATTAAATTGAGAATTGATATCTTTTGAAGGTCTAACAATGTTAAGAAGAAATATATTGTCAAAGCAGTTTTCGCTAAAAAAAACGATATGCTCTGATAATGACCTCAGGTCGCTGGATACCCCCTGAACTTTTCAGGATATACAATCATTTTACGTTTGTATAACCACTTACCGTTAAGAATATCTGCTAATAAAAGAGCCCTCCTAGTGAAAAGGCTCACGATCATGAATGCATGACAGGCTATTTACTCATCATCTGCTTTGCTTCTATACTAAGCGTAGCATGAGGTACTGCACGAAGGCGTGCTTTATCAATTAATTTTCCGGTGACCCGGCAAATACCATAGGTCTTATTTTCGATCCTCATCAGCGCTTTCTCCAGGTGATCAATAAAAGTGATCTGGCGGCTGGCCATTTGACTTAATTGCTCTCTTTCCATACTGACGCTTCCGTCTTCCATAGTCATATAACGTGCCTCATCCATATCGCCTCCTTCATCTTTACGGGTGATCAGTCCCTGCAAATATGCAAGTTCTTTTTTTGCAGATTCAAGTTTTTTAAGAATTATCTCTTTGAATTCTGCAAGATCAGTATCAGAATATCGCTGGGTAGGAGTACTCAACTCCAATCTCGATGGAGTATCCAAAATAGATTTTGTGAACTCCGGCTCATACTTAACAGAACTTGTGGTAGAAGTCTTGGGTATTACAACCTTGACAGGCTTAGGTGGTTCTTTTTTTATAATAGGCTTCACTTTGGGCTTTATCGACACCAGCGATTTGGGATCAACCCCTGATGTTTTCTTTACCGGTTGGGCAACGGCGGGTTTGGCGGCATGAACAGGTTTGGGCGCTGCTTTTACCGGCGCAGGTTTATGTGCAGGTTTTTGGGCTGCTGCTTTCTTTAATGCAGGTTTTACAACTTTTTTTGGAGTTGCTTTTTTAGGTGCGGCTTTTTTCATGGGTTTTTTTGCAGCTGGCTTTTTTGAAGCTGCTTTTTTGGCGGACTTAGCAGTTTTTTTTGCTGCGGGTTTCCCACCGGAATGGCGGGTTTGCTTTTTAGTTGCCATTTCTTAGCCTTTTTTTGAAACAATTACTTTTAGTGAAACATCGTTGACTTCAATCTCTGTACCACCCTCAATTTCGGGCAATAATTCCAGATTATCTGCCAGAATTTCGGCGCAAATATAGGCTTTAAACTGTGCTAAAGATGCTTTGAGGCCATTATTTGCTGCCACTTTCACGACTATTCGATCGGTAAGGGCAAAACCACTGTCTTTACGTATGTTTTGGATACGATTTACAAATTCCCGGGCATCGCCTTCCATTTTCAGATCCTGTGTAAGCGTAATATCCAAAGCTACCGTCAGGGTTCCTTTATTTGCCACCATCCAGCCGGGAATATCATCGCTGCTGATCTCCACTTCTGATAACTCAAGTGCCAAAGGTTCTCCATCAATGTCCAGGTTATAATGACCCTGTCTTTCTAATGTGAAAATATCTTCCTGGGTAAACCGGCCGAGAGCAGAAGTTACTGCTTTCATTTTCGGTCCTAATTTTTTTCCAAGGGCTATGAAATTAGGTTTAATCTTCTTTTGAATGAATGTATTATCAGATTCAAGATATTCGACCTCTTTTACATTCACTTCCGCTTTGATGAGATCTTCCACTTCATGCAATTGTTCTTTCATAGCCGGATTCAGCACCGGAATTAAAACTTTTTGTAATGGCTGACGAACTTTGATATTTACTTTTTTGCGGAGCGACAGAATTAATGAAGAAGCATCCTGTGCCAACTGCATTCTTTCTTCCAATAATTCATCAATGACCGATTTAGCGGCAACGGGAAAATCAACGTGATGAACTGAAGCGGCATGATATCTTCCCGTGATCCTGTTCAGGTTTTGGAAAATTGCGTCACTGAAAAACGGCGAAACCGGCGCCATCAGGCGAACTATTGTCTCCATGCATTCATACAAGGTCTGATAAGCACAAATTTTATCCTGCTCATATTCGCCTTTCCAGAACCTTCTTCGGCACAAGCGGACATACCAGTTGCTCAGGTGCTCATCTACAAAGTCCTCAATGGCACGGCCGGCCTGGGTCGGTTCATAATCATCCATATATTCATTTACTTTTTTCACCAATGAATTCAGTGAAGAAAGTATCCACCTGTCTATCTCAGGACGATCCCTGACCGGAATATATTTTTCTTTAAATGAAAACCCGTCCACGTTTGCATATAATGCAAAAAACTGGTAGGTATTATAAAGAGTTCCGAAAAATTTCCGTTGTACTTCTTTAATGCCATCGAGGTCAAACTTCATATTCTCCCAGGGGGAAGCATTGGTGATAAGATACCAGCGAGTAGCATCGGCACCATAAGTTTCAATTGTCTTAAAAGGATCAACCACATTACCCAGCCTCTTACTCATCTTGTTGCCTTTCTTATCCAGCACCAGGCCATTGGAAACACAGGTTTTATAAGCAACTGAATCAAAGACCAGGGCAGCAATGGCATGAAGCGTATAGAACCAGCCTCTTGTCTGGTCCACACCTTCTGCTATGAAATCAGCAGGGAAAGCTCCATCCCAGCCTTCTCTGAAGGGAAAAGGTGAACCTTCTTTAAGTTTAGCTTGATCCAGACCCCATTGTGCATAGGGCATCGCTCCGCTGTCAAACCATACATCGATCAGATCGGGGATCCGTGTCATGGGTTTCCCGGAATCACTTACCAAAATAATTTCATCAACAAAAGGTTTATGCAGATCAAGAATACCTTCATGCAAATAATTTTCATTTACATCGCCTCCCAATTTTTGATTAGCCTTCCTGATCTCCGTATTTAATTCTTCAATAGAACTGATACATTTTTCTTCCTGATCATCTTCTGTTCTCCAGATTGGCAATGGAGTTCCCCAAAACCTGCTGCGGCTCAGGTTCCAGTCCACCATATTCTCCAGCCAGTTTCCAAATCTTCCCTCGCCGGTTGATTTCGGTTTCCAGTTGATCGTTTTATTCAACTCCACCATACGGTCTTTCAGTGCAGTGGTTTTGATAAACCATGCATCCAACGGATAATACAAAACCGGTTTATCTGTTCTCCAGCAATGCGGATAGCTGTGTTCGTATTTCTCCACTTTGAAAGCACGGTTCTCTTTCTTCAGTTTTACGGCTATATCCACATTCACATCCACATAGTCCGGATCGTCTTTATAATTTTTCACATAGCGGTTGCTGAATTCACCCAGACCATCAATGAATTTTCCCTGTTTATCTACCATCGTCAATATGCCGATGTCATATTTCTTCCCGGCTTTATAGTCATCGGCGCCAAATGCCGGGGCGGTATGAACAATACCGGTACCGTCTTCCGTAGTTACAAAATCACCCAGCATTACTTTAAAGGCATTCGGATTATCGGTTTTATTAGCTTCATAAGGCAGTAGCTGTTCATAAGAGATTCCTTCAAGATCTTTCCCTTTGAATTCAGCAAGGACCTTCCAGGGAACGCCGCTGCCCGAAGCAAATGTTTTCGGATCTTTTGAAACAAGAACTACATAGTCTTCAAAATTCCCATTCTCATTTTCGGGTTTAAAATATTTTCCGGTCAAAGCTTTTGCGAGAATGACATTTACGGGGAGATGGGTGTAAGGATTAAACGTTTTTACCAGTACATAATCAATATTTGCTCCGACGGTCAATCCAAGATTGGAAGGAAGCGTCCAGGGTGTGGTAGTCCATGCCAGAAAGAAAACTTCGCCGTTATTTTTTTGAACTTCATAGATCCGGCTTTTTGCGATTGATAATGTTCCTCCTTCGGAGTGATCCGGGGAGGGCACTTTAAACATTGCCACGCAGCTCGTATCCTTCACATCCTTGTATGTTCCCGGCTGGTTCAGTTCATGTGAACTTAATCCGGTTCCTGCCGCAGGCGAATAGGGCTGAATGCTTACACTCTGGTACAACAGGCCTCTCTGGTACAACTGCTTCAGCAGCCACCAAAGTGTTTCAATGTATTCATTTTTAAAAGTGATGTACGGATCATCCAGGTCCACCCAATAACCCATTTTACGGGTCAGGTCATCCCACTTGTCTTTGTAACGAAGAACCGCCTCACGGCATTTTTGATTGTACTCTTCAACAGTGATCTTTTTCCCGATATCTTCTTTAGTGATTCCTAATTCTTTTTCCACTCCCAATTCCACCGGCAGTCCATGAGTGTCCCATCCGCCTTTTCTTTTTACCTGAAAACCTTTCATGGTCTTGTAGCGACACACCAGGTCTTTCAGGGTTCTGGAAATAACGTGATGAATGCCGGGCATTCCGTTGGCGCTGGGCGGGCCTTCATAAAAAACAAAAGGCGTGGCCCCTTCTCTCAGGGAAACGCTTTTTTCAAAAGCATTGGTAGCCTGCCAGCGGGCAAGCATATCCTGCTCTATAGCCGGTAAATTCAACTGTGAAAATTCTTTGTATTTATTACCCATTTCCAGACTTAAAAAGTCTGCGAAGTTAAGAAAATTCACGGGCTAATTTGAGGAGAAAATGCTATTTATTCCTTAAGGAATGTGCCATTCATAGCAGATTCTTTCTATGGTAACTGACCGGGATTGAAAAAAATCGTGTCATGCCCGTCACACCATTCATACTTACCTGAATGTATTTAAAAGTTGAGGGTGCCATTCGGCTGATAAACAAACCGCAGTTTATAATTAATGATTTTGGGAACAGGCCCCGTAAAAGGTTCATAAACGGCTTCAAGTATTTCCATCTTGGCATAATGATTATCTGCAGTGCGGAAAATAAAAACTTTGCCCGGGTTTGGTAAAAAAGAATGCGTATTCATATTATAACTATACCAGGTTCCGTCAGTGATAGCCAAATGCCCGGCAGCCGTATCATAAGCATAGCCCGAAGCCGGTGCAGAGGTAATATTATCAAATATCCCATTTTGTAAAATAACTCCCGCATTGCCCGGGCCGCTTGCATTACTATTCACTAAAAAAGTGGTCAGGCGCAAACCGAAATCCCATTTGCCGGTGGCAGAGTCCGAGTTGTTTACTACAGTCTTATTTTTAAAACTGAAAAAAGCAAATGGGCTGTTTGATGAAAAATTTACTGCCAGTACCGCTGTATCAACATTCGTTGTCTTGACTGCCGAACTGTTATCTTTTTTACAGGAAGAAAAAAACAGGAGTCCGCTTGCTGCCGTAAAGATCATTAACAGAGGAATGAATTTTGTTTTCATAACTGGTTTTGTTTGTGTTTTTTTATTAATGAATAAGAAATGGAAATGTAAGGCTGAATGCCCGGCTGATCGGGCAGGTTCACGGTATCCCGGTAATTAAGCAGGTTATCAATGCCTGCCTGTATTCTCAGCGTTTTTATTTTTTTAATTACAGAAATATTCAGCTGCAGGTACCCGGGTGCAAACTCATCACTCCGGTTGATGATGCCGTTACCATCTTTATCCGTGGTTCCCCAGCGGCTGCGATAAACCGCACGGAAAGATCCGGACCAGCCTGATGGTTCATCATCATAAAACAATTTCAGGTTTGCCATGTGTGCAGAGCGATTGGGCAATCCTGCATAATCGCTTCTCTTTATCTTATAAACCTGGTTTGAATTCAGTTTTCTTGCATAAAGAATACCTTCTTTAATTTCTTTCAGCACTTCTTTATCTGCAGTGATCAAATACTGATACCCGCCCTGTATTAATATCTTTTTATTTACTAAAAACTGAAATTGCGGCGCTATACCTTCTGTAAAAGCCCTGTCGATATTGAAATAACTATATACCGGTGCATTGTTACTCCGATAAGCAATGATCTCATACTGGATCAGGTTATTAATATCATTACGGAAAATATTTGCAGAAATATTCAGTCTTTTGTTTACATCAAAATGAAATTCCACATTCAATCCTTTTGAAATTTCCGGTTTCAGCCTTGTTACATGATAGGCAACGGGTAAGATGGCAGTTATCAATCCCTGTTGCTGTTGCTGCAGCAATTGTTGTATCGTAATCTCGCTGGCGCCATAGATCAGGTAGCCGCCGGCAGCATCATTGGTAAAATTCAAATACTGCTGCCTGAAATCAGGCGCTTTAAATCCTGATCCGTACGAGGCATTTATCCTGAGTTTACCGGTTGCCTTATAACTTAATGCAATTTTAGGGCTGAGTCTTGCCTGGTAGGCTGAGTTATTATCATACCGGGCTCCGCCGATTACTGTAAGTTGCTCATTTGCCCTCCATTCATTTTGTAAAAAAAGATAACGGATCACATCACTTTTCTTTCCTTTATAACGGGTCGTATTCAGAATATCGGCAGCAATGCCTCCGCCGGCATTCAAACTGTTTTTACGCTGCCATTTCCAATCAGTCTGGTCTTCTGCCCTGAGATAATCCTGTTGAAAAAGATCATAATAATAAAAACTGCGATCTGTTTCCCTGTGTAATCCCTGCTCATAATGATACCTGCTGAAATAAAGCCTGAGGGTTGAGCGGATGTCCTGATTAAATTGTTGTACGAAAACAGGATTCAGATTTATTTCCCTGATCCTTGAATGTCCGGCAACATGAAAAGCGGGAGACGCTATACTATCAGTAACCGGGTAAAAATTATCCTGCGTACTGCCATAGTAACGGCCCGATACAATAAGTTTTGTTTTATTTGTTGGCTGAAAAATCAGCTTGGATTGCATTGTATAATTCACAAACGGATCTACCGCATAGCCAGAAATGCTTTTATCAGGATCAAAACCATTTGAGCTGTTCCGGTTGCCAAAAACCTGCAGCCCCCATTTCTTTTTTTTAACTGAAGCAGCCAGGTTGGCATCAGCCATACTGAATCTTCCGTAACGAAAGCAGGTGCTGATCCGGTCTGATTGCGGCTGCTGGGTTATTATATTGACTACTCCGCCCATCGCTTCGCTCCCATACAAACTGGATGATGGACCTTTGACAATTTCAATTCCTTTTATATCACCAACTGCTATACGGGCAAGGTCAATTACACCGCCTTCACGGCCGATGACCGGTTCTCCATCAATTAAGATCATTGTATAGTCTGGAGAAAGTCCCTGTATCTGAACCCCGTTGCCAAAAGCTCCGCCACCCGGAGAATTCGAAGAACTTCCGCTCGTTATAAACAAACCGGTCTGTTCCTGAAGGATATCATTCAACCTTACAGAACCGCTTTGCTGAATAATTTTATCACTGATCAGCTGAGCCGGAACGGCAACATTACTCAGCTTTCTTTCTGATCTTGTGGCCGTCACAATTACGGCATCCAGTTGTTTTACAAACACCGTATCCATCTGTGAAAAAACAGAACTGCAGAAAAAATATACAGTCAGTAAAGCAATGCAGTATTTCATATTTAAAACCGGCTGCAAAGATTCTATTCCCGGGTTTTTTCACATTCATACTTATGTCATAAATCAGGCATGCCGGGTATTTTTACAGAAAGATGACTCCGGATTTTTTATTACGATAATATTCAATTTGTAAAAACCCGCACTGGTATCAAATCAAAATATTTATACCTCTTCTTCATGTAATCTGTCCGATATTTGTCATAATATAAAAATGAGTATGAGGTATATCTTTTCATTCCTGCTGTTGTTGTCCTATGGTATGGCATTTTCCCAATCATCCATACAATCCGAATTTAAGATTTACGATACCAGGCTAAAGCAGGTCATTACGATTGACAAAATCATTTCCGGCTGTAACGATGCTGATGTTTTATTTTTCGGAGAAGAACACAATGATAGCGTTTGCCATTATCTTGAGGCGGAAATTTTTAAAGCACTGTATAGAAAATACGGTGATAAAATTGCTCTCAGTCTAGAAATGTTTGAAACAGACAACCAACTTCCCCTCAATGAATATCTGGAAGGATTCATACCTGAAGATCGCTTTGCAAAAGATGTAAGGCTCTGGAGCAATTATAAAGATTACCGCCCAATGATCGAATTTGCCAAAGAAAATCATATCACGGTTATTGCAGCAGATCCTCCCCGCCGTTATGTAAGTATGGTCAGCCGACTGGGTATGGCATCATTAAACAATTTATCGAAAGAAGCAAAAAAATTGTTGCCGCCCCTCCCATTTGATACGCTGAGCGGCCGCTATCGTGAAAAGTTTGAAGAAATTATGCAGGGAAGTCCCGGAGGTACCAACCCAAACGTTTATTACAGCCAGAATCTTTGGGACGCCGGCATGAGTTACAGCATTTATAAGTACTGGAAGAAACATAAAGGCAATAAAATATTTCATTGCGTGGGTGGATTTCATACTGCAGAAAAGTTAGGTACCGCTGCTCAATTGAAAATGAGAAATAAAAAAATCAGAATACTGAATATTGCCAGTGTCAGCGATGCATCTTACAACAGTCCTGATCCGAAGGCTTTTGAAAAATTCAGTAACCTGGGCGATTATATACTCATTACCAACCCGGATTTGAAGAAAACTTTCTGATCTTAATAGGCAAGCAATCTTAATGCATTGAACACGACAATTATTGTAGATCCCTCATGACCGATTACGGCGGGGCCGATATGAGCGATGCCTAAAATAGTGAGCGGGATCAATATCACAACCATTCCAAGACTGATAATTAGATTCTGTTTTATGATCCTGTTTGCTTTCCTGCTTAACCCGATTGCAAAAGGAAGATGGCTTAATTGATCTGACATGAGGGCTATGTCTGCAGTTTCGAGGGCAACATCGCTGCCTGCGGCTCCCATTGCAATACCAACAGTGCTCTTTGCCATTGCAGGAGCATCATTTACCCCGTCACCAATCATTGCCACTTTCTTTTCACTTGCTTTGAGTTTTTCTATTGCTTCCACCTTTTGCTCGGGCATCAGGTTTCCCCATACATCGGTAATGCCGGTTTCTTTTGCTATCGCATCCGCCACTTTCTGGTCATCACCGGTCAGCATGATCATTTTGCGGATTCCCAATTCCCCCAGTTTTGATAAAGATTCCCTGGCATCCTTCCTGGCAACATCCATCAGTGTGATGATGCCGATAATCTTATTTTCCTGCCCAACAATCATGGTGGTATTACCCTGCTTTTCAAGATCCGCAATTTTTGCTTTTAGCCCGTCAGAAAATTCAATACTCTTCTCAGCAAATAATTCTTTGTTGCCGATAAAAATCATACTGCCATTGTTTTGTGCTTTTATCCCCCTACCCTGTATAGACTGAATATTTGTTCCTGCAGGTACATCCCTGTTCAATTTTTCCAAACCTCCTCTTACAATGGCTGCTGCCAGGGGATGATCGCTCAGTTTCTCCACAGCAATTACAATTTCCAATAATTTTTCTTCCGATATCCCGTTGAGCGGATAAATTCCTGTAAGTTTTGGTTTCCCTTCCGTAAGAGTTCCTGTTTTATCAAAGGCAATTGCCGTAAGCGAACCCAATTCCTCCAACGGCCTGCCTCCTTTCACCAATACACCTCCTCTTGCTGCTCTTGCCACTCCGCTCAATACAGCACTTGGGGTTGCAATAGCCAACGCACATGGGCTTGCTGCAACAAGGACTGCCATTGCCCTGTAAAAACTTACACTGAAAGATTCATTGATCACTAAGAAAGCGAACAGTAAAATGACAACAAGGATCAAAACTGCGGGTACATAATACTTCTCCAGCTTGTCTGTAAAGTTTTGCGTTGGTGATTTTTGTGTCTGCGCTTCATTTACCAGTTTTACCAGGCGGGCAATAGTGCTGTCTGCAGAGATCTTTGTCACTTTTATTTCCAGGTTCTCTGATCCATTAACAGAGCCTGCAAAGACTTTATACTTTGCCTCTAACTGATCAGCTTTTTCAACAGCCATATTTTTATCTTCTACAGGAAATTTATCTGCCGGAATACTTTCTCCCGTGATCGGCGCCTGGTTCACACTGCTACTACCGCTCAGTACAATTCCATCCGCAGCAATCTTGCTGTTAGGTCTTACAATAATGATGTCGCCGGATTTCAGATCTTCTATCTTCACTTCTCTAATATCATTTCCGGTTTTCAGAAAAGCTGTTTTGGGTGCCAGGTCTGCCAATGCCGCTATGGACTTCCGGGCTTTTTCCATTGCATAATGCTCCAGCGAATGACCGAGGCTGAAAAGAAAGAGCAGTAATGCACCTTCTGCCCAGTGTCCCAGTATCGCCGCTCCTACTGCAGCCACCAGCATTAAGAAATCTATTTCAAAATCTCCTTTACTTATTCCTTCAATAGCTTCTTTGGTTGTATAAAATCCGCCGAAAAAATATGCTGCAACATACAATCCGGCAGGAACCACCGCAGAGATACCACTTATAAAAGATATTCCGAAACCTATTGCCAGCAGGATCCCGGAAATAATCGCAAAGATCATTTCTGTCTTTTCTCCGAATATCCCTCCATGTTCATGATCATGGCCGGCATGACTGTGTTCAGCCGCATGATCATGTCCTTTGTGTTCATGCGTTTCTCTTTCTTTATAAACGTGTTTGTGTTCCGGTATTGATTTTAAGTCAGGTGAAATCACAGTGAGTCCGATCTTATTCAGATACCTGTAAATTTTTGAAGGAGATGTTTCATGATGATCAAACTCAATACTGATCCACCCGGTGGCCGAAACGGAAACAGATAAAATACCTTTGAGATCTTTCAATCCCAATTCGACAACACGGGCATGCCGCACATACCTGATTCCCTTTACTTCCAGTAACAGGTGTCCATATTTTTGCGTGATCTCTGCACCTGAATTTTCTGCTAATTTCTGCACTTCATCTATGGAGATATCTTCGGGATTATAATGAAAACAGAGTTTGGCCTTTGACGTTTCCGTTTCAGAAACAACATGTACTCTGCCGATTCCCTTTCTTTCTTTGATCGTATCAATGATGCGCTGTACACAGGCATCTTTCTCATCAGGGATATCCGGTAATATTATATCCAGATCAAGTTTTATCTTTTCCATCCGGGAATTTTAATCAAAATTATTCTTCTTCGCCGGTATTGATCATTTTAGCCAGTAAAAAATAAGCTCCTTTTACCACCACTTTCGTCTCTGCAGGTATCTTTTCAAGGGATTTAACTTCTGTATAACCAAGATCACTTGGCCCTTTTATCACTCCGATCCTTTTAAAGGAAATCTCATCTCCCTTTTCTCCTGCATAAACAAAAATATAATCCTTTCCCATATTACTTACGATTGCTTCATCGGGAATGGCGTCCGCAAGGTTTGTCCCGATGCTGATCACCGCTGTAACATTCATCCCATCGATCAATCCTGACTTATCTCCTTTTACCATCGCATGTGCTACAATAGCTTTGGACTCATCTTCAAAAGAAGTGCCGATTGAGTAGATCGTGGCATCATACTCCTTTCCCGGGTTGTTGGTCAATGTAAAATGTATCGTCTGTCCTTCTTTGACTTCAGGCAGATCTTTTTCATAGACAAAAAGATCCAGATGAAGTCTTGAATTATTCA
Source organism: Sphingobacteriales bacterium UTBCD1 (assembly GCA_002066995.1). Lineage (GTDB taxonomy): Bacteria > Bacteroidota > Bacteroidia > Chitinophagales > Chitinophagaceae > UTBCD1. The sequence goes on from MWTC01000012.1 coordinate 122,394, forward strand.
CTACCTCAGCAATGGAAGTGCCGGCATCTACAAAAGTTCCGATTTGTGCCACCACTTTGCTTACGGTACCATCAATGGGAGATCTTACCGGCAAGGATGAAATGATATTCCCGGTGTTAATGTTATCAGGAGAGATGCCCAGCGTAGTCAGTTGTTTCTGCAATCCGGCTTTTTCGGCCTGAAGGTTCTTTAACTCGGTTTCGGCAAGTTGTAAGTTTTTTCTTGCACCGGCATTTCCTTCCACCAGAATTTTTTGCCTGTTGAATTCGATCTCAGCCAGGTTTATTTTGGTATTGACTGATAAATATTGTTGCTGCAACTGTACTAATTCTGGATTGACAATAACAGCCAGTACTTCATCCTTACGCACCGTATTCCCCGGCTGTATATTCAAACTACGGATCGTTCCCCGGAACAAAGAGGTGATGGTTGCTTTGTTCTGGTTGGGCACGTTGAGAATTCCGTTCACTTTTACAGTGGTACTCAGGTCTTTCTTTTCAATGGATCCGTATTCCAAACCGATGGTTTTGATCTGCTCATTGTTCAGAGAAACAGCGGTTGTACTTTGACTTGCTTCCTGTTTTACTGTCTCTTTTTCGTCTGAAGTTTTTTTGTCACCGCAGGATGATAAAAATATTAGGGAAGCTACTAATTGAAACAATGTTTTTTTCATGTGCTTTTTTGGTTTTTATGTTTTTTCAGCATGGTAATCGCCAAAAAAATATTTAATCTCCGAAGGATATCTTAATCCCGGCCGTTCGTCCAGCCGAGGAATATGTTATGGCTCATTTCTTAATTTTTTTACCGGTTGATGAAATAATAATATTGAATAACTGATTGATTATACTGGTTCAGGATGTCTAAATAATTTTTTTGAATATCTATTGCCTGGGTGAGGAACTGGCTTAGTTCCGCAAAACCGATCTCCCCGCTGCTGTAGGCAATGGAAGCTGCTTTAATGATCTGGTCCGCCTGCCGCAACCCGGTTGATTCATAAAAATCAAGCATGGTTTGATTTTTGTGAATTTCGCTCAACGCCTGCATCCGCCGGGAACTGAGAACCTGTGATTCATACTCCAGTTCTCTTTGTTGCACTGAGACCTCTGCCATTGCCGACCTGACTTTACCCCGGTAAGCTGAACCGCCAAACAAAGGAAATGCCGCTGACACTGAAAATCCTGAATACGGGTTTTTCATCCCATATAAATGCTGGGAAAAAAATCGTCCTGAGAATTCAGGTTTATTCGTGTTTCTCTGAACAAGCACATTTGCCCCGGCAATATTTACGTTTTGTTGCTGCAATGCAAGGACAGGATGAATCGAGTCTGACCATTCAGCAAGGAAAAGTTTTTCCAGCCTTGCCTCTTCGGGTAAAATAATTTCTTCAGTATTGAGTAACTGCATTAATGATTGCTGCTGTACCAGCAATTCATTGCTCAATTGGTTTTTCATTACCCGTATTTCCTTCATTCTCGCCTCCGCTGCTATACTGTCCAGTCCTGCTACATCTCCTGTTCTTACCCGCAGCGAGGCTACTCCATACAATGAGCTGTAAATACTGTCAAGGCGGCCAAATAATTTTTGTTTTTCTTCCAGGTACCAAAGCTGATAATAAGCGGACCTGACCTCTCTTTTTAAACCTGCATCTATTACTTTTATACTGGCTTCAAAATATTTTATCTGTTCACCGAAATAGTTTTTTCTTGCCTTGTATAATCCCGGCCAGTCAATCCCCTGAGACAGACCAATTTTTAAAACTCCTTGCCGGTTGGTAGGCTGAAAATCTTCATTTTCCACGAACACACCTGTCTTTGGAATTTCTGAAGCAGCTTGTTTCTCAAATACCGCCCGTTTATGTTGCTCTTTATTAACCCGGTACTGAAGGTTATTCTTTAATGCAGAATCAATCGTTGCATTTATGGAAACTCTTCTTACAGCTTGTGCTCCGGCAGTGAATGCCGGCATGATAAAAAGAAAAAATATAGCTATGGCAGATACAGCAGGATTCATTTTAAACCTTTCTTTTTTTAAAAACATGGAATAAAGTACCGGCAGCACTACCAGGGTAAGTACCGTAGCGGTAACCAGCCCTCCGATTACAACGGTTGCCAATGGTTTTTGCACCTCAGCTCCTGCTCCTTTCGAGATCACCATTGGCAAAAAACCAAGAGCAGGAACAGCCCCCGTCATGATCACTGACCGGAAACGATTCTTTGTTCCTTCCAATATTCTTTGTGTAATATCTGTAATCCCCTGTTTCTCCAGCCGGTTGAAATAATCAATCAATACAATGCCATTTAATACTGAAACACCAAACAATGCAATAAAACCAATACCTGCAGAAATACTGAAGGGCATGCCGGCGATCCATAATGCCAATACTCCCCCGATAGCAGAAAAGGGAATGGCAGAAAAAACAAGAAGGCATTGTTTTATATTTCCAAAAGCAAAAAATAAAAGAACAAAGATCAGGGCCAATGATACGGGAACAGCTACACTTAATCTCTGGCTCGCTTCTTCCAGGTTTTGAAACTGACCACCGTAAGTAAAATAATAACCGGGGGGCAGTTTCATTTTTTTATTCAACTTATCCTGCAATTCAGCCACTACAGATTTTACATCCCGTTCGGGAACATTGAAACCTACGCTGATCCTCCTTTTAGCATCTTCACGGGTTATCTGTGCAGGCCCCAGTTCATAATCAATATCTGCCAGCTGTTGCAAAGGAACCTGGGTACCCGATGCAATAGGTACAAAAAGATCTTTAATATCATCAATATCCCGGCGATTTTGATTTTGAAGCCTTAGCACCAGATCAAATCTTCTCTCATTCTCAAATACAAGCCCGGCTTTTTCTCCGGCAAAAGCTGTTCTTACAATGCGGTTCAGATCGTCCACATTCACACCATAACGGGCCATTTTGTCCCGGTCATAACGGATAGTTATCTGCGGCAAACCTGATATAGCCTCTACCAGGATGGCAGTTGTTCCTTTGATATCGCCAATCAGAGCTGCCATTTCTTTTGCGTATGACAAAAGAGTGTCCATATTTTCCCCGAATATTTTTACGGCCACATCCTGCCGGATACCTGTCATCAATTCATTGAACCGCATCTGGATGGGCTGTTGAAATCCAAATGTCACTCCCGGGATCACAGCTAATGCATCACCCATTTTCCGGGCAAGATCATTACGGTTGTGCGCCGATTTCCATTCTGCTTTATTCTTCAGGATAACCATCATGTCGCCGGTATTTATCGGCATGGGATCGGTGGGAATTTCTGCCGACCCTATCTTTCCGACCACTTCTTTTACTTCCGGAAACTTTTCTTTCAGGATAGCTGAAGCCTTTTCAAATACTTCCACTGTCTGCAAAAGTGAAGAACCTTGCGGCAAAATTGTTTCAACTGCAAAATCCCCTTCCTCCAAAGTCGGAATAAATTCTCCTCCAAGATTTTTAAAAACAAAGACCGAAGCAACAAATACCGCCAATGAAACAACAATGACTTTCCATTTGTTTTTTAGTGCGAAACGGATAACAGGCATATAGAATCTGTGAAGTCTTTCTATCATCTTATCGGAGAGGTTTTTTGCATGTTTTGTTTTTCTGCTGAGGAAAAGCGAAGACAACATCGGCAAATATGTGATGGATAAAATGAAAGCGCCCAGGATAGCAAATGAAACGGTTTGCGCCATTGGTTTAAACATTTTTCCTTCAATCCCTACCAGCACAAGAATGGGTAAATAAACAATGAGAATAATGATCTGCCCGAAAAAAGATGAATGGACAATTTGTGTTGCAGCTCCGGAAACTTCTTCGTCCATTTGTGTCCTGCTCAGAACGGAAATTCCTGTATGATGATGCCTGCTCAGGAAAATACGGTGAACGATGGCTTCCACAATGATCACCGCTCCATCCACAATGATCCCGAAATCTATTGCGCCTAATGACATCAGGTTACCACTTACACCAAACAGGTTCATCATGATCACTGCAAACAACATGGAGAGGGGAATCACCGATGCCGCAATTAGGCCTGCACGGAGATTGCCGAGGAACAAGACCAATACAAACACCACTATGAGAAATCCCAGGATAAGATTTTCTGCAACGGTATGAATTGCCCTGTTCACCAAGTCGGTACGGTCGAGAAAAGGCTCAATCTCTATTCCTTCGGGCAAAGACTTTTGTATTTGTCCGATTCTTTCTTTAACTGCCTTTACCACTTCTGCACTGTTGGCCCCTTTCAGCATCATCACGATACCACCTACCACTTCACCCTGGCCGTTCTTCGTCATGCTGCCATAGCGGATAGCGCTTCCCAACCCGGGGGTTGCAACGTCTCTTATTAAAACCGGGATACCGTTTGAATTTGTCTTTACAACTATTTTCCCGATATCCTCCAGTGTATTCACTAATCCTAAAGCACGGATAAAATAAACGTTTGGCTTTTTTTCAATATAAGCGCCGCCCGTATTCTCGTTGTTCTTTTCAAGAGCTGTAAAAATTTCAGGGATAGTAACATTCATAGCTTTCAGCCTTCCCGGATCAATTGACACTTCATATTGTTTTAATAATCCGCCGAAACTGTTCACTTCTGCCACACCGGGAGTTCCCAGTAATTGACGGGCAACGATCCAGTCCTGCAACGTCCGCAGTTCCATAGGTGTGATCTTATTTTCTAAGCCTTCTTTCGGCCTGATGATATACTGATAAATTTCACCGAGCCCAGTACTTACAGGTCCAAGTTCCGGCTCGCCTGCGCCTGGCGGGATCTGCGATTCCGCTTCTTTTAATCTCTCGCTTACTAACTGCCTGGCGAAATAAGTATTGACATGATCCCGGAACACTATGGTAACAACGCTTAACCCAAACCTGGAAATGGAACGGATTTCGACTATATCAGGTAAGGTTGCCATGGCTCTTTCTATAGGATAAGTCACAAATTTTTCAACTTCCTGCGTTGCAAGCGTTCCCGATAAAGTAAGTACCTGTACCTGGTTGTTGGTAATATCAGGCACCGCATCAATAGGCAGTTTTTTTACTGAAAAAATCCCTGTTACTATTAATGCCACCGTCAGCATGCTGATAACGAGTTTGTTTCTGATACTGAATTGAATGAGCTTGTTCAACATTTTTATATGAATGATTTTTACTGTGTTTAAATATCACGAACAATCATATCTCCATGAATTAACCGCCAGGTTTGTCCTGTTCACATCAGGGATTTATCTTAGTTAATCATATTTCTGAAATACCGGAAAAATCAAAAATGGGAAATGGGAATACTGCTGCATTGCAGCATCTGAAATCCGCAAACCTGGCAAATTGAATTTTACAGTTTCGGAGGCTGCCAGACCGGGAGGGATACTTTCATTAAGTTGCCTGTGGAAAATAAAAACAGATAAGTATCGAAAATGACCGGGGAATAATGATTGGCAGACATTGCCTGGTTAATTGAAAAACCTGAACAGCAGGAACAGGAACAGAATGGCGGGCAGATATCTTTGCTGTTTTGATGATGTTCCTGGTTAGTTATTGCAGCTATTATCTGAAAATTGCTGTGGCTGCAAGCTTTGCTGTCGTTGCAGGGCAAGCAGCCAACGACCAATAAATATAAAGCAAACAGGAAACCCGGTCTTTTCATGAGTTCAAAAATATCAACTGGGGAGGATTTTTAAAAGTTTTCTCATCAAAAAGTTATCGCAGGAGTAACTCGCAAGGTTTCAGCCCGGTATGTTTTTTAAATGCAGTAGAAAAATGTGATATGGAAGAATAACCAAGCATCAATGACACTTCTGTTACACTCATGCTTTTTTCATACAAAAGGTATTTGGCGTGTTCCATCCTCTGACTCTGGTAAAAATCAAAGATGGTGGTGCCGAACATTTCTTTGAATCCTTTTTTCAGGTAGCATTCATTAATGGCTACTTTACGGCTGAGTTCTTTGATCGTGATCGGTTCGCCGATATGCTCGATAAGTATTTCTCGTGCTTTCGTGATTTTTTCCCTGTCTGCTTCGTTGGCCAGGAATTTACAACTGATCACATCCAGTTCTTTTTCACCCAACATGCATCCCAGTGCGTACAATAAAAGCATCTGGGTCTGAGCATTGATATAAATATTTTCAAGGCTGTCAGTGAAATTGTGGTTCAGCAGGCCATCGATCACTGCTCTTGTTCTGCCGCAAAGCGGAACTATTTTAGTGAAAGAAGAATTATGCCTGAAATTCAGGATATCTTCCACCAGGGTATCATTGGAATAACGGGGCTTTACAAACTGGGACAGGTGCACCGGCGAAAAACGGAAACTCAACACATCCACACTATCAGCTTTTTTCTCACAGTTTTTTGAAAGATTGAATTTACACTGGTCGCATTCTGTCTCTTTTTGTGTGCAATAAATATTTCCGCTCACGCAAAATTTGAGTTCCAGGTAATTATCGGCTGCCGTTTCTTTTTCATAATGGTAAACCATCATGCCGATATCATCTATATTCCATTGCGGATTTTTTTGATACCGCTTTACGCTGTATTGTACAGATCCGGGTATCAGGCGTTCTTTTTCATATAATAATTCCCATTGGCCCTGCATTGGTGCCTGATGATGTGCCAACGTCAATATATCAAGTGGCTGATGCATAATGGACAACAAATTTACGACAGTTAAATCGATTTTCTTCGGTCAGCAGGTTAAAGTGGCCGGGTGGCAGGATTTTAGTATTCTATAACGTAAAAATATCCCTTTTTTGCTGCTAAGAGTTAACTTTGCCCGCCCCCGCACGGGCGGTGGCTTTTTTTATAATTAATGCATGATCCATCCACACACTTACATTCATCCGAACGCCAGGTTAGCCACAAACGTTAAAGTGGATCCCTTTACCGTTATTCATCAGGACGTTGAAATCGGCGAAGGCACCTGGGTCGGTTCCAATGTGACCATAATGGAAGGTGCCCGGATCGGAAAGAACTGCCGCATTTTTCCCGGAGCTGTCATAGCAGCTATTCCTCAGGATCTGAAATACCAGGGAGAATATTCTAACGTATATATTGGTGACAATACGACCATCAGGGAATTTGTGACGGTAAACCGGGGTACAAAAGAGAAAGAAAAAACTGTGGTGGGAAATAATTGCCTGCTGATGGCATATTGCCACCTGGCTCATGATTGCTTTGTCGGGGACAATTGCATCATGAGTAACAATACACAGGTAGCCGGCCACGTAACTGTCGGAGACTGGGCCATCATGGGCGGAATGTGTGCAGTCCATCAGTTCGTAAGCATCGGGCAACATTCGATGATCGGGGGCGGATCATTGGTCAGCAAAGACGTTCCTCCATATATAAAAGCAGGGCGTAATCCTTTGTCCTATGCCGGAGTGAATTCCATCGGGATGAAAAGAAGAGGCTTTACCATAGAAAAGATCAATCACATACTGGAAATTTACCGGGTAATCTATGGCAAAGGTCTGAATATTTCACAGGCAGTGGAATACCTTGAAGAAGAATTTGCTGCAACTGATGAGAGAGACGAGATTGTGCAGTTTATCCGGAACTCGCAACGCGGTATCATAAAACGCTACTCAAAAACCAACGGCGATGAAGGTTTCGTTGACTGACACCGGCAAACGCTTCAACCGGGATTGGATCTTTCGCCATCTCACCTATAATTTTGAAGAAGGACAGTCTTATGCCATCACCGGTCCTAACGGATCCGGTAAAAGCACTTTGCTGCAGGTGATAAGCGGAAGCATGCAGGTGAATGAAGGGAAAGTTGATTTCAAAGCAGGAACTGCCCAGCCGAAGGTAACAGTAGAAAGCATATTCAATCACGTTTCCATTTGTGCGCCATACCTTGAAGTGGTGGAAGAAATGACTTTGAAAGAATTTCTGAATTTTCACGGTGGCTTTAAACCATTTTTACCGCAAATGACTATTGACAATATAATTTCAATCATCGGGTTGAATAAAGCAGAGAACAAGCAGATCCGTTACTATTCTTCAGGTATGAGGCAAAGAGTGAGGCTGGCACAGGCAATTTTTTCCGACGTTCCGGTCGTTTTACTGGATGAGCCCTGCACTAATTTAGATGCTGCGGGAATAGCACTTTATAATCAGCTGATCAATGAATATTGTAAAAACCGCCTGCTGGTAATCAGCAGCAATGACGAAACTGAATATGGTTTTTGTGATGAAATGATAAATATCAGTGATTATAAAAAATAAAAACTCCGTTTGCCTTAATGTAATCCTTCCATAGTCATCTTTTTGTTTCTATTTCCTCTTACCAGCAATACAAACGGAACGCATATAAGAAAAAGCAAACCGATAAAAAGAAACACGTCCATATAAGTCATGACGGCTGCCTGCCTGAATACTGAATAGTCCAGTGCCTTGTATGCGCTTTTCAATGCTACATCAGGTGTCATTCCTTTGGCAATGAAGCTGTGCTGAAATGCCAGGATTTTATTCTGGAGAACCGGGTCGGTGATATCCAGTTTGCTTACCAGGTCATTACGATGTATCATACTTTTTCGTGCCATGAAAGTGGTGATCACAGCAATGCCAAAAGATCCGCCCAGCTGGCGCATCATCCCGGTGAATGAAGCTCCTTCTCCTATTTCCCGCCCATTCAATGTACTCAACGCTAACGTGGTAATGGGAACAAACAACATTCCCATGGCAAATCCTCTGAGTATCAGTAACCAGAAAAAGGCTTCTTCACTTGTATCCGGCGTCAATATCTTATATCCCCATACAGAATAGAAGAAAAACAGTAGCATTCCGAGTGCTACAAGATATTGTTGCCTCACTCCCTTTTGTAATAATTTACCGATGATCGGCATCATGAAAGCCGTTGTCAAAGCGGAAGGCACCAGCAATAAACCTGCCTGGGTGGCTGTCCATCCCAATGAAGACTGAGTATAAAGTGGAATAATAAATGTAGATCCGTATAATCCGAATCCAAGTATAAAGGAAAGAATAGTGCCTACCCTCAGGTTACCGTTTTTCAATACTCTTAAATTCACAACAGGTTTCCTGTAAATAAGTTCCCGCCACAGGAAAAAGAAAAACCCAAGGCAACTGATCACCGTGAATGCGATGATAACACTGTCGTTAAACCAGTCATCGTCCTGCCCTTTTTCCAGAACATACTGGAGTGAGCCTACAAAAATTGCGAGTAATGCAATCCCCAGCCAGTCAATATCACCCATTCGGTTCCTCTCTGCATATTTAGGGCTTTTTACATACTGCAATGTGAGTAGTATGGCAATGATACCAAGCGGAATATTGATATAGAAAATATAAGGCCAAGAAAAATTATCTGTGATGTAGCCTCCCAGCGGCGGACCCAATGTAGGTCCGACAACCACTCCCATACCATATATGGCCTGGGCCATGCTTCTTTTTTCGTAAGGATAACTTTCAGTAAGAATTGTCTGGGAAGTGACTAACAATGCACCGCCACCTAATCCCTGCATGAATCTAAATATCACTAATTCCCACAAACCGGTAGAATTGCCGCACAAAAATGAAAAGATCGTAAATATTGCAATAGAGGCAGCAAAGTAGTTTCGTCTTCCAAACTGTTGCGATAACCAACTTGTCAAAGGAACTACTATCACATTCCCGATAGCATAGGCAGTGATCACCCATCCGATCTCTGTCGTGGTAGCTCCCAGGTTACCTTTCATATCTGTCAGCGCAACATTCACGATGGTCGTATCCACTATTTCCAGTATTGTGCAAATAATTGCCAAAACAGTAATGATGGCCCTTCTTGACCCGTACTCAACAAGTGATTCGTATTGCATAAACTAAGCGGACCTGTGAATTGCCTTTGCTGATTTAATCCAAATTAACATCTACCGTTACATTTAACCCTGCCCTTAATTTCCTGATCAAAGTATCGGATGCATCAGTGAATTCGATCTTCACCGGTAAGCGCTGAACGACTTTTACAAAATTTCCTGATGCATTATCGGGAGGTAATAATGCAAAAGTGGATCCGGTAGCAGGAGAGAATGAACTTACCACTGCTTTGAATTTGTGACGGGGATATGCATCTGCTGAGACAATAACGCTCTGGCCTTCCCTCATTTTATTGAGTTGCGTTTCTTTAAAATTTGCAACCACCCAAACATCCTGGCTATGCACCATACTGAATAGTGCCTGCCCCGCCTGTACAAACTGGCCCGGCTGTACATTAATTTTGGAAAGGTGCCCGTCCTGATCCGCAGTGATAACCGTATAAGAAAGACCCAGCTTTGCTGCATCTACATCCACTTCTCTTTGTCTGATGGCGGCTTGTGCCACATTCACCTGTTCTGCCGTAGCATTGCTTTGTACCGTAACAGCATTTGTTTGATGCGAAGCCTGATTTTTTTGCCCCTGCAAAACGGACAATTGTTTCTCTGCGGTTTCTTTTGCAGCCCATGCCTGTTCATACTGCTGCTGGGTGATCGAATGGTCTTTGATCAGGTTGGCATAACGCAGATAATCCTGGTTGGCACGCCAGGCCGTGATCTTTGCTGCAGCAATCTGAGAATCTATGGTGACAATTGAGGCTGCCGATGTGGCAATATTTGCTTTCGATGCTGTTGCTACCGCCTTTGCATTCTGCAGATTAGCCTGGGCAATTTCCAAAGCAGCCCGGGCTTCTTCCAGTTTTATTTTATAATCACGGTCATCTAATATCAGTAAAGTATCTCCCTTCTTTACCTGCTGATTATCGTTCACCTTAACTTCTTTTATATATCCCGATACATGCGGAATCACTAATAAAATATCAGCGCTTACCTGGGCATCATCCGTTTCCTCATGATGAAGACTGTAACGGTATTTCGAAATACCAAACCATCCCCCTCCGATAAGCAGGGCAATGAGAAGGACGATGAAGTAGGGGTTTCTTTTTTTACGGCCGTTTTTCACTTCGTCAGTTTTTGTTTCCATATTCGATCTGGTTATAATTTATTAAAAAATTTATTTCTTAACCTCATCACTCAGAGTTCCTGCTGTCTGCAATAATTTATGATAGGCTACAAAAGCATCTGCCTTAGCCAGTGTGTAATTTAGTTTTGCCTGGAACTGTGCCACATCTGCTTCAAGCAAATCCGTAGTGGTGGCAAGACTGTTATCAAATTTATTTTTTATGATCTTGTAATTTTCATCGGCCTGTTCTACTGCTTTCGCATACACATCAATTTTTTTCCGGCTGCTGAGCAATGTCAAATAACTTTTATTTACCTGGAGTTGCAGATTGTCGGACATTAAACTTTGAGTCAATTCCGCTTCTCTAACTTTTGCTTCAGCCTGTTCAATTTTGGATTTCGTTTTCCAGATGGAACCAATATTGTATGATATCCCCAACCCGATGTTGACGGCATTGGTTATGGTTAGAAATTCAGGAATATCGGCTGCGATATAGCCGCCTGTCAGCTGGAGAGACGGGTATAACTGTCCTTTTGTAATCCTGACGCCATCAGCCGCTGCTTTTTTCCTGAAATCAATTGCCAGCATATCTTTTCTGTTCGTTGCTGCACTTTGCAAATAATCCTGTACCGCCAGACTTGTCTCTTTTCGTTCAATGACCGTTGTGTCTGTTTGCAGTTCCGTGCTGGCAGGCAGCCCCAGCATCAGGTCCATATTGAGGTTGGCTAACTGAAGATTGTTTTGTGCATCCAGTAAGCTCAGTTCAACGTTCGACGTCTGCAATTGTGCTTTTAAAAGGTCATTCCTGGCAAGCAAACCGTTTTTTTCCAGGTTGATAAAATCTTTTTCCCGCTGCTGGGATTGCTGCAGGTTATCCTGCATCAGTTTCACCGTGGATTTTGCTTTAAACAAATTTGCATACGCCTCTATCGTATTCTGTATCACTTCTTCTTTATTGCCCGCTGCATCTAACCGGGCGGCTTGCTCCAGGTACCTGGATGATTCAATTCCATATTTGATACGGCCACCTGAAAAAACCGGAAATGATACATTGGTAATACCGTAGATGGCCTGCGATATTGATGGCGGGCCCGCATTAGGATTGCCGCCCCCGCCCCCGCCTCTTTTCAAATCAACCTTTGAGCCTAACAGGCGCAAATAAGCACCGCTAACACTTGCATCGGGCAATCTTTTATCTTCGGCTTCTCTCAATGCAGCAGTTGCTTCTTTTATCTTCTCCAAATTGATCTGCAGTTGCTTGCTGTTTTTAATACCTAAATCGATAGCTTCATCCAGCGTCAATAGTTTTCTATCCTGTGCTTCCGGATTCAATCCGGTCAGCAGCAAGACGGCTGCAAATAAAATTCTTATCCTTTTAAGCTTCATAAGTCAAAACGGCTTTAAAAAGTGACTTCAGGTGATAACTCAGTTTCTTCTTCAGGTGAGCCCGGAATTTTTCATCAGGCATGGACTGAAAACCATTAATATCCCTGTAAAAATGCTGTGTAGTAATCATGTGACTGATGGTGCCGATCAATACGGCCATCATCAGCGGCACATCTATATTTTTCTTAAACTCTCCTTTCTTTTGCCCCTCTTCAATCAATTGTTTCACCAGTTCCTGGTTGGTCACAACCAACTGGCGGATCAACTTATGTGTGGACCCCTGCATATTCGCCATTTGCCCCCTGATCATGATCTTGTGAAAACCCTGTTGATTCAACATTCTTTCGACATATTTATCAATCAGAATGTTCACTTTCTCCAACGAGCTCATCGTTTTATCATGAAGCATTGTTTCCAACTGGAGCCTGATGTTTTCTCCCCGGTACCTGAAAATAGTTTCCAGCAACTTTTCTTTTGAACCGAAATAATAAGAGATCATGGCAAGATTGACTCCAGCTACTTCTGCAATATCACGGACCGAAGTGCCCGTAAATCCTTTTTCTGCAAAAAGCTTTTCCGCTTTCTCCATGATCAAAACCTGTTTTTCATTAAACTCCATCACCTGCTTTTTTAAAAAGAAGGTGCGAATTTAAACAAACGTTTAATTAAAACAAGTGTTTAACAACAAAAAAACATCTGATTAATTCTCATGAATGGAAAGCTGGTGCTCTTAAAAACTCTGTATAGGTGCGAAGAATTACCGCTGGCTGGCGATCAGCAGGTTCAGATCTGTGTACTTCAGGTTAAACCGTTCGCTCATGTAGAAGTTTGTCAGGGCGCCGTTAAAAAGATAAATGCCGCTGCGCAAATGGATATTATGCCAGAGCAGGTTTTCAAATCCACCTTCCTCTCCGGCTTCCAGTAATAAAGGCATCAGTACATTGCTGATAGCCTGCGATGCTGTTCTTGCAAAGCCGGATGGAATATTGGGCACACAATAATGTATGACGCCATATTTTAAAAAGATAGGATGCTCATGGCTGGTGATCTCTGAGGTTTCAAAACAACCGCCACGGTCAATGCTTACATCAATGATCACAGAACCCGGCCGCATGTTACTCACCATTTCTTCTGTGACCACCATCGGAGTACGGCCTGTTTCAGATCCCAATGCTCCCACCGCCACTTCGCATGTTTTTAATTGTTTGGCAAGTAATCTTGGTTCAATTACTGATGTCCACAAACGCTGCCCGATATTATTCTGCAATCTTTTCAAGCGATAGACGTTGTTATCAAAAACTTTTACAGAAGCTCCAAGCGCCAGGGCTGCCCTGGCGGCGTATTCTCCTACAATACCGGCTCCTATGATAATAACTTTTGTAGGAGCAATGCCGGAGACCCCTCCTAATAAAACACCTTTCCCGTGGTTAGCAGAACCCAGATATTGTGCAGCGATCAGCATCACTGAACTTCCCGCAATCTCACTCATACTGCGAACGATTGGGTATGATCCGCTGTCATCTTTCAGATTCTCAAAAGAAATGGCTGTGATCCTTTTTTCCATCATCTTTTGCAGAAGGTCAGCCTTCAGGATGGAAAGATGTATCGGGGAAATAATGACCTGGTTGGGTTGCAATAAAGGAATATCTTCTTCAATGACCGGTGCACTTTTTACCAAAATAGGGGCTTTAAAAATTTCAGCACGGTCATACACAATTCTGGCGCCTGCATCGTTATAGTCCTTATCCCGAAAATGGGATGCTTCTCCGGCATTATGTTCTATGGAGACCTGGTGCCCGTTGCTGATCAGTACACTGACTGCATCCGGCGTCAATGCAATGCGGTTTTCCTGGAAGGCAATTTCCCTGGGAATTCCAATGAGCATCTGGGCTCTCCCCGGCTTAATATCCAGTTTTTCTTCTAAAGTCTCATAACTGAAAGAGGGGATGATGTTAGGTGTCTGTTGCGCCATGCAAAGAGAGTTGCAGTCAAAATTACTTATTTATCCTTTATATGCAATCTCCGCTTACCGGTATCTATTGATTCAATATAAACGTGCAGGGTATCGTCCGGAAGCAAAGAAGCAGCTTTTTCAGGCCACTCTACAAAGCAGGTATGGCCACTGTACAAACAGTCCTCGATGCCTGCATCAAATACTTCCGGCCCGCTTCGAAGCCGGTACAGATCAATGTGATAAATTTTTTTTTCTTTCCCGCCATCATCAAAACTATATTCATTGATCAATGAAAATGTCGGGCTGCCAACAGTATCCTTTACTTTTTTTACATCACAAAGTGCATGGATGAAAGTTGTCTTTCCAGAGCCCATCGGGCCATGAAAGGCAATCACTTTTCTATCCTGCACGGCATTCCAGAAAGATTGAGCTGCTCCCTGGATCTCCGGCAAAGTAAAAATCCATTCCATCCAGCAAATGTAAACAGTACCGGCAAGGTTGTCATCCTGTTATTTCAGATAATCAAAATATCACCGGGCCGATCCCGGGAATTTTTTTAACTCACATCCCAAATATGAATAACATTTCAATGTATTTACCACCGTTCTTTTACTAACTTCATTATATAACTTTTTTATTGATTGGCAGACATTCATCCAATACTGAAACAATACTGGGGTTTCGATTCTTTCCGCCCGTTGCAGCAAGAGATCATTGAGTCTGTTCTGAACGGTAATGACACCCTTGCTTTAATGCCTACCGGAGGAGGCAAATCTCTTTGCTACCAGGTACCAGCATTGGCCAAGGAAGGAATGTGCCTGGTGATCTCGCCACTCATTGCGTTGATGAAAGACCAGGTAGAAAATATCCGGAAAAAAGGAATCACTGCATTCGCCATTTTTTCGGGGATGAGCAGAAAAGAAATTGTAAATACATTAAAAATAGCCGGCAACAGTAACTGCAAATTCCTTTACGTTTCACCTGAAAGGCTGGAGACTGCTTTATTCAAAGAATACCTGCCGGGCATGAATATAAATCTCATTGCCGTAGATGAAGCACATTGTATTTCCCAATGGGGTTATGATTTTCGTCCGCCCTATTTACGCATTGCTGCATTAAGAGAAGAATTACCCGGTATTCCGGTATTGGCTTTAACAGCATCGGCAACACCCGAAGTGCAACAGGATGTTTGTGATAAACTACAATGGCCGCCCCAAACCTCTACGGGGGAGGTGCTTACGAACGCTCTAAAATCAGGTCAATCGTTATTCGGCTTTAATATTTTTCACCAGTCATTTGAACGACCAAACCTTTCTTACAGTGCTTTTGAAGCAGATTCAAAAATCAATAAAATCATTGAAATACTATTGAAGGTGCCGGGTAGCGCCATTATATATTGCAAAAGCCGTAAGCGTACAAAAGAAATCAGTGAGCTTTTACATCTTCAAAATATTTCAGCCGACTATTATCATGCGGGATTAGCCCAGGAAGACCGAAATCGCAAACAGGAAGAATGGATACTAAATAAAACAAGAGTTATTGTTTGCACCAATGCATTCGGAATGGGTATAGACAAACCAGATGTGCTGATCGTTATCCATGCAGACGTTCCGGATTGCCTGGAAAATTATTACCAGGAAGCAGGCCGTGCCGGGCGGGATGGAAAAAAATCGTATGCCGTATTGCTTTATGATGAAAAAGATTTGCATGAACTCGAAAATCTGACAGCACAGCGGTTTCCCCCTTTACCAGAGATAAGAAATGTGTACCAGGCTGTCTCCAATTATTTGCAAATTCCATCCGGAAGCGGCCAGGGCGAGTCTTATGATTTTGATATCGCAGATTTTATAAAAAAATTCAAACTCAACAGCCATACTGTTTTATTTTCATTGAAAGCATTGGAACAGGAAGGCTGGCTTGCCTTCAATGAACAGGTCTTTATTCCGTCTGCTGTTCAATTCATCGCAGGCAAGACGGAGCTGAATGAATTTGAAAAAATACATCCTGAACTTGATATTGTGATCAAATCACTTTTGAGGGCTTATGAAGGAATCTTTGACCAGGAAGTTTCCATCTCGGAATGGGTGCTGACCGGGCTCATGAAAAAAAGCACGGATGAGGTGAAAGAACAATTAAAACAACTTCACCGCTATGGCATTATCTTATACCGCCCGCAAAAAGACAGCCCTCAGTTGTTTCTTCTCCGTGACCGCATCAAAGCTGAAGACCTCATGATTAATATGACCGAATTTAACCGGAGGAAAGAAAAGTTCAGGTTACGATGCAAAAAGCTGATTTATTTCACACGTGAGAAAACAGAATGTCGCAGCCGTATGATCGCATCCTATTTTGGGGATGCCTCTTTATCCCGCTGTGGTATTTGCGATAATTGTCTAAGACAAAAAGCCCTGGTGCTGAGCAAAGAAGAATTTGAAAATATCAATCACCGTATTATCAATTCTGTAAAAGATGGGCCCTTGTCTGCCCATGAATTATTACTCAAACTCACCGGCATTAAAAAAGAAAAAGCCTGGAAAGTGATTGAATTTCTCCAGGCTGAGAATAAAATTAAAATGGATAAAGACGGGTTGGTAAGTGTTCAGTGAATTTCCGTCATCTACTGAGATGAATCTGCAGCATTCCGGGTATCACCTTTCAGACCAATTTCTTCAGGATTGACATTCCTTTCTTTCATCGCCCTTTTTTCACAAACCTTGCATAATTGCGAAAGGCCTCTCTGGTCAAATGCCTGTTTGATGGTTGCCTGCGTAACGCCATCCCTGTTCCTGATATACTGGCAATCCTGGTAAATATGATACACCGTACCTTCTTTTGCCAGGTAAACCAGGTTATTACCAGGTGTCAGTTTGCTCAATACACTATCCTGCTGGTTAATTTCCCTGCTATATTTTTCTATGGAAGGCGGGTTAAAATCAATTCCTGTGATTCCGGCTATCAGCATGGCTATTATAGCAATCACACCGGCAATGCCTTTTGTCTTTTTATCAATGTTTTTATTCATGAAAATAGCAATCACCAGGGGTAAAAATGCCAGCACTCCAATGATCGCTCCTAACTGGTTCTGAATAAAGAATTTCGTTTTGTCTTTTTCCGAGGCAGGATCCAGCCGGTTCGCTCTTTTCCACAGTATAGAGCCGGTGACCGCAAGAATAAGAATGACCACAATGGCCACGATCAGCCAGGTTAGCGTTTCATTATGTATCAGTTTGAAAATGGCAAAGATCTCACCGCCGATAGCTACCAGCCATGCGAGGATTGCAAAGAGGCGTAATTGTTTTGCTTTTGCTTTACTTTCTTCACTTGCTGCAAATACTTTTTGTTCAGGCATGATTAGAATTGTTTTTATTGATGAATGTGGTGATCCATTTTAAAAAAAAGCATGGATCCAATAATGATTCAGGATATTAAAATAAATAATATTTCAAGACAAACCTTTAAGAGTAAAATTATTTTTCAAAAAGTACAGCAGATCATTTAACAGAATGCGAATCTGAAAAGAAAAACCGGAGACTAAATGCCGGTTTTTAAAAAATACTTTTCCTTCCTCTTCCGCCCAGTCCCAAAACTCCCAGCAGACTCCTGGTAATAACGCTTGCTGCCGTTCTGCCCACCTGCCTGATTACCGTGTTGTCAAAAATACTTTTATCTTTTTTGGGAGCCCTGGTTGTAGTCTTGGGAAGCTGAGTCCTTTGCTGCTCTTGAATAGTTTCCCCGCTCTTTCTTGCAGCATCCTCAAGTTTTCCGGTCAGGATCTCGTAAGCGCTTTCATTATCTATCACCTGGTTGTACTTCTCCCTGATTTTGGATCGGGACACTACCTGATCTATCTCTTCACCAGTCAGGATATCCATCCTGCTTTTTGGAGGGCAGAGCATGCAATGCACCAAAGGTGTAGGGATGCCTTTTTCATTTAATATGGTCACCAAAGCTTCACCGATTCCCAGTTGAGTGATCAGGTCTTCCGTTTTGTAAAATTCAGTTTCAGGATAATTCTCTGCGGTTTGTTTGATCGTCTTCCTGTCTGCAGCAGTGAATGCCCTTAAGGCATGCTGCACCTTCAATCCCAATTGAGACAACACCGATGCCGGAACATCCATCGGATTCTGTGTACAGAAATAAATACCGATACCTTTGGAGCGGATCAGTTTCACTATCGTTTCGATCTGTTGTAATAACACTTTGCTTGCTTCCTGAAAGATCAGATGCGCTTCATCAATAAACATTACCAGTTTGGGCTTATCCAAATCACCTTCTTCAGGGCAGGTGGCATAAAGTTCTGCCAGCATCTGAAGCATGAAAGTGGAAAACAGTTTGGGCCTGTCCTGAAGGTCCGTAACCCTGATAATGGAGACCATCCCTTTCCCGGTGTCATCCCTGCGCATCAGGTCATCCACTTCAAAACTCTTTTCTCCAAAAAAAAGATCAGCGCCCTGCTGCTGCAGTTCGATCACTTTGCGAAGAATGGTTCCCGTGGAAGTAGTTGCGATTTTTCCGTAATTCTTTTCCAGTTCTTCTTTTCCTTCATTACTTATATACTGCAGTACTTTGACAAGGTCTTTCAGGTCAAGAAGGGGAAGCCGTGAATCATCACAATATTTAAAGATCATGGCTACCAGGCTCTCCTGTGTGTCATTCAATCCAAGAATTTTGGAAAGCAGAACCGGGCCGAATTCACTTACTGTGGCCCTGAGTCTTGTTCCTTTCTGATCGCTTAATGTAAGTAACTCCACCGGATAAGCGGCAGGTTTGAAATCAATGTTCAGCAACCTGCATCGTTCAGTTATTTTATCATTCAGTATTCCCGCTTCGGCAATTCCGCTGAAATCCCCTTTGATGTCCATGACAACAACAGGAATGCCTGCATCACTCAAACCTTCACTGAGCACCTGCAGTGTTTTTGTTTTTCCCGTGCCCGTGGCTCCGGCAATCAGGCCATGGCGATTCAATGTTTTGAAAGGAATAAACACATCTGCACCGCTTATCACAGTTCCGTCAAGCATGGCACAACCGATCTTCATACTTTCTCCTTTGAAACTGTATCCTTCTTTTACTGCCTGTAAAAACTTTTCCTGATCTGACATTTAAAA
This sequence comes from Sphingobacteriales bacterium UTBCD1, assembly GCA_002066995.1. Taxonomy (GTDB): domain Bacteria; phylum Bacteroidota; class Bacteroidia; order Chitinophagales; family Chitinophagaceae; genus UTBCD1. Next base: position 141,774 of record MWTC01000012.1, read on the forward strand.
ATTTTAAACCGGTTTATAAAATAATATAATCCTAAAGCTCTTCTTCCCGCTCCAGCATCAGGATGGCGCCCTGCGGCACTACAAAATACCTTTCCTTTTCATAAATCACTTCAGTGGCTCCGCTCATAAGGAAAATGGCCAGGTCTCCTTCTTTTACCTGCAGCGGAATATATTTCACCTGTTCTTCTTCGCTTTTCCAGGGTTCATCTTCCATGGGCATCGGGATTGCATAACCCGGACCGGTTTTCACCACATACCCTTTCTGCACTTTTTCTTTTTCCTGAACTCCCGGCGGCAGGTACAGGCCGCTTTCCGTTTTCTCATCAGGCCGGGCAGGTTTAATCAGCACCCTGTCACCGATGACAATGAGTTTTTTCAGCGTGTTTTCCGAGGTGATCTGAATAGCCATGATATGAATTTAAAAAACAAAAGTAATCAAACCGTCCAGTTCCATTTTTCTCCACTCTTAACAAAAAATTAGTCGGTTCACCGAAAATAAAGCAAATGCTTTATCTTTATTTGCTTCATAAACTAAACTTGTAATCATGGAAGTAAAGAAACACAAAATTCTGCTATGCGAAGACGATCCTAATCTTGGAAGCGTATTAAAAAATTACCTGGAGCTGAATGATTATGATGTGACGCTGGAAAGGGATGGCCGCCTGGGCCTTGCTGCTTTTCAACGGGAAAAATTCGAACTGTGCCTGCTGGATGTGATGATGCCGAATATGGACGGTTTCACCCTGGCAGAAGAGATCCGTGATGTGGACCCGGATATTCCCCTGTTCTTTCTCAGCGCCAAAACGATGAAGGATGATATCATCCAGGGATATAAACTCGGCGCCGATGATTACATCACCAAGCCTTTTGACAGTGAAGTGCTGCTGCTGAAGATCAAGGCGATCTTAAAACGCAATGAAGAGCTGAATAAAGAAAGTGAAAATAAAGAGTTCCAGCTTGCCGGCTATCATTTCAATCCCAAGCTGAGGCAGCTATCACACAATGGTATCACCCAGACTCTGTCGCCCAAGGAAAGTGAACTGCTGAAACTGCTGGCAGAGCATCTCAATGACCTGCTGCCGAGAGAGCAGGCCTTAAAAAAGATCTGGGGCAGTGATACTTATTTTAACGGAAGAAGCATGGATGTGTATATTGCCAAACTAAGAAAATACTTAAAGGACGATCCGAAGATCGAGATCGTGAACATTCATGGAAACGGATTCAGGCTGGTGGTGCAGGAGTGAGATCATGATTTATAAGATTTAAAAGGACTGGGGGAATCTCAGTCCTTTTATTTTATCCTGTAGCCAATATTGAAGCTGATATTCCTTAAATATGCTCTCGGCCGGGAATCATCATAGATCCATTTTGAATCATTAGTCAAACCATAATGGTAGCCTATTGAAAAAACCATTCGCCAGATACTTAATTCTGCATTCAGTAATAAGCTGAAGTTTGTCTTTCTGGTATAAGGTGTTCTGTAATAATTAAAGTTCTGTCCAATATCCTCTATTTCTCCTGAGATTTTTTCTTTGTTATCCGTTAAAAAACCGAATGTTCCTCCGACAGATAAATCAAGGCAAAGCTTATTTAAACTAATCCTTTTCCCGAAGAATGGTGTTACCGAGAGCAATTCGATCATAGCCTTTGATTTCCCGGCAAAAGAGAAAGACTGATTGTACGGAGGAATAACATTTTGAACAATTAATGAATCAATATCAGATATTGTATTAGCTTTCCCGTAATCCACCCCAATACCTGTTATCCATTTATTTTCAATAATTAATTTTGATTTTATTCCTGCCGAATAAGAGAAATCGGGTTTTCTCCCAAATGGATTGGTATAATAAACAAAAGGAGGGTCTAAAACCCATGGTGAAATCATTGCCTGCCGCGAAACTGAAGACTTGCCGCCAAAGAAAGATATTCCGCATCCTGCATTTAAAGAAATTTCAAACTTTTGGCCTGAAGCCTGAAAAACCAGAAAAGAAAAATTTAACAGCAGTAAAATCTTTCTCATAGCAAGATTTTAAAATCTTTTTACCGTTTCCTGGCATCAAGAACTTTAATTCCGGGATAGCTTATACCGATATCGAGGCAGGCAAAAAATTCCCCGGCTTTTAATTTTCTTACTTTGACATATAATTTTTCGGCCACTATATTCACCGAAGCGGGCAGTTCGTCGCATACATAGAAAAGGTCTTTCAGGCCTGTGATGCTACGGATACGTAATGAATCTTCCGAAAATGAAAGTACCGGTCTTCTGCAACTCAGATCACTGGTTTGAATCACTTCAGCTTTGAGGTAATATAATTGGAAAGGCCAAACACAATCACATTCTTTATTGCCCTTTTTACAAGACAGAAGAAAAACCAAAAGCGCCATTAATAAATATCTCATATCTAAAATATGACACTCACTTTCTTACCGGCGCTGCTTATATATCAAATAAACTTCCTTCTAATCCGGTTGAAGGTTTTTTCCCAAGATGCTCATAAGCTTTAGGAGTAGCTTCCCTTCCTCTGGGCGTCCTTTTCAAAAATCCTTCCTGTATCAAAAACGGTTCATACACTTCTTCCAGAGTTCCCGGCTCCTCACCCACCGCAGTGGCAATGGTAGTGATGCCCACCGGCCCGCCTTTGAACTTTTCAATGATCGTCATCAGGATCTTGTTGTCCATATCATCCAGGCCATATTCATCCACATTCAATGCTTTCAAAGAATGTTGCGTGATCGCCAGGTCTATCTCACCATCTTTCAGCACCTGTGCAAAATCCCTCACTCTTCTCAAAAGCCCGTTGGCGATACGTGGTGTGCCGCGGCTTCTTCCCGCAATTTCATTCACGGCTTCTTTTGAAATTTTTGTTCCGAGGATCTTTGCCGAACGGCTTACAATACTCCGCAATGTATCTGCATTATAATATTCCAGTCTTGACTTAATAGCAAACCTTGAAAGCAAGGGCGCTGTCAGCAATCCGCTTCGGGTGGTGGCACCGATCAGTGTGAAAGGATTCAGGTTGATCTGTATGCTTCTTGCATTGGGGCCGCTGTCAATCATGATATCAATGCGGTAATCTTCCATGGCGCTGTACAGATATTCTTCCACCACGGTACTGAGCCGGTGTATCTCATCAATGAACAATACATCATTTGACTCCAGGTTGGTGAGTAGTCCGGCCAGGTCGCCGGGCTTTTCGATCACCGGGCCTGATGTCTCTTTTATATTTACCCCTAATTCATTGGCAACAATGCGTGACAAAGTTGTCTTGCCCAATCCCGGCGGACCATGAAATAAAATATGATCCAGCGCTTCTCCCCTGAGTTTCGCCGCCTTGATAAAGATCTTCAGGTTTTCAATGATCTGGGATTGGCCTGCAAAATCTTCGATCTGCCTGGGACGGATATTGTTTTCAAATTCCCTGTCGGTGGCCGTCAGGTTTTCCTTCTCACTATTTAAGTTTGGATTAGGCATGAGCTTTTCAGCTGTTTGATAACAAATTTAATACCTTTATAAAGAATTAAGTTATTAAACTTATTGATAAACTCTACTACTCTTTTGTATATTTAAAAAATAAAATTCCGGGTTCTTAAAGCTTATATCACCTTTATTTGTTCCGTTCTTTTGGAAAATAAAAAAAATCTTGAAATTTTTTTTGATTCATTCTCTCTCAAAATATTTTTTTTAATTTTATTAACTTTACACTCCTTGAAAATACTTTCCTATGTGGATCGTAAAATACTTTGATAAACTAAAAAGAATGGATGACCTTATTTCTAGAAAGGCAACAGGTAATTCAAATATTTTTAGTGAAAAAATGTCCTTATCAAGAAGAAGTTTGATGGGTTATTTACAAGCTATAAAATTCTTGGGATTTCCCATTAAATATGATAGACATAGAGAATCTTATTTTTATAAAGAAAATGGAAAGATAGTTAATAAACTTTTCAGGTCACTGGATAAATCTGAACAAAAAAAGATTAATAAATATTTTTCAGCCGATGATAAAAAAAATTGCGCTTCTGCTTTATTGCTAAACAATAATGAAAAAATAAATGAGCATTGCAAAGATCTTTTTATAGAATAAACAAACAAAACGGATTACAATTCTTTTATCATATCCATGAGTATGTGTCTAAAAATCACAAAGGAATTAATTTCTAAAACTACAAGTTGCTAATACAGTCCTTTTTTCTTTTTACAAAAGGGTTTTTTCAAAAAAAAAATATAAAGTGCAATAATATTACACTAAGGCTATTTAGTTTTACATCTGTTTTATTTTCTGCAGAAATAAAAATAGAGGTAGCCGAAAATCTAAAGAAAAGAGTAGGTAATTTTAATTTAAACTTTATTTCGTTTTAGTAAAACGAATACAATTATTATGAATAAATTTAAATCTCTTGGCAGAATGCTTGGCAAAGGGGAGCAAAGAACGATTAAAGGAGGTGTTTCTCCCGAAGGGTCCGGAATTATGTATTGCTGTGTACATACTGCAGATTGGAGTCAAAACGAATGCTCAAATGTTAATCCTTCAGATGCCCAAAGCTATGCTGCTTCGCTTGGAGCTGGATGGAAATGGTGTTGCACAAGCTGTGCCAGTAGCTGGACAGCTGCTACAGGCCTTCCATGGGTAACTCCATAATTACTTAAATGTCAGTTTAATCACAAGTCAAGCCGGGATGATATCCCGGCTATTCTAAAAAATGAAAACAATAGGAACCTATATTTATGCAATCATCCTTTTCTGTAATTCTGAAAAGCTAAAACAATGCGAGATATCTCCTTCAAATTATTCACAAAAAGTAACTGGAGCTGTATTACAGATCAGTGAAAAAGTATTGAATGCAAAAAATAACATCAGCATGTTTTACTATCATGATTCCATAGCTGATGGTTTTCCTGTTATTTTGAATGAACATGAGATAATCCTTCCCATAAATAGTATTACCTTTTTAATTCATGCCGATTCAATGCAAAAACTTTACCCGATAAAGCCAGGTGATACAATTTTAGTTGACATAAATCAATCCGGGGAATACCTCTTTTCAAGCAAAAACTTCCCGGAAAAAAATGAATTGAATTTTTTTGAAAAAATAGTCGATTTGACCGGCAATTTACATACAGTAATTCCACGGAGTAAACTATATAATAAAGCCAATTCAATACCGGATTTCGGATTGAAAGAAAAAGAAATTGCAGCTCTTTTCTTCAGAAGGCTAGCTATTATTGATTCACTTAGTAGTACTATATCAGATCCGGGATTTATTACTTTAGCTAAAGACTTAGTTCATGATTCCGCCCTTGAAGATTCATTGCTCTTAATTAACAATAATCTCGATTTATTAAATAAATTTAATCTAAAAGAAAACAGGATTCTGAATATTGCTAAATCAGCTGATCAATCTAATTTTTATTCTAATTTCTTTCATTATAAAACATTAATATCTGTTATTAAATTACTGGCTACTGGCCATATTTATGCAGAAGATCCTTCTCTTTCTGTTTTAAAAAATGAGTACAGAATTTCCGACACACTTTTTACTGGACTTAACAGGGATTTTTTATTGTCTTACTTCGTAAAAACATTCCTAACAAGTTTTAATCAACCTCTTCAAAAATACTTTCCTTCTTTTTTTTCCAATTGTAAAAATGAAAACTTTAAATCTCTTATCTCAAAGAAGAAGCCAATAAAATCCGGATTGAAACTTTCTCCCGGCGAAGAAATCGTTTTAGGGTATAACTCCGAAAATCATTATAAATTTGATTCCCTGATAGCTGCTCACAGAGGGAATATCATTTACCTGGACTTTTGGGCTTCATGGTGCTATCCTTGTTTAATTGAGATGCCGTTTTCTAAAGAGTTAGAGGAAAAATACAAAGATAAAAGGGTATCCTTCTTTTATTTTTCCGTTGATGAGTTTTTTGACAAATGGCAAAAAGCTTTTATGAGCAAAAAAATGAATTCCAAAAATAGTTTCTTATTTTACAATCCGGCAAAATCACAATTTTTAAAAAAGTATAAGATAAACCTGGTCATTCCCAGGTACATGATAATTGATAAAAAAGGGCAAATAAGATACCCCGATGCACCCCGTCCAAGCGACCCTAAAATACAGGCTATCTTTGAATCACTACTTACGGAACAATAAAACTTATTATTTATAATAGTCTATTTGAATAAAATTAACGCATGCAGTCATTAAAAAACCTAACCCAGATATTTTCCAGAATTATAATACCGGTATCCTGATTGAATCATATTGAACTTATTAAACTGAGACTACTCTATAAGGAAATTTTTTAAATGACGGTTTAAATTCAGTATCCAATCCGGATCCGGGCAATTATCCAGGTACTTTTCTCTTTCCGAATATTTGCATACTCCGGGATAATCTCCTTCCTTTCCTTCAAGGTCAATAATGATCTGAAAATGTAAATGCGGCGGCCAGTGGCCGTTCTCTGCAGGAATGCCGAATTCGGCAAACACATCTCCTTTCCCGATCCGTTCACCGCCGTAGAGATTTTTTATTGAGTTCAGGCCAAGATGCCCGTATAAAGTATAAAAAGAAAGATCATCCAGCCTGTGCGATAAAATGATGGTGGCCCCATAATCACCAAAGCGGTCATTGAATGCAAAACTGTGAACGATGCCGCTTAACGGAGCCATCACGGCAGTGTGGGGCTTTCCCCAGATATCAATACCAAGATGCAATCTTCTCGGTTCTTCGCCTGCTTTTTCTGCATCAAATATTTTACTTACACTGTACAGTTTCCTGAGTTCTGCATATCCGCCTATGCCATACCTGGCTCCTGCCTTTTCTAATTTTCCGTTTATGTACCGGATGAAGCGGTCGGTGTCTTTCAGCATTTCTTCATTGATTTCATTATTGGCAGAAGTAAAATCAAGAAGGCAGGCCTTGTCTTTGGCAGCATTGAAAGGCACTACAGGATGAAATTCTTCCCGGTGCTTCTTCAATATTGATATAAGTTGTTCCGGTCTACTCATAATAAAATGAGGCTGCCTCAAAAAAGTGTTTAACCGCAAAGAGCGCCAAGTCTTCGCAAAGTACGCAAAGGAATACTATTAGAAACCACTTCTTCGCATTCACAGTGTATTTTCTTCGCTGAACAGTTTATTAGTTTTTGAAACAAGCTCTTAACAGTAACGAACAGCTCTTCTTTTTTTATTTCAATTATATAATGATTTTCTGCGCCGCCCTGTCTATCTGCGACAGCATTGAAAGATACTACAGGATGAAATTCTTCCCGGTGCTTCTTCAATATTGATATAAGTTGTTCCGGTCTACTCATAATAAAATGAGGCTGCCTCAAAAAAGTGTTTAACCGCAAAGAGGGCCAAGTCTTCGCAAAGTACGCAAAGGGATACTATCAGAAAGCACGTCTTTGAATTCTCAACGTATTTTCTTCGCTGAACAGTTTATTAGTTTTTGAAATAAGTTCTCAACAGCAACGAACATCTCTTCCTTTTTTATTTCAACTGTTTCATGATTTCCTGCACCGCCCTGTCTATCTGCGGATCACGGCCATTGAGCTTATCTTCAAAAGTGTTGATGACCAGGATATCAGGATGCACGCCTGTTGACTCAAGATCTTTACCGTCCAGTGTATAACATCCCCATGCCGGCATGCGGACCGAAGATCCGTCCACTAAGCTTATACTGCTGGTGAAAATGATCCAGTGATACGTTTCATTTCCGATGATGGTGCCGAGCTTCAGCGCTTTGAAACCGGCAGCGGTCATTTCCGCATCGCTGAGCGATTGTTCATTGGTCAGCAGCACAATGGGTTTATCGCCCGGAGTGAAATTCCCCTGCCTTGCCAGCTTCCCGTCACGGTATTTCCATTGCAGGTAAGAACGCTGCTCCAGGAAACGCAACACTTCATCATGCACATTGCCGCCGGTGTTATAACGGATGTCAAGGATCAGGGCATCCTTATTATCCAGTTCACGGGTCATGTCAATGATAAAACTCTGCAGTTCTCCCGTTCCCATATTTTTCATATAGGAATATACAATGCGGTTCCCGCTTTTTTCATTCACTCTTTTCCGGTTCGCTGCGATCCATTCATCATACAAATTACCGGACAGGCTTGTCTGTGGATGGATCTTTACATCAATATTCCGGCCATTGCGGGTGAATGTCAGTTTCAACTCCTGGTCCGGTGAGGGCCTGGTAAAATAATAATTCCTGTTCTCTTTTGGATCTACTACCACATCATCCACCTTTGATAAAATATCCCCGGGCTGAACATCAATTCCTGAACGGTCGGCATTACTTTTACTGACCACATATCGGACCCGGTAAGGATTATCATTATCAAAAACGATCCCTGTTTCCATGGTGCTGTTCTTCAATGCCACATTTTCATCATCACCAAATGTTCCAAAGCCCTGGTGCGATGAATTCAGTTCACCAAGCATATCATTGAGCAGGATCCTCAGGTCGGAACGGTTATTAAGATGGCTGATAAAAGGTTTGTATCTCTCTCTGATCTTTTTCCAGTCAACCCCGTGAAAGTTTCCGTCATAATAATTCTCTTCCATCTGTGCCCAGGCCTCTTCGAACATCTGGCTGAACTCACTCTGAAGATTACGCCGGAACACATAGCTGATGTCTATCGCATCGGTCTTGTTGGCATCCAGGTTCAATTTGGAGATCGTTCCTCCTGATAATACATACAGCTTGTCTTTTACCTCAACTATTTTTATTCCAAATCCGCCCTGACCGTTTATCTTTTCCGTCTTATTTTGCTCAAAAGGTTCTATTGTTGTCTTCCACAAAGAGTTTCTTCCTTCATCATGATTGCTTGTATAGATCACATAGGTCTTGTCCCCTTTCTGATAAACATATTGAAGATTCTGAGAAGCGAATGAAGGACTGATCTGTTCCAGCCTGTCCATGATGCCATCCATGTTGATCACGATCGGGCCTGGTGCTGACCCGTTTTTCTGCGAACTGTCTTTCTTCTCTTCTTTTTCTTTAAACAGGTCATTGAACTTATCGGAACGGAAAGGCGCATCCAGCTTTTCCAATGGCATGCGGTACACTTTGGGATCATCCATACCGAAAGGATACGCCGGTTTCAGCCGTGAAGAAGTGAAGTAAATATATTTTCCGTCCGGCGACCAAACAGGTCCCGCTTCTGTAACTCCCGTGTTGGTGAGGTTGGTTGTCTTATTCTCTTTGATATTGTAAATAAAAATATCCTGCTCAAAATTCCTGTGAGCCGTGAACACCACATATTCATCATTGGGAGAAAAACCCGGGGCGCTGCTTTCCAATCCCCATATCTCATCCTTTACAATTGTTTTTCCGTTCATCGTTTTCAGGTCCAGCAATCTAACTTCATCCCTTCCGCTCAGGTAAACCGCTTTGGTCCTGTCCTTATTGAATACAAGGGCACGGTCATCACCTTTATCATTGGTCAGTTGCTTCAGGCCGCCGTTTCCGTCTGCAGCGATCGTGTATAAATTCTGGTATCCGTCTTTGGTTTGAGTGAACAATAAAGTTTTATTATCACTCAGCCATTTTACTTCCCGGGCCCTTTCGGCAGAGCCTTTGCTGATCTGTTGGATGAATTTCCCGTCAATGTCACTTACAAACAGTTCCCCTCTTGAAGTAAAAGCGAGTTTTTTTCCATCGGGCGAAACATCAAATGCGGTAATCTTTCCTTTTACATCATAATCTTTATCCTTCGGCAAAATATTGTTTCGTATGATAGAGATGTCCAGCTTTGATGCTTTCCCGGAGGCAACATCATAGAGCCATAGCCGGTAATCTTTTTCAAAAACAACTTTCCCTCCGTTGGCATTCACTACCGGGGTTTTGATGGAAGTGTTGTATTTCGTCAGCGCTGTCTTTTTGCCTTTGTCAAAAGTGTAGAGGTTATATTCATCATTCCCTTCATCAGAGATAAAATAAATATTGCCATTCCTGTCTATTGTGGCGCCAAAATCTTTTCCGATCCAGTCGGTGTATTTTTTATACTGTTTTGTTTGGGGATTGTAGGATTGGATATCCGGATTGAAAGGGCCTTTGTAGTGCTTGCGCTGCACCTGGTTGCTGCTTTCCCAGGTGTCATTAAAAAATATTTCACCGGTCACCGGGTTCTCTGCAAGATTATGATCATAGAGAAAATAAAAATCGCCGAACACCTGCTGAGGAGTGCCGCCGTCTTTGCTTACTTTATAACCCGACATGCGGCTCATGCGGTCGCTGGTGAAATAAATATATTTTGAATCCCAGCTCCAGCTGCTCACTTCATCATTGGCGCTGTGATAAGTGACCTGCCTGATCTCGCCTCCATCCACTGGCATCACAAACACATCGGCATTTCCATATTGCCTGCCGGTAAAAGCGATCCATTTGCCGTCGGGAGAAACTCTGGGGCTGGTCTCATATCCCTGCATGGCGGTGAGCCGTGTTGCCTGGCCATCTTTCACATTCGCTTTCCACAGGTCCCCTTCAAAACTGAAGATCACCGTTTGCCCGTCGGGTGTCAGGCAGGGATTGGTTAAAAAGTACGCTTCTTCTTTTTGTGCAATGGAAAAAAGGCTGAAAGACTGTATCAGCAACAGGATAAATAATTTTCTCATGACAGTTCGTTTGAGGTGAAATTACGATAGAATGTTTTCTCCCTGATACCGCCGGTAAAAAAATGATTTCAACCTGTCATTTCTCAATATCAATATCATATTTTTCTAAAAGCCCCGGGATGCCTGAAATTGAAAATTTTGCTTTCCGGATCCGGTTCATATCCAGGTCAATGGAATAATTGTAAGAAGTCCGGAAGTCGGCTTTCTCAAGTGTTGTATGATCAAAAACGGCATGCATCAGATCACAGTTATCAAACACAGCCCCTGTCACATCGGACTCTGTAAAGTCAGTTTCTTTTAACTGCGAATTTCTAAATACTATTTTTTTGATTTTCGTTTTGTAGAAAGAAGAATGGTCCAGCTGGCAACCATCGAATGAAAATGATAATCCAAATTCAGCGCAAAGATCAAAACGAAGTCCCAGCATCTTACAATTGTTGAATGGTACATCACGGAACACAGTCCTGTTGAGTTTGGCCAAACTGAGATTGCAATTGCTGAATGTACAATCTATGAACGTAAAGTCTGAAAGATCACTACCTGCTAAATCAACAGCATTGAAGATGCAGTTTTCATATTCACCTTTTGCCAGCAGGCTGCTTTTATCAAAGGTTTTGTCCTGTATATAGATTTCCTGCATAAACCACTTTATCATTTGGAATCGTACCTTATACTACCCGGAACTGACAGCGTATTGCCATTCTTCAGATCACCACGTTGACCATCTTGCCTTTTACAAAAATGATCTTCTTATGGGATTTGCCATCGAGCCATTTTTGAATGACAGCATTTTCCAATACTATCTTTTCCACTTCATCCTGTGATGCTTCCAATGATATGCCGATGGTCGTACGGAGTTTTCCGTTTACCGAAACAGGATATTCTTTACTGCTCTCGGCCAGGTATTTTTCTTCAAATTTCGGAAACGGTTGGTCAAGCACCGTATCTGAATGGCCTAATAAATGCCAGAGCTCTTCGCTGATATGCGGAGCATAAGGAGCCAGCAAGATCAGTAATGGCTCCAGTACTTCTTTTTTATGGCATTTCAGGTCAGTGAGTTCATTGGCTGCGATCATGAACGTGCTGACCCCCGTATTGAATGAGAACCGCCCGGTATCTTCTTCGATCTTCCTGATGGTCTTGTGCAACACTTTCAATTCTTTGTCATTCGCCTTTTCGCCGGTAACGATCAGTCCTTTTTGCTCATCCGCAAATAAACGCCAGAATTTTTTCAGAAAACGGTGAACGCCTTCAATGCCCTTGGTATCCCAGGGTTTGCTCATCTCCACCGGGCCGAGAAACATTTCATACATGCGGAACGTATCGGCGCCGTATTTCAAAACAAGATCATCAGGGTTGACCGTGTTGAATTTTGACTTGGACATTTTCTCCACTTCAGCCCCGCAGATGTATTTACCGTTTTCCAATACGAATACGGCATTGTTATATTCTGGTTTTGATCTTTTAAATTCTTCTGTATTCAGCTCTACGCCGTCAACCAGGTTTACATCCACACGCAAAGGCGTCAATGTAAATTCATTCTCATCCCCGGAAGGCTTCTTCCATGATTCATCATATTTATCATTCAGCAGGTCAACCAGAGTTTGTTTTGAGAAAGGCCCGTTCTCCAAAAACTTCTGATAATAATTTGAAGAAACGAACACCGGATCATCTGAAGAAAACGTTCCGGCTCTTGCCGTGCTGCTGACCCGGTACACAAACCTGCTGCTTCCCTGTATCATTCCCTGGTTCACCAGCTTTTTATAGGGTTCGTCAAAACTAATTTTTCCGATGTCAAATAAAAATTTCGTCCACATGCGGCTGTACAACAAATGACCCACGGCATGTTCGGTACCGCCGATGTACAGATCCACCTGGTTCCAGTAATCACTTGCTCTGCGGCTGCAGAATTCTTTATCATTATGCGGATCCATATAACGGAGAAAATACCAGGACGATCCTGCATAGCCGGGCATGGTGTTGGTCTCTCTTTGCCCGCCGGTCAATGCCGCAGGTAAATTACCCGGATGGATCCATGACGGGATGTTCGCCAGAGGGCCTTCTCCTTCAGGGCCCGGTTTATAAGAATCCACATGCGGCAACTGCAAAGGCAATTCTTTTTCATCCAGAGGATAAGCAATTCCCTGCTCTGCCGGGCTGTTCAACTGTGTGTTCTTCCAGATAACAGGAAACGGCTCGCCCCAATAGCGTTGTCGGCTGAAAGCTGCATCCCTCATTTTATAATTCACTTTTCTTTTACCGATTTCCATCTCTTCCACTTTTCGTATCACTGCCTCGATAGCATCCCGCATCTTCATGCCGTTCAGGAAATCTGAATTTTCCAATATGGCATCTTTGGTGGGATTGGGGTCTACACCATTATATTCATCGCCGATAATATTGGTGATGGGAATATTAAAATGTTTGGCAAACCTGTGATCCCTTTCATCGCCGCAAGGCACTGCCATGATGGCCCCTGTGCCGTAGCCGATCAATACATATTCACTGATCCACACCGGTATCTTTTTACCCGAAAAAGGATGGATACAATAAGCGCCGCTGAATACGCCGGTGATCTTTTTCTCTGCCATCCGCTCCCTTTCGCTGCGGCTGTTCACATACCCGAGATATTTTTCCACCTCGGCCTTTTGTTCCGGAGCAGTGATCTGTGGTACCAGTTCATGTTCCGGTGCGATCACCATAAAGTCCACACCGAAGATGGTATCGGGCCTTGTTGTAAATACCTCAAATAAAAATTGAGAATTGTAGATTGAAAATTGAATATTCGCCCCAAAGCTTTTACCAATCCAGTTGGTCTGCATCTCTTTCATGGCATCGCTGAAGTCCACATGTTCCAAACCTTCCAGCAAACGGTCGGCATATTCTGTTATCCTTAGATACCATTGGCGCAATTTCTTTTTGACCACCGGATAACCGCCGCGTTCACTCACGCCATTCACCACTTCATCATTGGCCAATACGGTTCCCAATGCTTCACACCAGTTCACTTCGCCATAACCGCAATATGCCAGGCGGTATTCCATTAAAATGCATTGCTGTGTAAATTCATCAAAGGTTTTCCATTCCTCCGCAGTAAAAACATTTCCGCATTCCGGCTTTCGGTTAGTCACCTGCAACTGGTAGCTGCTTACCGGAAACGGATGATTGCAGTTCCCTTCTCTTTCAAATGCAGCGAGCAGGTTTGCTATAGGTTCTGCCTTTTTTGTTTGACGGTTGTAAAAACTTTTGAAAAGCTGAAGAAAGATCCATTGTGTCCACCGGTAATAAGCAGGGTCAGAAGTGTTCACTTCACGGTCCCAGTCGAAACAAAAACCGATTTTATCCAACTGGCTCCGGAAGTTCTTAATATTGTTTGCTGTGGAAACAGCAGGATGAATGCCGTGCTCTATGGCATATTGCTCTGCGGGCAATCCGAATGCATCATAGCCCATCGGGTGCAGCACATTGAAGCCCTTCAGTCTTTTATAACGTGCATAAATATCGCTGGCAATGTAACCAAGCGGATGTCCTACATGTAATCCGGCTCCGCTGGGATAAGGAAACATGTCCAGTACATAGCACTTGGGTTTTGAAGAATCATTGGAAACCTGATAGACTTTATTTTCCTTCCACCATTGCTGCCATTTTTTTTCGATATCTGTAAAGCGGTATTCCATTCTCTTATAAGAATAATCATTAATGAATTCTGCCGGCTTCCTGTTTTCTTCTTCCTATCCGGAAAATGAAGAAAAGAAACCCGGAAGAAAGGCGGTCACTGATTACCGGGTGTTTCAAACAACCCGGCAATCCCGGTCGGGCAAAGTTGTGAAAGAAGATTTAAAAAATAATTTTTTCACCACTAATGCTCTCCCTTTTAAAATACATGGCTTAATGCAATCGTTAATTGCCTGCCGGAGGGCAGGGATGGGTGTCAAAAATACGGATTGCACATTGAAATCTGTTATTTTTGCCCCGCCAAACGGATTGTTTTACAAAATCTTAAGCCAGTTAAACACTCTTGCAGCGGCAACCTGTTATATTTAAATTCAATTCTTATGGTGCAGAATTCAAAAGGCTCTATTAAAAAAGGGAAACCTTCATATTTCATGGCGATACTTGGGGTGACACTGGTCTTGTTTTTCCTCGGTATTATCGGGTGGTCATTCATCAACGCAAAAAAACTTGCAGATTATTTCAAAGAAAGCATAGAAGTCAGAGCTTACCTGCGTGGTGATCTGAATCCAAAGGACAGTACAGCCCTGATGCAATACATTTCCGAAAAGCCTTATGTAAGAAATATCCAGTTTGTTACCAAAGAAATGGGGAAAAAAATATACCTGAGCGAAGGCAATGATGACTGGAACAAAGTGCTGGATGCCAATCCGCTTCCCAATGCCATCTATTTTAAAGTAAAAAAAGAATACCTGAATACGGATTCCCTGTCTCAAATAAAGGCGGACCTGCAGCAACAGACTTATGTGAGTGATGTGCAGTACCCTGAAGCATTGGTAGGCAAAATGAATGAGAACATACGTAAGATAAGCCTGGTGTTACTTATTGTTGTAATCATTTTATCAATTGTTGTGATTGTTTTAATTGATAATACGATTAGACTGGCGATGTTCAGTAACCGCTTTCTCATTAAAACGATGCAGATGGTTGGCGCTACCCGCTGGTTCATTGCCCGGCCAATGAGTGTCAGAGCTGTGATCAATGGAGCTACAGGAGGGGTGATAGCATGCGTGCTGGTATATATCCTCATCTTATTTGCCGAGAGCCAGCTCAGCGACCTGAAATCAATAAGGGATACCGGCACCCTGCTGCTGTTATTTTTTTTCCTGATTGCCGTGGGCATTGGCATAACAGTGCTCAGCACCTACCGCAGTGTTTTAAAATACCTGAAAATGAAATTGGATGATCTATATTAAAACTCCGTTCTATCAATAAAAAAGGATGTGGCGGTTTTTTTTTATATTGCAAACCCAAATTGAATAAAATGGCAGAAAAGAAAACAAACGCTTTACCTTCATTATTCGGAAAACAAAATTTAGTGTGGATGGCTGCCGGTGCAATTGTTATAGGGATCGGTATGCTCCTGATGTCCGGCGGAAAGAGCGATGTAAACCCGGCTGTATTTGATGCAAAAGCCGTTTACAGTCCTGTCCGGATCACTGTAGCGCCTCTTGTAATAATACTGGGAATGGTGATCGAAATCCTGGCTATTTTTAAAACCACGAAACAAGCGGAATAATAAAATTATTTTTACAAGTACAGGAGCGATGAATCACTCATCGCTTTTTTATTAAACTCATTTTCTGAAATAAGCCATTTAATATCTCTGCATGAGTATCATTGAAGCGATCATATTGGGAGTAGTGGAAGGCCTGACTGAGTTTCTCCCTATCTCTTCCACCGGCCACATGATCATCGCCAGTTCCATCTTGGGAATTCAGCATGATGAATTCACCAAGCTGTTTGAAATTTCCATCCAGTTCGGGGCAATACTGGCCGTTGTTCTGCTGTATGCAAAAAAGTTTTTTCAGTTCAGCCGCTGGCAGTTTTACATCAAACTGCTTGTTGGTGTGATCCCCGCATTGGTATTCGGCTATCTTTTTTCTGATAAGATAGATGAACTTCTCGAAAGCACCATAACAGTAGCGGTCACCATGTTGCTCGGAGGTATTGTCCTTTTGTTCATTGACAATTTTTTTAAAAACCCTGCAATTAACTCAGACGAAAGGATCAGTTTCAAAAATTCTTTTATAGTAGGCTGCTGGCAGGTGATCGCCATGATTCCCGGAGTCAGCCGGAGTGCAGCATCCATCATTGGCGGCATGCAGCAGAAATTCACAAGATATGTTGCAGCGGAATTTTCATTCTTCCTTGCCGTACCCACCATGTTTGCCGCAACAGCTTATTCCCTGTTTATCAAAAGATGGGGTGCGGGTGATGCCGCCAAAAGGGGTATTCAGCTGATCACCGAAACACAGCAGAACACCAAAGTGTTTTTAATCGGGAATGCAGTCGCTTTCATTGTAGCCATTCTGGCTATTCGTTTTTTCATAAGCTATTTAAAAAATCATAGCTTTAAAGTATTTGGAGTATATCGCATCCTTGCGGGAATCATTTTACTTATTTTACTCTTTAGCGGAGTGATCAAAGGATAAATGGAGATGCAAATACCTGATCCTTTTTACAGTGAAAAAAAGTGCCCTGCCTGCGGCAAAATATCGCAGGGAGATTTTTGCATGCATTGCGGCGAAAAGCTGCAACACGACCGGATCAGCTTCAAACACTTCATCCGGGATATCCCTTTTGTCTTTTTTAATTTCGGCCCGAAATTTTTCCGAACTGTATTTGCACTGGCCAAAAGCCCGGGCAACATGGTAAAAAAATATTTTTCAGGCGACCGGGTACGGTATTTCAAACCGATCAATTATTTTATGTTCATTGGCGGTTTTGTAGTATTACTCCACCTGACATTTCATATCGGGGGCACTAATGACAAATTTTATGAAGACCTGCTGGACAATAAGGATCTTGGAAAAAAACTGGACCAGTTTGATGAACAATTCCTCGCAGGTCTTTTATTTATTCAATTCCCGATCATAGCATTCTTTACCTGGTTATTTTTCAGAAAACGAAAACACCTTTTCGGGGAGCATTTAGTGGCCAATGCTTTTTTTATCGGGGAAGTTTCTTTGTACTGGATCATTCTTTTCCCGGCCTTTCTGATTTTCAATCATACTAAAACAGCCGATACCCTGTTTACTGTTTATTCTTTATTTGTGGTCGCCTATTACGTTTATGCATTTTATGACTGGTTATACAACAAAAAGTCCTGGAAAGGTTTTTTCCTGATTTTTATTTTTGTAGTGGTGCTCTACCTGCTGATTACGGTTCTCACCATTTTCCTGCTGCCTGTTTTATATGTTATCAAGGAGGGCCTGTCCAACCTGTTCTGATAAGAATATCCCGCCAAATTTATTTTTTAGTACTTTGAGCAGACATATTGTGCTGCATGAAGACTGCTTCTAAAAAAATCATCAACGGCTGGGCCATGTATGACTGGGCGAACTCAGCCTATAATTTAGTAATCACTTCAACAATTTTTCCTGCCTATTATGTCGGAATCACCGCTGCTGCCAGCCCGGGAGAACGATCTTATGTAAGTTTCTTCGGAAGAAAGTTTATTAATACGGCGCTCCAGGACTATGCGCTTGCTGTAGTATTCATCATCGTGTCCATATCTTCCCCTATTTTAAGTTCCATTTCCGATTACAAAAGAAACAAGAAAAACTGGATGCGTGCATTTTGTTACCTGGGTTCTGCCGCCTGCATAGCCTTATTCTGGTTCACAAAACAAAATCTTGAATTTGGTATCATCGCATTTGCCGTGGCTGCTTTAGGATTCTGGAGCAGCCTTGTCTTTTATAATTCTTATTTACCGGATATTGCCGCACCGGAAGATCATGACAGGATCAGTGCCAAAGGTTTTGCCATGGGTTATATCGGCAGTGTATTACTCCAGGTTATATGCTTTGTGATCATACTGAAACCATCATGGTTTGGCCTGAATGAAAGTGATAAGACCATAGGAGCAAGAATGTCTTTCTTACTGACAGGCCTGTGGTGGTTCGGGTTTGCACAAATTACATTCAGGGTATTACCCATGAGTTCAGCAGCAGAAAGAAAAGCAAAAAAACATATCCTGACCAATGGCTTTCACGAGTTGAGCCTGGTATGGAAACAACTCAGAAGAATGCCTTCGCTGAGGAGATTCCTTTTCAGCTTTTTCCTGTACAGCATGGGAGTACAGACAGTAATGCTGGTGGCTGCGGGCTTTGGTAAGAAAGAAATTTTTCCTGATCCGAAAGATGAACCCAAACTTTTAATCACCATTATTGTTATCCAGCTGGTAGCAATGGTAGGCGCCATCGCTATGAGCAGGTTAAGTAAAAAAATCGGTAACTGGTGGGTGATAAGCATTGCAGTGATGGTATGGATCGGCATCTGTGTTTCTGCCTATTTTGTAAGAACCCAAATGTCTTTTTACCTGTTGGCAGCAGTTGTCGGCCTGGTAATGGGAGGTATTCAGAGTATGAGCCGCAGCACGTACAGCAAATTATTACCGAAAACCGAGGACACTACTTCCTTTTTCAGCTTCTATGATGTCAGTGAGAAAATTGCACTCGTCATAGGTATTTTTGTATTTGGCTATGTGGAAGAAAACAGCGGGAGTATGAGAAACAGCACCATTGCTCTTGCCGGCTTTTTTATATTGAGCCTGATTGCATTACTTTATGCGAAGCCTGCTTATGAAAAAAGAATGTCAGAAATTAAAAATCAAATACCAGGATGAAATTATACACGATCCACACCGGTAATTTCAAACTTGACGGCGGCGCTATGTTCGGGGTAGTGCCGAAAAGTATCTGGAATAAAATAAACCCGGCAGACGAAAATAATATGTGTACCTGGGCCATGCGTTGCCTGCTCATCGAAGACGGAAACAGGTTGATCCTTGTGGACAATGGGATCGGTGATAAGCAGGATGATAAATTTTTCAGCTATTATTTTTTACATGGGGAGGATACATTAGATAAATCATTGGCAAAATACGGTTTCAGCCGGAATGATATTACAGATGTATTTCTAACACACCTGCATTTTGACCACTGCGGCGGATCGATCAAAAGGGAAGGCGGCAAATTAATTCCTGCTTTTAAAAATGCAGTTTACTGGAGCAACGAGGTACATTGGGACTGGGCTGTAAATCCGAATGAAAGGGAGAAAGCAAGTTTTTTGAAAGAAAATATCCTGCCGATACAGGAAAGCGGGCAGTTGCGCTTCATTCAATACCCGATACAGGTAACAGGCGACAAACTACCGGTGACAACTTTCGAAGTTCCCTCCGTGATGATCCGGTTTACTTCCGGACATACCGATTCTATGATGCTGCCCCAAATAACATACAATGGTGAAACGATCGTTTTTATGGCCGACCTGCTGCCCTCGGCGGGGCATATCCCTATACCTTATATAATGGCTTACGATATGTTTCCGCTGACCACATTGAAAGAAAAAAAATCTTTCCTGGAAGAAGCCGTAAAGAATGACTATATTTTATTTTTTGAACACGACCCGGAAATTGAATGTTGTAATCTTCACCATACCGAAAGAGGTATCCGTCCAAAAGACTTCTTCAAGCTGGAGGAAATCATTTAACAGACAACTCCGGGCACATCCGCAGGTCAGCGTCTTAATTTGATCAAAGAAGTAAGCGGGTGGCGCAGGTTGTCATAATCCATCATGTCAATCTTGACGCTGCCAACTACCAGCGGACTTTCAATACGAACAGGAATATGGTTATTATCATCAGAAATCCATACTGTCATTTTCTCCCCGCCTTCAAATATAGTTCCTTTCACCAGCAGCGGTTTGATCTTGATGGTCCTGAATTTCCCGTATTTCGTTTTGACGGTTTCTTTTCCAAGATAACGGATATACATATTATACACTTCATTATCCAGGAACATGGAAAAAGGAATCCTGTCATCCGGCTGATATTTTGAAAAGTCAATATTCCTTGCATAGAACATGGCGCTGACAACATCCTGAACACACCCCGGCACTTTGAAAACACCCTCGTTCGAAATGGCAGTATTTGCCGTCTTGTTGAATGTTACATTCTGATATTTTTTATACCCGCCTTCATTAACAGACCGGATAAATTTCAAAGGCTGCATGGTGGCTGTATCAATATATGATTCATACCTGTCCCTCACCTTATAGATCCAGTCGTAAGAAGAATTACTTTTCCCGTCACCGGTAATATGATACACCGGCCTGTTGTTCATGTTTTCAAGATCTACCCTGAATGTGGCATTGCCTGCATTAACATAAATACCCGCTACCGAGTAATACACAGTGAAGTTTACCATCTCTTCCGATTGAAAAGAAGTATTCCGTATGCCGCAAAAATCATCCTGAGGTTGCCGGCTTTTTATGGAAAATGCAAACTGCATCAATACAAATCCAAGAATAACAATACGCTTACTTCTTCTCATTTTTCGCTTTGAATATTTTTTTAATCCCTAAAATTAATAAACTGCCAATGATTGCAGGAATCACAAGATTGATGAACCAGATGCACCCTGCAGCAATAGTGATCCCCAATACATTTGAGCTGAACAATCCTAATAAACCCAGGATCACTTTTCCCCGCATTCCCAGGTCGGCAATAGCAAATGTCGGAATGATCGCCAGTACAAGGAATGAAACGCTGGTAGCCCAAAAACCCTGCCACCAGGAAACTTCCACATCAAATAAACGAAAGAGAATAAAATATTGTATGATAAAAACAAAAAATCTCAATACGGAGAGTGCCAGTAACTGTAATAATATCTTAGTGTCAAAATCTTCCAGCGACCGGACCAGGTACACATAACGGCTGTTTCCCGAGAAACGATCTGCCAGCTTTACCAGCCATGACAGGCGGAAGTAAAATAAGATTAAAACGACTAATGCGGCAATAACTCCATAAAGCAAAACAGAGCCCCATGGCGGCGAAAGCATACCTGCTGCCTGGATTTCCGGAAGCAGCACCATCAATCCTGCAACACCGGACAGCAATGTAATGATCAGCTGGCTGATGCTGCCGACAATTGTGATAGAAACCGTTTTCAGGCGATTTCCTTCATCCATATATAAAATTCTTCCAAGGTATTCTCCCATCCTGTTGGGGGTACCCACTGAAAAAGAAACTCCGGACAACACCGCTTTGAATGCACGGGAAAAACTTACTTGCTGAATTTTACGTACTGATAATTTCCACTTTACTGCTTCAATACCCCAGTTGATGATCATGAATAAAAATACTCCAAGAAAATTCCAGATCACGTCGCTGTTCAATGATTGCCTTATCCTGTTCCATGCCTGCGCCAGGTCGGCCTGATCTATTATTTGCCGGTAAATGGAATAAGACAATGCCAGGAACAACAAAGGGCCGAGAAAATAATTGAGAAAGATTTTGATATTTTTACGCCGGAAAAGGATCAAACTGTCAATTCAATTTTAATAATTCTGTAAAAATACACTCCTCCTTGCAAAGGCATGGCAAAATAATACTCGGGATTGATCCCGGAACTTTACTGATGGGCTATGGAATCATTGAAGTAAATGGCGCTGCCATAAACCTGAGAGAAATGAATGTACTTCGCCTTCCGGCAAAGAAAAATAACCCGGAAAGGCTGCACCTCATTCATAAAAAGGTGCAGGAACTTATCAGGCATTTCAAGCCCGATGAGTTTGCCATCGAAGCTCCTTTTTTCGGAAAAAATGTACAAAGCATGCTGAAGCTCGGAAGAGCACAGGGTGTTGCAATTGCCGCCGCCATGAGTAAAGGGATCCCGGTAACCGAATATTCACCTAAAAAAGTAAAACAGTCCATAACCGGAAACGGTAACGCCGGGAAAGACCAGGTCTGGAAAATGCTGCAACAATTATTGTACGTAAGACAAGAGCCCGTTACTTATGATGCAACAGATGCACTGGCAGTGGCAGTCTGTCATCATTTTCAATTACACTCTGTCATCGGCAAGATCCGAAGTGATTTCAGCGGCTGGGAAGATTTTATCAATAAAAATCCTGAAAGAATTAAAAAGAAATAGATCTTATCAGCGGGTTCGTTCAACTATTCAGGTAACTTAATATTTTCTGCTGTACCTTCCTGAGGCTTTCATCAGAAGCCCTGGGCTTGGGTTGTACAAAATTCAGGTCGTTGGCTGAATTGATTGGGATCAGGTGTATATGCACATGCGGCACATCCAGGCCAATCACGCTGATGCCGCAGCGGTTACAACGAAAAGCTTTTTCAATAGCTTTTGCAACCGGCTGCGCAAACAACAATATTTTTCCAAGATATTCTTCAGGCAGATCGAACAGGTTGTCCACTTCAATTTTAGGCACTACCAATGTATGACCTTCTCTCAACGGAAAAATATCAAGGAATGCATAGAAATCTTCATTCTCAGCAATTTTATATGATGGAATTTCTCCCGCAATAATTTTTGAAAACAGTGTCATACCTCCAAATATTTTATATTTTAAAAATATCAATACCCATAGCAGCTTCTTAAAAACTAAGAGCAAAACTAAATCCTATTGCCGGAAACAAAGAACTCCGCAGGATGCGGAGTGATAAATCTGGTCTCGTTATGATCTAAACCGTAATTTTTTCAATCATGAATTTAATAATTCCCGCCGGTGCCTGCACTTCAGCCAGTTCACCCACTTTTTTTCCCAGGATACCTTTTCCGATTGGTGAAGACACAGAGATCTTCCCTGCTTTCAGGTCAGCTTCTTTTTCGCTCACCAGTTGATAAGTAACCTGCTTTTTTGTATTCAGGTTGTTCAGGGTCACCCTGGTCAAAATAGAAACCTTGCTGGTATCAATTTCAGACATCTCGATCACCCTCGCATTTGCAAGCTGCGTTTCCAGCAGCGTGATGCGGGCTTCCAGTATTCCCTGGCTTTCCTTGGCCGCATCATACTCTGCATTTTCTTTTAAATCGCCTTTTTCTCTCGCATCGGCAATAGCCCGGCTGGCTGCAGGACGATCTACAGTTCTCATCCGCTGCAATTCAACTTTCATTTGCTCCAGCGTCTCTTTGGTTACATATTGAATATCACTCATAACCACCTCCTTTATTAAAAAAATAAAACAACAACGCCTCAGTAGGTTCTGAAGCGTTGCAAAAAATTTATCGTTATTGCAAATATAAAAAAGTTTTTGAAAAAAGAATAGTGGAAAACAGTTCAAATTTTTGTTAACCCCTGAATACGGACCACACAGATAAGACCGGCATAGGCAGGATCTCTGCGCTGCATGTAACACCAGTCGTTTCCCTGTTACAGGTTCTTCTTGTAGTTAATGATTAAACCACAATTCAGAAAGTTTGATACCTGCGTAATCCCTGCTCACTGCTTTTCAATATTTTAAACAAGGGGGCAGGTTAATAAAACGGCAATCAAAAAATTAAGTTTCTTCTGCAAGGGAACCTCTTAATCCATACCAAGTTTTTCCAGTAATACTTTGGCCATTTTATAAAATGCTTCATGACTGTATCCTGCAATATGGGGGGTAACGATTACATCAGGTTGTGAAGAAAGCCAGTCCATCTGTTCTTTTTCCGGAACGGAATAAGTATCTAACTTTTCGTTTTCCAACACATCAAGTCCGGCGCCTGCAATCTTATTTTTTTTCAGCGCTTCAATGAGATGCACGATTTTGATCACTTTTCCCCTGGAAGTATTCAGTATCCATGGCTTTTGTTTCAATGCGTCAAAAAATTTCTCATCGGCCATGTGATGCGTTTCCTCCGTCAGCGGCACATGAAAACTGATAACGTCGGCATAACGGCAGACTTGTTCCATGCTTGCTTCTTTGATAAAGCCTTTGGCAAACCCGAATTTGTATTTATCATAGGCCAGTACCGTCACATCAAAGGAACTTAAGAGTTTGGCAAATGCACTTCCGGTATTACCGAAACCTATGATGCCGACCGTTTTTCCGCTAAGTTCCGTGCCGCGGTTTTCTTCTCTTTTCCATATTCCTTTTTTTATTTCATCGTAAGAAGAAGAAAGGTGATTCATCAGGTTCAGCAGCAGTCCCAATGCATGCTCTGCTACCGCATTCCTGTTTCCTTCAGGGCTGCTGACACATTTTATATTTTTACTCCCGGCATATTCCACATCAATCAGTTCCATGCCGCTTCCCAGCCGGCCGATCCATTTTAAATGAACGGCTTTATCCAGTAATGGTTTATCCACTTTCAGCCGGGTGGTAACGACAAGTCCCTCTGCTTCCCCGATTATTCTGCTCAATTCATCATAACTGGTCTGCGGTTGATAAATGATGTCAAAGCCTTTTTGTTTAAGCCTGTTAATTAAAAGCTCATGCACGCTGGCAGTAATAATAACTTTTTTCATTTCATGTCAAAAGTAAGGGCTGCAAATTCCTGAACCGGTAATTGTTCGGGTCTTTTATCAAATATTTTTTCTTCCAATTTTGATTTGCTGAACAAATTTTTCACTGAATTTCTTAAAGTCTTTCTTCGCTGATTAAAGGAAGTTTTTACCAACAGAAAGAGATCTTCCCGACTTCGCATTTCAGGTGTTTTTGTTGCAGGCAACAGCCGTATCACGGCACTTTTCACTTTGGGCGGAGGCTGAAACGATCTTTCTGAGACCTCAAATAAATATTCCACATCAAAGAAAGCCTGTATCAATACGCTCAGCACTCCATAGGTTTTGCTTCCTTCTTTAGCCCTGATGCGCTGTGCCACTTCTTTCTGAAACATACCGGTCACACATTCCACATCCTCTTTCCATTCCAGGATTCTGAATAATATTTGTGATGAAATATTATAGGGAAAATTGCCCACAATGCTAAATTTATTTTCAAAAGGTTTTTCAACAGATAAAAAATCATGATGAAGAATCTTTCCTTTTATTGAAGGAAAAGTGCTTTTCAAATATTTTACCTTTTCCTCGTCCACTTCCACTGCTTTAAAATCTACATCTGGTATTTCCAGTAAATATTTTGTCAACGCACCGCCACCGGGCCCTACCTCCAGCAATCGTGTAAAAGGGTGCTGCCGCAAAGCTGCAATGATCTTCTTACAGATATTTTCGTCTTTCAAAAAATGCTGACCTAACGATTTTTTCAGCTGATACATAAGTGCAAATGTAACTGATAGAAGAAAGAGCTATTCTTACTTTCTGATAATTCATCCCTGCCGGATACTTCTCCCGGTTTACAAACGGCTCCACCTGCCCGGAAGGATCAACAGGAATGGCCGGCCGGCATTTCTTACAAATTGATATAAGGACTATAATTACTGTTTAAAAAATTGTATTTTGCATACCCTGGTGTAAATCCCCGGTCCTCAAACAGGATACGATGGAAGCATTACGGGAAAAATCATTATTTAATAAATTCTTTTACCCATGAAATGTACCTTCCTCTCCTGCATTCTTGCAATGCTGACCGTACCGGTATTTTCCCAAACAAATCAAAACATCACACCTGTTCCATTGAAGGCAGTAATGACTTTACAGATCCCATCGGCACCCGATGGCAGTTATGACGGATCGAGTTCCAGCTCGGTAGTGTGGCACCCGGTTCAAAAAAAATATTATGCTGCAATGTGCGGAAACAGGAAATTCCCGATGGGAGTTTTTGATGCTTCGGGAAAAAGACTGTCGCCAGATACCTTAAAAGCACACATAGACATAAGAGGCCTCTGGTATAACCCTGCCACTCAATCTGTTCAGGGTAATACCTTTAAGGATATCGGTTGGTTTGCCTACACATTCAATGCAAAAGGAATCCCTACCGGAGTAAAGACCATGTTTAAAGGGAAAAATCAACCGGACGATAATAGTGTGGGAACATTCGACAATAAAACAAAAAAGGTCTTTTTCATTGATAAGGATACCGTGTGGTCATACAACCTGAGTAATCCGAAGATCATTAAAAAAGAAGTTGTCATCATACGTCCTTCTTCAGTGCAGGAAGATCAGGTTGACCAGAAAGATCAAAAGAGCCAGGAAGGTATGGAAGACCGGGACGAACAAGATGAAGCGCTTACGGAACCGAAAGTGCCAATTTATAATTACACGACAGTTATCTATACCGGCATACCCAAAGCCGAGATCGGTATATTGAATGTGGATGATGCTCAGGTGGAACTGTATAATATCAAGACCGGCATTATGACGAATGTCCTGAAATTTCCGGAAGGTGTTCAGGTGTCAGATCGTTTCAATTTTACATATACCAATGGCATATATTGGCTCTTTGGGGGAAAAACAAAGACCTGGACTGGGTATAAACTGCTCTGATCTTTGTAATTTGTCTCCGGCCGGGATATTGTGTGTTTTGAACGGAGCAAGGAACATTCTTGGGGATACCTGAAAATTTATTCATTTCTTTTCACCGGCTATCAGCAGAATAAAAAAGGCTGTTTGCTAACCGGCGTCTGTGATTCAGAATAATTTTTTACTTCCCCGGCATGCGCCCATTCGATTGCTCAATCGAGTGCCGTAAGTCTATATGCTAAAAAGTTTAATAACTTGCATATTCATTTTGTGAGGTACCGGGTAGGAAACCATAAAAGGAGAACACACGGTTAATTAAACCAAATACGGTTTTGAAATTTTTTTAAAAAGGGCAAACGATCATCACATCATTAATTATTTGCCGGCAGATCTGAATAACAAGTTATGAAACCATGTAATAAAATTCTTGGCGTTGCCGTGATCGTCTTATTCCTGGTCAATGCGGGATTGTTATTGTTTATCTGGAAAGGGAAAGGTTCGGGCCATGCAGGGCAAAAGCCTGATTCCGGCAGTGCCATGGAAACGATGGCACGTGAACTGAACATGACGGAGTCTCAGAAAAAAAATTATCAAACCCTGAGGGATCAGCATTTTGCCGGCGTCAGGCCTTTATATGATTCAGTACGGGAAATAAGAAAAGAATTCCTGAAGATGATACAGAGTCTTGTTGTTCAGGACAGCAGCATTAGTAACTACAGCCGGCGGATCGCAGAGAAACAGGCTGTTATTGACCGGTTGACACTGGATCATTTCAGAAAAGTGAGAGGGCTTTTCAGTGGTGAGCAGCAAAAGCAATACGATGATTTCATTCAGAAAATAATGCTGCGCAGGAGAGACAGTTCCGGTAAAAGATAAAAGGAGTTGACTTACTCTGCATAGATCCTTTCTATTGCATCCCTGAATTTCTCCGTGATCACTTTTCTTTTCAGTTTCAATGTCGGTGTCAGCTCGCCTGTTTCGATCGTCCATTCATTGGGCAACAATTCAAATTTCTTGATCTGCTCCACATGATTAAAATATTTATTGAAACTCTCTACCAGTTCCTTGTACATGTCCAGCACTTTCGTATCCCTGATCATCTCTTCATTGGAGGTATAGGCGATCCCGTTCTTCCGGCACCAGTCTTTCAGGTTGGGAAACGAAGGCACAATCAGTGCACCGACGAATTTCCGTTCCGGGCCCATCAGCATTACCTGTTCAACATAGATGGATTCTTTCAGTTTGTTTTCTACCGGCAACGGGGCTACATATTTTCCACCGCTTGTTTTGAAGAGCTCTTTTTTACGATCGGTTATTTTCAAAAAACGTCCATCCATTGCACCGATATCCCCGGTGTAATACCATCCTTCTTTGATAGACTCTGCCGTCAGGTCGGGGCGTTTGTAATAACCCATCATAATGTTAGGCCCTTTACATAATATCTCACCATCTTCGGCAATTTTCACTTCCACATTTTCGATCAGAGGCCCCACTGTTCCGAATTTACGATCTGCTTCCTCATAACGGTTCACACTGATCACGGGGGAAGTTTCAGTCAATCCATATCCTTCCATGATCACAATTTTTGCAGCGGTGAAAATACGGATCAAACGGACCTGGCAGGCTGCACCGCCGGAGATAACCGCATTCAACTCGCCCCCAAGACCCTCTCTCCATTTGCTGAAAACTATTTTGTTGGCTAACGATAACTGAAAGTTGTACCAGGATCCTCTTTTCGTATTGATCTCAAATTTTTCAGCGAGGGAATGTGCCCAATAAAATAATTTTCTTTTGATCCCGGTCAGCTCACTTCCTTTCTGCATGATGCGGTCATACACTTTCTCAAGCAATCTTGGCACCGTGGTAAACATGTGTGGTTTTACTTCCTGCAGGTTTTCAGCAATGGTATCCATTGTTTCTGCATAATAAACAGAAAGTCCTTTAAACAGATACAGGTAAGTGACCATCCGCTCAAAACTGTGATTCAATGGCAAAAAGCTCAGAGTCCTGCTGCCCGGAGGAAAATAGCCCATGCATGACATTACATTGCTCATAATGTTCCGGTGAGAAAGCATTACTCCTTTTGGCGTTCCGGTGGTACCGGAAGTATAAAGTATGGTGGCAAGGCTTTCCGGATCTGTTTTTTCTGCAATGGATTTTATTTTATTTTTTGCTTCAGGGGAAGCGGCATCGTTCACCTCTTTCCAGTAGCGTGCATTGGGTACATGTTCAAAAGTGAAAATATCTTTCAGAGAAGGGACACGATCTTTTAAACTCAACACTTTCAGAAACTGTTCTTCATCGTTGACAAAAATCCCTTTCACCCCGGCATCTTTTAAAATGAACTCCAGCTCATTTACATTGATGGTAGGATAAACGGGAACCAAAACAGCACCCGTCTGCTGTACTGCAAGATCAAGCATGATCCATTCCGGACGGTTTTTAGAAACAATTGCGATCTTATCCCTGCCTTCGATAGTCGTATCCCCTGGGCCATAGCCGAGATTCAATAAGCCGGCACTGAGGTTGTTGACAATTTCCGATACTAGCCCGGTACTGTATTTTTTCCATTGTCCTGCTTCTTTACCGGCGATCATTACTTCCACCGGCTTTCTTTCAAGATGGTATTGCAGGCAATCAAATAGCCTTTTTGGTTCCGTCATGATGCAATCGTCATTTGACAGACAATTTAACCAAAAAAAGATAAATAAAAACGGAGTCCCTTTTTATTTCGCCTGGTAATATTGTCCCGGGGGAATTCTGAACACACGGTTTCCGCGAAAGTCATTGAAAGCATTATACTCCTGTTCGTGTGTTTTGGTCCATTTGTCATAAGCTGCCGGATTCTCTGTAATACCGAACA
The DNA here is from genome assembly GCA_002066995.1 of Sphingobacteriales bacterium UTBCD1. GTDB lineage: Bacteria > Bacteroidota > Bacteroidia > Chitinophagales > Chitinophagaceae > UTBCD1. Next base: position 171,138 of record MWTC01000012.1, read on the forward strand.
GCCACTGGTCATAAGCGTCAAACAGGCCTTCCTGCATCAGTTGGCGCTGGTAATCGAATAAGCGGAAAGGAAATTTTGCTGCATAATGATCAAACCAGTCCAGGATGAAGCGGGTGCGGATCATCGTCAGTGTTTCCGTAGTAATTCCCTTTGATGCCAGCGAATATTGTTTGCTCATTTCTTCTAAAAATGCCTTGGCAAATTCACTTTTGTTTTTTTCTTCTCCTTTCAGAAAATTGGGATCTGAAAAAAGTTTCTCCTTGTATGCCTGCAGCAATAGTTGTTTCATGGCGGTGCTTCTTTCGGTCAGGCTTTCCATGTTGATGAAGATTTCGCCATACAAAACACTCCACACTTTATCTTTCGTGTAGAAATAATATAATGCGGCATTATAATAGTTGCCGCTGAAGGACGGAGCAACTTCTATCCCTTTTTCCCACTGGTTGATGGCAGAGTAATCTTTTGCAGACCAGAGCAATTCACCATACTCGCTGTGCAAAGGGCCGCTGTTAGGAAATTTCTTTAGCCCTTTCTTATAAACTTTTTCGCAATCCTTTGGCATCTCCAATGCCTTATATACATTACCTGCTATCTGGAAACAAACTACATCAGCATCATCCCTGTCTACCAGTTTTTTTGCCCCTTCCAGTGCTGTACTATAGTCTCTTTTGTAATAATAACACATCACCAGGTCTTTCTGCATATCCATGTTATTCTTGTCCTGTTCCAGTGCATGGTTCAGCACAATGATCGCATTGTTGAAATCGCCGCTTCGCATGAAATTCCTGGCTGTTTCATACAGCACTTTAGGGTCATCGTTTTGCGCAAAACCCGAAGAAGCAAGAAGTGAAACAAGCAGAAGAACAAAGATTTTTTTCATAATGCAAATTAAATATAACAGCAAGTGAATCAGAAAACCTCCGCCGCAAAATAACAAATATTTTAGGAGTGGTCAGAGCAGATGCGTCAGCAAACCGTCTCTCAGTTTTGGTTCGAACCAGGTGCTTTTGGGAGGCATCACATTTCCGCTGTCGGCAATATCAAACAGTTGCTGAATGCTGACAGGATATAAACTGAATGCGACCTTCATTTCCCTGCTGTCCACTCTTTTCTCCAGCTCTCTCAATCCGCGGATGCCGCCAACGAAATCTATTCTTTTATCAGTGCGCTGGTCTTTTATTCCCAACAGTTTTTTTAAAATGTTTTCGGAAAGAATGCTGACGTCCAGCACATGGATCGGATCTTTTTCAAACGATTCTTCCCTTGCAGCAAGAATATACCATTTTCCTTCCAGGTACATTCCCATTTCATGAAGCCGGGAAGGTTTCACCGGCTCAGGACTCAATGTGATCATGAAATCATCCTGCAATGCACTGATGAGATCATCCGGGTCAAGGCCATTCAGGTCTTTCACCACACGATTATAGTCAAGAATGCTTAATTGATCTGCAGGAAAAATTGTGGTCAGAAAATATTTAGCATTTTCATTGCCGGGAATTTCTTTGCTCACTTTTGCTGCAGAGGCAGCACGGTGATGTCCGTCGGCTATATACGTGTTGGGGACTTTTGTTTTGAAAAGATGACTGATGGTATTGATTGCAGAACCAGAGTCAATGATCCAGACCGTATGTTGTACTCCATCACCTGCCCTGAAATCATACACCGGATCATGGCCAGTTTTCCATTTTTCGATCAGTTCATTAATTTCAGGCACATCACGGTAAGCCAGGAACACATTTCCTGTCTGAGCTTTGATCATCTTCATGTGTTCAATGCGGTCCTTTTCTTTTTCCGGCCTGGTGAATTCATGTTTTTTAATCACGTTATTGAAATAATCGTCAACCGATGAAACACAAACAAGTCCTGTCTGGTTCCTTTCCTTGCCACCCAATTCAGGCGTGGCAGGCATGATCAGCCGGTAGATGTAGTAACAGGGCTTTTCTTCTTTAAAAAGAACACCGCTCCTGATGAAAGCGTCAAAATTTTGTTTTGCTTTTTCATATACGGCTACACTGTACACATCAATGCTTTCGGAAAGATCAATCTCTGATTTGGTGATATGCAAAAAAGAACAGGGATCGTCTTTTGCTTCCACTCTTGCTTCGGCGCTGTTCAGTACATCATAAGGCCTGGATGCTACTTTGGATGCCAAATCGGATTTCGGCCTTAATGCGTTAAAGGGTTTAATGATGGCCATTTCTTTTTAAAACTATTGTTGGTTGTTTATCCTTTTTTATGGGCAAATTCTTTCATCAGGTCTGTCAATGCTTTTACACTTTCCACGGGCAAGGCATTGTACATGGAAACACGGAATCCTCCTGCGGATCGGTGGCCTTTCACACCCACCATTCCTTCGCCCTTGCAGAGATCAAGAAACTCTTTTTCCAATGCTCCATCATCCATAATGAAAGTAGCATTCATCTTGCTGCGGTCTTCTTTTGCCGCTTTTCCTTTAAAGACAGGAAGACTGTCCAGCGTGTCGTAAAATAATTTTGCTTTGGCATTATTTACTTTTTCAATTGCAGCCACGCCGCCTTTGCCTTTCAACCAGCGCAAAGTAAGCATACAGACATACACAGCAAACACCGGTGGTGTGTTCAGCAATGAACCCGCTTCAATATGATTGCGGTAATCCATGATGGTGGGAATGGTTCGGCTCACTTTTCCTAAAATGTTTTTATTCACCACCACAATGTTCACTCCCGCCGGACCTATATTTTTTTGTGCACCGGCATAGATCAGGCTGAATTTATTGAAATCAATATCCCTGCTCAGAATATCGCTGCTCATGTCGGCTACCAATGGTACATTGAACTGATCAAACAGAGAAAGATCCTGCCATTGCGTGCCGTAGATCGTATTGTTGGTGGTGATATGAAGATATCTGGCAGTAGCAGGTACCTGGAATTTTTTGGGAATAGATGTATAATTACTTTCTTTCCCGCTGCATACGATTTCTGCATGGCCAAAAAGTTTTGCTTCCTTAATGGCTTTGGTAGCCCAGACGCCTGTATCGGTAAAAGCAGCAAGCTCATTTTCGTTCAGCAAATTCACCGGCACCTGCATGAACTGTGTGGAAGCGCCGCCATGAAGAAACAATACTTCATGATCACTATCCAGGTGCATCAGTTCTTTTACCAGTGATCTTGCTTCATCCATCACCTGCTGAAACAAGGGAGTACGATGGCCAATTTCCAGAATGGATAACCCGGAATTATTAAAGTTCAGGATGGACCGGCTTGCTTCATCAAACACTTCTTCAGGGAGAATGGAAGGGCCGGCATTGAAATTATGAACTACAGAGCGTTTTGTTTGTAACACATCAAAACATTTTGTTGGAACTGCAAAGATACGATGCGGGTTACAGCTTTCGGGAAACAAGCCCGCAAGTTTATAAAATGGAAATCAGGTAGAAACGAACTTAATCTTCTCTTCCTATTATCTTACCGGATCGCCAGGCATTATTCAGGTTTTCAAATTCTTTCATGTCTGCCGCTGAGAATTCTTTGTTGTTCAGTTTGGTAAGGTCTGGCTGGCCTGCATTCACCCAGGCAGTGTACCAGAAAGAAGCCACGGCAAAAACGGACTGGCGCATTCTCCGTTCCACCATGCCTTTCATTTTTTCATTATACGCTTTGGTGTAAGCAGAGGAATATTGGCGGATCTGAATGCCATTCCTGTTTTCATAAGAAAATTTCTGATCGGCAGGAAATTGTTTTGACAGTTCTTTTTCAAACTTCAGGACTGTATCGGCCGCTGCAGCGCTTTCCAGTACCCGTTTCCAGATGAAATTTGCCGGATCGGGAATGTATTCTGCCTTGCCGATAAAAAAATCCCATTCTTTATCAGCAAGCAATTCCGGAATGCGGCTTTCCCAGAAACCATGTATGCCCAGTTGATCAGAATACTGACCATTATGATTGCTGCTGGCATGCAATGGCACATGAGCATCGGCGATATAATGGCCCAGTTCGGTTGACAGTTTCAGGATCTTTGCCTGACTTTTTTCTTTGAATGCATCGGTAAGGCGGTAGAGCATGGTTTGCACCCACCAGGGTACGGTGCCATATTGGTTCAATGTATCTTCAGAAAACCTGGCGACTGCATCTTTCCATTTTCTCGGAAGAGAATCATACGGATAAGCGCCGTAATGATCAATGTCTATATAGTGCCTCGGGCCTTCGGCTGCAACGGCATACCTTCTCTTATCGGGATCAACAGCATGTATTGTTATGAAATCAAGATTCGGTTTATATAATACCATCATTTGCGGAGGCAAAAGGAAAACGGCATAGCGGTTGATCTCCTGGTGAGCAAAGAAGCCCCAGCAGAAACATTGTTGTGCATACAAACAGGCTATGATTATGAAAAGGTTTCTTTTCACTTGGATTCACCAACTCCATTTTGTTTTACTTCTGTTTGTTCTTCCTCCAGATCTACCACACCGCCGGTCACGGCGTACTTCATTGTTTCACCCGGCCCCAGCTTATCAATCTTCCTGATCTTATGCCTTGGCAAAACATATAGCTGGCCGGCCCAATGATAAGCCTGCGGAATGTAAATGGAAACCATTTCAGCTCCCATGTCCAGTTTTTCCAGCTCTTCATCTGTAAGAAAACCTACCACCCAAACGTCTTCGGAAAAAACATTGGCCAGTATCGGGTGACTGAATTTTTTCTTTTGTCCGCCGAATGCTTCAAAAAAATCTTTAGTGGATGTGTAAATGAATTTAATAACAGGTGTTTTGTCCATCCAGCGATCAAAAATGTCAATGAGGCTTCCTACAAAAAACTTAGTGCTGATCCATCCCACCAGAATGATGAAGACAATAATGATTACAAAACCAAGCCCGGGAATATTCACATAAGGGCGGAGAATGTTATCCACCCGGTCAAAAAGCCAGTAAATGGCCCATACAGTGACACCGATAGGCGCCAATACGATAATACCCTGGAGAAAATACTGGAATAACCTTCTGAGGAATGAGCGCCGCTTGTGTTTTAATGTGTTTGCCATAAGAAACCGGGGAGTAAAGGTAACAGAAAATCAGGGCTTTGAGAGTGAACTGAAGTAAAGCCAAAAAAACGTGTAGGAAACTTTGGTAACGATAAAAGTTTCCATAGTTTTGCGCCCCACATCAGCAGGTATGGAAACAGATAATAAAGAAAGGATACGGGTTAGGGCTTATGAATTGTTTCTCCGGTTTGGAATCCGCTCCGTCTCCATGGATGATATTGCAGCGCAACTGGGCATGTCCAAAAAAACGGTGTACCAGTATTTCAATGATAAGGATGAACTGGTGGAAGCTGCAGTAGAAATGGAGATCAGCAGGGGAAAACAGGATTGCAGGGATTGTGTTTTACGGTCAAAAGATGCAATAGAAGAAATATTCCTTACTATGGAAAACATCGTAGGTCAGTTCCGGAATATGAATCCTGCCGTACTCTATGATCTTGAAAAATTCCATCACAATGCTTACCGGAAATTTTTAAAATACAAAGATGAATTTTTGCTGGAGGTAGTACGCAAGAATATTGAGCGGGGTATAAAAGAAGAATTGTTCCGTCCGGAGATCAATGCGGAGATTATTTCCCGGTTCCGCCTGGAATCCATGATGGTCATTTTTAACATGGATCTGTTCCCTCCCCGCAAGTATAACCTAACAGAAGTGATATTGCAGAGTTTTGAAAATTATCTTTTTGGCCTTGCCACCATCAAAGGCCATAAACTGATCTTAAAATATCAACAGGAAAAAAAATCACAGGCACATGAATAGACGCAGGCAAAAGATTAAGTTAGTTCCGGCAGCTTTGCTGCTGGCTGGATCGGTCATGGCACAGCAGCCGCCTGCTGTTTATGAGTTTTCGGTACAGCAGGCCGTGGACTATGCAATGAAAAACAGTGTGCAGGTAAAGAATGCATTGCTGGACGTACAGATACAGGATCAGACAAACAGAGATTTCACTTCGGCTGCATACCCACAGGTAAACGGGAGTTTCTCTACTGTCTATACGGCGAAGATCCCGGTAACATTGGTGCCGGCTGAATTTTTCGGCGGACCTCCCGGTACTTATGAAAAATTTCCTTTCGGGATCAAATGGGCGGCAACAGGCGGCATTTCATTGGACCAGATCCTGTTCGATGGGCAGGTATTCGTCGGGTTGCAGGCAAGAAAAACCGTTCTTGATTTTGCCATGAAAAGTGTGGAGGTAACGGAAGAAACGATCAAAACCAATATTTATAAGATATACTACCAGTTACAGGCCAGCAAGACACAGATCGGATTGCTGGATGCCAACATTGACCGGTTGGAAAAATTATTGAGTGACACGAAAGAGATCTACAAAAACGGATTTGCCGAAAAGCTGGATATTGATAAAGTTTCCGTTCAACTGGCCAACCTGCAAACCGAAAGATTAAAAGTGATCAGCCAGGTCAATAATGGTTATCTCGGTTTGAAATTGCTGATGGGGATGCCGGTGAAAGATTCTTTGAGGCTTACCGATACCATAAGTTATGACCAGGTTCGGGAAAACTTACCTCAGGTCTCCGATTTTAAATACAGTGACAGAAAAGAATTTCAATATTCAGAGATAGGTATCAGGCTGGGAGAGTATAACGTCAGGCGGTATAAACTGAGCCGCTATCCTACCCTGATGCTGAATGCTTATTACAATGAAAATGCACAGCGCAATAAGTTCATTTTTTCCGGAAGTGTAGATTGGATACCAATCTCTGCGATCAGTTTTCGTGTGAACATACCCATTTTTCACGGGAACTCGATCAGGGCAAAGATCCGGAAAGCTTCGCTGGAACTTCAGCAAAGCATCAATCAGCAAAATGCCCTGAAACTTTCCATTGACAACGATATAGAAACAGCGAGGAATAATTTCACAACAGCTGTTTCCACTCTTGATTTTCAAAAAAAAAATATGCAGCTGGCCGAAGAAGTGTATAACCAGACACGGAAAAAATTTGATGCCGGTGTAGGCTCCAATACGGAGATCACGGCAGCACAAACAGACCTGAAAGCGGCACAAAGCAATTACATCAGCGCACTGTACGATGCCATCATTGCCAAAGTGGATTATTTAAAATCATTAGGAAAACTGTAATTCAATTACCATAACAATAAATTTTATGAAGAAAATTCTTGTCCTGATCACAATAGGGTTTGCACTGATGATCTCCGGCTGCGACGGCGGAAAAAAAGGTGGTGATAATGATCTCGCTTCCCTGAAGAAAAAACTGGAATCAAAAAAGAAAGAACAGACAAGCCTGGAATCGGATATCAGAAGCCTGGAAGAACAGATCGCTAAGCTGGACACTACTGCTGCTGACGAGCAAAACAGGAAACTTGTGGCAGTAAGTACAGTAACTCCGCAGAATTTTACTCATTATATCGAACTGCAGGGGAAGATCGATGCAGATAATAGTGTAGTGGTCACTCCGAGGGGAGCGCCGGCCCAGGTAAAAGAATTATTTGTAAAACAGGGCGATCATGTAATGCAGGGACAATTGCTGGCCAAACTCGATGATGCGGTCATTCTTCAGCAGATAGATGCTTTGAAAACCCAGCTTGATTATGCGGAGAATATTTACAACCGCCAGAAAAATCTGTGGGACCAGGGCATTGGCACAGAAGTGCAGCTGATCAGCGCTAAGAATAACGTGGAGGCACTGAACAGACAGATAGCCACTGTAAAAGAAAGCTGGAAAACATATTCTGTTTATGCTCCTATTTCAGGACAGGCTGATGTAGTGGACATAAAAGCAGGTGAAACATTCACCGGCGCCACAGCTGCCGGCCCGCAGATCCGTATTGTAAACACCAACAGTATGAAAGTAGTCACCGAAGTTCCGGAGAATTATCAAAAAGGAATTTCGAAAGGAACAACGCTGAAAGTGACAGTTCCGGACATCGGCAAAACTTTTACAACTGCTCTTAAAGTAATGAGTGTTACTATCAATCCGAATACAAGGGCTTTCACCACAGAAGCAAGAATTCCGTCTGATCCTGCATTGAAAGTAAATCAGGTTGCAGTAGTGCGGATCGAAGACTATTCTTCTAAAAATGTGATCGTGGTACCGCTCAATATTGTACAGTCAGATGAAAAAGGAAAATATGTCTATGTGATGGTGAAAGAAGGAGATCGTTTTGTTGCCAGGAAAAGATTGGTGGAAACCGGCGAGACGTATGAAAGCCAGATGGAGATCAAAAGCGGGCTTAAGGATGGTGATCAGATCATTACTGAAGGATACCAGCAGTTGTATGACGGGCAATCCGTGGCTCTTCAATAAAAAAATTACGGGATAAACGATATTAAAACTCCAGATCAAAACTATTTTATGAAAGCATGGGAAGGAATTAAGGGTAAATTCAAACAATTCAAACCTACGAGTTGGGTAGTGGATAACCGGACGGCTATCTATATCATTACGATCATTATCACCTTGTTCGGTTTGAATAAATTCATCACATTACCCAAAGAACAATTTCCGGATGTGGTGGTTCCCACCATTTCTGTCACTACGGTATATGTCGGAAATTCTCCCAAGGATATAGAAAACCTGGTTACCCGTCCTCTTGAAAAACAGATAAAAGGTATCAGCGGAGCCAAGGTGAATAAAGTGCAGTCCATTTCCCAGCAGGATTATTCACTGATCGTGGTTGAGTTCAGCACCGAAGTAAAGAATGATGTGGCACATCAGAAAGTAAAAGATGCAGTGGATAAGGCAATGTCCGACCTGCCGAATGACCTGACTTCTCAACCGGATGTGCAGGAATTTTCCATCAGCGAGATACCGATCATGTTTGTGAATATAAGCGGCGACTATGATGGGATTAAACTGAAACAGTTTGCTGATAAAATGCAGGATCGTTTTGAAGAACTTAAAGAGATCAGCCGTGCAGATATTGCAGGAGCTCCGGAAAGAGAGATACAGGTAAACGTGGACCCTTTTAAAATGCAAAGCGCCAAAGTCACTTTTGATGATATTGAAAATGCGATCTCCAGGGAAAATCATGATATCAGCGGCGGACAAATCGAAGTAGGGAACATGAAAAGAAACCTGACGGTGAGAGGACAGTTTACCACACCTGCCGATATGCAGAATATTGTTGTGAAAGGAAGCCAGGCAAATGCGATTGTTTATCTCAGGGATATTGCCCAAATAAAAGATACGGTAAAAGAAAGAGACAGCTATGCGAGGCTGAACGGTAAGAATGTAGTGACGCTGAATATCATCAAGCGTACGGGTGAAAATCTCATTGATGCAGCTGATCAGATCAAAGCCATCGTGGCTGAGATGAAGGCAAAGAATGAATTGCCCGGCGACCTGCGGGTGGATTTTACCGGAGATCAGAGCAGGCAGACTAAAACTTCATTTAATGATCTTGTCAATACAATCGTCATCGGGTTTGTACTTGTCTTGCTGGTGCTGATGTTTTTTATGGGAGTAACCAATGCATTTTTTGTAGCGTTGAGTGTTCCCCTCAGTGTGTTTGTAGCATTTCTCTTTTTACCGGTGGCAGATTTTGTGGTAGGCACATCCGTTACACTCAATTTTATTGTATTGTTTGCTCTGCTCTTCGGACTGGGGATCATTGTGGATGATGCCATCGTGGTCATTGAAAACACACACCGCATTTACGCCAATGGAAAAGTCCCTATAGACCGGGCGGCCAAAATGGCCGCGGGAGAAATATTCATGCCGGTGTTTTCAGGAACATTGACCACGCTGGCGCCATTCTTTCCGTTATTACTATGGACCGGACTTATCGGGAAATTTATGATCTATCTGCCCACAATGCTGATATTGACATTGACGGCATCACTGATCGTGGCATTTCTCATCAACCCTGTTTTTGCGGTGAGCTTCATGAAACCGGAAGGAAAAGAATTTGAAAAACCGAAAATGCATCTTTTCAAAAGATGGTGGTTCTGGTTTTTCATTATAGCAGGTATCATCCTGAATTTTGCCGGCTGGCATGGCTTTGGAAATTTTCTGATTTTTATTTCGCTGGCGGCAATACTGAATGTTTTCATTCTGCGTGATGCAATTCATTGGTTCCAGAATCACCTGCTGCCTATGCTGATGAAGCAATATGAAAAACTATTACGCTGGGCATTATATAAAGCAAGGCCGGTGCGGTTAATGGTTTACCTTTTTGTACTGTTCTTGCTTTCCGTTTTTTTATTGTTCTTAAGGAATAACCCCAAGCCCTTTTTTCCCGATGGTGACCCTAATTTCGTTTATGTCTATTTGAAATTGCCTGTGGGAACCAGTGTCACATACACAGATTCGGTTACCAGTGTTTTGGAAAAAAGAGTATATAAGATTTTGGAAAAAGAACATCCGGGTCAGCCCGGATCTATTGTAGAGAGCATTATTTCCAATGTGGCATTGGGAGCTAATAACCCGAGAGATCAAAATAAAAGTATTCAACCTAATCTCGGCCGTATCCAGGTATCTTTTGTTGAATTTGAAAAGCGGCATGGCGTCAGCACCAGTTCGTACCTGAACCAGATACGTGATGCTATGAAAGGAATCCCCGGTGCGGAGATCACAGTAAATAAAGAAGACAACGGCCCGCCAACCGATCCTCCGGTGAATATTGAAATTGCAGGAGACAATTTCCAGGAGATTGCCAAAGTAGCTACTGATCTTAAAAACTACCTGGACACAAATAAAATAGAGGGAATAGAAAAGCTGGCCATGGATGTGGATCTCAACAATCCTGAAATCACGATCACCGTAGACAGGGAAAAAGCTTTGCGAGAGGGATTGAGTACGGCTCAGGTAGGGATGTACCTGCGCACTGCCGTTTTCGGAAAAGAAGTGAGCAAGCTGAAACAAGGGGAGGATGAATACAAAATTCAATTGCGTTACAGTGACCTGGTACGGAACAATATCACCGACCTGATGAACATGCGTATCACCTTTCGTGATTTTAACACCATGGCAGTGAAGCAGGTGCCGCTGAATGCCATAGCAAAAGTGGAATACACCAATACGGCAGGAGGCATCAAAAGAAAAAATGAGAAGAGAACGATCCAGTTGCAATCCAATGTGCTGGACTTATCCAAAGTGACCGGGATCAATAAAGAACTTGGTTTTAAAGTTGCCGATTTCAGATCCAAAACAAGGATTCCATCTGATGTCAGTATCAAACTGTCGGGGCAAAGTGAACAGGAAAATGAAACACTGTCATTTCTTGGCCGTTCGCTGATCATTGCACTGCTGCTGATCTTCCTGATTCTTGTTTTACAATTCAACAGCCTGAGCAAACCATTCATTGTACTAACTGAAATTTTCTTTTCGGTTATCGGTGTATTTCTTGGTTATGCAATCACAGGTATGAGCATGCCTTCGATCATGATCAGTGTGGGCATTGTTGGCCTTGCAGGCATCGTAGTAAAGAACGGAATTTTGTTAATTGAATTTACCGATGAATTGCGCAATCGTGGACTGCGCACAAGAGAAGCAGCAATACAAGCAGGGAAGATCCGTATCATTCCCGTACTGTTAACAGCATTGGCAACAGTTCTTGGATTAATACCATTGGCGGTAGGATTGAACATCAACTTTGTTTCATTGTTCCAGCATCTGAATCCGAAGATCTTTTTTGGAGGAGACACGGTAGTGTTCTGGGGCCCGCTGAGCTGGACGATCATCTTCGGGCTGATCTTTTCATTCTTCCTGACACTGGTGATGGTGCCGAGTATGTACCTGATCGGTCACAGGCTGAGAAGGCCGATGGAAAAATTTTACGGAACAAGGTATGTGGCTCTGCTGGGCTTTTTAGGACCATTGTTTTTCATCTTCGTCGGTATCATGTTCCTGGTGCGGAAAATTCAGGGGAAACCCGTATGGATGGGAAAATTAAAAACAATTTCATAACCATGCAGCAATCTGAAAGTAGTGGTTGTCTTACTATTGCAACCAATTTTTTCAATACTGTCTGTTAATGCCTGCCGGTTATCAATCGCAGGCGGGGTTTTGGTGAAAAAAAGAGGCTGGTTCTAAAATGGACCGGCCTCTTTTCGGTCGTGGCCCCGGATCTTCATAACATAAATTTTCAATTCCATTTTTAATTTCTAACTGTTTCCGGATTATTGACGCATTACCTTTCTCAGATATTAAAATATTTCTATTTGAACCCGGCTGTTTTTCTCTTAAGAAATTTTTTCTCCTGCCGGGGCAAAGAAAAAAATATTTCATCCGGGAATAGATGATCAGGGCAGAAAGATATGAGGTGTTCCTGAACCGGCTCTCGAAACAATATTTTAAATTCGTTTTTACGGACGGGCTCCGCCATTATTGAATCACCAAGAAATGCGCTTATGAAAAAGTTTATCTCAATTTTTGTAGTCTTCTTTTTACCGGTAACCATAGTTACCGCACAAAAACTTCCATCGCCAAAAGAGTTCTTCGGATTTGACATCGGCCAGGATTATCATCTTGTAAACTACACTCAATTTGAAAAATATTTCCGGGAATTGGCGAAGAATTCCGACAGAACAATTTTGCAGGATATCGGTAAGACGGAAGAGGGTCGCTCCATGTATATGGCGATCGTATCTTCTCCGCAGAACCTGAAGAATATTGCACGGTATAAAGAGATTTCACAGAAACTGGCCAGGGCAGAAATTTCCGATACCGAAGCAAAACAACTGGAACAGGAAGGAAAACCTGTGATCTGGATAGATGGTGGATTGCATGCTACGGAAACTATCCCGTCGCAGGAATTGATCGCTTTTTATTATAAGCTCCTAAGTTCAAATGATGAAGAAACACTTTCCATCCTGAACAATGTGATTATATTATTGTGCGAAGTAAATCCTGATGGACTGGAGTTGACGGCAAATTGGTATATGAGAAATGATGATACACTGAAAAGGAATCTGAGACTTCCCAAAGTGTATAATAAATACATTGGCCATGATAACAACCGGGATTTTTATATGAACAATATGAAAGAGTCAGAGAATATTTCCCGGCAATTATACGTGGAATGGATGCCGCAAATTGTTTACAACCATCACCAGGCAGGCCCTGACGGATCAGTGCTGGCAGGACCTCCTTACAGGGATCCTTTTAATTATGTTTATGATCCTTTGCTGGTAACCGGGCTTGACGGAGTGGGAACTGCAATGATCAACAGGTTAAACAGGGAAGGAAAGCCGGGATACACCAGGCTGGGCGGTTCCAGTTTTAATACCTGGTGGAACGGAGGATTGAGAACAACACCTTATTTCCACAATATGATCGGTATTCTTACAGAGATAATCGGAAGCCCCACACCTTCGGAAATACCTTTTATACCCGACAGGCTAATTGCAGATAACAATACACCTTTCCCCGTTTATCCCCAGAAATGGCACATGAAACAATCAATTGATTATTCAATTTCTCTCAACTATGCCGTTTTGGATTATGCACAGATGATGGGCTGGCGCTTGTTGGAGAATATCTATGTAATGGGAAAAAATTCAATTACCAAAGGGAATGAAAATGCATGGACAATAGAACCGAAAGTAATTGAAAAAGTAAAAGAAATATTTAATGAGGATGTGGCAAAAGGAATAGAAAAAAAGCCAGTTTCCTCTTTCGGGCAATTCAAAATACCGGCCAGGTATTTTAATAAGGTGCTGATGGATTCTGCCCTGCGTGACCCAAGAGGGTATGTTGTTCCTTCTGACCAGGTTGATTTTCCTACTGCAGTAAATTTTATCAATGCACTGATCAAATCAGGTATCAAAGTATATAAAGCGTCTTCATCATTTCAGGCAGGAGGCAAATCTTATCCTGCCGGCAGTTACGTGGTAAAAACAGACCAGGCTTTTCGTCCTCATATACTGGATATGTTTGAACCTCAGAATTACAGAAATGATTTCCAATACCCCGGGGGCCCGCCCATTCGTCCTTACGATGCTGCGGGATGGACACTGGCATTTCAAATGGGAGTAAAATTTGACAGGATACTTGAAGGATTTGATGGTCCTTTTGATCAGATCCCTTACGGAGAAATTCAATCACCACCTGTTACCCGTGTGAAGAAATCATCCAAAGGATATTTTTTAAGCTCGGCAGTCAATAATTCATTTATTGCAGCAAACGACCTGCTTACTGCCGGAGTCAAAGTCAAAAGAATCCATTCAGCTACAGGTGATGTGCCTGCCGGTTCGTTTTATATTCCGGCAGATGGTTTTAAAATACTAAATGATGAAGCTACAAAATGGGGAGTTCCGGTTGTACCTGCTGCTTCCACCCCCGATGGATTGGAAACAATTTCACCATCAAAGATCGCATTGTTTGATCATTATGGCGGGTCTATTCCTTCGGGCTGGGTGCGTTGGTTGCTGGAGCAGTTTCATTTTACATATTCTGTAATCTATCCTCAGGAGATTGATAAGGGAGACCTCAATTCAAAATATGATATCCTCTTATTTATTGATGATGGTATCCCGGCCTACAGATCCCAGGGTCAGCCGGAAACCGGAATGTTTGGTTCTTCTGAACCCAAACCCGGAGAAGTGCCTCTGCAGTATGAATCATGGCTGGGAAAAATTACAACAGACAAATCAATTCCGCAGTTAAAGAAATTTATTGAGAATGGGGGAACCGTCGTCACTGTCGGTCAAAATGCAGGCTTAGCCTACTATTTAAATTTACCGGTAAAAAATGCTTTACTGACCATTGATAATACCGGGAAAGAAAGGCCTGTTGCTAATGATAAATATTATATCCCTGCAAGTGTGTTGCAGGCGGAAGTAAATACAGAAGAGCCTGCTAATTGGGGAATGCCCCATCAAACCGATATCATTTTTGACAACAGCCCGGTATTCACCATTCTCCCGGGTGCTGCCAATATTAAACCTTTGGCATGGTTTGGTAATGGAAATTTATTGAGAAGCGGATGGGCGTGGGGGCAAAATTATATTAAAGATGCTGTTGCAGCTTTTGAAGCTACACTCGGCAAGGGAAAGTTATACGCTTTCGGCCCTGAGATAACTTTCAGAGCGCAGGCTCACGGCACTTTTAAATTCCTGTTTAATCAATTATATAACAGGAAATAGGCTTGCTGAAAAAAAGAAAAGATAAAAAGGGTGCTGTCTGAAAATGCCGGCTTCTTTTGTTTACGTTGCATGCTGAGGGTTATCGTAAGTGCTATTAGATACAGTTGATTTTTTCTGCAGCTATCAGTTATTCCTCTGCCCGCTACCGGAGATATCTTTATGAAAGACGCAAACAGGTAAGATGAGAGGAATTCTCCCGTGTCGTTTCTTGCTGTATTAAAAAGGGCAGGTCAGATAAAATCATTCAATGATCTTACCGTATTCAGGCTTCCATTCATACTTCCACCGGCGGTGGCTCCATAACCACATTTCCGGATATTCACGAATAACATTTTCAAGATAACGTACATATCTCCCCGTCAATTCTTTTTCCGGCAATGCAGCAGGGTTTTCTTCAGCCACAAAGAAAACCATTTCATAATGACCCCTCCCGAGTTTATGAATAAAAGCAAATATCACAATCGTATTTTTTGCCTTTGCTCCTTTTTCGGGCCCTTTCACGAACGGGACCGGTTTCCCAAAAAAGTTAAACCACCAGGCATGGGCGGGTCGTCCCGGATTCTGGTCTGCAACCAACGCAAGTACATACTGAAGATCGCGGTAAGGCAACATCGCTTCCTGCATTTTTGTTGCAGGCAGCAATTTCGTTCCGTTTTTTGCACGCAGTTTATACATAAGGCGGTCTATGATCTTGCTGTTTAAAGGCATATATACGCCCAGAAAGAGATACTTTAAATTCTTTGCCGTCGTTACGTTAGCCCACTCCCAGTTGAAGTTATGCCCCAGTAAGAGCTGAATGCTTCTGCCGCTATCATAATACCGGTTTATCACTTCCCAATTACCCTGCACTCTTTTCAGAATATAGGATTCTGAAGCAGAGATCATTTTTATCGTCTCAATAAATGTATCTGTAAAATTCCTGTAAAACTTTTTAGCGATCTTTTTCCGTTCCTGTTCTGTTTTTTCTGGAAAAGCCTGCAGCAGATTACTGAACACAATTTTTTTCCGGTAACCGATTACATAATAAATCAGGAAAAAGATGAAGTCAGAAAAAAAATACAGGATCCTCAGCGGTAACAATGAAATGGCATAAAACGATCCGTAAACTAAATAATACATATTGCTCAAAGATAATGAAGCTATAAGACGATATTCTGCACCAATGCACTCTTGCCCGGATAATCGGTATTGAAATGAAGGCCCCGGCTTTCTTTACGGAATGTAGCCCCTTTTACAATAAGGTATCCGACTGTGATCATATTACGCAATTCCAGCAGTTGCGGTGAAAGAGTGGCGCCTTCATACAACTGTTCTGTTTCCTCCCAGAAAAGGTCGAGGCGGCGCATGGCTCTTTGCAAGCGAATATCATTGCGGACTATACCCACATAATCACTCATCACCAACTGAAGTTCTTTCAGTCCCTGTGTGATCAGGATCATTTCTTTCGGCTCCGTGGTTCCCCCGGCATTCCAGTCGGGAATGCCCGCTTGAAATGAAATAGAATTAATATTTTCTGAAGCGTCTTCATAACAACGATGTGCAAATACCATTGCTTCTAAAAGCGAGTTACTGGCCAGACGATTCGCCCCATGCAGGCCGGTGCTGGCACATTCACCGCAGGCATAAAGATTTTTAACAGAACTTCTGCCCCACTCATCTGTTTTGATGCCGCCGCAACTGTAATGAGCAGCAGGCGCCACCGGTATCATGTTTTTGGTAATATCGACTCCGATTGACAAACATTTTTCGTAAATATTGGGAAAATGTTCTACAAACTTTTCTTTATTGAAATGCCGGCAATCCAGCCACACATATTCCGTACCTGTCTTCTTCATTTCGCTGTCTATTGCCCGGGCAACTATATCTCTTGGCGCCAGGTCTTTTCTCGGATCATATTTTTCCATGAATGCTTCTCCCTTCCTGTTGCGTAAAATGCCGCCATCGCCACGCACGGCTTCGGTTATCAGGAAAGCCTGGCCTCTCACTCCTGGTTCAAAAAGAGCCGTAGGATGAAACTGAATGAACTCCATATTTTCTATTCTTGCTTTGGCACGGTAGGCCATTGCCACTCCATCGCCTGTGGCAATGGATGGATTGGTGGTGGTTCGGTACACTTGCCCGTTCCCTCCCGTTGCCAGCAATGTGATCTTTGAGCTGATCTTTTCAATGCGGTTTGTATGAAGATTCAATACATACACACCGAAACATTCAATATCAGGAGTGGATTTGGTGACCAGGTAGCCCAGATGATGCTGCGTGATGATGTCAATGACAAAGCAATGTTTGATGATCTCAATATTTTTTTGTTTTGCCACAGTGTCCAGTAACGCTCTTTCCATTTCCCTGCCGGTAACATCTTTATGATGTAAAATTCTGAACTCGGAATGCCCGCCCTCTCTTCCTAATTTATAATCACCATCCGATTCTTTATCAAACCTTGCCCCCCATTGAATGATTTCCCGGACACGGTCCGGGCCTTCTTTCACAACTATTTCCACTACATCAGGATTGCATAAACCATCTCCGGCTATCAAGGTATCTTCAATGTGTTTTTCAAAACTGTCATGTTCGGGATCATTGACTACCGCCACACCGCCTTGCGCATACTTGGTATTCGTTTCATCAGCTGCTGCTTTCGTGATCACCACTACTTTTTTATCTGGAAACCGCTGAGCTACTTTCAATGCATAAGTCAGCCCCCCGATACCTGAACCAATTACTAAAAAATCTGTCTGTTGCATACTCTAAGATATCAATTCAATATTTGAAAAATTCATTCTTTGCGAATGTAATTTATGGCGCCATCCGTTATCAACAACTGTGCGAGGCCATAAGTCAACATCACAATAAGACCGGCCGGTTCAAACTGGTTGTAAAATCTGTTAATAGCCAGGACAGAATCAGAAATGATAAATAATAATGCACCTGCCATCATTAATCTTCCCGCAATTTTATTCTTTATAAATAACATGTGCAAGGCCAGCAGGAACATAATACTGATCACGATTCCATAAACCCGGACAGGCAATCCCATTTTTCTGGGAAATGGAGAAAGAAATGTGATAAGAGCAATGTAATAAATCATAACGACCGGCAAAAAGATCCAGTAACCTTTTATTCTTTCCCTAATACGGATGTTATGAAAGAAAACAATATAAAATAACTGTGCTGCCAGGAATACAGCCAACCCGGATAAAAAGAACAGCTCACTCTTTTCCTGGAACATTAATAAGATGTCCCCTGCCCACGAGAAAAATAAAGCAGCCAGTACCCAATTTTTTAGCTGGCCTTTCCAGACTTTTGTTCTCAATAAAAAATATAAGACCAGGAGAATAACGAGCAACGGCTTGGTAAGGACCTGAATCAATTCATCATTCAGAAAAATTCCTGCTAAATGAACAGCCAGGATAGCAAGATACAGGATGATCCAACGGTCTCTTTTCATCTCTTGATTTTATGCTTCCACCCAGACACCGCTCTCCTTAAGTAAATTAATAAGTTCATCCACTGCCACTTCACTGCTCACATTTCGTTTTACAATCTCTTTACCTTTATACAAAGTGATCCTGCCCGGACCGCTACCTACATAACCGAAATCGGCATCAGCCATTTCTCCCGGCCCGTTTACAATACAACCCATAACGGCGATCTTCACACCTTTCAGATGATTTGTCCGGGCACGGATCTTTGCCGTGGTCTCCTGCAAATCAAATAACGTTCTTCCGCAACTGGGACAGGAAATATATTCTGTCCTGGAAATCCTGGTTCTTGTCGCCTGCAGAATGCTGAACGCAGTATTGTTGATGAATTGTTCCATGGTTTGACTGCTGGTATAATTTCTCCCCGTCACTTTAACTTGCTCTTTGCCTAATGACGACTTTGTATAACTCTTCTGGCTCATACCCAGGCAAATCCCGTCTCCCATTCCTTCCAGGAACAGAGCGCCGGTCTCAATTGCATAATGTATCAGGTGTTCATCGGGTGTTTGCCAATCGCTTCCGGTCAGCAAAATAACCGGCGACATGATCTTACGATCCATTAAATCAACAAACATCCGGCGGACACTTTGCATTGCGTTTATATTGGAAGAAAATAAACAAAGAACAACGGTAGGATCTGTCTTTACCTTTGAAAACAATTTTTCTGTTTGGTGTTGGTTATACTTTCCGGAGAAACATTCCATCATTATAAAATTCATCCGGGGAGACCGCTCAACTGCATCATCAAGATATTGTCCTGCTTCTAATACCGGAAAATATTTTTCTTTATCCGTTGCCGCCACCCATATCTTTTGATCGCAGATCACTTTTAATGTTCCCGGCAGTTCAAAATCAAGAATCCGGCCACTTATGATATAATCTGCTGCCATGTCATCAATATGCCATTTATCATTGCGTGCTATATACCTGTAACCGATAGCTGTCAAATTTTCCGGCGCTATCTTTTCTGTCTTTCTCAGGTCTGCAACTACTACAGGCACATTTTTTCCCCCGATGTTATCAACCGCTTTAGATTCCCGCCTTTCATATTTAAAAGGTGAATACGGAATCGTTTCAGGTGAAGACGGACTATTCTCTACACCGGTAGTTCCGTTCTCCAGGCTCGGGACGGCAGCCAATTCCTCTTTTTGGGAGGCGTGCGAACAATACCTTTTTACCAAATCCTTACACACAGGAATTTCTATCTCAGGATCTTCAGTTAATGATACCCGGACCGTATCACCCAAGCCATCTTCCAGGAGAGAGCCGATCCCTATTGCACTTTTAATCCTTCCATCTTCACCATCACCTGCCTCTGTTACTCCAAGATGTAAAGGATAACATTCACCAAATTCTTCAAACATTGTTTTCACCAGTAAACGATTCGCCTGCACCATTACCTGCGGATTGCTTGCTTTCATACTCAAAACGATCTGGTGATAATTCTCCTCTCTTGCAATGCGTAAAAATTCCATGGCACTTTCCACCATTCCCACAGGCGTATCGCCATAACGGCTCATGATCCTATCGCTTAAAGAACCGTGATTGGTTCCGATCCTCATGGCTGTTCCATATTCTTTGCAAATTTTTATCAGGGGAATAAACCGCTGGCGGATCCTTTCAATCTCCCCGTTGTATGCGGGATCGGTATACCCGATCACTTCAAACTTTTTCTTATCCACATAATTGCCCGGGTTGATCCTCACTTTTTCCACGACCCTCGCAGCGATCTCCGCAGCATTCGGCGTAAAATGAATATCAGCCACCAGCGGAGTCTTGTATCCTCTTTTACGCAATTCATTCTTTATGCGGAGTAAATTCTCCGCTTCAGTCTTTGAAGGTGCAGTAATTCGTATCAATTCAGAGCCTGCTTCGATGCAACGGATACTTTGTTCCACAGTGGCACGTGTATCCATTGTATTCGTTGTGGTCATTGTCTGAACCCTGACAGGATGAAAATTTCCCAGCAATAAGTTCCCGACCCTGACTTCTTTTGTTGCAAGTCTTATATATTGAGTGAGTGATTCGCAATAGTATCGCATCGTAACACCTAAATAAAGCCACAAATTTAGTGAAGAATGTTTAGTGAAGAATGCTTCATGTTCTTACCAGTCTTTAGGCTTTGAAACACTGTCAACAGACTTTTCTTTTTGAACCCGCTGCTGCACCTGCTTTTCTTTTTGTTCCAGTTGTTTCAGCTTATTTGCTGCATCCCGGGGATTCATCTTCGGTTGCTGCTGTTGCTTCTTTTTTTCGGGCGGAGAGCTTTTCTTTTTTAATTCAAGTAATGCTTTCTGCAAATTATCCCTTGCCTGCTCATCCTGAGGGTTGAACAACAGCGCCTGCTCATAAGCGCTGATACTTTCTTCCAGGTTCCCTTCGCTGCCTAAAACCACAGCTTCATTATAAGACAGCTTTGACAGGAACAAAGTATCTTTCACAATACCGGACAATTGTTTGAACATTTTTATTGATTCATCTTTTTTCCCAAGCTTATATAAAGTATTTGCCTGGTTGTACCTGGCTTCTTCACTTAGAGAGTCCCCCTCATTTATTTTACTGAATTCTTTTAATGCTTCAGAATATTGCTGTCTTTTGTAATATTCATTTCCTTTCTGCATGATCTTATCTGATTGCTGCGCATGTGCAAGGAGGTAACCGCTTAAAAAGATTATTGTTAATATGTACTGTTTCCCTCTCATGCAAATCCTTTTTTCCTCTCAGGAATAAAGTTTACGATAACCAGCAAAATAAACGCTATAGCGGCCGGCCAATAATATAATGACCTGTAGCTCAAAGTTGATTTATCAAGCGATGCCTTGTGGCGGATCTGCAACAGGTAGCCGGTTAAACTATTTACGGCTTCCTGAGTGTTTTGTAAATGAATATACGTGCCATTGGTTTTTGCTGCAATCTGTTTCAACTCTTCCGCATTAAGTTTTGAGATTACTACATTCCCCTGTTCATCTTTTTTAACTGCACCGGTAGCAGGATCAATAAAAGAAGTTCCCTCTTCCGAACCTATTCCGACCGTATTAATCATGATCCCTTTATCGGCAAGGGCAGCAGCGGTCTTTACCGCATCCGGAGCATGATCTTCCCCATCTGTGATCAGAATAATCGTTTTAAATCGTTCCTCATTCTGCGAGAAGGCATCTCCGCTTTTTTCCAATGCTTTACTGATATCGGTACCGGGCACCGGTATTGCATCCGGGTCTGCAGAGGAAACATACATTTTTGCAACATCCTCATCTATTGTCAATGGCATTTGTAAATAAGCTGATCCGGCAAACCAAACAAGGGCTACCCGGTCATCCGGCATTTTGTCCAGCAGCTTATTAATAAATTCTTTTGCTTTATCCAAACGGCTTGGCGAAACATCAGCTGACAACATGCTTTTGCTCAAATCCATTGCGATAACGACATCAATTCCTTTTCTCATAAAATTCTCTGACTCTCCGGGTATCCTCGGGTTCATCAATGACAGTACACCAAAAGCAAATGCCACGGAAAGTACAACCCATTTTGTTCTGAATAATTTTGAAGAGAAATTACTGATCAGTATCCGGACCAGTTTTTCATCACCGATCCGTTTTGTTACCTTTTTTTTCCAGCGAAGCAGCAACATGAAAAAAACTATACCGGCAGGAATGGCAACAAGCAGTGACCAGAAATTGACGTATTGAAACTGAATGTTCATAAATTTTACCGGCCAAACAGAACAATAATTGTGCTAATCACATTTTCCCTTCCATAAACCCAAGATGTTTTAAAATATCTTTTAGAAGCCTGATCCTGATTCCTGATATGTCGGATTGCAGGCCCGAAGCCTGGATATTTAACACGAAAAAATACGGGTGTTGATTTTCTTCGATCCAACCCGTTATCCACCCGATGTTATTTCCTTTATCATTTAAGTAATGCCCGGTAATAAAACTTATTTTATAATTAGAATTACTCTCAACCTGCATTGCTTTTTTCACGATCTCCTGGTTATATTTATAAAAAGGCAACTGCCCGAAATACAAACGTTTCACCAAACCCAGTTCTTCATCCGGTTTGATCTTAATTGTGTTATCTAACCAGAAAGTGTCAATGCTGCCGGTTATTTTCTTTGTTCCATAACCGAGGGTATCCAGCCATGACTGCATCGTGTCTTTGCCGATCCTGCGTGCCACCTCCTGGTAATAAGGAATTGCAGATATCCTGAAAGCTTCGTGCATTGTAAGGTCTTTATTCCATTCTTCAACATTTCGCTTGATGCCATCCCATTTGATAACCATGCTGTCATTACTTATTTTTCCGGTTTGCAGTCCTACCAGCGAGTTGACAATATCGAATGTAGCTCCGGGGGCAAAACTGCTGTCCCTGTACCGCAAAAGATTATAAACAGTGAATTTTCCGCTCCCGTTATTAAATAAAGCGAAGCAGCCGGTTACATTATTTTCATCAAAATATTTTTTCAGGCTGTTATCCTGTTTTACATTATCAGGCGTACAGGAAAAGAAAAGTACCAGTACCGAAAGGAAAAGACTTGGCCACCGCATTCTCAGAAAATTTTCTGCAAAGTTAATGCAGATTAGGGCTGAGCGATCAGTCTTTTACAATGATGTTTACAACAGCTGCAGGTATCCCGGGTATTTCAGAAGTATTCTGTTTTAAAAATTTTTGTCCATGATAATTTCCGCAACAATCAGCGCAAAATCTTTTTATAAAATAAAAAATCCTGCCCGTAAGCAAGATTTCAACAATTTCCCGGATTGATCTTTTTCAGAGATAAATACCGTTACTCAAACGATAATGCTTCACTCCCCGACAATCTTTTTTAGTGGCCGAGCAGGACGAAAACATGAATGCAACAAAGATCACAGCAATTGCGAATACGAATAATTTTTTCATACCACGATTTAATAATATCAATAAATCAGTTCGGGGAATTTCAAAAGAGGGATCTGTAGAGTTGCTTCATAAGGGGGTAAACGAAAGTAATATTTGTTCGCTGTTTTGCAAAACTTCCTGCCTGTTTTTCCTAAAATATTACATCAATGAGTTTCATTTTAGATTTTTTATCGTAAAAACACTTATTTCCATATATTTATATTATTAATAATTCAACAAAAACAAATTATATGAAACAAGTAATTCTTTTTTTATTCGCATCTATAATGATCCTGGCCGCCTGTAATAACAAAGCAAAACAGGACAACTCCACTTCGGGCAATGAGAGCGGAACCAAGACAAATACTCCGGTTGAATCAACTTTACCTGCAACAGACATGGCAAAAGCCCTGGAAGCAATGAAAAATTTGCCGGCGCTCAGTACCGACCAGCTTAAAGCCATGTTACCGGAAACATTGCTGGATCTGAAACGATCTAAATTTTCGGTCAACAGCGGAATGGGCTTTGGTGTTGCAGAAGCAGATTATAAAAATGAAGATGACAGTAAAAGATTTCGAGTGCAGATTTTTGATTGTGCCGGAACGGCAGGTGCCGCTTATTATAATATGATGTATTGGGGGCTGAATATGGAGCAGGAAGATGAGAGCGGATATAAAAAATCAATTACTTACAATGGCGCAAAAGCTATTGAATCGTATGAAAAAGATTCCGACCAATATGGTTTGCTTTTCCCTGCAAGCAATCGCCTTCTCGTACAGGTAGAAGGAGATCATACGGGGTTGGATGCAGTGAAACAGGCTGCCAACAGTCTGAATCTGAAGGTGAATTAATAAGATTTCAAAACCAGGTAAAAGCGAAGCTGTCTGAAAGGACAGCTTTTTTGTATCAGCGGCAGTGGCAAAAATGCCGCTCTATCATCAATTTACCTTATGGTAGCAGCAGCTCAAATAGATAACTTCATAGCAATTGAAAACAAATATGAAAAAGAAAATACCGGATAAGGAAAAAGACAATTTGCTTAAAACTCTTAAAAGTCGCTTCGAGAAAAATATACGAAGACACAAGGGAATAGCCTGGAGCCAGGTTGCAATACACCTGGAAGAGCAGCCGGGCAAATTATGGTCTATCAACGAAATGGAAATTACCGGAGGAGAACCTGATGTTATCGGTTATGATAAACATAAAGATGTGTTTACCTTTTGTGATTGCTCACCTGAAAGCCCTAAAGGAAGAAGAAGTGTTTGTTATGACCACGAAGCATTAGAATCAAGAAAGGAACATAAACCCAAAAACAGCGCTGTGACTATGGCTGCTGAAATGGGTATTGAACTTTTAGACGAAAATCAATATAATTTTTTACAATCATTAGAGAACGTTGATACAAGAACCTCAAGTTGGTTAAAAACTCCTGAAAACATAAGAGAACTTGGTGGCGCAATATTCGGAGATTTCAGGTTTGGAAGAGTATTTTTATATCACAATGGTGCAGAGTCGTATTATGCGGCAAGAGGCTTTAGAGGGCAAATAAAAGTTTAATAATGAAAACTGTATTTTTACCTTTCAATAATTAAAAAATGAACCCTGCGACAAAACCTGTGATCGGAATTTCCTGCGGCGACCTGAACGGAATCGGCATAGAGCTGATCATTAAATCTTTTTCTGATAACCGTATTCTTGAAATGTGTACTCCCATTGTTTTTGCTTCAAACAAGGTTATCAATTTTTACAGGAAATCCACACCCGAAATCAATTTCAATTTTCAGAGCATTAAAGAAGCCAACCGACTGAATCCGAAACAGGCAAATGTTTTCAACTGCTGGGAAGAAGAAGTTGTTATTTCCCCCGGGCAATTGAATGAAACCGGCGGTAAATATGCCGTGATCTCTTTAAGAACTGCCGCACAGGCGCTTAAAGAAAAGATCATTGACGGGCTGGTAACTGCGCCTATCCATAAGAAGAACACACAATCAGACGATTTTAATTATACAGGTCATACACCTTTTCTGAAAGAGTTTTTCGGGGTGAAAGACGTGGTGATGATGATGTGTGCCGGAAATTTCAGGGTGGCATTGGTGACGGAACACATTCCGGTAAGTGAAGTGGCAAAACATATAACCAGGGAAGCTATCCTGAGTAAATTGCAGATCATCCATCAGAGTTTGCAAAAAGATTTCGGCATAGATAAACCAAAGATTGCCGTGCTGGGATTGAATCCGCATGCAGGCGACCAGGGCCTGATCGGAACAGAAGAAGAAACAATCATCAAACCCTCTGTCAAAGAAGCAAAAAACAACAATATGCTGGTAATCGGGCCATACAGTCCTGATGCTTTTTTTGCCCGTCACAGTTACCGTCATTTTGATGCAGTGCTTGCCATGTATCATGACCAGGGATTAATCCCTTTCAAATCCCTTGCCATTGAAGAAGGGGTAAACTATACAGCAGGGCTTACTGCAGTCAGAACATCCCCGGATCATGGTGTAGCCTTTGACATTGCGGGGAAAAATAAAGCAGATGCCTTTTCCTTTATGGCTGCCATATTTGAATGCATCAATATCATCAGGCACCGTAAAGAATACGAAGAGAACAGGAAAAATCCACTAAAAAAAGTGACCCCTTCCATTCTTGCAAACGCAGAAGACGAACAGATCGACGAAGGATAAAATATTTTCCTATTTAAAAACTACGCTTATGAAGCCTCTTCTTCTTTTTTCTGCAGTTTTGCTGTCCGCCACAATTTCTGCACAGGACGATACGACATGGAAAGAACCCAGTAAAGAAAGCCAGGCCTACCACAAATTCCGGCAGCATTTATCCTATCCTCCCTACAGTTATGACAAGATCAATGAAATCGTCCGCAAACAAGTTGTGACAGACAGTGATGACAACCTGGTAATGAAAGACAAAGCATATAATGAACTGTTCCCAAGGGAAAAATTTACTTATATCATGATCCATGGAGAAACTTACAGTCAAAACTGCGATGCCATGCCTCCTATCCAGGACGAGCAGACAAAGATCTTCGGTCACCTGCCGGATGTTTTCAATGAATTCAACTGGAGTGAGCGCCAGGCAAAATTCCTGGCCGACAACAGGGATTCGGTAATGGTATGGATCCGGGAATGTGTTTCAAAAAATTATCATATAGGGGTTAACTTTAAACTGGCCATACAACAAATCAATGCAACGGAAATGATTCCTTTTATTATCAAAACTTACAAAATGAAACAAAAGGATAATGACCTGCTCACCCTGCTGATGTTACTGATGAAGGATAACAGCTATCCTCCGTTTTTAAGTTCTGCTTCCTATAAGAAATTGTACGGAGATAACAGCAACTACCAGGACTTTATTCTTGCCACAAAGGCAAACAGGGAACTCATTATCAAACGAGCAACTGATTTTTATAATGGACTTAAAAATTAGTTTTCTTTTTACCGCATTTGTTTTAACGGCCAGCCCATTTTCTGCACAGGTTAAAAATGGGTTTGCCTTTGTACCCGGGGGAGAATATGCAGTTGGCAAAATAGGGCACTTACTGAATCCTTACAGAAAAGTAACTGTGGATAGTTTCTTTATTGCTAAAACAGAAGTTACCAACCGCCAGTTTGAAGAGTTTGTACAGGCAACGGGATATAAAACAGATGCTGAAAGAATGCACAATGCAATGATATTCGTTCCCGGGCTGAAAGAATTTGAATGGAAACAGGACAGCAGTGCAAACTGGAAATTTCCGAACGGCATAAGCCGGGGAGGCATTGAAACCAAAATGGATCACCCGGTAACCACGATAAGTTACACCGATGCTGTTGCATATTGCCAATGGGCCGGTGCCAGGCTTCCTACTTTAGATGAATGGGAGATTGCCTGCCGTGCGGGAACAAGCACAGATTATTTCTGGGGAGATAACAGAGAGCAGATAAAAAAATATGCAAACATCTGGTATGGCCGAAATCATTTGACCGCAGACAGTTCCGATGGTTATATGTACACATCACCTGTTGGCAGTTTTGACCCTAATCCATGGGGATTATATGATGTATATGGAAATGTTTTTGAATTGTGTGACGGAGAGCTTTACGGAAATAAAAAAAATAAAAGTATTGCTCATGCACGGGGCGGCTCCTGGTGGTGCAGTAAAAATGCATGTAATTTCTTTAACTCGTATGACATCGGGCGTATCAATATCCATGCATCCTTCAGTAATCTTGGATTTCGCATTGCAAAAAATTATTGAAAGACAGAATCAGGGACTCCCTGGTTAATAACATAGCTCGAATAGCTGATTTCCACTTTGCCTTTTTTATTTTTTAATTTAGTATCCTCTTCTTTAGAGTTGCCCACGTCGTAATCCAGCGTAATCCCTTTCGGCAGTTTGTACTCCTTGGTGTTAAAAGAAAAGATAATTTTATCGGCCAGGCCGAAGTCGGCATACTTTCCATAGGTCATCTGTAACTCGTAGGTGCCATTATCCCGTGTGGTAGTAGTGGCTTTCATAACCAGCATTTTCTTTTCATCAATATAAAGTGTGGACAAAACAACTTCAGACGTATCATTATTAGGCAGTAATTTGATAATCCGAAACCCTGTCTTTGCTTCTTTTCCTGCATCAATGATATCATAAGAAGCGATGTCGGAGAAAACATTGTCGAGGCTGATATTGACCGATCCTCTCGGAATAAAAGATATACCGCTTACATTGCGTATCCTGATGTGATTTGGTTTTTTGAAGTAGATCTTTACTTGGGCAACCGGCGCCTTAATAAAGGCTACATTTGTTAACAATTTTCCCTTTGCCACATAATTATTTACCTTTTCGATCCTGGCTTTTACCTGTGTAATTATCTCTGCCGCTGTCTGCGCTTTGGCGGATGAATGCAACAGGACGATTGAGAAAAGAGAAATGAAGGTTATTTTAAATAATCCACGTTCAATCTGATTCACCTCTTTCTTCAAATCATGCATAGGTTACAATTTAACTTAAAATATCTTTTTTCCTGAATACCCGGATAGCTGTAAATACAAATACAGTGATATAGCACAGCAGGATCACCAGGCTCCTGAGAATAGCAGGCAGGTTGGCAACGGATCCTGAAATCGTCACTCCATCATCAGTAGCTTTTACATAAAAGAAACCTTTCCATGCTACCATGTGCGTTGTAAACAACCAGGGCTTGATTGTATTATCATAAAAGGGTATATTCATTTCTGATAATATTGTAAATACAATGATGATACTCATGGTTGCAATGATAGGTCCTATGGAGTTTTCTGCAAACACACTTAACAAAAATGCCAATGCGGCAATAGTTGTCAGCGCTACCGCTGCATACCCAAAGGCAATAACATATCTCCATAATACATCGGCCGCAGCAATCTGGTCAATACCGGTAGATCTAAGAACCACCAGATCATTCGTACCAAAAATGAGCATGCTCCCGAATAAAGCGAGTATGGCCATCCATGTCAGCAAAGCTATTGTGTAAATGACAGAGGCCAGGAACTTCATGATCATATATTGGGTTCTGCTCACCGGCCTGATCAATGACAATCTTAAAGTTCCCATATTTGCTTCACCGGCAATGGAATCACCGGCTATCAATGCGACAAGAAGCGGCATTTGTATCAACACCGTAGTGAGAATGGCAAAGCAAACAAGGTAACCGTTCAGAAGTTTTGATTTGAATTCACCTGAAAATTCAAATGATCCGCTCAGATTGCTTAACAAAAGATCAATATAGGATTTCCCATCAAGTTTCAATGCCAGCTGAACAAGAAATACAATAGCAGTGATAGCACCGAAGGCAATATAGGTGCGGGGCCGTTTAAAGATTTTCAGTAATTCAATTTTTAAAAGGTTCCACATGCTGCTGTCCGCTTGTCAGTGATAAAAAATAATCCTCGAGTGAATGCCGTGAATCCAGGTACATCACACCAATATCCATCTGTACCAGTTCTTTTACCAGGGCAGGCACTTCATCCCGGTGCAATTTTAACATAATGCATTCCGGATTCCTGTCATGCAGGAACTTTTTTAACTCAGACTTTTTTATTTTTTCATATGCGCCGTTATTATCAGTCGTTTTCAGCTGGACTATCGTTTCAGCAGGATCAAAAAGTTCTTTTACATTTCCTTCAACTACCTTTTTCCCTTTGTCTATAATAAGCATGGAGTCGGCAATTAATTCCATCTCACTTAAAAGATGAGAAGAGATGAATATTGTTTTAAAAAGATCATTGCTGAGATGTAAAATCAGGTTCCGGATATCTGCTATTCCCTGCGGGTCAAGGCCATTGGTCGGTTCATCCAGGATGATAAGCTTTGGATCATGTACCAGGGCAGTGGCAATACCCAATCGTTGTTTCATCCCCTGTGAATAAGTTTTCACTTTACTATGTGCTCTCATTGCCAGCCCGACACGGTCCAGCTCTTCCATTAATTTCTTTTCGGATATCTTAATACCGCTCATCGTAGCGAAGATGCGCAGGTTTTCCATACCCGTCAGATATTTATAAAGATCAGGTCGTTCAATTACGGCGCCTACCTGCCTTAAAATTTCTTTACGGTGTTTTTTCAGATCCATATTAAAGATCTTTATCTCCCCGGCAGTAGGCTCCACCAGGGTCAGTAACATACGGATTGTAGTTGACTTGCCCGCACCATTCTGACCAAGAAATCCATAGACTTTCCCTTCTCCCACTTCAAAAGAAAGATCATGAACCGCACGAACCTCCCTGAAGTCTTTTACCAGATTTTTTACACTGATGATCGAATCCATCTTATTTCAAAACAAATGTATTAAAGCTTAGCCCTGTCTGTTAAGTAGTTAACCGTTTTAAAAATATTTTTCTGAAAAGCCTTGCAAAATTTAGCTCTGCTTATTAGGTTTGTTTCAGATTCAGAAAACCACATAATTTTTCGTAAAACTACGATAAGCATCCGTACCGGAGTCAAAAATCTTCCGAATCGTTCTCTGCCAGTAGTAGTTATATATTATGTGAACCGTATTCCAATTCCTTCCTGAAACATTTAGCATCCAATATTTCTGTGGGAAGTAGAATGAATCATTCAAAACCATAGAAATGAAACTGTATTCTTCTTTTTTAAGTATCGGCGTTTTGCTTGGCTGCATTTACTTTAGCCTCAGCCCGGAAAAGATACCTTCCGGAGTGTCCGGTTCTTCTTTTTCAACTTCGGCATGGGACAACAAAGAGAACCCGATCGAACTATTCAGTTTCAGCAGCAACCTAAAAGGGAATAAGGTAGAACTGCAATGGTCGGTTAACGGGAATGAAGACGTAAACCGGTTTGAAATAGAGAAAAGCACTGATGGAAAAAAATTCAAAACGGCTGCTTTGGTTTTTGGAACTGACAGCGGAGAATCAGAGAACTATATGTTTTATGAGAAAGCAACAAATAAAAAAGTACTGTACCGTATAAAAATTATTGATAAAAAAGATAACAGTTTTTATACCTCTGCTATAGAGATAAATCCTGCGCCCCGGAATAATAATACAAGCTACCAGGGAAATCTTTAACCAATTTAACTGCTGCAAAATGAAAAAAACTGTCCGAAAGAAATCACACCGCATCAGGGAAGCATTACAGCAATTACTGAAGCAGGTCAGAAAACAGAATCAGCCGCAATGGGTATTACAACCGGCCAGAAACCGAAAAAATATTTTTTAAAGGACGGACCAAAATCAATGTCTCATACATTTAGAGTACATAGAGAGAAGAAGCCCTTTGTCTAAAGGGCTTCCTTATTTTTCTTATTTTTTCAGATATGCCTGAAGATCTTTTACGTAGGTATCAAAGGCTTTCTTCCCTTCCGGAGTAATCTTGCAGATAGTCTGAGGATAATTGTCTTTAAACTGCTTTTTAATATCAATATAACCTGCTTCTTTCAGTTTCTGCAACTGCACACTCAGATTCCCTGCTGTTGCGTTCGTTTGCTCTTTCAGATAAGTAAATTCTGCCTCCTTAACACTGACCAGAAGTGACATCAGGGCAAGCCGCAACTGGGAATGTAATATCGGGTCAAGTTCTTTAAACATTACTTACTTTAATATTCAATGTTTCCTGAGATTATTTTATATATCAATTTGCTGCATCCGCTTTTTCTTTTCCCCCCTTATTAAATAAGCAGGGATAATGAATGCGAATACAACTGCCAATGCCATCAATAAGAGTTGCATGTCAAACTGCACAAATACGGACACAATTGAAATTACCCAACATGCTGCTCCGGCCCAACGCAAAGGCGTGTAATGAATAATGGCGCCGGCTATAAACGATAAAAAACCATACAACAGGAAATAAACCGGGAATGCATGCTCCCAAAGCTGTAAGTAAACAAATATAAATGATAAAATGGTAAACATAATACCGCAACCGATACCAAAATATTTCATCGTTTCATTCATGTATGTTTTTACTTTTGTTTTCTTCCCTTTCCTGATACCATGAACAATACTTAATGCAGCTCCGGCCCACATCAGATTCCAGGTTAAGTAGTGCTGGGGGTATTTGAAAACCTTCAGCAATACATATTCACCGATTGCAGCCACGAAAATCAACCAGCCCCATAGATTAAAATAAAAAGAATCATCCGAAAGATCCTGCTTTGTCTTTTCCAGCATGGAACGGATGACGCTCAAACTCTCCTCAGGTGAAAACTTTTCTTCTGACATCATATTTATATTTAAGAATAATAAAAAGGCCGAATACTTATTAAATAAATCCGGATCACTTACTTTGGTCAAGCATGTATTCGGTTTGTTTCCGGCCCCATGAAGGATAAAGTTCTTTTGGAGTTTGTTTCCTGAATAAATCAAGGGCCTTTTCCAATACAGGTTTAGCCTTATCTTTTCCGCCCCCGAATTGAGGAGGTGTGTTAAACAATCCTGCTCCTTCCAAATAATATAACCGGGGATTATCCGGGTCCAATGCCAATCCCTTCTCGAGCGCCTGGTTTGCGGCAACTCCATAAGTCCTGTAACGGCTTTGAGGATCTACTGTCATTTGTTGCGTAAGCGCCATGTAACGAACAGCTAAAATTTCTGCCTTGTCTGTATCCGCAGTGACCAAAGCATCGGCTTTATCACAAAGGGATTTGGTGCGTTCGGCATTGGCATCCACATCACCAACCGAAGGCATCCAGCCTGCAGTACTCAATGACAGAGCTGCGTAATAATAAGGAAGCCATTGATTCTTTTCGGCATCGCCGATACGCTCAAACGTGTTGGCAAGTTTTGTATAATCTTCTACCGTTTTTGCAGAATCAAACATTGCAAGATTCTGTTTCATTGCTGCAACATACTTATCACTCTGAGAAAAAAGAGCAGGCTGTAATACGACTGCAGTCATGAATAATAGAACAATCTTTTTCATTTTTATTTGTTTTATTTTTAAAAGATCAGTTTACAAATTATTGTTGATCGCATCCTGTGTTCTGTCCACACCCCAGCTCAGGAAAAGCCCAATAAAATAAAATCTGCCGGCAGGGGGTGTTATAGGAGATTTTATCGAACCGTCATAGGAATAATTATATCCGTAAACCTGGCTGCTTCCCAGCAAATTACTTACCGTTGCAAACAGAACTACAAATGTTTTAGCTTTTGTATTGCCTGCACTCGGCACCCATTCAGCACTAAAACTCAGATTATTAAAATCTTTAGCCGTACCTCTGTCCGCTATATAAAATTTGTTGTTGGCATCGGCTAAAATATGATAATAAGGCCTGCCGGAAGCCCAGCTATAAGTGACATTAAAGCCGGTTTTCAAATCAGTAAAAAACTTTTTGGTAACAATGGAAGCCGTATGATTGGCAACAAAACTGGGCTGCAATTGAACGGGATAATTTAAATATTCCCGCCTGGTATCTATATAAGAATAGCTGATCCAGTAATCAAAATCCTTGAATGTTTTTTTATCTCTGAAAAACACATCGATTCCTTTTGCAAAGCCACTCCCTCCGTTGTTATAATAAAAATAATTATAGCTTACCGGCACTTCCCGGACCAGGTCCTGGTATTTTTTATAATACGCTTCTACCCTTAATGTCCGCTGGTTATAAATTCTCTGATAATCGAAAATATAATGAGTGGCTTTTGTAAACCCGAGTGACGAAGGAGCATACAATTGCTGGCTCTCAGGCTTTTGATAAAATATACCGTATGCAACTGATACCTGAGACTCCTTTCCTGTTTTATAAGCCAGCGAAATGCGCGGAGCAATATCCGACCTGTTGAGAACGGAGGAATATTCAAATCTTGTTCCGATCTGGGCAGCTAATCCTTTTGACAGATAAATGCTGCCCTCTGCAAATGCCGCCGTGTAGTTGTCCTTTAGCCGGTAAAGTGTATCATTGAATTGTGGCCGGTAATCCGTGTACCAGTATTCACTTCCAAAACGAATTGCACTCAATCCACCCAAAGATTTCTCAAATACAGCTCGCCCTAAAGAAAGATTTTGCAGATTATGAAATGAGAAATTCTTTGAACCCATCCAGAACTGTGATACCGGAAACTGCTTCGGGTGATTATCTTGATCCTGCACCTGCTGGCGGATCTTATCCAGGTTCGTGCTAAAGCTTGCACCAAGCTGCATTTTCCATCCATCACCTATATTTTCCCGGTAACTGAAGTTATTATACCAGTTATTATTCTTTATAAAAAATGCATTTTTCAGATACCCGCTGTCTATATCAGGTCTTCTCAGCCCAAGATCACCAAATGAAAAAGTGGTATAATACTTTATCATCCCGCCATTTTTGGTCCTGATCCGGAAGTTTGCATCACCGCTGTGATATTGCGGCATCCTGAAATAATCAGGAGTCTGTTTGACCAATGAAAAATACAAACCCACATTGGTATAACTATAATCGAAGCCGTATGATGATTTCCTGTTTTTGGCTAGCTGCTGTGTTCCTAATCCCCAAACCAGGGGAGTAATAGAAGCATTGATTTCAGATTTATCTGGCAGATCAATAGACTCCAGCAACAATACAGATGACAACGCCTGGCCATACAAAGCAGAATAGCCCCCGGTACTGAAGACGGTCCCTTTGAATAAAAAAGGGGAGAATCGCCCACGGCTGGCAATATCCGGCACGCTTGTAAAATATGGATTGTTAACCAGATTTCCGTCAATAAACTGTTTTGTTTCGTAACCGGCCCCACCCCGTACAAATAAACCTTCCTGCTCTCCTACCTGTTGCGTTCCGGGCAATGTCTTAAGGGCGGCAGTGATATCTGCATTAGAGCCAGCTGTCGTGGCAACGTCAATTGAATTTAAAACAGCAGCTCTTTTTTTGTCACCCGCCTGAAAAGTACCTGCCGTAATGGTAACCGCATTTAACTCAGTTACCATTTCTTTCATTTCAATATCCAATACAAGAGGCTGGCCTGAAAAAGTAATCTTTTGTTCAAAAGGTTTATACCCAACTGCAGTCACCACTAAAACCTGGTCTCCTTTTTCAGTAGTGGTAAATATAAAATTTCCGGAAGAATCACTGGTAGTGCCATCATAAGTATCTTTAATAGTAATGCTGGCCCCGGGAACTGCTTCTTTTTTGCAAAACACTTTTCCCCTTACCGTGACCTGGCAAAAAACTACACCCGGTAACAACAATATCCATAATAAAAAAATCAGTAAAATCTTTATCATATCGTTTAATTACAACACAAAAATAAAGTAGTTTATACTATAAACCAAATTGAATAAAAACTGCAAAGCCAGGCTCTTTCGAACCTGGCCCGGAACCCTGTAGAAAAAATTTTAGTTTTTGATAATTTTCTGCTGAGCTGTCTCACCATTGCAGCTTACACGCACAACATACCATCCACGGCCCAATTCGCTTACATTAATTGTTTCTGTCTGGCTGCTGCTGGCATTACCGGTCCTTTTTACCAGTTGTCCGTTTGCATTGAACAGTTCGAACGATACTTTTTTGTTTTGCCAGCCGGAAGGGATTGTCACTCTTAATTCATTACTTACGGGGTTAGGATAAGCAATGATATTTATATCGCTAAGATCCTGTTGTTTCGCAATCCTGATAATCCGAATGTCAGAATAAGAAATCTTTCCATCATTATCTACAATGCAAAGCCTGTAATAGATCACAGGCGTATTCACTTCGCCAATATCATCAGTAAGATTATAATTAATATTCTGGCTTGAATTGCCCACTGCAAATACCAAACCTGCATCACTGAAATTAACTCCATCCAAACTCCTTTGTACAACAAAATGACCGGCATTCTCTTCATTGGCAGTGGTCCACTTCAGATCAACTTTATTCTTGTTGTTATACGTGGCATCAAAAGAAGTTAATTTAACAGGTAAGGTAATCAGTGGCACCTGGTAAGTAAAATTTTTGAACCAGACAGAATACATCCGGTTTGCTCCGGAGACAGAACCTGTGGTATTAGCTCCAAAGCGAACCTTGATCGAATTCATATTATTATACACAAGGGTAGTCATGAGTGTAGTAACGGTAGTATCAACCCCGGGATACTGATTAAAAGGAGCAGTAAATGTTTTACCTACCGGCTGGCTATTAACCACCAGGTCACTCACTGTCAAAGCCGAATTTTGCTCAAGTATATAATAGGAAGCAGGACTATAAAAAGCATCGTATTCTCTTAAACTGCTGCCATCACCATCTATATCCAGGGCTGTTACACTAAAAGTGCTGATCACAGATGGATTAGAAGTAACATGATCAACAAAAGTAATTGTAAACTCCATCCACCAGTCCTGTGCGCCACTGACTGAACCATTGTTATATGCAATCTGCGGCTGAAAAGCTTTTTCAAAACCTGTATTGGTAAGATCAATAGTGCTAAGAGTTACCAGTGATGAAGACCGGTCAGAAATAGTCACTAAAGCATCCTGCTCACTGTTTACCAACGGGAACTTATAAACCGCCCCGACAGAACCTGCAGCACCGGACATAAGAAATGAATTATGAAATACCAGCTCTCCCTGGGCGGAAGCCTTTGGCCTGGCAAGTACAAGAAAAATGGTAGCTAGGATCAGTTTAGAATACAAAGTTTTCATCAAAGTTGTTTTAGGGTTTCCGATTATTTCAGAACTCATCCCTGAGATACAAACGACTCCGACTGTTGAGTGAAAAGTACGGGGTGTAATTTCCCGTATCAAGTGTAGTTTCTTTCATGGTCGGATTATATTGTTTTCTTAGGAATTGTTCGATTCGAGAACAAACATAATACGCAGTTTTTTTACTTGCAAATTTTTAAAGGATTTCTTCGCAGATTTTTCAGTATTTCTTGCAGTGATTTTACGATGACCATTGAAAATCAATTTTCTGAATCATGATAATTATTCAGAATTTAGAAGAATTACGATATATTATTTTCATGCTTCGTTATGAAGAAATAAATATTATGATAAAATGAGTTAACCGGGCACTCACCTTAGTCAAGCAAAATAACCTGAGAAAATCATTCAGACGTAAAATATCTGACCGCTATTCATACAAAAAGAGCATTACTCTTTAAATCTCGACCATACTTCATAAATAGGATTTCCTGTTGAACTAAGTCCGGTATGTATCCAGTTCCCGTTCTCAATTGTATCATCGAAGCTGAGCGAAGCTCCTACTCTTGAATTATCCCTGGAAAAGAATTCTATATTCTCCGTGTATTTGCCCTGGGCAAAAGTGTAAGTACCTCCGCCTGTTCCCGAAAATTCTCCCGTCTCAATATTTATTGCAGCCCACTGAAAACGGGAGCCTGTCAATAGCTTTAATGTTCTCCTGGCTCTTAACGGGGCGTCCACCATTTTGTCTCCCTGTTTGCGCCGGGTAATCCGCCAGTTTCCTGCAAGTTCACCTTTGCCGGCATCTGCTCTTTTGTATGCGGTCTTTTCATCCTCTATATCTGTATTTAACATATCATCCTGAATCGAATAGCTGTACTTCTGAATTTTTCCAACTTCCGTTGAGTCAGCGCTATTGAATTGAACTTTGAGTATTATCCGGTCATTTTCGACTGTGATATTTCCACCCCGTGTATTAAAGAATTGCCTGCCTTCCAAATTATAAGTACTGATCATGCAATATCCGTCATTTACAATCATTGAGATCGTATTATTCCCTCGCACAGCTTGCCAGGCTCCGTCAAGAGAAGAAATATTTTTATGGTAATGGTAACGATCATAACTCATAACTGCCGGGAGTAATAAAATAACAAACAGCGTTCTGAGTAGAGCCAGGTATTTCATGACCAAATATTTTAATTTTTTTGAAAACCAGGGGTTAGGGTAAATTTAAGAAAATAACCTTTCATTCTTCCCGATATATTCAGTTTGTTTATTTAAATGGAATAATAATATTCTTGGTGCACTAAGATCACTGAAGATCATAGTTGCATAACAAATAATTATTACAATCAACTTAGAACTTTTGTAATAAAACAAAAAGCCGGTTTACTGAGTTCAGTAAGCCGGCTTAAAAAAGGTTGAAAATGATCTTACACTTTATATTGAGGGATCAGGCCATTGGCCAGTTCTACCATTTTCTTTACCCCCTCTTCCGGTAGATTTCCTTTTTTAAATTCTGCCATCACCTCAGGTAATTTATTTTCCATTTCCATGAGGAAGTGCTCTTCAAATTCTTTCACTCTTTTCACCGGCACATTTTTAATCAATCCATTCGTTCCGAGATAAATGATGGCAACCTGTTTTTCAACCGTGAAAGGGGAATATTGCGGTTGTTTCAATATCTCTACGTTCCGGGCACCTTTATCCAACACATTTTTTGTAGCAGCATCAAGGTCACCGCCGAACTTGGAGAATGCTTCCATCTCTCTGTACAGTGCCTGGTCCAGTTTCAGCGTACCGGCTACTTTCTTCATTGATTTGATCTGGGCATTACCTCCCACACGGCTAACGGAGATACCAACATTGATAGCAGGGCGAATACCTGCATTGAAAAGGTTTGTTTCCAAAAATATCTGTCCGTCGGTAATAGAGATCACGTTGGTAGGAATATATGCGGATACATCACCAGCCTGTGTTTCAATAACAGGTAATGCCGTCAGGGAACCTCCGCCTTTTACCAGATGTTTGATGGTATCAGGAACATCATTCATCTTTTTCGCCACTTCATCATCACTGATGATCTTGGCAGCTCTTTCCAACAGACGGCTGTGGAGATAGAACACATCGCCGGGATATGCTTCACGTCCGGGAGGACGACGGAGCAGCAGGGATACTTCACGATAAGCCACTGCCTGTTTGGAAAGGTCATCATAAATGATCAGTGCAGGCCTGCCGGTATCACGGAAAAATTCCCCGATAGCCGCACCTGCAAATGGTGCATAAAACTGAAGCGGTGCAGGGTCAGATGCAGAAGCCGCAACAATAATGGAATAATCCATGGCACCTGCATCCTGTAAGGTCTTCATCACTCCCGCAATAGTAGAAGCTTTCTGACCAATAGCAACATACACACAATAAACGGGTTTGCCTGCCGCAAAAAATTCTTTCTGATTAATAATGGTATCAACTGCAATAGCAGTCTTGCCCGTCTGACGGTCACCGATGATCAGCTCCCTTTGACCCCGGCCAATCGGTATCATTGCATCAATTGCTTTGATACCGGTCTGAAGCGGCTCTTTCACCGGCTCACGGTAAATAACACCCGGAGCTTTTCTCTCTAAAGGCATTTCATATCTTTCTCCCCTGACCGGGCCTTTACCATCTATTGGCTCACCGAGTGTATTTACCACACGGCCAACCATTCCTTCTCCTACCCGTATAGAAGCGATATTTCCGGTACGGCGGACTTTTGATCCTTCGTGTATGTGCTCAGTTTCTCCCATAAGCACCACACCCACATTGTCTTCTTCAAGGTTCAATGCAATAGCACGTACTCCATTCTCAAATTCCACCAATTCACCGTATCGCACATTACCCAATCCATAGACACGGGCAATGCCATCCCCCACCTGCAAAACTGTTCCCACTTCTTCAAGATCCACCCCGTCATTGAAGTTGCTCAGCTGCTGCCGCAGTATCGCACTTATTTCATCAGGTTTAATATCTGCCATATTTTTATATTTATCGTTTGTAATTGATAGTTATTCTTTTTAAAATCCTCATCTTATCTTATACACAAAATCATTGCTTTCAAATTGCCGGGCAATTTCTTTCAGGTCATAAGAAATACTTGCATCAACCAGTTTATCCCCGGCCTGCAACACAAATCCCCCGATCAGTTCCGGTTTTACTGCTGTCTCCAATTCTATATTTTTCATTTCGGATACGGTCTGAATCTGCTTCACTATTGCCGATTTAAGTTCTTCGCTCAAAGGAGCCGCAGTGGTGAGCTTCACCGTATAAATATGTTTATATTCTTTGTACTGATCAATGAATGAAGAAATGATTTCCGGCAGGTGGCTTTCCCTGCCTTTTTTTACCAGTAAATGAGCGAAGATCATTGTCAGTTCGCTCACATTATTTTTAATGACTGCATCAATGATCCTGTCCTTTTTTTCCAAATTGATGATCGGGCTGCGCAATACATTTACAAATTCCCTGCTTTCCCTGCACAGCAACTGCAGCCATTGCATGTCTTTAATAATATTTTCCAGCTGCCCTCTTTCAATTGAGAGATCAACCAGTGATTTGGCATACCGGGCAGCGAGACGGGGGTTAGGCATTGTAAAAAATCAAATTTTTATATATCAAAAGTCAAAAAATAAATTCTGAATTTTCAATTTTTACTTTTTAATTTAGTTTCACTTCATCTACCAGGCTTCTCACGTGATCTTCCTGGGATTTCTTATCATTCAATTCCCTTCTCAATACTTTTTCAGACACTTCGATCACCAGTTTTCCAATCTGGTTTTTCACTTCAGTGATGGCGGCCATTTTTTGAGTATCAATTGCAGCCTGTGCTTCAACAATGATCTTATTCGCTTCAACCTTGGCCTGCTCTTTCGCCTCGTTGATGATCTTATCCTTTGTCTCCCTTGCTTCTTTCAGCATTAGCGCCCTTTCTTCACGGGCTTTTGCAAGCAGCACTTCATTTTCACTTTTTATCTGGGCCATTTCGGCTTTTACCGTTTCGGCTGTTGCTAAAGATTCTGCAATGGTCTCTTCCCTTTTTTTCAAACCGCCAATAATAGCGGGCCAGGCAAATTTTTTCAGAATGAAATAAACTACCAGGAAGGCCACAAGGGTCCAGATCAGGAGCCCGAAAGCAGGTATCAGCAGGTTCATATACTAATTTTACTTTTTTTTGAAAGATACTGCATCCTCCGCCCTGTGCTTCGGATGCAGTAAATTGTTTGTTGCAACAGTTATTTTAAAACCATTGCCAGGAATCCGACAATGACCGCAAACAAGGCTACTCCTTCCACAAGAGCCGCCGTAAGGATCATGTTGGACCTGATGTCATTTGTAGCTTCAGGTTGGCGTGCAATTGCCTCCACGGCACCTTTACCGATCAACCCGATACCAAGCCCGGCACCCAAAGCGCCAAGGCCTGCACCGATAGCACCGCCTGCATTAGCCACTGCTTCTAACAGAAAAAAATCCATAATTGATTGTTTATTGTGATTAAAAATTTATAAGTGCACCTCTTCATCATGATGTTCACCTTCGAATGCCTGGCCTACAAAAACAGCAGTCAGCATTGCAAAAATGTATGCCTGAAGAAAAGCCACCAATATTTCAATAAAATAAATAAATACGACAAAGGCCACAGAAAAAGGAGAAGCCGAATAACCGGCAACCTTATTCAATGTTCCAAAAATGAATATCAATGAGACAAGGCAAATAATAATAATATGCCCGGCCAGCATATTGGCAAAAAGACGTATCATCAAAGCAAAAGGCTTTGTGAATACCCCGAGTATCTCCACCAGTATCAGGATGAACTTAACACCAAGAGGTACCGGCGGCCAGAAAATATGCTTCCAGTAATGTTTATTCGAACTGATAAGGATCACCACGAATGCGGTGAGCGCCAGCAGCATAGTAAAGGCAATATTTCCGGCTACGTTTGCCGAGCCCGGGATCAGCGCTATCAGGGCATTGAATAAAATAAAAAAGAAAACCGTTTCGATATATGGAAGATATTTTTCATACTTGTGCCCCAGGTTAGGTTTAGCCACATCATCACGTATAAAAGTGATCACCGGTTCCAGCAGGCTTTGTATTCCTTTTGGCGCAGTCTTCACGCCTTCTCCTCTTTTATACTTTTTGGCAATCACCAGCATTACCCAAACCAATAATGCCAAAGCAAGGATCATCTGCACTACGTTCCTGCTAAGTGAAAAATCGTACACTTTCACCCCGGGTTCCGGCTCGCCATGTTCATTTACCGCGATGATCTGGCCTGCATGATATTTCTTACTGTCCAGTTTCCATTCTTCCATGTTTTCGCCTGTCAGCAATGCATATCCTTTTACTGTTTTCTCCCCGTGTTCAAAAGAAGAGGACATAAAAGAAGTAAGTCCTTTCTGCGGAGAGTACAGGATAACCGGAAGCGGGATCGTTACATGGTGTTCTTTACCGCCGGAGTGATAGGAAAAAAAGTGAAATTCATGACCGTCGGAGATATGGCCGAAAATAACTTCATCGGCATCAAATATCTTTTCTTTTTTCGGGGCCGTCGAATCTCCGTTTTGGCCGGCAAAAGAAGTATTAAAAAAGATGAGTAAAACAAGGCTGAAAGTCGCTCCCAACAAGCATTTGGCCCTTCTTTGCAACATACCCTTTTTGAAATTTGCCGCAAAGATAAGGGTGCAAACCTGAAAAACCGCAAAAATGGTAAAAATGAAAGACTCTATGCCACTTTGGATTTTTGATCAAACTGAAGGCGATAAAGCTTGTAGTAAAAACCTTGCTTTTCCATTAATTCATCATGGTTGCCCATCTCTTTTATCTCGCCTTTATCAAGTACAATGATCAAATTTGCCTTCCGGATAGTAGAAAGCCTGTGGGCAATGATGATTGAAGTCCTGTCTTTGATCAGCGTGTCAATCGCATGCTGAATCAATTGCTCACTTTCCGTATCTACAGATGAAGTTGCTTCATCAAGTATAAGAATGGAAGGATCATACAATAATGCACGGATGAAAGACAGCAGTTGCCGCTGGCCCAATGAAAGTGTGGATCCTCTTTCCATGACATTATACTCATATTCCCCCGGCAATCGCATAATGAAATCGTGCATACCGATCAGCTTTGCCGCTTCAATCACTTTTTCTTTTGAAATATCAGGATTTCTTAAAGTAATATTGTCCATCACTGTACCGGAAAAAAGAAACACATCCTGCAAAACCACACCGATATTCTTCCTAAGAACATCCAGGTAATAATCTTCAATACGAACATCATCAATTTTGATAGCTCCTTTTTGAATATGGTAAAGCCGGTTCAGTAAACTGATTATGGTTGTCTTTCCACTGCCGGTATGCCCAACAATTGCTACTGTTTCGCCTGCATTCACCCGGAAGCTGACGTTCTTTAAAACATAATTTTCATCACTATAGGCAAACCACACTTGTTCAAAACTGATTTTTCCTTTCACTCCGTCTTCCGCTTTATAAGCAAGTTCACCCGGTTCCGGTATAAAATCCTTATTATCCAAAACTTTAAACACTCTTTCACTTGCCACTATTCCCATCTGAAGTACATTGAATTTATCAGCGATCACTCTCAGTGGCCGAAACAACAGGTTCAGGCAAAGAAGAAATGCCACTACGGTTCCCTGTTCATCTTTATGAAGAAGTAATGCCTCTTTGGCAGTCCACCATACTATGAGGCCGACAGATAAAGCGAGAACAATTTCCACTACAGGAAAAAAAACCGAGTAAGCGAAGATCGCACTGATGTTGGCATTGCGATGTTCCCGGTTTATCTTTTTAAATTTGGTAAATTCTTTTTCCTCTGCGGCAAATGCCTGCACTACCTGCATACCCGTAAGGTGTTCCTGCACAAAAGCATTCAAAGCCGCCACTGCATTGCGGACACGAAAAAAAGATTTCCTGACACTTTCTTTAAAATAATAAGTTGCAATGATCATGATGGAAAACGGAATTAAAGATATCAGAGTCAGCTGCCAGTCTCTTGAAAACATATAGGCCAGCACACAAATAATGGAAAGCATGTCAGCAATGATCGGTATCAGCCCGTCGGAAAAAATATCATTGATGGATTCGATATCATTGATCGTTCTTGTCGTCAGCGTGCCGATCGGTGTTTTATCAAACTGGGATAAATTTAATCCCAGGATCTTTTTATAAACGGTCACCCTCAGATCCCTGACCACTGCTTGACCCAGCCAGGCAGTGATAAAAGAGAAAACAAACCGAAGCGTTGTTTCTACCAGTATCAGTCCAATCTGGATTATGGTGATCCGTATCACCATATTAATAAGAGAATGAGCGATATACTTATCTACGGTAAGCTGTATGAGCATGGGCCTGACCGGGGTAATAACCGCCAATACGATAGCCAGTGCAACGGAAAGGAAAAATTTTTTCTTGTAAGGCGCAGCGTAATGAAATACCCTGCGCAAAGGCCCAAAATTCAATATCCTGCTTTTCTGTTCCGGCAAAATTTTCTGATTAAAACGACAAAATTACTGATTCAACCTGAAGACCGGGGAGAGAAAGTAATGTGTAAAAAGCTCATTACTTAATGC
This sequence comes from Sphingobacteriales bacterium UTBCD1, assembly GCA_002066995.1. Taxonomy (GTDB): domain Bacteria; phylum Bacteroidota; class Bacteroidia; order Chitinophagales; family Chitinophagaceae; genus UTBCD1. The sequence goes on from MWTC01000012.1 coordinate 215,286, forward strand.
TTTTTCAAGATTCACTGCTCATCATCTTCATTTCCTCCCATGGCAATTTTATAGGCTTTAATGAAAAGAGCGCCGAGATTTTTATAAGGAGGAATATAATCTTCAAAGCCTTCCACTTTCACTTTTTTCTCCAGGTCCTGCCAGAAAGGAATCCATTCAATATCTTTTCCATTGCGCACTGTTTCCATCAGCAATTCAAAAAACGGGCGGTTAATCGCCGTCTTGCCGATCTGCTTGGATGCAATGATATGGGCATCGGGAGCTTTTTTCAATACATCGTTAATAAGATGGTATCCTCCGCATGAACCGAGGAAAACGATCTTGGAAGAGGGAAACATCTGGTCAATAGTGGACTCTGCATAATAACTATGGCCCCGGTGAATGGTGATCGTGGGATTCAATTTGGTTTTCTCTAAATAATCGGTAAGATCTTTTTGAGCTTTTTCATCTTCACCGCTTTCTTCCGGCAATGGCTTGTTGGAAAAAATTGTCACCGGCTTACCTTTTATAGAACTGATCGTAATCCATTCAGGATTGCTGTTGTCAATTTTCCAGAGAGCCGGGTTAAACATTTTTTTGAATCCTTCAAAAATATTCTGCCCGTCTTTATCTCCATAAAAAAAGACTTCCATGATTACCCTGCCGCTATCATTTGCCAATAATTTATACGGAACATTATAGATTGGCGGTATCCCGAATTCTTTTGAAAGGTCTATTTTATTTGTTGAGTCGGCCGATAAAAAAAGTTTATATAACAAGTCATACATCACCGTTCCTCTTTTATTACCGGCCGCTTTGTTCCGCTCATAGTTTAACCGGACGTTCTTCAGCATTTCGTTGGCAACGGGTTTCATGGTTTCGGAAATACTGGCGTACGAATCTGCCACATCCACTCCGTCTTCAAGCCCACTAGAAGATTCCAAACCACTGACAAATGCCCTCATTAATACAGTGGCATCGTCATGGCTGGGAAAACTGCCCAGAAAATTGCCCAGTGTATTATACCCGGCAGCCATTTTAATAAATTTCCTGTACTTGTCAAATTTTACACTCAGCAATAATGAATCACCCCGCTTATTGATGCGTTTCATCATCAGCGGGTACACACCATTTACAAAACTGGAAGTATAAATGATCCCGTCAGTATAAACAGCGAGATAATACAATTCCTCCGCTGTCAATGTCTGTATGATCCTGAAACGAATATTGGGGTCATCCACTTCATGCAGGCCATTAATTGTATTGACAAAAACATCTGTAGCTTTTGTTTCCAGCATTTTTCCCAGGTCACGAAAACCATAGGCCGTATCTTTATTAATGGCACGGCTTACATAATCCATCCTCGTTTTCACCAGCATCCGGTAATAGGCAATCGAATCATTGCGGACTGAATCTATAGCTTCAAAAGTGGTTCTGCCGGCCACGATGTTCCCGAGAAAAGGATAATACAGACGCCCGCTTTTATTCTTTGCCATTCGTACCACCGCTACCACAAACGGATCATCCTTTATACTGCTGATGATATATCCCAGCTTATTGCCGGCCTGCGCATAATCATACAACAGTTCAGGATATTTTTTTGAAACCACTTTGATCAGGCTGTCTGCAAACGGAACACCAGGATTTTCGGTCAGTACTCTGAATGTCTGTTTCGGATGCAGGGCGCAATACTTTCTCAACAGCAGGTTCCGGATGTCTTTGTAACCGGGGTTGTTATCAAATGCACCCGATAGAAAAACAGAATTGCCGATCTCATAAGGAAGAGATTCAAAATAATCTTTTGCGTTTATTCCTTTCTCATCCAGGTTGATGCAATCCTCATAGGCATTGAGCACAGCAGGCAGATTCATCGGGTCGGCCTGCTTTGTTTTCCAGCTCTTCTGCAGGTTGGATAATAAGGTAGCTGTCCTGCGTATGTACAGTACTTTCTTCTGGTCGGCAAGGCTGCTGTCCATTTCAATTTTGTAAAGAATGGAAGCCACTTTCCACTTAATTGCATAATTGATCAGGTAGTTGATCTCGCCATTGGATGAAACCGTGAGCCGGTCATCATCTTTGCCATCGTATTTCAGGATGTTTTTTTGTTCTTTTTTTACCTCATCGTGAAAAAGCTGGTGCCGGAACACCGGTACAAAACTCTTCAATACCGCAGTATCAATCTGAGCTGAACTGATGCGGGAAAACAGTGCAAAGCAAATAAACGGGAACAGGTATCTGGCAATTGCTATCATAAGGATCGTTCTGCAAATTTAGCATCCCTGCCCGATATAGACGGCGCATACAGCTTAAGTGTTGTAGGTAAAGAATATTTCATTACACTTTTGCCGGCATTCCCGGCATGATACTTTAAACGCTTTTATTAACTTTTTATTCTGAATGCGAAAAAAACCGTTCGGGTTTTTCAATTCCGCCGGATTCCTATTAGGTTTGTGCAAACTTCCCAACTAATGGAAACCAGGGCAAGAAAAGTACTGATAGCCGATGATGAGCCGGACATATTAGAAATTCTGAAGTATAATCTTGCCGGAGAAGGATATGAAGTTATAACAGCCAAAGATGGTGACGAAGCGCTGGGCAAAGCCAGGCTCCACCATCCTGACCTGATCGTTCTTGATATAATGATGCCCAGGAAAACAGGTGTGCAGGTTTGCCAGATACTCCGCAGCCTGCCTGAATTCAAAAACACGCTCATTATCTTTCTTACAGCATTGAATGATGAAGCCACCCAGATCAAAGGGCTGGAAACCGGAGCTGATGATTATGTGAGCAAACCGGTAAGCCCAAGAGTATTTTTAAGTAAAGTGCATTCATTGTTCCGCCGGTTGTCCAAACCGGGAAGCCAAATGCTGGAACTTGATCCTATCAGTATAGACCCGGAGAAATTTATCGTTCAGGTAAAAGGGAAGGGCATTGTCCTTGCAAAAAAAGAATTTGAATTATTGTATTTGCTTGCGCAAAAGCCGGGACGGGTTTTTTTGAGAAATGAGATCCTGCATGAAGTGTGGGGCAATGACGTGATCGTTGGCGACCGCACTATTGACGTTCATATCCGGAAGATCAGGCAAAAACTGGGCATTGATTGTATCAAAACGGTGAAAGGAGTGGGATATAAGTTTGAAGTATCCTGATTGATCTTATTAAAATCCAGATCAAACAACCTGCATGGCACTTTTATGAATCTGCGACTTAATTTTCAGAATCGGCCGGAATGGTAACTTCGCACAATGCTTCCTGCAAAAAACATCTCTCCGCGAACTTATTCTTTTTTCTCTGCCCTGGTATTAGCCGCTGCCACTGCATTGCTGCTCCTTATTTATCAGAAGAACTGGAAAGAATCTGCCGGAATATTTTTGGTAGTCTTTTTTATCAGTTTTTTTTTATTTTCTTTCGTGATCGAACGGTTTGTTTACCGGAAAATAAAGCTCATCTATAAATTCATTTACCAGACCAAGGCCACCAAAAAGGAAGAGACCTATTATAAATACCTGCTGCCGCAACGCAGCATTGAAGAAGTGCAGCAGGACGTGGAAGCCTGGGCTGAAGAACACAAACAGGAAATCGAATCTTTGCGGCAGAATGAACAATTCAGAAAAGAATTTCTTCAGAATCTTTCACATGAATTCAAAACGCCGGTATTTGCCATCCAGGGATATGTAGATACTTTATTAAATGGGGCACTGGAAAACCCGGAAGTAAACAGGAAATTTTTAGAAAAAGCTGCAAAAAATATTGAGCGGCTTACCAACCTGATCAATGATCTCGATGAAATTTCCGGGCTGGAAAGAGGCGAGATCAGCCTGGATAAAGAAAATTTCATCATCCAGGACCTGATAAAAGAAGTGTTTGAATCACTTTCCCTCAAAGCAGAATCAAGGCATATCAAATGTGGCATCAAAAAAGGATGCGAGTCTCCGCTTGCCGTCTTCGCTGATAAAGAAAAGATCAGGCAGGTGCTGCGCAATCTTGTGGAGAACTCAGTGAAATACGGAAAAGAAAACGGAACTATTACCGCCAGCATGTACCAGACAGACGGAGAACATATTCTGATAGAAATCAGCGATGACGGCATTGGCATATCCGAAAAATATTTACAGAGGATATTTGAACGGTTTTACCGGACCGATGAAGGCAGAAGAATTGATGTAACAGGGAGCGGACTGGGCCTGGCTATTTGCAAACACATTATTGAAGCACACGGACAGAGCATTCATGTGCGCAGTACAGAAGGCGTGGGAACCACAATTGGCTTTACATTGGAATCAAGGAAGGATTAAAAATGATAATAGAATAAATATTTTTATTCCCGAGTCTCACAGCCCGGGCTCGTGTGTGGAGTGGACCCGGTTTACCTCTATGACAATCTTACCAATTCTATATCTACCCATTCACAAAAATTCCTCTGCCTTGGTTCGTGTCCCACGAACCATTCCTTAAATCACTTCCCACAAATCTTTCAAAAAGGAAAAATTTTTCTGATTCATCTCATAATATTTGGCTGATGAATATTTATAATCACAAGGATCTTTTACCAATTGCCAACGCTCTGCAAGCGGATTGTTATGTATGTATTTGAGTTTTTGCAATGCTACTTCATGACTATACAAATGAATAGCTAATGAATCTCTCTGCCAAAATTCATGTTTTTTGTTTTCAGCATTTATCCGGTAAGAAGCCAATCTCCCTTCTTTGTGTAACATCTTTCTGAACTCATGTGCCGTATATTTTAAAAATGAACCTTGTGCTGTTTCTTTGCCATTAAGTTCATTTGTTTTCCATATCAGGTGAATATGATTGGGCATGATCACAAAAGCATAAACTTCTATTTTGCCTGCCTGACTTAAATATTCAAGGGAATTAATGATAACATCTTTATAGGAATCTTCAAGCAAAAGTTTTTGCCACTGATTGATGGTGGCTGTCCAGAAAAATATTTCCCCAATCCCAATATATGATTTTCGCTTATAGGCTAAATCTTCATGCATACTTTAAAGTTAGTAAATTTGGTTCGTGGGACACGAACCAAGGCAGGGGGGGAAATTACGAAAGCTGTTCTGAATTTGCAACGCTTCAGTACGCACACAAATTCAGGAGAGAAGATGTTGGGTGAAAAGTATTATATCTGTTGTTTATGAATATGCTTTAACACTTTTGCTTCTATAAAAAATATTATTTCTTCGGCTATATTTTTAGACTGATCGCCGATCCGTTCCAGCTTCCTGATAATAGATAAGTTGTACAATGCCTGGTAGGTGTCTTCCGGAGAGTGTTTCAGGTAGTCCACTGTAGCACGGGTAGCATTCGTATTGATCGTATCAATAGCTTCGTCTTCCTGAAATACACTTCTTGAAAGTTTGGTATCCTCAGTTTCAAATGCCTTAAGCGTGGATTCCAGGATTGAAATAGATTTATCAAACATTACAATTGTCTGGGTAGTGTCCAATAATTTTTCACTGAATGGCTGACCAGCATCAATAATATATCTGGCATTGCCTTCTGCTATATCACCGATTCTTTCAAGGTTGGAAACAATTTTTAAAATAGCCAGTACAAACCGAAGGTCAATAGCTACAGGAGTCAGCAAAGCAATAATATTTTCGCAGTCCCGGTCAATTTTTAATTCCAATCCATTCACTCTTTTCTCAACTGATACCACTTCACGGGCCAGGTCTTTATCAAAATTGATCATAGCCGACATGGATTTGACCAGTTGCGAATGCACCAGATTCCACATATTGATTATCTCACTCTTTAAATACTGCAATTCGATTTCTAATTGAGTCATGATTGAACGTTTATATATTAACAATTACATAATCAATCTAACTGAATCTGCCGGTAATATAATTCTGGGTACGGGTGTCTTTCGGGCTGGTAAAAATATTTTTTGTATTATCGTATTCGATCAACGCTCCCATATAAAAAAAGGCTGTCCTGTCACTAATGCGTGCAGCCTGTTGCATATTGTGAGTGACTACAATTATAGTAAGGTTTTTTTTAAGCTCATGCAAGAGTTCTTCAATACTCGCTGTAGAAACAGGATCCAGAGCGGAGGTGGGCTCATCCAGTAAGAGAACTTCCGGTTCCATAGCAATAGCTCTTGCAATACATAAACGTTGCTGCTGTCCCCCGGAAAGAAATGTACCTTTTTTGTGCAATGAATCCTTAACCTCCTTCCAAAGTGCAGCTTTGGTCAAAGAATCTTCAACTATTCTTTCTTTATTTACCTTGTTGAGCTTTAACCCATTCAATTTATATCCGGCAATTACGTTATCAAAAATATTAAGATTGGGAAAAGGATTTGGGCGCTGAAAAACCATTCCGATTTTCAACCGGGCAAAAACCGGATGCATATCATAAATATTTTTATCATGCAGGAGTATTTTACCGTTTGATGTGGCTCCGGGGGTCAGTTCATGAAGCCTGTTGATACATCTTAAAAATGTTGTTTTCCCACAGCCGGAAGGTCCCATTATTGCCAGAATATTATTTGCAGAAATTTCAATATTCACATTTTTCACTGCATGAACGGAACCAAAATAGGCATTAAGCTTTTTGCTTGTTAAAACTGGACGTTCCATTTTTTTGTTGTCAGCTTTGTAATAATATTTAATAATAAAACAGTAAACAATAAGATTAAAGCAGCTCCCCAGGCCAGTTTATGCCAATCTTCATAAGGGCTGGTAGCATAGTTGAAAACCAACAAGGGAAGGCTTTGCATTGGTTTTGAAATATCAGTGCTAAAATATGGATTACCAAATGCGGTAAATAGTAAGGGCGCTGTTTCACCGGCTATCCTCGCTATGGAAAGCAACACTCCGGAAAGAATTCCGCTTAAGCCGCAAGGCAATATGATTTTCAGAATCACTCTGTGGTAAGGTATTCCTAATGCAAAACCTGCTTCTTTCAAAGATGAAGGAATAAGTTTTAATGTTTCTTCAGTAGATCGAATGATGATCGGAAGCATCATTATTGCCAAGGCAATACTTCCTGAAAAAGCAGAAAAACCTCCTAAAGGTTTCACAATCCAGAAATAGATTACAATACCAACTACAATAGATGGTACACCCTGCAACACATCTACAGATATCTGCCCCCAGTTCGATAACCAGCAGTTTTTGTTTTCACTGAAATATATTCCCCCCATGATCCCTATCGGAACTGAAATTACAGATGCGGTAAAAACAATGATCAGGCTTCCGGCCAAAGCATTGGCAATACCGCCACCCGCTTCGCCAACAGGTTTGGGAATTTGCGTAAGAAAAGCCCAGTTGATTTCAGTAATGCCTTCTTTAAAAATATAAATAATAATTAATAATAAAGGCAGCGTTATCGTAAAAGCCAACATTATGATAAGCACCTGAACAAGCTTACTTTTAACTACTCTATATTTTAAACGTACATCCATGCTTTAGATATTTGTGAATCGTTTAATAATACGTTTCCCGGCCAAATTAATCACTATCGTGACAAGGAAAAGGACCAGGCCTAATTCGATGAGAGCTGACAGGTAAAGGGTATGATCTGCTTCTGTGAATTCATTAGCAATAACACTTGCCATAGTATTTCCGGGTGAAAAAATATTTTTAGGCACCATGCTGGTATTACCAATCACCATGGTAACGGCCATTGTTTCTCCCAATGCTCTACCAAGTGATAATAAAACTCCTGCGAACAATCCTGGTTTTGAATAAGGCCATATTACGTTCAGGATCACCTCATACCTTGTTGCTCCTAATGAATATGCTCCTTCTTTTAATGATGCCGGAACCAGGCGTATCATTTCCTTTCCTAAAGATGCAGCGAAAGGAATAATCATAATCGCAAGGATAAGTGAAGCAGTGAAAATACCAGTACCATATGGCAGAATCCCCGTTTTCATTTCAATTTTCTGAACAATCGGAACCAATACAATCAATCCCCAAAAACCATATATGACCGAAGGCACTGCTGCAATCAACTCCACTGTGTTCTTTAAAAATCCGGACAACCAGCTCCTTGGCTTATATTCTCCCAGGTAAAATGCTATGGCAAAAGAAAACGGTATGGAAATTAAAAGGGCAAGAAATGACGTTAAAAGTGTTCCAAGCAAAAAAGGATAAGCTCCATAAATATCCCTGACAGGATCCCATGTTTTACCCCAGATAAATGTAAATCCTAATGCTTTCATAGAAGGTATCGAATACCATATTAATGACAGCATTATTCCCAGGACCAGAATCACAACGACAAGCCCTGCACTTATCAATGAATGCCGGAAAACAACTTCCATCCGTATCTGACGGTTGGGGAGTTTTGCTTTTTTAATTTTCTTTACTCCGGTTTCCATAGGACTTAACATTTAAATAAATCCTGAACTGGCAAATATTGCCGATAAATGAATACGCTCATCTTCCTGTTCCCTTCAATATCATATTTATTCATCAATACTGTTTTAAGATTTGTTTACCATCATAGGTTGCTGACAGTAATATTTTTTCAGCCACTTTTATTGCTGCGGGGGATAATGGCGCATAATTTAATCCTGCACAATATTGTTGACCGTCATGTATGTTCCACCAAAGAAGTTTTAAAACATTTTGCGCTTTTTGAAAGGAACGCCTGTTATAATTTTGTTCCTGGTAAATCAAAGCCCATGTAAACCCTGCTATGGGATATCCATCAATAGCATTGGTATCAGTAATAAAGATTTTTGAATCTTCAGGGAGCTGTATTTCTGCAGCTGCGCTTGTAGATGTTATAGCCGGTGCAATAAATTTTCCCATTTTGTTTTCAACTTTTGCATATATCATTTTATTTTGAATTGCGTATGCTAATTCTATATATCCGATTCCGCCGGGGGTTTGTTTGATTGCTGCTGAAACGCCTTCATTCCCTTTACCACCCAATCCTACAGGCCAGTTAACAGCAGTTCCTTCACCAACTTTATTTTTCCATTCAGAATTAATCTTTGAAAGATAGTTCGTAAAAATTCCAGTGGTGCCACTACCATCTGCACGATGAATTACTAAAACAGGAAAGTCAGGTAATTTTACTCCCTTATTAATAGCAGCGATTTGTGGGTCACTCCATTTTTTAATTTTTCCTAAGTAAATACCTGCAATAACTTCAGGCGTCAGAAGTAAGGTATCGCTTATACCCGGCAAGTTATAACTGATAACAACAGCTCCTGCACACATTGGAATGTGCAATACAGGTGCTCCAATTTTTTTGGATTGATCCTCATTTAACGGAGAGTCCGAATCACCAAAGTCAACCGTTTTATTAATAAGTTGTAAAATCCCTCCTCCGGAACCAATGGACTGATAATTTACTTTTAAGCCGGTTAGTTTATTGTATTCCGAAAATTGCCTGGAAAATAAAGGATATACAAATGTGCTTCCGGCTCCCAGTATGGTATTATCATCTTTCCCGGATGCAGAAGTAGAATCAGCATTACTTTTTCCTTTTGTATTTCCATTACACCCCGGAGCAATATTTACAACTGCGGCAGCCGTTAATGCTACAATAAATCCAATTATAAATTTCTTTGCTGTCATGATTTATTAATTAAAATGTTTAAATAGCTCTTATACTATCATTATATCATTTCCCGAACACATAAAAAAAAGTAATTCGATACACCGTATCATGATCGCCCGAAGCAGGCGCCCCGGCACTTTTCAATTGCGACGCATAATGAACATACCAGATATTAGGCATGATATGTACACTTTTGTCAGGAGTCCAATCCAGCCCGGCCGTAATGAAAGTTTGCCGGTAAGTCTGATCCCCGGTTGCCAGGGCCGATACCGGTGTTCCATTGTTATTATATGTGAGCAGGTAAGAATTGTCATTGTAGTTTGCCGTATTGCCTGCATACTCCTTATAAATATCATTATTGATTTTATTCATCGGGTTGTACGAATCAAACCGGGCAAAAAATCTCAACTTGTATTTAATAATATCTCCATGAACGTATAAAGAAATACAGGTAGCAGAATTGTTTATGGTATCTACCCCGCCGGCTATTTTAGTAGCGAACAGGTCATTTTTCAGAGTGTTTACAAAAAACTCTGCACCTACTGTATATCCTCTGCCGGGATTCATACCCCCTTTACCGGTAGCAGCACTGTTATAAGCAATATTGCCTTTCAGCATCCGGCGGGAACGATCCTGCTTATGATGAGTTGACCGGTTTGTCCGGAAATAATCGGCGTACAGATCAACAACAAATTTTTTATCAAAAAAATAAGCATACACATCTCCGTATATCCACTTAAAACCGGTGGCGGCAGGCCTTGCACCTGTTCCATTGCCAACCATTATATCATAGCCATAATTTTTGGTAGCAGGATCCAATACTCCCTGCAAGGAAACACCCAGGTCATAAGCAGGCGTGCGCCTGATATCCGAAATAGTTTTTTCAACAGACCGGTAATTCCAGATTTTTTCTGACAAAAGCGGAAATACAGGCGTTGCAACCTGTCCGAATACAAAATCAGTTCCTTTCCAGATCTTCTTCCACCGGATATTCGCCAGTTTGATATAAAAACTTAATTTATTATTCAGCAGCTGGTCTCCTCCTGTCGCAGGGGAAGAGGGCGGGTTAAATCCCGGGAAATTATCTTCTGATGCCAGTAACAGTTCTGCTGCAAATCTTTTTGATATATTATAATCATAGCCAAGATAAATACGGCGTATCTGAAATGCATTGCGGTTTTGTGGAATGCCGCTGTATTGATTGGAGCCTCCCCGGCCCAATGCATCAGCATGTGATTTATAATAATAGTCCCCGAACATATAACCCCAAAGCCTTCCTGAATTAGGACTATTGGCCTTAAACGCAGAATCTGAATTCCATAAGTACTGAGCGCTGGCAGGATGGACGACAAATGCCAGCATCACGGCAAGCCAGGTGATAAAATGCTTCGTTTTGGTCCGGGATCTGTTCTTCATATCTTTTTATGCAAAACAAAGTCACCATTATTACGTGAATGTTACGACAGCATTATTTTAATGTTAACAGTATCAATTGATGTTTTATCAACAGAGCAACCGGTTTCTAAAGAAAAGGTCATTACCCGGTTCCGTTTTCATTTTTTATCCTGCAAGAAAAGAAAAAATAAAGAAGATAGGTGACACAATCAGTTTTGAAGTACCTGAATCCACCTTCATACCTCCGGGGTATTAAGCTATATTTTATTACCAAACTATAATCAGGCAATTGCTGATACCTGTTGCATGCTTATATCCTTTTCCCTCTGACACTTTTCCCACAACGCATATCCGCCGGAAAGATTATACAGGCCGGTAAAACCATTTTGCATGAGAATGCGATAAGCCAAATATCCACGTAAGCCCTGCTGGCAATAGATATAAATAGCTTTGTAACCGGACAGTTCAGTTAATCGTTCCCTCAAGTCATCCAATGGGATATTGACGGCACCATCAATTGATCCTTCTCTGAATTCCCGTTCTGTTCTTACATCCAGCAATAAACTGTTACCGGGGAGCTGACCGATGTCATTCCAGTAAAAAACTTTCATCTTACCCTGTAAAATATTTTCTGCGACGAAGCCTGCCATATTCACAGGATCCTTGGCGGAAGAATAAGGCGGCGCATAAGCATGTTCAAATTCGGTAAGTTCGTAAACTGTACTTTCTCTTTGAATAACAGATGACATTACATCTATTCGTTTATCAACGCCATCATAGCCCACAATTTGTGCATTATATAACCGGCCATCTTCAGCCGAGAAAGCAATTTGTAAGGCCATCGTGTGTGCCCCGGGGTAATAGCCTGCGTGTGATTTGCTGTAAATAGTGGAAACAATATGTTTCATGTTTGCCTGTGTCAGCTGCCTGGAAGGTGTACCGGCCGTAGCCACAGACAAATCAAATACTTTTACAATTGCCGTATTGATGGCCCCTTTATATTTTTTCTTGTTGCCGAATACAATATTATCAGCACAGATACGCCCCTGTTTATTAGCAGGTCCTGCAAGATATGTATTCAATGACCGGCCGGTAACGGGATTTATAAATTCAATTGCATCCCCAACTGCATAAATATCAGGATCGGAGGTTTGCAGGAAATCATTTACCCATATACCTTTTGCGGGCCCAAGTTTTATACCGGCCATTGCCGCAAGGCGGGTATCAGGCCGAACGCCAATAGAAAGAATGACTATGTCCGCATCAATGGCGCTTCCACCTTTCAACAGAACGGTAAGGCCTCTCCCGTTTTGTCGAAAGCCGGTAACTGTACTGCATAATCTCAGATCTACCCCTTTACTGCGTATATGTTGTTGTACAATAGCTGCAACAGGGAAATCTACCGGAGCCAATATCTGGTTGCCCATTTCTATTATACTCACCTGCATTCCTGACCTGTGCAGGTTTTCAGCCATTTCCAATCCAATAAAACCGGCGCCGATGACAACAGCTTTTCCCGATCCATTTTCAGTAATATAACTTTTTATGAAATCAGTGTCCCTAACATTTCTAATGGTGAAGATGCCGGGCAGGTTAATTCCGGGTAAATCCGGGCGGACAGGCTCTGCACCCGGAGATAGTAACAGTTTATCATAGCTTTCCTGATATTTTTCCCCGGTAATTAAATTTATTGCAGTTACCTTTTTTTTATCAGGATCAATGGCAGTTACTTCAGTTGATACACGAACATCAATATTAAAACGCTGTTTAAATGCAGCGGCAGTTTGTACAAACAACCTGTTTCTGTCTTTGATCACATTTCCTATATAATAAGGGAGCCCGCAGTTAGCATAGGAAATATATTCTCCTTTTTCAAAAAGGACTATTTCTGCCTGTTCATTTATTCTTCTTAGCCTGGCTGCTGCACTGGCCCCTCCTGCCACAGCACCGATTATAACATACTTCATTCTTATCTTTTATTCTTTTAAAAGAGTGCAAAGAAAAAAAGAATAATCAGGTATTAGTGTAACATTAGTTGCCAACTTATTCAATGCTTCTATCAATCGGGCAGGTCCCCGTTATGACTATGAAAATAGAATTGCCGGTAAATTTTTTCCCTATCTTTAATTCTGAAAATTTAACTGCTTGCATTATAACGAAGTCATTTACGAAGAATATAAACTTCTCTCCCTGCTGGCAGAAGACAGTGAATATGCCTTCCAGTTAATTTATGACCGGTACAGAAATCGCATTTATCAGACTGCAGTCCGTTACTTAAAATCCCCGCATTCAGGACAGGAAGTGGTGCAGGATGTTTTTTTAAAACTTTGGTTTGAACGAAAGAATCTCAACCCGGACAGGCCAATTGAAGCCTGGCTATATACTGTAGCCAGGAACAATATCCTGAACAGGTTAAAAAAGATTGCTAACGAATGGAAAGCGCTGGACCAGATTGGACATCTTTCTGCAACTTCAATATGCCCGGCATCCGATAAGGCTGAAACATCTGAATACAATATATTATTGCATAAGGCTATTGCATCTCTGCCGGAGCAGCAGCAAAAAGTTTTCAACCTGGCCCGTAATGAAAAACGCACCTATATACAAATTGCGGAGCAGCTGTCTATTTCCCCACTTACAGTTAAAACGCATATTTCAAGAGCTTTAAACCACATCAGGGATTTTCTTCATCAGAATGGTATTGAGTTTTTACCGGTACTGGCTTCTCTTTTAATAATTTTTTTTTAGAATGTACTCCATAAGCTTGCTTCAGTTGTATTCAATTTAAAGAGCCCGAAAATTGGCTGTTACTGCAAGCATGGACAGGGTAAACCGCTTTTATTATCTCTTACACTTATACCGGGAAGGAACTATTTCTGCCGCGGAACAGGACGAACTGTTTGCGCTGATAACAACCCGGCAGCATGACAACATTTTAAAGGAGCAGGTTGAACAGGATCTCAAGAATGGTTTTAACGGCCCTAAAGCAAATCTTCCTCCCCATATTTCACAGGAAATAATCCGTAACATTCTTTCGGCTGAGAAAAAAACTTCTGAAATTATCCCGATCAAAAAACCTTTCCGGATATGGCGATGGGTGGCTGCGGCCTCTGTCCTGATCATTGGATTCACTTCTTATTTCCTGATGAACAGAAACGAAAAAAATACAGTTGCCCGGATGGCACCCGTCCATTCTTACACTATTCGCAATGTCACCGATACCACGCAACTGATCCTTCTCAGTGATGGAAGCCGGGTTTCACTGGAATCCAATAGTACCTTTTATTATCCTCCGGAGTTTTCAGACACAACAAGGGATGTGTACCTGGAGGGTAAAGCTTTTTTTGAAGTAACGCACAATCCCCAAAAGCCTTTCCTGGTTCATAGCACCCATATTGTAACAAAAGTGCTGGGAACAAGTTTTTTTATAGATACTCATACATTGGCAGGCAACGAAGAAGTTTCAGTAAGAACGGGCAGGGTGCAGGTTTCAGAAAATATCAACACCGGCATGAACAGAAGATTGGAAAGCGTTGTTATTATTTCTCCCAATCAAAAAGCAATTTACGAAACTGAAAAACGGCTTTTCGTAACAACATTAGTAGAAAAGCCGCAGCCGATAGTCAATGAGAAAAATTTCCGGGATTCTCTTGCCGGAACTCCATTACCGGGATTTAATTATGACCAGGAAAAACTGGAGCATATTTTTAACCAGTTAGAAAATACTTATGGGGTTGAAATCATACCAGAAAACCCGAACCTGGAAAACTGTTTGTTCACCGGCGATCTATCCGGTGAAGACCTGTTTACCAAGTTAAAAATACTTTGCCTGGCTACACAGTCATCCTATGAAATTAACGGAACGAGGATATTGATGAAAGGCCGCGGATGTGAATAAAAAACAGGACAACCAAAATACATGCTGTATGAAAAAAAGAAATCCCACATAAATACATTTTAAAAAAAGAGCCGGATGTGTTGGCGCACAAACCAGCTCTCCAAAGCATTACGCTTTTTGTTTTCGTTGTAAACTCTATTAGTTAAACAAAAACTGTTTAAATATATGAAAAATAAGCAACTATTGGTTGCTTCTATACTAATTGCCGTGAGAATAACCATTGTACAAATAGCCATAACTATTGTATTTGCAACCTCCCTCTACGCAAATGAAGCAAACAGTCAAAGTGTACTTCAAAAAACTTTTACTTTATCTGTTGAAAACAGACAATTAAAAAAAGTAATCACTGAAATACAAAAACAAACCGGTGTTCATTTTTCTTACAGCTCAAGTGCAATTGATGCCGGCAGGCTGCTCAGTTTTAGTGCCAGCAATAAATCAATTGCAGATTTCCTGGATGAAATATTAGCGCCTCATTCTATCGGGTATGCGGTCATTGAGGATAAGATCGTTCTTTTCCCTGCAATGGCTGCGCCTCCAAAAATAATTGCTGCAGAAGAACATTCTGTTTCCGACAAAACAGTAACCGGGCGTGTTATTGACGAACAGGGAATACCGGTACAGGGAGTTACGGTTTCTGAAAAAGGGAAAAAAGCAGCTGTAACCTCCAACGAAAATGGAGTTTTTACCATTAAAGTAGAGAATGATGATGCTATATTGGTGTTTTCCGGTGCGGAGTATGAGTCTGTGGAAATTGAGGTTTCAAAAATAAGCGCCGCTTCACCGGTTGTATTAAAAAGAAAAATCGGGGAATTACAAAATGTTGTCGTAACTGCGTTTGGTATCAAACGTTCGGAGAAAGCACTTGGATATTCTGTACAAAAAATCTCAGGAGAAAATCTGCAAAAAGTCGAAGGCGTTGAATTAGGTACTGCACTTACAGGTAAAGTAGCCGGGCTATTGGTACAAAACTCTCCCAATTTTGCTGCACAGCCCGACATTACCATTCGTGGGGAAACGCCACTAATTGTTATTGACGGAGTTCCTTATGCCAATAAAACAATCAGTGACATTTCTGCAGCAGACGTTGAATCAATCAGTGTGCTGAAGGGAGCTACCGCATCGGTATTATATGGTTACCGGGGAGCAAACGGAGCTATCATGATAACTACAAAAAGATCGAGTGATAACAAAGCCGGACTGTCTGTTGATTTCACAACTAATACGATGTTTACTTCAGGATTCCTGGCTATACCCAAAAAACAGGCGCTGTATGGCCGGGGCGATAACAATACTTATGATATAAATTCCGATGAAACATGGGGCACTGCAATGGATGGTAAAGCAGAAGTTCAATGGGATCCTTTTAAAAAGGAGTTCGTATCAAAACCCTATTTGCCTGTAGGTAAAAATAATTTCAAAAATTTCCTGGAACAAGGCTTTGTTTCCAATAACAACTTAAGCGTTGGCTACACAAAAGGAGACGTATCGCTCAGAAGTTCTCTGAACTGGATTCAGAATAAAGGACAATATCCCAACAACCTACTGAATAAATATACCTATTCATTCGGCGTAGATGTTAATAAAGACAGGTTTAAATTCAGTACAAATTTTTCTTATTCAAAAAAGACATCACCAAACATAGGCTCTAACGCTTATACGGCTTACGGGCCAATGTACTCATTGCTGATCTGGTCCAGCGCCGATTACAATATCCTTGATTACAAGAATAATTACTGGATAACAAAAGGCATACAGCAAAACACCATTTATGGATTACAGCCCGACGGCTCCTATACGGGCCAGTGGGATAACAATCCATATTTTGATGTGTACGAAAAGACCAACCAGATCAACCGGGATATTTTTAATTCAGACATGACAATGAATTACAGAATCTCAGATTGGCTGAATGCCACACTGCGTTCAGGTGTTGATTTCTATAATGAAGTGGGGCAATTAAGAGTATCTAAAGGTTCTTATAATTCAACAGGTAATACCCCCGTTCCGGGAAACCCCTGGACGTGGAACGGAACAATAGATGGAGCATACGTTATAGGTCAATCTTCAGGGTATAGTATCAATTCTGATTTTTTACTTACCGGAAACAGGACTTATAAAAAATTTAATTTCGATTATTTGGCAGGCGGAACAATCAATTTTAAAAGAGACGATATTTTATATGGAGCTACAAACGGTGGGATATCCATTCCCGGATATTTTTCCCTGAATGCTTCGGTCAATCCTCCATCAATCAGCCAAAGTCTGTCCCGTCAGCAAATAAATTCTATTTACGGACGCCTGGCTGTTTCATGGAAAAAGCTTGTTTATGTAGAAGCTACCGGCCGTAATGACTGGAGTTCCACATTACCGGTAAAACAACAATCTTATTTTTATCCTTCTGTTTCGGGAAGTTTCGTTATCTCCGAATTATTACCTGAAACCAGGAACTGGCTCGATCTTTTAAAAATAAGAAGCAGTTATGCCGTTGCCAAAGACATACCTGCTGTTTATGCCATTAACAGTGCCTATTCAATCAATCCTCAATTTTGGAATACATTGACCGGCGCCAGCGCTCCGTCCAGTTTATATCCATCGGGGCTTACACCGGCAGGATCAAATACTTCTGAAATAGGTCTTCAAAGCATGGCTTTAAAAAACAGAGTGATGCTTGACGTGGCTTATTATGATAAACAAATGTATGATGGTATCATCACCGGCCCGATTTCTCCTGCCTCAGGATATTCCGGTGTTTTTACCAATACTAAAGAAGTGACCCACCGGCGTGGATGGGAAGTTGTATTGGATGCCACACCGGTAAAACAAAGGGACTTACAATTGGACATTGCAGTAAACTGGTCAACCTACAAGAGGGTTTATACTGAGCTGGATTCAGTTTATTCCTCAAAGCTTCCATGGATTAAGAAAGGAAACAGGGTTGACGTACTTGCGAGCAATGATTATTTACGCAGCCCTGACGGACAAATGATATTTAATAACGGAAGGCTTGTGTACAGTGACTATCAATCTGTGTTCGGTTATACCGATCCTAACTGGATTTGGGGCACTACCCTGAATTTAAGGTACAGGAATTTTACCTTTTATGCATCCTTTGATGGTGTAGCAGGCGGAATAATGAATACAAGAACGGAAAGTTATTTATGGCAATCAGGGAATCATCCCAATTCTCTTACACCCGAAAGAGCCGAAGACGTTGCTGATCCTTCTACTCCGCATTTTCTTGGAAAAGGTGTAAAAGTAATTTCAGGAAGTGTAACCTACGATGCCTATGGCAATATCACCAGTGATACCAGGGTATTTGCCCCGAATGATGTAAAGACAAGCTACGAACAATACATATTGGACCTGCACAGCAGCAGTGCCTGGGGTGGCAATGGAAGTAAAGCAGACACATATTCAAAAACATTTTTTAAACTCCGCGAGATCTCAATCTCTTATAACATACCTTCCCGATACCTGCATAGGGTTTCAAAAGCCGCTTCGGTTAGTTTAATAGGTCAAAATGTATTTTTAAAAGCAAAAGATTTCAAATATTCCGACCCTGATGGTGGTACCGAGGATTTTGCTGCTCCGTCAGTAAGATATATCGGATGTAAAATCAATCTTTCATTTTAAAACTACGATAATGAAAAAGACACTAAAAATATTACTTACTGCTTTTATCTTACCCTTCCTGATTTCCTGCAGTAAATTTGGTACGATAAACACTGATCCAAATGTTCCTTCTACCGTTACGCCGGATTTGCTATTACAACAAATTGAAGTGGGGTCTTTCAGGTTCTGGAACCCTAATCCCAATGATTTTTCAACCGGCAATTTATTTGCCAAACACACGGTAATATTAGCAACGAATCCCAATCCTTATCAATACTACTACTCTTACTGGCCTTATGGTTCTTTTGATGCCATGATCAATCTTACTGATTTAAAAAGAATGGTAGAACTATCTTCAGGGCAGGTGGATTCAAGTTCATACAAAGGTATTGCCCTGTTTATGAAAGCCTGGTACGGATTTCAAATGACACTGGATATGGGGGATATCCCTTACTCCCAGGCAGGCGGAGCTGAGAATGGAAACTTCACACCCAAATACGATAAGCAACAGGATGTTCTTAATGAAATCCTCGCTGACCTGCAGTCGGCAGAGCAGGAATTTGCAAACGGCCGCCTTTTCAGCGGCGATATTATGTACAACGGCGATCCGGTAAAATGGCGCCATCTCTGTAATGCAATGCAGCTTAAAGTACTCCAGGTATTTGGTAAAAAAATAACCAACGATCAGAAGGCAAGATTTGCTGCGATAGTTTCAGCCGGAAATTTATTGACGGAAGATGATAATTTTCAACTTGTGTACTCCACCAATTCGAACGCCTCCCATCCTTTTTATAACGGGGAAAGCCAGAGAATTCTTATCGCTCCGTCAGACCTGGTAGTAAATTTTTTAAAGCAAACCCAGGACCGCAGGTTATTTTATTTTGCAGAACCCGCACCTGCTCAAATCACAGGAGGACTATCTGAGAATGATTATAATGCCTATGCCGGGGCTCCCACTCAATTATCAGCAACACAGTTAGCGTTAAACAGGCAATCAGGAATATATTCACTGATCAACAAACGCTATGTAGCTTTCAGAGACGGGGACCCGATGCTTATTTTTACATATTCAGAACAATGTTTCATTATTGCAGAAGCAATTGAAGAAGGCTGGCTGCCCGGCAGCGCACAAACCTATTATGAAAACGGGGTTAAAGCGATCCTGAACTATTATATGAATCTATCTTCAGCTCCGCCGGATTATTTGCACGGGATGCCCATTACCCAGAATTATATTGACAATTACTTTACCGGAGCCGCTGCGTACAATACCGCAGGTACCACGCAGGACAGGATAAAACAAATCGTAACACAACGCTGGCTCCTGGATTACTTTCAGGGTAATGCGCTTTTCAGTTATAAAACATTTCTCCGTACAGGTTATCCTCAATTTCCGCTGGATCCGTCAACCAGCATGAATCCTGAAAATCCGGCAGTGTACCCGAAACGCTGGAAGTATCCGCCATCCGAATTAACGACTAACCCCGTTAACTATAATAAGGCTATTCAGGATCAATACGGAGGCTTTGATGGAATTGATAAAGTACCCTGGTGGTTGCAATAATAAAGGATAATAAGGCAACCAGTCAGTATCTTCCGGTTCATCTCCGGTTTTATTGATCCTTTTAAAATAGGCCGGGGATGAACTCTTAATTTTAAAAGGCCCAGACCTGCCAATAAATTTATAATTCAAATGAAGCACCTTTTGATGATTCTGTTCATTTCATTTTATTCAGGATGTTCACATACACAATCCTCAGGATGGAAACTGGTATGGAGCGACGAATTCAATTATTCCGGCCTGCCTTCTCCGGATCATTGGGCTTTTGATACTTCGGGAAACTCTTCCGGCTGGGGCAACAATGAAGCAGAATGGTACACATTCAAAAACATCAATAATGCACGGGTCAAAGATGGTGTGCTGAAGATCACTGCCATCAAAGAAAACATTTCCGGAAAGAATTATTCTTCAGCAAGGTTGACTACAAAGAACATCAGGGAATGGAAATATGGCAAAATTGAAGCAAGAATAAAATTACCGCCAGGTAAAGGCACCTGGCCCGCATTCTGGATGCTGGGAAAAAATATCGGTTCTGCAGGCTGGCCCTTATGCGGTGAAATTGACATAATGGAACACGTCGGTTTTATGAAAGACAGCATTTTTGGTTCCCTGCATTCCGAGACATACAATCATGTAAAAGGGACTCAAAAAACCAAAGGTGTATTTATCCAGAATCCTTATTCCGAATTTCACACTTATGCTGTGGATTGGTCAACTGACAAGATTGATTTTATACTGGACGGGAAAATTTATTACACGGTAACGAATGAACATCGTACGGTGAAAGAATGGCCATTCGATCAACCCTTTTTTATCATTCTGAACCTGGCGGTCGGCGGCAACTGGGGAGGGGCCCGGGGTATTGATGATTCTGCATTTCCGGCAACAATGGAAGTGGATTACATAAGAGTATATCAAAAAAAATAATGGCACTCCACATTGGTTTCTCCTGCAGGATTTTAAGGTATAATACTGAAACATAGTTGGTAAAATCTGCTGTAATGTTTAGCAGTATTGATTTTGGAGAAAGTTTAGTGAAAGCGGTTTCACTAAACTTTTTTGTTTATGAAAAAGTTTTGTTATGTCCGTGTCTTCGTCCGGGGGCTTGTGTAGCGGCAACGAGACATGGGTGGAGAGTAGAAATAAATTCGTTGAATCAGATATCACCGGCTGAGCCTGACGACCAGACCGCGGAGAATTCCATATCAGTAGCTTTCAGGAGGAATATTTCGTAATACCGTTATCTTTTTAAAACAACTCACTTCCCTTATCGTTTTACAATAATTTTTCTGCCTATCTTTCCTGTTCATTATTTCAACTTTTTAATACCAGAAACATGAACAGAGCAATCGTATTCATCTTTGGAATTTTCATCAGCACAATTACATGGGGTCAAAATAAGTCAGAGATCGCCATCATTCCCCAACCGGTGAAAGTGGAACAAAAATCCGGCTTCTTTTCACTTCCTCAAAACATAACCATACATGCTGCCGGGATAACAGAATTAAAACAAACAGTTACATACCTTGAAAAAAGACTATCAGTGCCAACAGGAAAAAAAGTATCGGTTTCGGCCAATGCCCCTGCTGCCCTTATAAAACTGGAACTGAACAAAACAGCCGATGCATCATTGGGCAATGAAGGTTACCGGCTGTCGGTAACTCCTAAAAATATCATCATAAAAGCAAACAAGCCGGCTGGGATCTTTTACGGAGTGCAGACGCTGATGCAACTGTTTCCCAAAGAAATTGAAAGCGGCGAAAAAATCAGCGGAGTAACCTGGAAAACTCCCTGCGTTGAGATTACTGATTACCCACGTTTTGGATGGAGGGGATTGATGTTTGATGTTTCCCGCCACTTTTTTACCAAACAGGAAGTGAAAGCCTATATAGATCAGATGGCAAAATATAAATTCAATCTCCTGCACCTGCACCTGACAGATGATGAAGGATGGCGTATTGAAATAAAAAGCCTTCCCAAACTGACGCAGATCGGTGCGTGGAGAGCGTACAGGGTCGGGCAGTTTGGAACATTTCCTCCGCCTACGCCTGATGAGCCCCGTGATTATGGCGGATTTTACACCCACGAGGATATTAAAGAACTGGTTCAATACGCTAAAGATAGATTTGTAAATATCATGCCCGAAGTGGATGTACCCGGCCACAGCCTTGCTGCAATCGCCGCCTATCCTGAACTTTCCTGTTCTGATGGAGTGAAAAACATAGGAGTTTCATCCGGTGAATCTATTAAAGACTGGAGTACTCATACCGCTATCTATGATGACAACCTCTGCCCTTCCAATGAAAAAGTATATGACTTCCTGGATAAAGTAATGACCGAGATCGCTGCGCTGTTTCCTTTCGAATATATACACGTAGGTGGAGACGAAACTTTTAAAACATTCTGGAAAAGCAGCGAAGCTATCACGGCGCTGATGCAAAAGGAAAATTTAAAAACGTATGAAGAAGTACAGGGTTATTTTGAAAAGAAACTGGAAAAGATTGTTGAGTCTAAAGGAAAAAAATTTATGGGTTGGGATGAAATACTCGAAGGAGGAATAGGGCCTACGGCTGCCGTGATGAGCTGGCGTGGTGCACACGACGGTGTCGTTGGCGCCGGGGCTACAGCCAATATCAGCGGAGGCGAAGTTGCTGCTAAATCGGGACACTATGTAGTAATGAGCCCAACAGAATATGCCTATCTCGATTATATGCAAAGCGATAGAATAATGGAACCGCATGTATATGCTTCATTAAGACTTAGTAAAGCGTATAGCTTCAACCCGATGCCTTCCTCATTAACCGGGGAAGAACAAAAATTTGTATTGGGTGCACAGGGAAATTTATGGACCGAGCAGGTTTTCACTTTCCGCCAGGCGCAATATATGACATGGCCAAGGGCATTTGCCATTGCAGAAGATACCTGGTCACCGGTAGAAAACAAGAACTGGGATGACTTTGTAAGAAGGACCGAAGCGCAATTTGAAAGATTTGACATCGAAGAAGTGAAATATGCTCCCAGCATGTACGATCCTGATTTTATTGTATCCAAATCGAGTGACGGCGAATTGAAAATTGAACTGAAAAACGAAGTAAATGGCCTGGATACTTATTATAGTTTTGACAACTCTTATCCCGACAGGTTTTATCCGAAATATAATCAACCGTTATCGGTGCCCAAATTTGCCACACAGCTGAAAGTGATAACCTACCGTAGCAAAAAGCCTATTGGCCGGATGATCTCAATGCCGATCAGTGAGTTGAAGAGCAGGGTGAAATAAGAAAGGAATTATTAAGATTATAGCTCATAGATAAAATTTGTTGCAATTACTGAATAGGCCGTCCAGGTAATTTCATAATTTTATTTGCCTGATCAAATCCCTTATCATCATATCTCCTGACTTGTCCAAATTAGGTCAGCAGGCCAAATTTGCTTAGGATTTCTGAGACATGTGGAGTTATGCCCGTTCTTATCCTGATTTCTTTACCGCTAATTTTATTTTTCAGACGGGCATCAGTTATCCTTTTACATTCGTGAATAAACTTTTTGATGGAAATTCCGGTTTTGAGTTCTATATGTTTTGATATTACCAGAGCTATAAAGCAAATCAATAGGTGTAGCTTTATCGGTTCTTCTTTATAATGAAATATCGGTCTGGTTTGTAAATCATTTTTTGATATCCTGAAGGCTTGCTCAATCTTATAGAGTTCATGATATCGTTCAATGATAGTTTTATTGTCTGCTTCCCTTTCTTCCAGATTAGTATAATAGCCTTTGATACCGAGCAAGCTTACGGTTTTGTTGATGAGCTTTTCGTTGAGTTCTATTTGCTGACCTGTTGATTTAGTAAATTTCAGTTTCTTGTTTTTGGATGGATGACCGATAATAAATTTTGCTTTTGCTATCTGATTTTCCATCTCGTATTTGTCTTTGCGATACCGGGCGGAAGAGTAGTTGCAAACCAGGTAACCATTATCTGTTTTTATTCTGATGCTCTTGCCATCTTCACGACTGATATTTTTATCAATTGTTTCCAAAAGTTCATTCGGCAGGTTTCCTAACCTGGCTCCAACAATGTAGCGAATACCGTTTCCCTTTAAAGCCTGAATATTTTCTGCACTGATCATAGCTGCATCAGCAACTACGGTGAAAGTTCTTATATTGTTTTTATTAATGAAATTTTTGACCGCCGGTATAATGGTATGTCCTTCGAAGGTATTACCCGAAAATACCTCGTAGGCTATCGGAAATCCTTCTTTGGTAATCATTAGTGCCACCAGAATCTGGGGTTGCTGCGATTTGTTGTCTTTGGAAAAGCCATTTTTACGTAGTTCATCCTCTTCAAAGGCTTCAAAGTATAAAGTAGTCACATCGTAAAACAATAAATCAAAATTGAAAGCATAATGTTTCTCTGCAAATTTTAAGGCTATGCCTTCTGCTTTTGATTTTAAGGCAAGCCATTGCGGCGCTGACTGGTAATAGTTCTGTCTTCGGTGCTTTATACCAAAATATTCTCCGAGCAATTCTACTGATCGGAGTTTGGAGG